>CAVKDR010000027.1:0-84753 GCA_963655125.1 Bulleidia sp.
ACATGAGTTTTAATAGAGGGCAAGAGAAAACCTAAAAAAATTTTAGAAATTTTTAGAAAATCAAAAAAACATACATAAACAAAGAAAGGATGTCCCATTATGTGCAAAAAAACATTTGCCGAAGAGCTGCGCCGCAGCGGGTACCTCCACCGCCCGCTGCCCCTGCACGAGGAAACCACCCGCGAGGCACGCCTGCGCCGCCGCGCCGTGCTGGACGCCAAAACGGTCTGGATGCCGTCGGGCGCACTGCCCACCACCCCGTGGCAGGGCGTGGCCGAATGGGCCGAGCAGGATGGTGAAAAAGTCGTCTGGCTGCACGCGCCCCGCGTCTGCAAGGAGTGGCCCTACGGCATGCCGCAGGACGGCAACTGCTCCTATTACGGGCAGCTGCGCGCCAAGTTTGCAATGGGCGGGGTCAATTGGTCCGGCTATGACCGCATGCGGGTGCGCCTGTACACGGCCTGCCAGGGCAGCCGCATTGTGGAGCCGACGCTCTGCCTGGTCAACGACGAGCCGGGCGACCGCGCGGTGCCCGACAAGTTCAACCGCACAGGCTTTACGACCTGTGAGATGAAAAACTTTGCCTGGACCGACTGGCTGTGGGATATCCCCGAGCTGCCGCGGTCGAACGTGCAGGAAATCGAATTCCGCTTCCGCATCAGCGGCAAGGAAGTGGCCGACGGTGATACGGTGGATTTCTACATTGCGGAAATCGCCGTCGAGAAAACCGACGCGCCCGAGAAGGAGACCGGCTGGGCGCCGCGTCCGGGCCGCCTGCACTACGCCCAGGCGGGCTACCGCCCCAGCGACCCCAAGCTGGCGCTGATTGACCCCGCCGATCTGCCCGCAGACGGTGTCTTTACGCTGACCGACGAAAACGGCAAGAACGCCTACACCGGAAAGGCCGAGACAACGACCTGGAAAGAAAACGGCTTTGCCACGCTGGATTTTACGGACTTCCGGACGCCGGGCTGCTACCGTTTGCAGGTGGGCAGCCTGACGAGCGAGCCGTTCCCGATTGCCGCCGACGCCAACCACGAGACCGTGTGGCAAATTCTGAACTTTATTTATTGTGAGCGCTGTGACCATCCGGTGCCGGGTAAGCACGGGCTGTGCCACATGGATATCTATGCCAAGCACAACGGTCTGCTGCTGCCGTTCTGCGGCGGCTGGCACGACGCGGGCGATATGTCCCAGCAGGCGGCCCAGTCCGCCGAGACGACCCAGGTGCTTCTGCAGGCTGCGCTTTCCTTTAAGAGTGATACGATGCTGAGCGAGCGCCTGTGGGAAGAAGCGCTCTGGGGGCTGGAATTCACGCTGCGCACTCGCTTTGGGGACGGCGTGCGCGCCAGCAGCCTGGGGCTTATCCGCTGGACCGACAACAAAATCGGCAGCGCCGACGATGCCGACAATGTGCGCACTCAGGGCCAGGCGATGATTAACCTGATTGACTGCCAGACCGAGGCAATGGCCGCATTGGCCCTGCCCGGCCGGGATGACGGTCTTGCCTGGAAGTGCGGCCAGGTCGCGGAGGAAGATTTCGCCTTTGCGATGGAGCGCTGGAACCAGTACGGCGTTGAGCTGCCCAGCAAGTGGGAGCACACCTACAACGCCTCCCGCTGCCTGCACTATGCCGAAATTATCCGCGCGGCGGCGCTGCTGTACCAGCTGACGAAAAAAGAAGAGTACGCCGAGACGGGCCGGGAATATGCCGAAAAGCTCATGGCCTGCCAGCAGGACGCGCCGTCCCCCTGCAGCGTGGCCGGGTTCTTCTACCGGGACGAAAGCCACAAGCGGCTTGTCCACTACAACCACCAGTCGCGCGAGCATCTGCCCGCTCTGGCACTGACCGCGCTTATCAAGGCCCTGCCCGACGACACCGCCTGCGCGCAGTGGAAGAAATCTGTAAAATTGTTTGGTGATTATATCCGCAGCCTGGCGACCTACGCGTCCCCCTACGGCATGCTGCCCGCGGGCATCTACCAGGAAAGCGAGATTGAGGACCGCGAGACGTTTGAACTCGAGCATTTGCAGTCCGACTATGAAATCGAGAAGCCTAACTATTTGGCAGAACTGTACAACGGTGACGACCTGGGCAACGGCTGGTGGCTGCGGCAGTTCCCAGTTTGGTTCTCCTTCCGCGGCAACTCGGCCATTCAGCTGACGCTGGCCGCGGGCGCGGCGCTGACAGGGGAGAGCGACCTGCGCGCGCTGGCCGTGCGCCAGGCGCAGTGGTTCACGGGATGCAACCCCTTTGCGGCCAGCCTGGTCTACGGGGCCGGGCAGGACTCCAGTGAGCCGTATGCCATTTTCCCGGGCAAGACCGTGGGCGCGGTTGCAGTCGGAATTCAAACAAAAGGTAATGCTGACGAGCCGAATTGGCCAAATTCCGTCTGCGCAACCTACAAAGAAGTTTGGATGACCGCCGCCGCCGACCTGCTGCAGGTGCTGGCTTTGATAGAGTAACAAAAGGGTTACAATGGATTTTTGTGATGGAAACATGCACTTAATGGCTGAAGAATCCGCCAAATTTTAGTAAACAACTGAATAAAAGACAGAATCTTGGGCAAGTTGCTGAAAAAATGTAAGAAAAAGTTGGCTATTTGCATGAAAAAGAATTTGTTATCAAAAACCTATTGAAATCTAAAAAAAAGTATGATATTCTGGTCTTGTCAACAAGGAAAGACGCAGACACCAAAACAAAAGTCAGCATCCGGCCGGAACCCCGCAAGGGGCGCTGACAAAAAGGCAGTCTGCGGGGATACAACCAAGAACACCAAATCTGAAGGAGGATTTGACATGAAAAAGCAACTGGCCGCCGTTATGGCCGCAACGATGATGATGGGCACCCTGGCCGCCTGCGGAAGCAGCGCCGCCTCTACCGCCACTTCCACTGCGGACTCCACCTCTACTGCTGCTTCCACTGCAGCGGAGTCCACGGGCGAAAAGACCAAGATTACTTTCTGGTATTCCCACTCCGGCGATGAGGCCGCTGCCTTTGAAGCCGCCATCGCTTCTTACAACGCCAGCCAGGACAAGGTTGAGGTCGAAGGCCTGAGCGTTACCGATAAGCAGAAGATTATCGTTGCGCTGTCCGGCTCCGAAGCCCCCGATGTCATCGAGGTTTCCAACCAGGATATCATCAACTACGCCAACAACGGCCTGATCGAGACGCTGAACGATAAGGCTTCCGCCGATGGTTACGACCTGGCGGGCACCTACTCCGCACAGGCCCTGACCGCCAACACCCTGGATGATGACCTGTATGGCATGCCTTTGGCCGCCATGATTATCGAGATGTTCTATAATAAGGACATCCTGGCCGAAATCGGCTACGACGCACCCCCGACGACAATGGAAGAACTGTACGAAATGGCCGTTAAGGCAACCGAGCTCGACGCCGACGGCAACATCACCCGCCTGGGCTACCCGCTGTTCCCTCTGGCCAGTGCCCGTCAGGAAGGCATTTACGCTTTCGGCGGCCGCTGGTGGGCTGAGGACGGCAAGACCCTGACCCCTGATGACCAGGGCATCCTGGACAGCCTGCACATGAACGTTGAGTACCGCAGCCTGTACGGCATCGACAAGGTCAATGAGTTCGTTGCTACCGCTAACACCAACCGCTACACCGAGAACGATATGTTCTTTGCCGGCAAGCAGCTGTTCCGTTTCGACGGTACCTGGCTGGATGCTATGATCAAGGCCAACAACGCCGACCTGAACTACGGCGTCGCGCTTATCCCCGGCACCAAGGCTCACCCCGAAAATCAGGGTGCTTCCCGTTACGAGACCAACTCCCTGGCCATCCCCGTTACCTGCCAGAATGAGGAAGCCGCTTGGGACTTCATCAAGTACTTCACCAACTCTGACGCCACCAAGCAGCTGCTGATCTCTATGGCGAATCTGCCTGTTCTGCCCAGCCTGTACGATGACCCCGACATGCTGGCCGCTATGCCCAGTGCCGAAATCTTCATCGACGCGCTGAAGAACGAGAACGGCATTCAGTACGCCACCATCGCTGACCTGGCCCAGTACACCTCCCTTATCAATGAGGAGCTCGACTACGTCTACAACGGCTCCAAGACGCCCGAGGACGCTATGGCCGAGCTGAAGACCCGCTCCGAGAGCCTGAGCTAATCGAATCTCTCCCCAGACAATCTGAAACCTCCATATACAGACTGTTTGCAAATCGGCCCTAAAGTGGCAAATGTCACATATGCGTGCAGACGCCACAACAGCGCCGCACCATATGTGACATTTTTATCTTTACATGTGAAAGGAGCCTGAACAATGGCACGTTCCAAAACCGGAATCCACTATTCGGCCGAGGATAACCGCAACGGTTTCCTGTTCGCCCTGCCCTGGATCATCGGCTTCATCTGCTTCAGCGTTGTCCCGCTGGCAACGTCGTTCTACTACAGCTTTACCAGCTTCAACCCCGTCAAGGATCCCACTTGGGTTGGCCTGGACAACTATAAATATGTGTTGAGCGACCCGCTGACCTACAAGGCCCTGGGCAACACACTGTTCATGGCGTTCGTCTCCACCCCTGTCAACCTGTTTGTGGCGCTGGTGTTAGCCTCGCTGCTGAATAAATCCTTCCGCGGCCGCGGTGCGGCACGTACCATCTTCTTCATGCCCAGCGTTATCCCGATGGTTGCGGCTACGATGGTCTGGATTTGGATGTTTGACCCGACCTACGGCTATATCAACCGTGTGCTGAGTTGGTTCGGCATCAACGGTCCCGCCTGGCTGATTGACCCCAACTACACCAAGTGGGCGTTGGTGCTCATGGGCACCTGGAACGTCGGCACCACAATGCTGGTTTGCCTGGCCGCCCTGCAGGAGGTCCCGCGCAGCTACTACGAGAGCGCGGAAATCGACGGCGCAAACGCCTTTGTCCGCTTCTTCCGTATTACGCTGCCCTGCGTGGCACCCGTTATCGTATACCAGGCCATCCTGAACATCATCAACGCGTTCCAGTACTTCACCCAGGTTTACGTTATTATCAACGCAAGTTCCGGCGGCGGCTCCAGCGATGTCAGCGGCGGCCCGGCCAACTCGATTCTGATGTACCCGCTGTACCTGTTCAACACGGCGTTCTCCTTCATGAAGATGGGCCGTGCATCCGCAATGGCGTGGATTCTGTTCGTCATCGTCGGCCTGCTGACCGTGGTTATGACGACCCTGTCCAAGAAGGTCAACGACAATGCAGGAGGAGAGTAAAATGGTCCACTCGAAGCATTATTATATCGGCCTGGTGAAAAAAGCACTGTTCTATGTGCTGGTCATCATCCTGTGCGCGATTTTCCTGTCACCGTTCATCATCATGTTCACCACCTCGATGAAGACGAACTACGACGCCTTCCAGATTCCCGTGCAGCTGCTGCCCCGCAAATGGATTTTCAGCAACTACCCCGAGGCCCTGGCGAAAATTCCCTACATTAAATATATGATGAACACTATCTTCATCACGGTGCTGTCCGTGCTGGGTTCGATGTTCGCCACTCCGATGGTCGCCTACTCCCTGGCGCGCATCAAGTGGGCGGGTTCCAAAGTGATTTCCTCCCTGATTATGGCCACGATGATGATTCCCTACACGGTTACGATGATTCCGCTGTATCGCATCTGGTCCAAGCTGGGCGCTACCAACACCTACCTGCCGCTGATTGTGCCTACCTTCTTCGGCACGCCGTTCTTCATCATCATTATGCGCCAGTTCTTTGCGGGTCTGCCCAACTCCCTGATGGAAGCTGCCAAGATTGACGGGGCAGGGGAGTTCCGCCGTTACTTCTCCATTGCGCTACCGCTGTCCAAGCCCGCGCTGACCACCGTCGGCATCTATGCGTTCATCAACGCCTGGGGCGACTATCTGGCACCCATGATTTACATCAACAAAACCGAGAAGTACACCCTGTCCCTGGGCCTGCAGGGCTTCCTGAACCAGTTCTCCGTGGACTGGACCCACCTGATGGCGGCTGCGTTCCTGTTTGTGCTGCCGGTCGTTATCTTCTTCCTGATTTTCCAGCGCAACTTTGTCGAAGGCATTGCAACCTCCGGTCTGAAGGCCTGATAAAAAGGAGCCGTTATGGACGAGAAAATTTGCCTGAACGGTACCTGGCAGTGGTCGGCCAGCGACAGCGACGCCGTCCACCCCGGCACGGTGCCGGGCAGCGTGCTCAGTGATATGCTGGCGCTGAACCTGTGCGAGGACCCCTATTGGCGCACGAATGAGTACAAGGTCAAGCAACTGTTCTACAAGGACTATTCTTACTGGCGAAGCTATGCCCTGACCGCCGCCCAGTGCGTCGCCGCCAAAGCCACCTTAGTGTTTGAAGGTCTGGACACGCTGGCGACCGTAACCCTGAACGGCGAAGTCATCCTGAACGCCGACGACATGCACCGCACCTGGTGCGTGGACGTGACGGATAAGCTGCAGGCCGAAAACACGCTGCGGGTTGATTTTGCCTCCCCGCTGCGCTATATTGAGGCCAAGGACGCCGAGAGCGATATCTTCTACGCGTCCACGGGCTGCCAGCACGGCAACACCTACCTGCGCAAGGCGCACTACATGTTTGGCTGGGACTGGGGCCCAAACCTGCCCGATGTCGGTATCTGGCGCGGCGTCAGCCTGCATTTGGTAAATACCGCCGAGCTTTCTGACGTGCGGCTGCGTCAGTTCCATGAGGATGGCAAGGTGCGAATCACCGCGGAAATCGCCGTTGATGTCGTCAGCCCCGCCGCGGCCCTGCAGGCCGTCTGCACGCTGACCGCCCCCGATGGGGGAGAGACCTGCGTGACGGTACCCGTCGAAAACGGCAAGGCCGACGCAGAGTTCACAGTCGAGAACCCGCAGCTCTGGTGGCCGAACGGCTACGGCGCGCAGCCGCTGTACACCGTGACCGTCACGCTGCAAAATGCGGGTGAAGCGGTGGATACTTACACCTGCCGCCTGGGTCTGCGCATGATTACCGTCTGCACCGACAAGGATGAGTTCCCCGGCAGCCAGTTTGCCGTCGTTGTCAACGGGCAGAAAATCTTCTCGATGGGTGCGAATTACATCCCCGAGGATAACATCCGCGGCCGCGTTACGGCCGAACGCTCCCGCCGCTTGATTGCTGACTGCGCGGCGGCCAACTTCAACATGATTCGTATTTGGGGCGGCGGCTACTACCCTGACGACACCGTCTACGATGCCTGCGACGAGTACGGTATTCTCGTTTGGCAGGATTTGATGTTCGGCTGCAACGTCTACGATTTGGAAGACCACTTTGAGCAGAACATCCTGGCCGAGACGACCGACAACGTCCGCCGCCTGCGCCACCACGCCTGCATGGCCCTGTGGTGCGGCAACAATGAGATGGAGTGGGGCTGGGCCAGCTGGGCACGCCTGGAAGGCCACCGCGCCAAGTACAAGGCCGACTACATTAAGATGTTTGAGCTGCTGCTGCCCCGCTGCGTACACGCCGCCGACGACCAGACCTATTACTGGCTGTCCAGCCCATCCTCCGGAGGTTCGTTTGACGACCCCAACGACTGGGAGCGCGGCGACAAGCACTATTGGGATGTCTGGCACTCCGGCAAGCCGTTTACTGAGTACCGCAACTACAAGTTCCGCTTCTGCTCCGAGTACGGCTTTCAGTCCTTCCCGACGCAGAAGACGCTGGACACCTTCTCTTTGCCCGAGGATCAGAACATCTTCAGCGAGGTCATGGAGTCCCACCAGAAAAACGGCATGGCCAACACCAAAATCTTCACCTATGTATCCGATTACTACCTGTATCCCAAAAACATGCAGTGCATCGCCTACATTTCGCAGATTTTGCAGCTGAAAGCCATCCAGTACGGCGTGGAGCACTGGCGGCGCAACTATGGCCGCTGCATGGGCTCGCTGTATTGGCAGCTCAACGACTGCTGGCCGGTCGCCAGCTGGGCCAGCATCGACTGCGACGGCCGCTGGAAGGCCCTGCACTACGGTGCCAAGCGGTTCTACAGCCGCTTTATGGCTACGGCCTGCGAGAAAGAAGAACTCAGCCCCGAAATCGACTACTACATCCACAACGAGGGCTTTGCCCCGCGCAAGGCCGAATTGACCGTGCGGCTGTTCCGCAATGACTTCACCACCGTGTGGGAGAAGACGGTTCCCGTCGAGATTGGCCCGTTTAAGGTCGAGAACGTCCTGCACTGCGATTTCAGCGAGTATCTGACCGACGACGAGGTCTGCCACAGCACCGTGGCAGCCTATGAACTGCGCGAGAACGGTGAAATCGTCAGCCGTGGCACGACGCTGTTCGTCAAGCCAAAGCACTTCCGCTTTGCGAAGCCGAACTACACCGCCGCCGTCACCGAGGACACCGAGAAATACACGCTGCACATCACGGCGGACACCTACGCAAGCTACGTGGAGCTTACCTTTGTGGATGTGGACTGCGTGTTGAGTGACAACTATTTTGACATCACCGGCCCTGCAGGCGTGACGGTCACAATAGACAAAGCCCAGCTGCCCGGCAAGCCCACCGCGGCGGAACTGGAAAAGCAGCTGCGTATTCTCAGCGTAGCCGATACCTATTAAAGTGTAGAGACTGTAGGGGCCTTGCGGCAGCGCTGACTTTTCGGATCGATGACAAGCACAAGCATCGACCCCTACACGTAGGGGCGGATTCCATATCCGTCCGGGAAGCATACCGCTGCTGCACACGGGTACGGACGATGCTCGCCCTACAAAATCTTTATTTGCAGAAAGGAGTACATAACTTCTATGGACAAAGAACTTCTGCACCAGTTGGAGACACCCTGCGTTGTGCTGGATACCCGCATGGCGGAGGAAAACATCAAAAAAATGCAGGCCGCATGCGATGCCTGCGGCGTCAAGCTGCGCCCGCATATCAAGACGCATAAAATGCCGCTGTTTGCCAAAATGCAGCTGGCAGCTGGGGCCGACGGCGTGACCTGCGCCAAGGTCGGCGAAGCCGAGGTTATGGCTGACGGCGGTGTGGACGATATCTTCATCGCCTACCCGATGGTTGGTGATTTCCGTGTGCGCCGTGTTATTGCGCTGGCCAAGAGGCTGAGCCGCCTGATTTTGGGTGTGGACAGCCTAGAAATCGCAAAGCCCCTCAGCGCCGCCGCTGTGGAAGCGGGGGTCACGCTGGAGGTCCGGCTGGAAGTTGACACCGGCGCCAAGCGCACGGGCGTCGAGCGCGACAAAGCCGCCGCGCTGGCTGTGGCCATCCACAACCTGCCCAACCTGAATCTGACGGGCATTTACACCTTCAAGAGCCTGGTCTATCACGACGCGCCGACGCTGGATAAGTACGAGGCCGCCGCCGAGGAAGGCGAGCTGATGCAGCAGATTGCCGAGAGCATCCGCTCCGCTGGTGTGCCCATCACCGATATCAGCGCAGGCTCTACGCCCACGGGCATCGAGGTTGCCAAGACCGGAAAAGTCACCGAGGTTCGCCCCGGCACCTACATTTTCAACGACTTTATGCTGACGAAGGAGGGCGCGGCCACGCTGGATGAAATCGCCGTGCGCGTCTATGCTACCGTGGTCAGCACCCCCAGCAAGGAATACGCCGTGCTGGACGGCGGCACGAAGACCTTCTACATGGACATCGTGCCCGAAACGCCGCCCTACTACTACCCGGGCTACGCCGTGGTGGCAGGCAACGACGATTTGCAGTTGCTGCGCATGAACGAGGAGCACGGCATCCTGACCAGCAAGAAGGGCGATACCGGCCTGCACGTCGGCGATATCGTCGAACTGATTCCCATTCATGTCTGCACCACCATCAACCAGCAGAATGAGGTCTACCTCTATGACGGCGAGACCCTGCACAAAGAGAAGGTTGCGGCAAGGGGGATGCTGGTATGAGAACGCTCATCCAAAACGGAACAGTCTACGATGGCACAGGCGCGGCGGGCTTTGCCGCCGACGTGCTGGTGCAGGACGACAAAATCGAAGCCGTCGTGCCGCACATTGACGTCGAAGCCGATACCGTCATCGACGCGGCGGGGATGGCGGTGACACCGGGCTTTATCGATACCCACCGCCACTGCGACACTGCGGCGCTGGTTGACCCGGACTTTGGCCGCATCGAGACGGCCCAGGGTCTGACGACCATCATCGGCGGCAACTGCGGGCTGGCTCCGCTGCCCGTCCGCCCCGAAACCGCTCAGCAGATTTCCGACTACATCGAACCATGCCTTGGCCCCATGCCGGATACGATGCGCATGGAGCACTTCCACGAGTATGTGGACGCGCTGGACAAGACCGACAAGCCGCTGAACATCGGCAACTATGTGGGCATCGGCACGCTGCGGGCCGCCGTCAAGGGCTATGGCCGCGCGCCGTTTACCACAAAGGAACTGGACTGGGCACGCGGCTATATCGACGAAGCCATGCAGACCGGTGCGGTGGGCCTGACCACGGGCATCATGTACCAGCCGGAGTGCTACTCCTCCCGTCAGGAATTTGTTTCCCTTATCAGCGCCGCCGCGCCCTATGGCCGCGTGCTGGCAACCCACATCCGCGGCGAGGGTGATAACCTGGTGCCCAGCGTGGCCGAGGTTATTGAAATCGCCAAGGAAGCGGGCGTGCCGCTGAACGTCAGCCACTTCAAGGTGACGGGCATCAAGAACTGGGGCAAGAACATCCTGCAGGCCATTGACCTGATTGAGAAGGCCCGCGCTGCTGGCCAAGATGTGACCGCCGACTTCTACCCCTACGACGGCGGCTCGACGACCCTTGTCAGTTTGCTGCCGCCGACGCTGATGAAGGACACAATGGCCGAAACGCTGGCCGCCCTTGCCACCGAGCAGGGCCGTGCCGATGCCCGCCGCGAGATTTACGCCGACCACCCCGGCTGGGATAACATGGTCACGGCCATCGGGTGGGAGCGCATCGTCATCAGCAGCGTGACAAAGCCCGAAAACCGCCGCTTCTCCAACATGAACTTTGCAACCGCTGCTAAGCTGGCCGGGTACGACGAACCCACCGACTTTATGTGTGAACTGCTCTGCGACGAGGACGGCAAGGTGGGCATTATCCTGCTGAGCATGAACCCCAAGGACGTGGACACGATTGCCAAGCTACCGTGGTCGATGATTATTTCCGACTCGCTCTACGGCATTAGCGACTGCCCGCACCCGCGGCTGTACGGTAGCTTCCCGAAGGTCCTGCGGGACTTCGTGCGGGAACGCGGCGTGCTGACGCTGCCCCAGGCCATCCACAAGATGACCGCCATGCCCGCCGCCCGGCTGGGACTTGCCGACCGCGGTGTGCTGGAAGTGGGCCGGAAGGCGGATATCGCGGTGTTTGACCCCGCGGTCATTGCCGACCATGCGACCTACGACAACCCGAAGCAGCTCTGCACGGGGCTGCGCGTGACGCTTATCAACGGTAAGCTCGTGGTTGAAAACGATACCCTGCGCCGCAGAGACAGCGGCGTGACCATCCGCAAATAAACATGCTGTTGTGTAGAAAAGGAGATATTTACAATGAAAGACGTTTATGCTAAACTGAAAGAACTCGGCCTGGAACTGCCCGCTGTGCCCCCCAAGGGCGGCGTGTACTCCTCCTCCAAGCGGTTCGGCGGCAACCTCGTGTACATTTCCGGCTGCGGCCCTGTCATTGACAAGCCCGTCACCGGCCGTGTCGGCCAGACCATGACTAAGGAGAAAGCTCAGATTCAGTCCCGTAACTCGATGCTGAATGTCCTGGCTGTGCTGGAAAAGGAAATTGGTGATTTGAACAAAGTCAAGCAGGTCGTCAAGATTCTGGTCTTCGTCAACAGCGCCGACGACTTCTATGAGCAGCCGTTCGTGGCCAACGGCGGCTCCCAACTGCTGGTTGACCTCTTTGGTGAGGATGCCGGTGCCCCGACCCGCTCTGCCGTCGGCATGAACGTCCTGCCCGGCAACATTCCCGTCGAGACCGAAGCAATCTTTGAAGTCGAATAATCCGCAATAAACCAAAAGGCGCGCGTTCCCTGGGGATGCGCGCCTTTTTTGCAACGAGGGTATGACTATGACACCTGTTTATCTCGATACCACCCGCCCCGACGCCGAGCGCGTGCAGGACCTTGTGGCACGCATGACGCTGGACGAAAAGCTCTCGCAAATCTGCTTTGCGGCCCCGGCCATCCCGCGGCTGGGCATCCCCGCTTACAACTGGTGGAACGAAGCCCTGCACGGCGTGGCCCGCGCGGGCGCGGCCACGGTTTTTCCGCAGTCGATTGCGCTGGCGGCGACGTTTGACACGGAGCTGGTGCAGAAAATTGGCGATATCACCTCCACCGAGGGCCGCGCCAAGTACAACGCCGCCCGGGAAGAGGACGACCGCGGTCTGTACAAGGGGCTGACCTTCTGGGCACCCAACATCAATATTTTCCGCGACCCACGCTGGGGCCGTGGCCATGAGACGTACGGCGAGGACCCCTACCTGACGGGCCGCATGGGCACGGCCTATGTAAAAGGTATCCAGGGCGATGGCAAGCGACTGAAGGCCGCGGCCTGCGCCAAGCACTTTGCGGCTCACTCTGGCCCTGAGCAGGGGAGACATTCCTTCAATGCCGAGGTCAGTGCGCAGGATTTGGTCGAAACCTACTTCCCGGCGTTCCGCCGCTGCGTGCAGGACGCGCATGTCGAGGGCGTCATGGGGGCGTACAACTGCGTGAACGGTGAACCTGCCTGCGGCAGCCGCGCGCTTATCAACGATATGCTGCGCGAGGAATGGGGCTTTGATGGATACTATGTCTCGGACTGCGGTGCGGTCAAGGACTTTCACAAGGGACACAAAGTCACCAACACGGTCGAGGAAAGCGCCGCCCTGGCGCTGACCAGCGGCTGTGACCTGAACTGCGGCCAGGTCTACCCCCACATGCGCCAAGCGCTGGCGATGGGCCTTGTCACCGAGGAAGACGTTGACGCCGCTGTGACCCACCTGATGATGACCCGGATGCGGCTGGGCATGTTTGACAAGGACTGCCCGTTTGACGCAATACCCTACGAGGAAAACGACACCCCCGCCCACCACGCCGTGGCCCTAACCGCCGCCGAAGAGTGCCTGGTGCTGCTGAAAAATGATGGCCTGCTGCCGCTAAACGCCAAGGCCTGCAAGACGATTGCGGTCATTGGTCCCAACGCCGACACGGTGGAAATTTTAAAGGGAAACTACAACGGCACGGCCACCGAGCATTACACGCTGCTGGATGGCATCCGCGCCGTTGCAAAGCAGGAAAACCCGGATGTGCGGATGATGGTGTCCGAGGGCTGCCACCTCTGGCATGAGAACGTCGAAGCCCTGGCCGAGCCGGACGACCGACGCAGTGAGGCTGTGGCAATGGCCCGCCGCGCCGATGTGGTCATCCTCTGTGTCGGCCTGAACGGCACGCTGGAGGGCGAGGAGGGTGACACCAACAATAGCTACGCGGGCGCGGATAAGACCGACTTGCTGCTGCCCCCGCCCCAGCGCCGCCTGATTCAGGAGGTCGCCGCCGTGGGCAAGCCCATCGTGCTCGTTAACGCCACGGGCAGCGCAATGGCCCTGGGCAAGGAAGCTGCACTTTGCGATGCTGTTTTACAGGTGTGGTACCCCGGCCAGATGGGCGGCCTGGCGGTGGGCAAGACACTTTTTGGCAAGGTCAACCCCAGCGGCAAGCTGCCGGTCACGTTCTATCGCACTACCGAGGAACTGCCGCCCTTTACCGATTACGCCATGCAGGGCCGCACTTATCGATTCATGGAGCATGAGCCGCTCTACCCGTTCGGGTATGGGCTGTCCTATTCGACGTTCGCTTATACGAATCTGACCGCCGCGCCTACGCCGGACGGCGGCTGCACGCTGCGTGCGGTGGTCACAAACACGAGTGACCGCGCGGGCACTGATGCCGCGCAGGTTTATGTGAGGCTTATCGGCGCGGCGGGCCGTGTGCCCCACCGCGGCCTGAAGGCCTTCCGCCGCGTGACACTAGAGCCAGGCCAGAGCGCCGAGGTGGCGTTCACCCTGCCGAAATCGGCTTTTGCCGAGTACGACGACTTAGGCCACGAGGTCTACACCGCCGCCGATGCGGAGCTTTCCCTCGGCGGCGGCCAGCCGGATGCACGCACTACGGCCCTGACGGGAGTAGCAGTGCCCACCATAACCGTAAAATTGGGAGGACCGCAGTGACAACTGACTGGTTTGAAGCCTTGAAGCAGGAGGCAGAGCGTCTGGCCGCTCAGATGCCGGAAGAACAGCAGGAAAGCTTTAAAAAATGTTACCTGAGCACCGCCGAAACCACGGTGCAGACCCTGCTGGACGGCAGCCTGTTTATCATCACGGGTGATATCCCGGCCATGTGGCTGCGGGATTCCGCCGCGCAGGTACACCATTATCTGTCGTTAGCCGCGCGCAACGACGCGGTGTACGGCTTTGTCAGCACCGTGCTGGCCAAGCAGTTCTTCTACATTGCAATGGATCCCTACGGCAACGCGTTCAACGCCGGGCCGACGGGCGCGCACTACGCCCCCGACTGCAGCGGCCAGACCGATTGGCAGTGGGAGCGCAAGTATGAGGTCGATTCCCTCTGCTTCCCGGTTGATTTGGCGTGGCAGCTCTGGAAGGAGACCGGCCGCACTGACCACTTTACCGACAACGTACACAAGGGCATGGCGGGCATCGTCAAAATCTGGCGTATCGAGCAGCGCCACGAGGAACGGTCCGCCTACCGCTTTGAGCGCGAAACCGACCTGCCCACCGAGACACTGGTGCGCGGCGGCCTTGGCACGCCCGTGGCCTACACCGGCATGACTTGGAGCGGCTTCCGCTGCAGCGACGACGCTTGCACCTACGGCTACAACATCCCCGCCAACATGTACGCTGCCGTGGTGCTGGGCTACATGGCCGAAATTGCGGATAAGGTCTGGCACGACGCGGCGCTTTCCGCCGAAGCCGCCGCGCTGGGCCAGGAAATCCGCGACGGCGTCGAGAAGTACGGTACGGTCGAGGATACCGAGTTCGGCAAGATGTACGTCTACGAGGCCGACGGCCTGGGCAACCAGCTGCTGATGGACGACGCGGGCGTGCCGGGGCTGCTCAGCGCGCCGTACTACGGCTACTGCGACAAGGCCGACCCTGTGTACCGCAACACCCGGCGGTTCTCGCTCTCGCCCCGCAACCCGTTCTTCTTTGCGGGCAAGGCGCTGACCGGATTGGGCAGCCCGCACTCCAAGCCGGACTTTGTCTGGCCGATGGGAGTCATCATGCAGGGCTTCACGGTCCAACCGGAGGAGGACCTGCGCGCGATTATTGACATGGTGTCCCACGCCGACGACGGCACCGGATACATCCACGAGAGCGTCCACAAGGACGACCCGTCCCAGTACACGCGCCCCTGGTTCGCCTGGGTAAATTCGTTGTATAGTGAATTGCTGATCAAAACCTACATAAAATAAACCATTTATACCAAGAAAGCGAAGCATTGGATTCACTTTCTTGGTATAAATGGTCGGTTTGTCAAAAAAACCATCATCAAGCCGCGCAGCAGCCACCCGTAGCTTCAAAAATCCAAAAATGTTCCCTAAAAGTTTGCAAACAAAGACGTTTCCTTGTGTTTTTCGTAAATGCTCTTACCTAAATCTGTTTTGCGGATGCCCTCTACCACATCCAGATATTCCTGCCAGATGAGGTACCGGATTAGCTTCTGCCTCTTGCCACTAGCACCACATTTTTCTCTGCAAGGGCAATTCATACATACGCTCGGTGTACTGCGGTAGCAATGCTTTTTTCATAGGTAATGTTGATCTTCCATAGAAATCTGTTTTGGAAGTTCCGACATGCCCCGCGCTGTACCTGCGGCCGCCCCGGCTGCTTTGAGGTACTGGCCAGTGCGACGGCACTCATCCGCATGACGCGGGACGCCCGCCGCGCTCACCCGGAAAGCATGCTCAACACGCTGGCTCCCAACGAAGCTGACATCACCGGTCGCACGGCCTTTGACGCGGCTGTGCAGGGCGACGCCGCCGCGCAGGCCGTTGTGGACAACTACATCCACTATCTGGCTGTGGGCGTGGCAAATCTTATCAATATCTTCTTCCCGGAGGTCATCGGTCTGTCGGGCGGTGTGGCGAATCAGGGCGAAAACCTGTTAAAGCCGCTGCGCGCCGCCGTTGAACCGATGACATTCGGCCACGGCTTTGCCAAAAAGCACACCCGCATTACCACCTGTACCCTCGGCTACCGCGCCGGGGTCATCGGTGCGGCGTTGCTGGCAAAGCAGGAAGGGTAATTATATGGCGGAAATTAAATTAAAAGTCATCGGCGCATCGGGGACACATTGGCCGTCAGCCGCGCGGCGTAATCTCGCATTCAACCCCTACGACTGCCACGGCATCCACGGATTTTACCCGCACGCATCCGCCAACGTCGAAACGCGCGGCGATGCCGTGTTTGCGGCCCGCAACGCTGTGGACGACATTTACGAGAGCGATGCCCACGGCACTTGGCCGTACCAGAGCTGGGGCATCAACCGCGGCCCCAACGCAGCGCTGACCGTGGAGTTTGGCCGCCCGGTGACGGTGGACGAGCTGCGGCTGACCCTGCGCGCGGACTTTCCGCATGATAGTTATTGGACACAGGCGACCGTGGAATTTGACGACGACAGCCGTGAAGTTTTGCAGCTAACCAAGACTGCCGCGCCGCATGTGTTTTCTATTGCCCCGCGCACGGTGCAGAGCTTAAAACTGTTTGAGTTGAAAAAGGCCTACGATGCGTCGCCGTTCCCGGCATTGACGCAGATCGAAGTCTGGGGAACGGAGGGACTTTGATATGGAAATCCTCAAATTGACACCGAGTTGCAAGGATTATCTGTGGGGCGGCAGCCGCCTGCGCACCGATTTTGGCGTGCAGAGCGATTTAAACCCGCTGGCCGAAGCGTGGGTGCTGTCCTGCCACCCGGATGGCCCCAGCTACCTGCCCGACGGCACGACACTGACGGACTATGTCGCCGCCTACCCCGGCTGCCTTGGCACCGATTGCGAGAAGTTTGAGCAGTTCCCGATTTTGACGAAATTCATCGATGCCAAGAACAATCTGTCCATCCAGGTACACCCCTCCAACGACTATGCCCTGAAAAACGAGCACCAGTACGGCAAGACTGAAATGTGGTACGTGCTGGACTGTGAGCCGGGCGCGTTTTTATACTACGGCTTTGACCATGAAATCGGCAAAGAGGAATTTGAACAGCGCATCAAAAACAACACCCTGACCGAGGTGCTGAACGCCGTGCCCGTGCACAAGGGTGACTGCTTCTTCATCCCGTCAGGCACACTGCACGCCATCTGCAAGGACATTATCGTAGCCGAGGTACAGCAGAACTCCAACGTGACCTACCGCGTTTACGATTATGGCCGCGTAGGGGCCGACGGCAAGCCACGCGCCCTGCACATTGACAAGGCGTTGGATGTCACGCTGCGCATGCCGCCGGAGAAGCACGATTTCGGCGGGCACCTTGCCCAGTGCGACTATTTCACCGTGGATGCCAAACACGGCAATTTTGACGGCGTAGCCGATGAAAAGAGCTTTGTCTCGCTGTTGATTACGGATGGCGCGGGCACGCTGACCTGCGGCGGGGAGACCGTTACAGTTAAAAAAGGCGAAAGCTATTTCTTACCAGCGTGCAGTGGTGCATATCGCCTTGAAGGCCCTTGCGAAACACTTGTTACAACGGTCTGATCTATGGATGCCTTCTTACGAAATTGCACGCGCGGAACAGCGGTTGAGGGATTGGCGCGAAGTAATCAATGTTTGCCCGTTCATTGTAACCGGTGCATTGAACAGCATGGCCAATAAGTATTTTTTCGGATTTCGTATGGGATTATTGCGTGTTCGCAGCGACTCAAGCACAAAACGGACATGCTCACTTGTCAGCTGCATCAGGCGGCTGCGAACAAGGTCTGTTGGAAAAACATTGATTCCAAGCTGCTGTGCGGGGCTTTGATTTTGAAGCATCTCTACAATAAGTTCACTGATTTCTTCAAGTACAGGGGCGGCTTCAGGCATATTGTGGCACAGTAAGTCCAGCTCGATGTTCTCCTGCACCTGTTCCCGCACGGCATCGGTATCGGATAAGATTGGATCAGTATTTTGTTTCTTTTTATTTTGTATTTCTTTATTTAATTGTGTGGCTTTTCCCTGCGCAGTAGAATCGGATACAGGTATTTCCAGTGCAGGCGGAGTAGAAAAAACGCTGCAGTCTTCAATATCGGAATTCTCGGTATGAGGGTACTCATATACGAAATACTCACAGCCGCGAAGTTGCCCGTGCTCGTCACGGACACGGGAACGGACGATGTATCCGGCAGCTTCCAGTTCGTGAATAGCAGTGCGGACGGCATCAATGCTTTCCTTATTGATGGCAGCAAGACCGCGCAGTGTATAATCCCAATCATCGGGAAGCGACAACATTTGAGAGAGCAGCCCCTTAGCCTTTAACGAGATAGTCTTATCCCGCAAATGGCGATTGCTCATAATGGTAAAATTTTTAGTACGTTCTACACGAAAAACAGGCATTTATAATCCTCACATAAAGTGGTGGGCAGTTGACGAGACTGTCCGCTTTTTTGTTTGTTGATGGGACGGCTGATCGACAATAACAATAAAATCACAGATAGACATGAACAATACAGCAGCTATTTGAGAACCAATATGATATCAGCAACCTGCCTTAAAGGTTACAACAAAGGTTGATTTGCGCAGGCATGATTGCGAGGAAAGAAAATAGAAACCTCATCGGAATTTAACCGTGCCTTCCTTGACTCCGGCGAAAGTTACCGCTGAGTTATGTGTGAATAGGCTCATAATGATGCGGAAAATAGCTCGTAAGCATAGGTATCCGCTTTTTGCAAATTTTTTGAAAAAAGTGGAGGTCACTTTGGGCTGCTTTTAAGGTGTTTTGACTATGCGAAAGGAGAGGTTTTCGGTCTCACTGGAGAGCAAATATACAAATTAAGATGATCAAAAATATAAAGTTACAAATGCTATAAGGTTGCAAAATACGGCAGAAATAGCCGCGATTTCCATCAGCGGCTTCCCGCTGATAAATCGCTGCGCGGTTTTTCAATACAATCACCATCCTTATTGCGCATAAAGGACGTATGGAGACGTATTAGGTGCTGCCGACAGCATAGCCACAGGCCGCTAATACGCAATCAATACGTCCTTTTGCGTATTTGACTTATTATTGCGTAATCATTGCGTCAAGGTGGACGGATTACGGCCATCTGCAAAACCTCCAAAATCTGAATTTGTCCAAAACAAAAAGAGCCGTGCCTGAAAAAAGTCAGGTACGACTCTGGGTGAAAATATCCAACCTTTTTGGCTGAACCCTATTTTGAACATACTAATTGTAACATACGCGATTATACACGTATATACAACCGCAATGCGGATGTTGTGCAGATGTAATGCAAGTTTTCAAATTTATATAAGGAAACTTCACGAGTTGTTCTTTTAACTATGAATCATTTATGTTATAATACTATATAATATATATCGCAAGTCAAATTAAAACCAACGATTCATACGGGTATGACGGAGCTATCTATCGAAGGTGTGGCGCCCTGCTTACGGACGTGCTTGCGGCCTGTGGAATGAAAACTGGAAACAAGCTGGCAAATCCCAAAAAGTAGGTGTTTGTTCTGCAATTCCCTGTGGGTGAATTTGATATGGTGGCATTTGACCCGGAGGAGGGCTGACAATGGCAAAAAATAAAGACTGTATTGCTGTATATTCCCGAAAGTCAAAGTTTACGGGCAAAGGCGAGAGCATCGGCAATCAGGTCGAATTGAGCCGAGAATATATCCGCACCCATTATGGGGATGCCTACGCGGAGTCGATGGTCGTCTATGAAGACGAAGGCTTTTCCGGCGGCAACCTGAACCGCCCGGACTTCAAGCGGATGATAAAGGCGGCGCATGAGCACAAATTCAAGGCAATCGTGGTGTACCGCCTCGATCGTATCAGCCGCAATGTCAGCGACTTCTCCACCTTGATTGAGGAACTGAGCCGGCTGGATATTGCTTTTGTCTCCATCCGGGAGCAGTTCGATACCGGCACGCCGATGGGCCGTGCCATGATGTACATTGCCTCGGTTTTCTCGCAGCTGGAACGCGAGACGATTGCCGAGCGCATCCGCGACAATATGCACGAACTGGCAAAGACTGGCCGTTGGCTGGGCGGAATAACCCCAACGGGGTACGCCTCGGAAAGTGTTAAACGCATAACGATAGACGGCAAATCGAAGAAGGCCTGCAAGCTGAAGCTGGTCCCGGAAGAAGCAGAGACGATTCGGCTGATTTATAAAATATTCCAAGAATCGGATTCGCTGACGTACACGGAAGCAGAACTGATGAAGCGCGGCATCAAGACGAAAAACGGCAAATACCACACGCGCTTCTCCATCAAGTCGATTTTGCAAAACCCTGTGTATGTCATAGCCGACGACGAAGTGTACAACTACCTTGTAAATAAGGAAGCAGACCTTTTCTCGGACAAAGCGGCTTTCGACGGTGTACATGGGCTGATGGTCTACAACCGAACCGACCAGGAAAAAGGACGTGCTACAAGGTATCTGCCGCCAGAAGAATGGATCGTATCTGTGGGGGAGCATCCCGGCATCATCCCCGGCAGGGAGTGGATACGGATACAGGAATCCTTGCAGCGCAATAAGTCGAAAGCCTACCGCAAACCGCGCGGCAATGAAGCGCTGCTGACAGGGCTTCTGTTCTGCCGCTGCGGCAGCAGAATGTACCCGAAGCTGAGCAAGCGCAAAACAGCGGACGGAAAGCGGATTTACACCTACGTCTGCAAAATGAAGGATCGCAGCAAGCACAAGCTGTGTAATGAGCGGAATGCCAACGGCAACACGCTGGACTTGGCAATCATTGAGCAAATCAAAGTAATGGAGGACAATCAGGGCGTGTTCATCGCACAGTTGGAGCAAAGCCGAAAATTCTACACAGGCAACCGCACCGACTATGAGAGCCGCCTTGCAGCTGCCCGCCGTGAGAAGGCGGAGACTGAGAAGAAGGTTGAGGCACTGGTGGACTCCCTCGCGGCTGTGGATGACAGCACGGCGAGGGAACTTGTCATCAAGCGAATTGAGAAGCTGAGTCAGGAGTGCCGGAACATTGATTCCCGGATTCAGGAATTGGAAGGTCTGACGGAGCAGTACCACCTCAGTGACATTGAGTTTGATGTGTTCCGGCAGCTGCTGACGATGTTCAAATCTAATATTGATACCATGACCGTGGAAGAAAAACGCGCGGCGATCCGCACCCTTGTCCGCAAGGTGGTTTGGGATGGTACGAACGCCCATGTGGTGTTGTTCGGCGTGCCGGACGAAGAAATCGAGTACCCGGACCTCCCGACCATAAGTGGTGGCAGTGATGACGAGGACGACACGGACGATTTGGAGCCGTTTGCCGATGTAGATTACGAGGACGAGGAGGATGACTGCTTGGGAAAAACGCGGCCCCTCAGCGCCGCAAAAGCGCGTTGGGGGGAGAATAGCAAACGAGTTACGGATGGAGTTACGAAAAATCCGCCGCGAAGGCACAACGGTCTCGCTGCAGGAGCCGCTGGAATCCGGCAGCGGGCAGTTGACTTTGGCTGATACCCTGCCCGATGATACCGTGATGGAGGACGACTGCGAGCGCCGCGCCGATGCCGCCCGCCTGCGCCGCCTGGTAGACACCCTGCCCGCGCGGGAGCGGGCGCTGCTGCAGCTGCGTTACGGCCTGGGCGGGGAGCGCCCGGCCACCCAGCAGCAGACCGCCGACAAGATGGGCATCAGCCGCAGCTATGTTTCCCGGTTGGAAAAACGTGCCCTGGCCCGGCTGATGAATGCCTGGCGAAGATGAACGAAAAGTCCATAAAATCGTAAAGAAAAAATTGTCGAAAAGTGGGAGCAAAGTAACAGAAAAACCAGCAGGCAAAACAGGAAAACCACAAAGCGGACACAGTGTGGCTAAAAAATGCCACATATTTGCCACACTGCGTGAATCGTGCGCTGGGCCGTCAAAACGGAATCTGCGTGTGGCAAAAGTGTGGCAAAACGATGGCTGGGAACTGCGTTAGATAATAACGGAAAATTTTTCCGAAAAATTACTGTTAAAGTATTGACAATTGATTCATTCACCTATATTATGGTAATAGATTTGCAACTATGCAGTAAGGGAGAGTTCAAGCGTGCACCTGACAAAAAGTGAACAGCAGATTATGGAAATTTTCTGGCAGGCAGACCACCCCATGGCCCAGACCGAGGTCATCCACACCTGCGAGGACCGCAAGTGGAAAGAACGCTCGATCTTTTCGATGCTGAACAGCCTGATGGCAAAGGGTGTTCTGCGGGAGGTTGGCTTTGTGCGCAGCGGCAAAACGTATGCCCGCACCTTTGAGCCTGCTATGTCCCATGCCGAATACCTGGCCCTTGTGGTAGCCGAGCAGCTGCCCGCCAAGCAGTTCCCGGAACTGCTGGCATCTCTGCTGCAGCGGGTGGAGATCACCCCGGCCATCCAGAAGGCCCTGCGCGCCGCTGTGCGTGAAAACGGCCCCCAGGCCCGTGAAGCTGCCGCAGCAGAGGCCGCCGCTGAAACGGAAGCAGAGCAGTAACCTGCAACAAACCTGAAAGCGAAAAAATCCATAAACCTGCATAAACACAGCCCCCGTCTGTACTACACAGGCGGGGGCTGTTTTATTTGCTTTTGTTTCTGTTATCGGATCATCCCACTGGCTGCAATCGATGCCACGGCTTCCTGGATACGCTCCACCGGCAGGGTCAGGGCAAAACGGACATACCCCTCGCCGCTGGGGCCAAAGCTGAAGCCCGGTGTGCAGATCACACCGGCTTTGTCGATCAGCTCCAGGCAGAAGGCCATGCTGTCGGTGTAGCCGGTGGGCAGCGGGGCCCACACAAACATGCTGCCGTGGCTGTCGGGCACATTCCAGCCGATGCTGCGCAGGCCGCCGCACAGGGCATCGCGGCGGGCCTGATACTCGCCGCACTGGCGCTTTACGCTGTCCAGCGGGCCGGTCAGGGCGGCAATGGCAGCTTTCTGCACCGGCAGGAACATGCCAAAGTCGATCTGAGTGCGCAGCTTTTTGCAGGCGGCGATCACATCGGGGCGGCCGACCAAAAAGCTGATGCGCGCACCGGTGACGTTGAAGCTTTTGCTCAGGGAGAAGAACTCCACTGCGCACTCCTCGGCCCCTGGGGTGTTGAAGATGCTGCCGCCGTGGGCACCATCGAAGATGATATCGCTGTAGGCGTTGTCATGTACCAGCAAAATATCGTATTTACGGCAGAAATCCACCAGCTGGGCGTACAATTCCGGTGTGCCGATGCTGCCTACCGGGTTGGCCGGCAGGCTGACCAGCATAAACTTCGCCTTGCGGGCTACCTCCTCGGGAATGGCGGTCACGTCAGGCAGAAAGTGGTTTTCTTTCGTCAGTTTGTAGTACCAGGGCTCGGCACCGCCCAGTTTGCTGCCGGTCATAAAGACGGGGTAGCAGGGGTCGGGCAGCAGCACCACGTCACCGTCATTGCACAGCGCCAGGCCCAGATGGCCGATGCCGTCCTGGGAGCCGGCGAAGCTCATCACCTTGTCGGGGGTGATGGTGTCCACGTTAAAGCGGCGCTTGTAGTAGCCGCACACGGCCTCCAGCAGTTCGGGCAGGTCCCGCAGGCTGTACTTCCAGTTGTCGTTGTCCTTGGCAGCGTCGATCAGCGCCTGCTTGATGTGGTCAGCCGGGGCAAAATCCGGCGTGCCCACGCTTAAATTGAACAGGTGGCAGCCATCGGCCTCCAGCGCGACCTTTTTATCATTCAGCGCGGCAAAGATCTCCGGGCCGAACAGGTCCAAACGATGGGAAAATTCCATATTGCACAACTTCCTCTCCATACGTGTCTGCCGCTTTAAATCGCACATGCGGCAGAATAAAATCTATTATACGCCGCACAGGCTGCGCTTGCAAGCCCTGGCTATTCATGGTATGATAATACGATGAAAATTGTAAAAAATCGGAGGATTTACCCCTATGGATAAACGCAATCGTCCCGCCCTGGCCTACCTGCTGGTGGGGGTGGCATCCGCTGGCCGCGCCATGATGGCTATGCCCGACGGCACTGCCCTGCAGGAAGTCTCGCTGACGGTGCTGGCGCTGGTGGGCTACCTGCTGCTGGGCCGCCGCGCCCTGCCCGTGCTGGCCTGCGGCACCGTGCAGCTGGTGCTGGAACTGGTGCTGTGCGGCACCCTGGCCGGCCCCGCCTGGCTGGCCCCGCTGCTGCGGGCCGTGGCCCTGTGGCTGTTGTGGGCCACCGTGGCGCAGATGTTGAAAATTGCCGGGTACACCGAGGGTAAAAACGCCAAAATGCCGATTGCCGCCGCCCTGCCGCTGGCGGTGTACAGCGTGGCCCACTTTTTTGCCGGGGCGGCCACGGTGGCATCCTTTGCGTTCATCGTGTTCAGCATCATGATGCTGTGGTACGCCGTGCTGCTGCTGCGCGCCTACAACACCACCCGCGTGAAAAAGTAAGCCCGCGCCTTGTGGAAACAGGCATAGTGTGCTATACTATTTAATAAGTATCGAATTTTGTAAGGAAAGAGGGCATTTGCCATGATCCCTTTTAATGTGCCCCCCTGCGTTGGGGACGAACTGGACTATGTTAAACAGGCCATCGATGCGCACAAAATCTGCGGCGATGGTGCCTTTACCAAGATGTGCAACAGCTGGATGGAAGAACGCTTCCACGCCCAGAAAGTGCTGCTGACCACCAGCGGCACCACCGCCCTGGACATGGCCATGCTGCTGTGCGATATCCATCCCGGTGACGAGGTCATCCTGCCCAGCTTCACCTTCTCCAGCACCGCCACCGCCGCCGTGCTGGCCGGGGCCAGGCTGGTGTTCGTGGACGTGCGCCCCGACACGATGAACATTGACGAGACCAAGATCGAAGCCGCCATCACCGATAAGACCAAGGTCATCATCGCCATGCACTACGCCGGTGTGGCCTGCGAGATGGACACCATCATGGACATCGCCCGCCGCCATAACCTGATGGTGGTCGAGGATGCCGCCCAGGGCGTGATGAGCAGCTACAAGGGCAAGGCGTTGGGCACCATCGGCGACTTTGGCTGCTACTCTTTCCACGAGACGAAAAACTACTCGATGGGTGAGGGCGGCGCTCTCGTCATCAACAACCCCGATTATAACGAGCGCGCCGAGATCCTGCGCGAAAAAGGCACCAACCGCGCCAAGTTCTTCCGCGGCCAGGTGGATAAGTACACCTGGGTGGATTTTGGCGACAGCTACCTGCCCAGCGAACTGAATGCCGCCTACCTGTGGGCCCAGCTGCTGCATGCGGACGAGATCAACGAAAACCGCCTGGCCAGCTGGCACCGCTACCGCGAGGCTTTCCAGCCGTTGGTGGACGCGGGCAAGATCGAACTGCAGCACATCCCCGAAGGCTGTATCCACAACGCCCACATGTTCTACCTGAAGTGCAAGGACCTGGCCGAGCGTACCGAGTTCATCCGCTTCCTGAAAGAAAACGACATTCTGGCGGTGTTCCATTACATTCCGCTGCACTCCGCCCCGGCAGGTGAGAAGTTCGGCCGCTTTGACGGCGAGGATGTCTACACCACCGCCGAGAGCGAGCGCCTGGTGCGCCTGCCCCTGTACTACGGCCTGACCGAGGACGACCAGAACAAGGTCATCGCCAAAGTGCTGGAGTTCTATGAAAAGTAAGACCCTGCCCGCCTTGGCAAGGCTGGTTTGCACCGTGGCCGCAGCGCTGGTGTTTCTGCTGGCGTATGTGCGGCTCGTCTACGGTGTGCCGCTGGGCAAAATTTACCTGCCCGCCAGCGCGTGGAGCGATGAGGTCTACTACGCCAAGCAGCTTTCGGCGGTGGTGACCCGCGGCGCGCCGCAGGGGTACTTTGGGTTTAACGAGTCTCACGCCGAGATCGGCCGCTTTGCCGCCTGGGGGCCTGCGGTGTTTTACCTGTACGCCATCCCGGGGCTGCTTTTTCGCGGACAGAATGCTTTTTTATATTGCAACGTGTTTTTTGTGCTGGCGGGCTGGCTCTGCTTCGTGTGGGGCACCCGCCTGGATTGGAAGCGCCAGCTGTTGTTCGGCGTGGGGATCGCTGCGCTGAACGCCCCGGTGCGGTATGTGTTTTCTGCCATGCAGGAGCCGCTGCACTACGCGCTGGTGCTGGCTGTGCTGGGCATGGCCGCAGGCATCCGCCGTGGGTGCAAGTATACGGGTGCGGCCTGGGCGGCATTGTTTGCGCTGTGCGCCGCCGCCACGCTGGTGCGGCCCTATAACGCCGTGCTGTGGCTGTTCCCGCTGGTGCTGGCCTGGCCCCGCCGTGGGCTGGTTGGCGGCACGGTGGCCGGGGCGGCGGTTTCCGCCGTTGGTACGCTGGTGCTGATGAAAAAGTTCTACGCACCGTATCTTTTTACCAATGTGGATCTGGGTGCAGTGGAAGAACTGCTCCACGGTCACCTTTGGGCCGCTGCCCGCAGTGTTTACTATAAGCTGCTGGGCGTGTGGCAGCAGCTGGGGCAGGAGATCGCCGATGGCACCCGCGTGGGCAGCTGCTATTTGCTGCTGTTTGCGCTGCTGGCGGTTACGCTGGCTTGCGTGATCTGGAACGCCGCGCACAAGCAGCCGGTGTTCTGGAAAGTGTGTGCGCTGGTGGTCACGCTGGTGGTGTTTTTGGCGCTGATGCTGATGTACCGCCCGGGCGAGGCTTCCCGCCATACCATCGTGTACGATATTTTGCTGCTGGCGGCCCTGGCTGCCGAGCAGCCGCCCCTGACCGCCGCGGCCGCCCCCGTGCTGCTGGCGGCGCTAAGCGTGGCAGGCATCCGCATGACCACGGCAAGAGGGGACAGTGATACGTCCACCTTTGCGATGCCCGCGTATCATGCAGAATTGTCGCAGGAAGTCGCCGACCTGCAAGCGGCCTTGACCGAGAGCCAGGCCCGCCTGACAAGCGATGACCCGTGGGACCATGTGTGTGCCTACGTCTTGGGCGGCGGCAGTCACTTTGGCATGCTGTATGCCGTGCCCGATGGCATGGGCTTGCAATTTGACGAAGATACGTATCTTATGGACCCTGCCAACGAGATACATTCCCGCTATGTTATGACGAATACCGACAGCGATGCGGCCCAATACCTGGAAGAAAACGGCTGGGCCCTGCTGTACGAAAGCGCGTCCACCGCTGTGTATGAGCGCGGCTGACCGCCGAATCTGAGAAACGCGAAAGGAACCTGTATGGAAAATCTGCCCATCCTGACCGGTGAAAAGGTCGTGCTGCGGCCCATCACCGATGCCGACACCGACAATATCGTGCGCTGGCGCAACACCCCCTCGGTGCGGGATAACTTTATCTTCCGCCAGACTTTCACCCCCGAAATGCACCGCAATTGGCTGAAAACCAAGGTTGCCACCGGCGATGTTGTGCAGTACATCATCGTGGATAAGGCCGCTGATACGCCGGTCGGCTCGGTGTACTACCGGGATGTGGACCATACTTTTAATAGTGCCGAGTACGGCATCTTCATCGGCGAGGAGAGCGCCCGCGGTAAGGGATTTGGCACCGAGACTGCCCGCCTGTTTACCGATTTCGGTTTTACTGCGCTGAACCTGCACCGCATCAGCCTGCGCGTACTGGCCGAGAATACCCCCGCCCGCCGCAGCTACGCCGCCGCCGGTTTTGTGGAGGAAGGCACCTTCCGCGACATGGTGAAACTGGACGGTGTGTACCGCGATGTGGTCTTTATGGCAAAAATTGCACAATAACGTACAAAAGCAGACGGAGAATACCTGTATGGATAAGTTGAAACGACTGCTGAAAAAGACGCCCCCGGTGCCCCTTGGCATCGCGGGCGCGTTGCTGTTTCTGCTGCTGTTTTACACCCTGGCGTTCCGCACCCCGCTGTGGCAGGTGTGGATGCCGCCCAATATCGATAATGATGAAGTGATTTACAACCGCCAGGTGGTCAGCGTCATCGCCCACGGCGGCCCGCTGGGCTACTTTGGCTATAACGAGGGCACCGCCGACATTGGCCGCTACGGTGCCTGGGGCCCGGTGCTTATCTGGGTCTACGGCCTGGCCGGGCGCTTGTTTGGTGCCAGCGTCAACACGATGTTCTGGTGCAACGTGCTGTTTCTGGCGTTGGGCGTGGCCGTGTTTACAGCGGCCGCGCGGCTGAATGTCGGCCAGCAGATTTTGTGCTACGGCGGCCTGGTCTGCCTGTGGATGCCGCTGGTAAGCAGCTTTTGCGGCTCCTCCGAAGCGCTGCATTATATGCTGGCGCTGGTCATTGCCGGTTCCACGGCGGCGCTGCTGCGGGGCGGCTCGCATTGGTGGCTGGTGCCTGCGATGTTGGCCTGTGGGCTGGAAACGATCTTCCGCCCCTACGCGCTGCTGTTCTGGGTGTTCCCGCTGGCGGCCGTCTGGGCCGATAAAAAGCGCCGTAATTTCTGCCTAGGGGGGGCAATCCTCAGCTTTGGGGTAGCCCTGTTCTCGATGACAAAGCTCTCCGCTTCCTACTTCAGCGGCGGCGGTATGGATTTTGGCGGCCTGCAGCTGCTGGCTCACGGCAAAATCGGCGAGGCCATCGTGTACGAACTGCAGCATGCTGCCAAGGAATTGGCAACCATCGGACAGGATATTCCGCGTACCTTTGTAGAAAAGACCTACTTCGGCCGTGGCTGCGTGATTTTTCTGATGATACTAGCGGTAACGCTGGTCTGTTTTGTGCTGGACCGCCGCGCTGGCTGCCCCAGCCCGCTGAAAGCCTGCGCTTTGGGCTGCACCGGCATCATTGCGCTGGTACTGGTGTTTTTGTATAACATCGCGCCCCGCCATCTGATGCTGCTGTCCATCCTGCTGCTGGCGGCAGTGGTGGTCGAGGATGCTGCCCGCGGCCTTGTCTGGCTGCCGGTGCTGGCAGTCGTACTGCTGCCCATCAATGCCGAGCGCAGCACCCTGTCCACCTATTTTGATGAGATGGGCAGCCAGATCACAGCCGTGGAGACCGCCCTGCAGGAGCGCATGGATGCCCGCGCCAGCGCCGACCCCTGGGATAACACCCTGGCCTACGCCTACGCGGACGATGTGTTCCACGGGTATCTGTACGGTGTCCCGGCGGGTATGGGTATTGAGTTCGACATGAACACCCTCATCGCCGACCCTAACGAACCGATTTACTCCCGCTACGCCATGGTCAACCACGGTACCGATGCCGAAGCCCGCCTGCTGGCGGACGGCTGGCAGCAGGTCATCTCCACCGAGGACTTGATCGTGTATGAACGGCCCGATACACAATAAAAGGACGAAACGACATGCAGAAAATTTCTTTTGTGATCCCGTGCTACCGCTCAGAGCATACGCTGGCGGCGGTACATGAGGAACTGACGGCAACAATGCAGACCCTGCCCCAGTACGACTACGAGGTCGTGCTGGTCAACGACTGCTCGCCCGATGATACGATTGGCACCATCCGCAAGCTGGTAGCGGCGGACCCCCATGTGCAGGGCGTGGACCTGGCGAAAAACTTCGGCCAGCATGCCGCGCTGATGGCGGGGTTCCACCAGTGTACCGGCGATATCATCGTCTGTCTGGACGATGACGGCCAGACCCCCGCCAATGAGGTGGGCAAACTGCTGGATAAGATCAATGAGGGCTACGATGTCGTCTACGCCAGCTACGATAACAAACGTCAGGCTGGCTGGCGCAACCTGGGCAGCTGGGTCAACAGCAAAATGACCGAGGTCATGCTGGGCAAGCCGCCGGAGCTGGTGGTCAACAGCTACTTTGCCGCCCGGCGGTTCATCGTGGACGAAATGCTGCGGTACGAGCACTGCTACCCCTACGTCATCGGCCTGGTGCTGCGCTCAACCAAGCGCATTGCCAATGTGTCGGTGCATCACCGCGCGCGGGAAGAAGGCCGCTCCGGCTACACCCTCAGCAAACTGCTGAATCTTTGGATGAACGGTTTTACGTCCTTTTCTGTCAAGCCGCTGCGCCTGGCTACCTACGCAGGCACGGTGTTTGCGGGCTTTGGCTTTTTGTATCTGAGCTACATCATCATCGACCACTTTGTCCGCGGCGCGGCCCCCATGGGCTGGGCATCCACCACGGCGCTACTGCTGTTGTTGGGCGGTATGATCCTGCTGGTGCTGGGCCTGATCGGCGAGTATGTCGGCCGCATCTACATGTGCGCCAACGCCGCCCCGCAGTATGTGGCGCGTGAATATCTGCACCATGAGGGGGATGCCCAGTGAAACAGGCAAAATGGTTCCTGCTGCTGCACCTGATTTTGGGGGTGTACGCGGGCAGCAGTGTGTGCAGTAAATTGGCGGCGCAACAGCCGTTTTTGAGTGTGGGATTCATATTGCTGTACGGCGGCATGCTGGCGGCGCTGGTGGTGTATGCCTTTGGCTGGCAGCAGGTCATCAAGCATCTGCCGCTGACCACCGCCTACGCCAATAAGGCCATCACGGTAGTGTGGGGCATTCTGCTGGGCTTTTTGCTGTTTGGCGAGAGCATCACTCTGCGCCAGTTTATCGGTGCAGCGGTTATTATTGTGGGTATCGTGCTGTTTGTGCGGGCTGACAACGAAGGGGAGGGCGGCCAATGAACCAGGCACAGCTGCCCTATGTGGCACTTTATCTGCTCAGCACCTTTTTGGCATCGGTGTCCCAGGTGCTGTTGAAAAAAGCCGCCCTGCGCCAGCATAAATCCCTGCTGGCCGAGTACACCGACTGGCGCGTGATTTTAGGCTACGGCCTGTTTGTGGGCTGCTCGCTGCTGACGATGCTGGCCTACAAGGGGGTGCCGCTGAATGTCGGTCCCGTGCTGGAAGCTACCGGCTACCTCTATGTGACGTTCTTCGGCGTGGTGATCTTCCACGAGAAGATGAACCCTAAAAAGATCGGCGCGCTGGTGCTGATTATCCTGGGCATTTTAATTTACGCATTATAACGCAAAAAATAAAACCTGCACAGCATTGAAACTGTGCAGGTTTTTTCTGTTTGAATTAAGGCTTTGAATTGAAGGAAGGCTCTCTCCCTCCGCCCCTTCGGGGCACCTCCCTCGCAGAGGGAGGCTTAGTAAATAAGCAGCAATTTACATCCACTCCGGCTGGCGCTGGCGGCGGTTGCGGCGGCTGGGCTGGGGATTGCGCTGCACCTCGGCGGCGATGCCGTCCAGGGCAAAAGCCAGCAGCATACCAAACACCACGTCGATCACACTGTGCTGTTTCAACAGCATGGTGGAAAGTGTGATTGACACGCAAAGTACCGCAGCGGCAGGGCGCATCCAGCGCAGGCGCGGGTTGTCGAAGCAGCGGGTGCGGTAGTAGGCCAGCATCAGCGTGACCGAGTTGAACACGTGGATGGACGGGCAGACGTTCATCGGCGTATCGGTGCGGTAGAGTGACCGTACCGCCTGGGCGAAGATGTCATTGCCGGGTACGTAGCGCGGGCGCAGGGCCAGGCCGTTGGGCACGATGGCGTAGAACAGCAGTGCCATGGTCATACCGGCAAACAGCGGCAGGCACAGCCGCCAAAAGTCCGCCCGTGTACCCTTGTACAGGATGAAAAACAGCGTGAACGGGATCCACGGGAACCACATAAAGTACGGTACAATGGCATATTTGCAGAAAGGAATCAGGTCGTCCAAGCGGCAATGCACCCACAGATCAGGTGTCTGGATGGTGCGCTCTAGCAGGGCGAAAAAGGTTAAGTAAAACAATGCGTACAGCCCCATAAAGTAGATGGGGTGACGCGCACACCAGTTGCGCATAGAAAACTCCTTTGGAATGGCCGCAGGGCAGGGGCCGGGCGGTACTTCTATGATATAGGCATTATACGCCGGAAAACCCGGCGAAAACAAGACAAAAACGCACCAAGAAACTATCGACATTCACGGGGGAAATTGTGCGATTTTGACCTGGTTGTTTTTGGGGGTGATTTCAGAAGCTTCTATAGTTAGAAACGACGGATGTGTCAGAATTGTTGCAGGGAGAGGGAAGTTTTTTTAATTTTTTTGCAAATAGAAAAGGCCCCCTCTGGGAGGGAGGTGCCCCGAAGGGGCGGAGGGAGAGAAACTTACCTGTGTCCGAAATATTTCGGGTTGGTGTAAGGCTCTCTCCCTCCGTCTGCGCTGGCGCGCAGCCACCTCCCTCGCAGAGGGAGGCTCAAAAGGTTGTACTTATTCCCCAATGGATGCCGGGTGGTCGGTGGGGGTGTGGGCGCTCTGGTATTTCAGGGCGGCGGCGATGAAGCCCTTGAACAGCGGGTGGGCGCGGTTCGGGCGGCTCTTGAACTCGGGGTGGAACTGGGCACCCAGGTGGAAGTCACGGCCGGGGATCTCCACGGCTTCGACCAGGCGGCCGTCCGGGCTGGTACCGGCGATGACCAGGCCCTTTTCCTCGAACTCGGCGCGGAATTCGTTGTTGAACTCATAGCGGTGGCGGTGGCGCTCATCGATCTCCAGTGTACCGTAGCACTCGGCCATCTTGGTGCCGGGGGCGATGGTGCAGGGGTACTTGCCCAGGCGCATCGTACCGCCCTTGGTCTCCACGCCCTGCTGGTCCGGCATCAGGTCAATAACGTTGTGCTGGCCCTCGGGGGCAAACTCGCTGGAGTTGGCATCGGCGTAGCCCAGCACATTGCGGGCGTACTCCATCACCATGATCTGCATGCCCAGGCAGATGCCAAAGTAGGGCATGTGGTTCTCGCGGGCATACTGGGCGGCCTGGATCATACCCTCGATGCCACGGTCGCCGAAGCCGCCGGGCACGATGATGCCGTCCACATCGGTAAATTCTTCGGCGCAGCGGTCCTGGTCCACCAGGGTCTCGCTGTCCACCCACTTGATTTCGACCTTGCTCTCGTTCTCGAAACCGGCGTGGTAGAGGCTTTCCATCACGCTCAGGTACGCGTCATGCAGTTTGACGTACTTGCCCACCAGGGCGATGCGGCAGTTGCGGCTGCGGGTGGCGATGCGGCTGATGAGTTCTTTCCACTCGGTCAGGTCGGTGGGCGGGGTCTGCAGGTGCAGCTGGCGGGCCACCACGTTGGTCAGGCCGGCAGCTTCCAGCATCAGCGGGCACTCGTACAGGCTGGGCATGGTCAGGTTCTCAATAACGCAGTCCGGACGGACGTTGCAGAACATGCTGATCTTGCGCTTGATGTCGCTGCCCACGGGGCCATCGGCGCGCAGCACAATGACGTTGGGGGCGATGCCCATGCCCTGCAGCTCCTTGCAGGAGTGCTGGGCGGGCTTGGATTTGTACTCATCGGAGCCGGAGATGTAGGGCACCAGCACCACGTGGATGTAGCAGACGTTCTCGGGGCCCTGCTCAATGCCCACCTGGCGGATGGCTTCCAGGAACGGCTGGCTCTCGATGTCGCCGGTGGTGCCGCCGATCTCGGTGATAACGATGTCGGCCTCGGTGCTCTTAGCCAGGTTGTAGATATAACTCTTGATCTCGTTGGTGATATGGGGGATGATCTGGACAGTCTGGCCCAGGTAAGCACCCTGGCGCTCCTTGTTCAGCACGTTCCAGTAGACCTTGCCGGTGGTCAGGTTGGAGTATTTGTTCAGGTTCTCATCGGTAAAGCGCTCGTAATGGCCCAAGTCCAGGTCGGTCTCGGTGCCGTCATCGGTCACAAACACCTCGCCGTGCTGCAGCGGGCTCATCGTGCCGGGGTCCACATTGATATACGGGTCCAGTTTCTGGCTGGCCACTTTCAGGCCGCGGGTTTTCAGCAGGCGGCCCAGGCTGGCGGCGGTAATGCCCTTGCCCAACCCCGAAACGACACCGCCGGTAACAAAAATATACTTCGTTGCCATTGATACATCCTCCCTCTACACATAAAGACAATGCCGCACAATCCCAAGCGCCGAGACGGCGGGAATTGTGCGGCGCTGCATTCACAAATAACCAATTAATTATACGCCTGTGAAGTTGTAGATTGCAATAGGAAAACGCGGATTTTTTAATTTCCTAATTTTGTAAAGTCCAGACCCTCCCGCAGCAAGGTATACCGCCGTACCTGGCGGGAAATCTCTGCCGCCAGCACCTGCATATCCAGCGGCTTGCCTACGTGGGAGTTCATGCCTGCTTCCAGGCAGGCTTTCACGTCATCGGCAAAGACGTTGGCGGTCATGGCGATGATGGGGATGCCGCTCTCCGGCGGGCAATGCTCAAAGGCGCGGATGGCACGAGTGGCTTCCAGGCCGTTCATCTCGGGCATCATTACGTCCATCAGGATCGCATCGAAGGTGCCCTGGGGCGAGGTCTGGTACAGCTCCACGGCTTCGCGGCCGTTCTCGGCGTTGGTGATGGTCGCACCCTGTTCTTCCAGCAGGGTCACGGCGATCTCCCGGTTCAGCTCGTTGTCCTCGGCCATCAGCAGGTGCAGGCCGTGCAGGTCGGCGGGCGGTTCTTCCTGGGGAGCATCGTAGGCAGTCTGGGCAATGGGCAGGCTCAGCCGGACGGTAAAGGTGGAACCCTTGCCCGGTGTACTTTCCACATCCAGCGAGCCGTGCATCTGGTCCACCAGCTTTTTGGTGATGGCCATGCCCAGGCCGGTGCCTTTGTAAGTGGTGCGGCTGCCTTGCTGCTCCTGGGTGAACGGCTCAAAGATATGCTGCAAAAATTCCTCGCTCATGCCAATGCCGGTGTCGGCGATCTCGATGCGCAGGTGAACAAGCCCTTCCTCAAACAGCGTTTCGCGGGCATAAAAATTGATGGTGCCGCCGTCCGGCGTGTATTTGACAGCGTTGGACAGGATGTTCAAAAGCACCTGGCGGATGTGCAGCTCACTGCCCCGCAGGCGGGGATGCCAGAACGGGCCGATCTGCTTGGTCAGGGTCACATCGCGGTCGTTCAGCTGCCCCTCAATGATGCCGCAGCAGGAGTTGAGCAGTGCGCGCAGGTCAAAGTCAGCTTCCAGCATCTGCATGGTGCCGCTTTCCACCTTAGCCATGTCCAGCACATCGTTGATAAGGGACAGCAGGTGGCTGGCCGCGCCGCGCATCTTGGTCAGGCTGTCCTGCACACGGGCCTTGTCGTCAAAGTTATTCTCGGCAATATCCAGCATGCCCATAATGCCGTTGATGGGGGTGCGGATGTCGTGGGACATGTTGGAAAGGAACTCTGTCTTGGCCTGGCTGGCTTCCTCGGCCTTGCGCAGGGCGGCGGTCATCTCCCGGCGGAAACCGTGCGCCCGCACCAGCAGGATAATGCACACCAGCACACACAGGGCGCAGACACCCAGCAGGGTCACCACCAGCGGGTACTGGTAGACCAGGCGGGTCATCGAGAAGGACTGCTCCTCCAGCGCGGTAAAGCTGCGGATGGCTTCATCGACTTCCTCATCGCTCAGGCTTTGGACGCTCTTGTTTAAAATGCCCAGCAGCATGACATCGATATCCTGCGATACACCAACGGAAAATTCCGCCGTGCCGCCGGTCAGGGTGCTGGTCAGGTCGTTTTGCAGGTTGTCGTACAGCAGGCGCTCGGCCTGGTAGGTGTAAGTATAATAGGCATCGATCTCGCCGCTGCGCAGGGCGGTCAGGCAATCCTCGAAGGAGGGATAGGTTGTGTACACCGTGTTTTTGCTGGGCAGGAGGATACCGGCGGCATCCTTGGCCAGCAGGTCCACCGTGCCGATGGTCTGCATCTCGGTGTTTTTGCGCAGCCGCACCCAGGAGAAACCCGCCGAAAGATACGGGTCAGTCAGCTTGTAGCCCAGCTGTTCGGCGTGGGAAAGATCGTTGAACAGCGCCAGGCTCAACTCGGCCTTGCCGTTCTGCAGCAGGGCCATATAGTCATCGCGGGTGTCGGCATCCAGCAGCCGGTAGCGGATGCCCGCCCGCTGGGCCAAAATGCCGAACAGTTTGACCGAAATACCCATCCAATTGCCTTTTTTATCTTTATAGGAGTAGGGGTAGCGGTCGGGGTTGACGGCCACAGTCCACACCTTGCCGGTGGCGTTGGAATTGTATAGGTAGGCCTGTTCCTCGGCGGTCAGGGCCAGTTTGGAGCTTTGGCTGGTGTTGGTGTACTTCTCGTGCAGGGTGACCTGCCAGGAGGGTTCCTGCCGGTCCATTGCGATGAGGGCATCGTTCAGCAGCATCATGGTGTGGGCATCGCCTTTGCGCACGGCCATGTAAAGCGGCGTTTCATCGAAGGTTTCCAGCACCCATTCATCGGTGGTGGTGCGGTTGGCGTTGCTTACAGCTGCGGTAATTTTGCCTTTGCGCAGGGCTTCGGCCAGCTCGGCATCGGTATCATAAAACACCGAAGTATAGCTGAACCCATGGTCCGCCGCAAACTCAATAAAGCTCTGGTTGCGGCCGTTGCCATCGCGGGAGAAGCCCACCGTCATGCCATCGTAGGTGCTGTAGTCCCCGGCGGTGATGGTGCGGTTGCCGGCGCGTACCGTCAGCATAGTGCTTACGGTGCCTACGGGGTTGGCGGTAAAGTCCAGAATTTCCTCCCGCTCCGGGGTCTTGCGCAGGGTGGCGATCACGTCAACTTTACCGGCGGCCAGCATGGCAACGGCATTGTCTACATCGCCGTCATAGCCGAGGTATTCGTAGGTGACATTGCGATACCGCGCGATTTTTTGCAGCAGCTCATAGCTGTAGCCGCTGTAAGCGCCGTCGGCATCGATCATATTAAAGCCGGTGTAGGCATAGTAGCCCACCCGCAGTTTTTGGGCAGAGGTATCCGCCTCGGCCTGAACATGCAGGCCAAGGGCAGGGGAAAAAACCAGGCCGCCCAGCAGCAACAGCGCCGCGGCCAGGGCCAAGAACCGATGCAGAAGGCAGGGACGTTCTGCAGCTTTCATCGTGGCAACACTCCTGACGAACTCAAAGGCCCCCTTGTGCAAAGGGGGCTCCGGCAAAGCCGGTGGGGGATTGTGACTTTACGGGAATGCTCGTCTTTCGGGATAATTGTAGGGGTCGATGCTTGCATCGACCCGCGGGCGGATGCAAGCATCCGCCCCTACACATATCGGGTAAGTCAATGTACTGGCAAGGCCACAATCCCTCCGTCTGCGCTAACGCGCAGCCACCTCCCTTTACACAAGGGAGGCTTTAGCGGTGCTTACAATTCAGCAATCGCTGCCAGCACCTGGGCGTGGGCTTCCTCTACCTGGGGCCACAGGGCGGGATCGGTCAGGGGTTTGGGGCCGCGCACTCCCTCGCACAGGGCCGAGGACACCTGATACAGATGCTCCATGCCCAAGTTCTGGGCCACGCCTTTCAGCGTGTGGGAGGCACGGAACGCGGTCTCCCAATCCTGGGCGGCCAGGGCATCTTTCAGCTGGGTAAAGCTGGGGTCGCCCGGATATTTCAGCACAAACTTGCGCACCAAGGCTTCGCTGGGGATGCGGCGGAGGGTGTTCTCATAATCGCCGCCGATGCGGGCGTAAAATTCCTGCAGGGTCATGATTGGAATGCTCCTTTATACTTCCGTTTTATTCTACATCAAAATCCCGTTGCGGGGGGGGGTAAAATGGACACAGACACGCGGTTCTTCTCGTGCTTGGCATCGTACATCTTCAGGTCGGCGCGGTGGATGGCATCGGCCAGCGGGTGCGCACCGTACACACCGCCAATGCTGACGGTGGGCTTGAAGTCCGGGCAGCCCGGCACGGTGATGCTCTCCACCCGGCGGCGGATCTCCTCCAACCGGACAGAGAAAATGTCCGGCGGGATGGTGGGGAAGAACAGCAAAAACTCGTCCCCGCCGTAGCGGATGAGAATATCGCTGCTGCGGATGCAGTCGGTAATGCCGCGCACGATCAGCCGCAGCGTTTCATCGCCGATCTGGTGGCCGTAGGTGTCGTTGGCAGTTTTAAAGTTGTCCACATCGATCATCGCCACGCCCTCGGCGTTGGCAAAGGCCTCGCTCTGCTCGGTGTAATAGCGGCGGTTGTAGGCGTTGGTCAGGGGGTCGCGGTACAGCGCCTGGCTGTAGGCGCTCATGTTATCGGTCAGCAGGCTGCGGCCGTCCACGGTCAGCAGCGGGTTTTCTTCCAGCTTGCTTACCAGTTCCAGCACACAGGGGGTGCCGTCCACCTCAATGTACTTGGAAAGCACCTGGAACGTCTTTCCGTCCGAAAACTCCAGCTTGGAGATCTGGGTCTGCTGGGTAAAGGCGCGGAAGGACGAGCAGTTGCTGCAGGGCACCGCTTTGTTCCACACCGCATAGCAGGGGTGGTGGGTGGCTTTCAGCCTGCCCTTTTCATCAAAAGTCCATACGGTGTTGTTCTGCACATCCACCAGGCGCACCACGTCAAAGATCTGTTCCATGCCGCGCATCATGGCCTGTACGCCGTCGGCATCGCCCAGGCTGATGTTGTCGCCCTTGTCCGGCAGGGCCACGCCCTGCACATCGTGGCATTCACCCACCGAGCCCAGGTAGACCGGGTTGGTATCATCCGACCAGATGGCCCGGGCGTAAACGCGGAACCAGCGGAACTCACCGTCCACCGGCAGCTGGGCTTTCATCTTTACATCAGGGTTCTGGGGCGTGGTGGCGTGCAGCAGTTTGCGCAGCTTGCGGGAATCATCCTCCGAGACAAAATACTGGGAGGTCGCCTCGGTCAGCTGCTGGGTCTTGGGCGCATGCAGATGCCGCACCGCCCAATCCGACAGAGTCAGGATATTGGTGGCGGCGCTGTAATCAAACTGCACTGCGTGGGTGTGGTGGAAGAAGAAATCCGTCTTGATGGAGGTCGCCGACAGCGCGCGGCTGGTGTTGTCCTGCCCGGGCAGGTTGCTGTTGTGCAGCACCTTGGCGGAAATTTGCTGGGCATCGGCCAGATAGTCGCGATCCACGGTGCCGCTTTGCAGCTTGCCGCGCAGATCCTCGCTGATCTCCACCAGGCATTCCATCAGCAGGGGGTTGAAGGTGCCGCACTCGCCGTTCATAATCATGTGCAGCGCGGTGTCGTGGTCAAAGGCTTTTTTGTAGCAGCGTTCGCTGGTCAGGGCATCGTACACATCAGCCAGCGCCACGGCCTGGGCACCAATGGGGATGTCATCGCCTTTCAGGCCATCCGGGTAGCCGCGGCCGTCAAAGCGCTCGTGGTGCCAGCGGCAGATCTGGCGCACGGTCTTGACCAGCGGCGCATCCTGCTCAAAGGGCAGTTCGTGCAGGATCTTGTCACCGATGGTGGTGTGGGTTTTCATGATCTCGAATTCTTCCCGCGTCAGCTTGCCGGGCTTGTTCAGGATGGATTCGGGAATGTTGATCTTGCCGATGTCGTGCAGGGCGGAGGCAGTGGTGATAAGGCCGATCTCCGCCTCGGTCAGCGGGTATTTGTCGGTCATCGTGACCAGCTTGCGCAGGATCATCTCGGTAAACGTGCGGATGTGCAGCACATGCAGGCCGCTCTCGCCGTTGCGGAACTCGACAATATGGCTGAGGATGGTAATCATCAGCGAGTTGGATTTTTCGTTTTCGTAGATCTGGTCGGCCACCAGCTGCATCAGGCGCTTTTGCTTGCCGTACAGCATCAGGGCGTTGACCACGCGGCGGCGCACCACGGCCATATCAAAGGGGCGGCTGATGTAATCGGTCGCGCCCAGGTCGTAGGCGCGCTCCACAAAGGAGGTGGCGCTCTCGGCCGAGATCATAATGACCGGCAATTCATCGATCCAGTGGTATTGATTCATGGCGGCCAGCACATCGAAGCCGTCTTTTTCCGGCATCATGATGTCCAGCAGCAACAGGTCGATGCCGCTGTTTTTCTCGATCATTTCGATGGCCTGCTGGCCGTTTTCTGCTTCCAGGATCTCATATTCCTCGCCCAGCATTTCGGTAAGGATGGCGTGGTTCATCTCGGAATCGTCAGCTATTAAGATCCGTTGTTTATCGCTCATGCAATGACCCCAGTCTCTCTTGTGGTGATTTTAACAGCATTTATACTTTATTATAGTATAAGATATGACAAAAAAGCAATAGAAACAGGGAAATAAAAGTCGAAAACTGTCAAATGAGACGAAATCGTGAAAAAGAATTGCAACAAAAAAGGCCCCCTCTGGGAGGGGGCTCCCGCGAAGCGGGTGGGGGAGAGAGCCTAGTTGTTATCCGAAGCTTCGGATTTGGGCACGTTTCTCTCCCTCAGTCAGCTTCGCTGACAGCTCCCTCGCAGAGGGAGCCTTTATGCTCTACAATTTCAAAGCTGCTGTGTCCTGTAGGGGTCGATGCTTGCATCGACCCGCGGGCGAGCACTGCTCGCCCCTACAATGCGGCAAACCAACATTAAATCACGTAATCATTCCCTACCTGGTCGGTGCCCATCAGGTCGGCCAGGGTGATGCCATCAAAAAAGTCCTGGATCATCGTGTTCAGTTTGCGCCACATGGGCAGGGTGCGGCAGTCCGCCATGCGGGGGCAGTCCACATGCTCCTGCTCCAGGCAGGCCACGGGGGCCAGGCTGCCCTCGGTAATGCGCAGGATGGCACCCACGGTGTAATCCTCGGGCGCACGGGTCAGCCGGTAGCCGCCGGACTTGCCCCGCAGGCCGGTGAGGTAATGCTCTTTCACCAGCCCTTTTACGATGGCCTCCAGGTATTTTTCCGAGATGTCCTGCCGATGGGCGATCTCCTTTAGGGGGATGTAGCCATCGCGCTGGTTCTCGGCAATATCTACCATGACCCGCAGCGCATAACGGCCCTTCGTTGAAATCATCATGTCCTATACTCCTTTATCATGTATTCCTATTATACAGGTTGGTAAATGGGATTGCAACAGCCGCAGGCAAAATATTTCTGCAAAAATTCCCCTAAACCCTATTGACAAATAGGGAATTATGCGGTACAATCCAATCAACCTACAAGTGAGGTATGAATATATGGAAATACAGTATAGGTTTCGATGTTGATAGCAGCCGCTTAGCAAAAGGCCCCCTCTGGGTGGGTGACTCCCCGCAGTGCGGGGAGATGTCGCGAAGCGACAGAGGGGCATGGCCGCGTAAGCGGTCCCGCGAAGCGGGTGGGGGAGAGAGCCTAGCCGTTATCCGAAGCTTCGGACTTGAGCACGTTTCTCTCCCTCAGTCGCCTGCGGCGACAGCTCCCTCTCAGAGGGAGCCTTTAAGAACACGCAATAACATAAACATTTACCTTATATATATTTTAGGAGGAATTTACCATGAGCAAAATTTACACTTCCGCTGACCAGCTGATCGGCCATACCCCGCTGCTGGAACTCACCCATATCGAGGCTGCCGAGGGCCTGCAGGCAAAAGTTCTCGCCAAGCTGGAGTACTTCAACCCGGCCGGCTCCGTCAAGGACCGTATCGCTAAGGCCATGATCGATGATGCCGAGGCCAAGGGTGTGCTGAAACCCGGTTCTGTCATCATCGAGCCCACCTCCGGCAACACCGGCATCGGCCTGGCTTCTGTGGCTGCTGCCCGCGGCTACCGCATCATCATCGTCATGCCCGAGACCATGAGCGTGGAGCGCCGCCAGCTGATGAAGGCCTACGGCGCTGAACTGGTCCTGACCGATGGCGCTAAGGGCATGAAGGGTGCCATCGCCAAGGCCGATGAACTGGCTAAGGAGATCCCCAACGCTTTCGTGCCCGGCCAGTTCGTCAACCCCGCCAACCCCGCTGCCCACAAGGCAACCACCGGTCCCGAGATCTGGGAGGACACCGAGGGTAAGGTCGACATCTTTGTTGCCGGTGTCGGCACCGGCGGCACCGTGACCGGTGTTGGCGACTACCTCAAGAGCCAGAACCCCAGCGTCAAGGTCGTGGCCGTTGAGCCCGCTACCTCTCCCGTGCTGAGCAAGGGCGTTGCTGGTGCCCACAAGATCCAGGGCATCGGCGCTGGCTTTGTGCCGGACGTGCTGGACACCAAGATCTACGATGAGGTCATCCCCGTTGCCAACGAGGACGCTTTCGCTACCGGCAAGCTGGTCGGCCACAAGGAGGGTGTCCTGGTGGGCATCTCCTCCGGCGCTGCTGTCTGGGCTGCCATCGAGCTGGCCAAGCGCCCCGAGAACGCTGGCAAGACCATCGTGGCCCTGCTGCCCGATACCGGCGACCGCTACCTGTCCACCCCGCTGTTTGCAGACTGATTGCATCCAACTGAATAATTTGCTATAATGCAAGGGGCAGACCCACGTCTGCCTCTTTTTGGTATACAAATGCAAAGGCCCCCTTGTGTAAAGGGGGCTCCCGCGAAGCGGGTGGGGGATTGAGACCTTGCGTTGTATCGACCTGCTCCTGTAAGGCCACAATCCCTCCGTCAGCGCTGACGCGCTGCCACCTCCCTTTACACAAGGGAGGCTTTTACCTCAACCCATCAAGGAGGACAATCCATGGAAAACACACCCGGTGCGCTGATCGCGATGAGCGGCGGCGTGGATAGTTCGGTCGCGGCCTACCTGATGAAACAGGCGGGCTACCGCTGCATGGGCGCTACCATGCGCCTGTACCAGAACGAGGACCTGGGCCAATGCGGCTTCCACACCTGCTGCTCGGCCAAAGATGTGGAGGATGCCGCCGATGTGGCTTTCCAGCTGGATATCCCGTTTGAAGTCATCAACTACACCGATGAATTCCGCGAGAAAGTCATCAAAAAGTTCATTGCAACGTACGAAGTAGGCGGTACGCCTAACCCCTGCATCGACTGCAACCGCTACATGAAGTTTGATAAAATGCTGGCTTTCGCCCGGGAGCACGGCCTGGATTATGTCGTCACCGGCCACTATGCCCGCATCGAGCAGGACCCCGACACCGGCCGCTGGCTGCTGAAAAAGGCGCTGTACGGCGAAAAAGACCAAAGCTACGTGCTGTATGTGCTGACCCAGGATGAACTGGCCCACACCAAGTTCCCGCTGGGCGGCATGGACAAGCCCAGCATCCGTGTGCTGGCCGAAAAAGCCGGTTTCTGCAACGCCCATAAGCACGACAGCCAGGATATCTGCTTTGTGCCGGACGGCGATTATGTCGGCTTTATGGAACGCTACACCGGCAAATTTTACCCGGACGGTGACTTTATCGATACCACCGGCAAGGTGGTAGGCCGCCATCACGGCGCGGTGCGCTACACCAACGGCCAGCGCAAGGGCCTTGGCCTGGCCCTGGGAGCACCGGTCTATGTCTGCGATAAGGACATGGAGAAAAACACCGTCACCGTTGGCCCGGAGAGCGAACTGTTCACCACAAAGCTGGTGGCCGGGGATTTCAACTGGATCTCCATCCCCGAACTGACCGCCCCCATGCGGGTGAAAGCCAAGGCCCGCTACCGCCAGCCCGAGCAGCCCGCCACCGTGCGCCCGCTGCCGGACGGCAAGGTGGAAGTGGAATTTGACGAGCCGCAGCGCGCCATCACCCGCGGCCAGGCCGTGGTGCTGTACGATGGCGACATCGTAGTCGGCGGCGGCACGATCTTGTAATTGCGCTGTTTTAAATAGGTACTGTAGGGAGGGGGCTTGACCCCTCCTTTTTCTATGCGAGATTTAACAAAAGCCGGAGGTTTAACAGTACCCCCGGCCCCCTTATGTTAATTGTTAATTGTTAAATCTTGAAAAGCAGCAGGGGTGCAGATATACCATACCCCGGCACCCTCTGTGTTAATGTTAGTTGTTAAATTTTAAATTGCGAGAAGCCGCAAAAGGCCCCCTTGCAGAGGGAGCCTCTGTAAAGAGGAGTCTACTCTATTACACAATATATATTATATCATATAACATATATATCTTTATATATATATTATATGAATAATGCGCAGCCTCTCTCCCCGCGAGAATTAACAATTAACAATTAACATCCCCAGGGTGGGGGTATGTTCAATTGTTAATTGTTAATCTCGCTCCACGGGGCTGCAAAGGGGGCAGGGGATAAGGCTGCCAAATTTTGCTTAAAAATCCCATTTTCCCTATTGACAAGGCGGTTTATCCATGGTATCATACAAACAACCTACAAAGCATATAGGTTTGTTCTTGCGATAAACCTGCGTGTGCTGATAAAAAGGAGGTGCAAAGCGTATGTCCACTGTATTCGGCAGCCTGCTGCGGCAGAATTTCCGTTGTGGACGAATGTGTGGCTCCCGGGCAGAACTGGCCTGGTGCGGGGCGCACAGCGCTTTGCATTGCCGCTAAAACGGCGTTGGACTGTACTTCTGCCCGGGAGCTATACCTATAGCTGACCCGGGCATTTTTATTTGCCTGGCGAACTTGGCCCCCTCTGGGAGGGGGCTCCCGCGAAGCGGGTGGGGGAGAGAGTATTTAAAGTATCCGAAGCTTCGGGCTTTGATGAGTTTCTCTCCCTCAGTCGCCTGCGGCGACAGCTCCCTCACAGAGGGAGCCATTCTCAACAACACGAAACAAACACTACAAATAAAAATAACAGAAATGAGGATTTTATCATGAGCGAGCGTAAATACCATTTTGAGACCCTGCAGCTGCATGTTGGCCAGGAGCAGGCTGACCCCGTCACCGATTCCCGTGCCGTGCCCATTTACCAGACCACTTCCTATGTTTTCCATAACGCCCAGCATGCCGCTGACCGCTTCGGCCTGAAGGATGCCGGCAACATCTACGGCCGTCTGACCAACACCACCGAGGATGTGTTCGAGCAGCGCATCGCAGCCCTGGAGGGCGGCGTGGCTGCCCTGGCTGTTGCTTCCGGCGCAGCTGCCATCAACTACACCATCCAGGCCCTGGCCCAGAACGGCGGCCACATCGTTGCCCAGAAAACCATCTACGGCGGCACCTCCAACCTGCTGGAGCACACCCTGCCCGCTTTCGGCGTAAAGACCACCTTCGTCAACGCCCATGACCTGGCCGAGGTCGAGGGTGCTATCCAGGAGAACACCCGCGCCATCTACCTGGAGACCCTGGGCAACCCCAACTCTGATATCCCCGATATCGATGCCATCGCCGAGATCGCCCACAAGCACGGCCTGCCCCTGGTCATCGACAACACCTTCGGCACCCCGTACCTGATCCGCCCCATCGAGCATGGCGCTGACATCGTTGTCCACTCCGCCACCAAGTTCATCGGCGGCCACGGCACCACCCTGGGCGGCATCATCGTTGACTCCGGCAAGTTCGACTGGAAAGCCAGCGGCAAGTTCCCCGCTTTCTCTGAGCCGAACCCCAGCTACCACGGTGTCAGCTTCGTGGACGCTGCCGGCCCCGTTGCCTTTGTTACCTACGTCCGCGCTATCATCCTGCGCGACACCGGCGCTTGCATCAGCCCGTTCAACGCCTGGCTGCTGCTGCAGGGCACCGAGACCCTGTCTCTGCGCCTGGACCGCCACAACGAGAACACCAAGAAGGTCGTGGAGTTCCTGACCAAGCACCCCAAGGTGGCCCACGTCAACCATCCCAGCCTGCCTGACCACCCCGACCATGCCCTGTACGAGAAGTACTTCCCCAACGGCGGCGCTTCCATCTTCACTTTCGACATCAAGGGCGGCCAGAAGGAAGCCTTTGAGTTCATCGACCACCTGCAGATCTTCTCTCTGCTGGCTAACGTTGCCGATGTAAAGAGCCTGGTCATCCACCCGGCCACCACCACCCACGCCCAGCTGTCCCCCGAGGAGCTGGAGGATGTGGGCATCCACGAGAACACCATCCGCCTGTCCATCGGCACCGAGCATATCGATGATATTCTCGCCGACCTGGACCAGGCTCTGAACGCTGTTGAGTAATTTGTAAACAGTTTTTTAGAGGGAATAGGGATTATCATAGCCGCCGCACCCGGTACGCCTTGTCCGGGTGCGGCGGTGTTTTTATGGGTTGCGTTTGGGGCAGGTTTGCGGTATGATGAATAAAACTGCGCGGCGGCAAATACGGCCCCTTTTGTAAGGGGCGCAGACTGTCGAGAAAGTCTTTTGTAGGGGCGAACAGTGTTCGCCCGTGCCCGTTTGCCATGTATGAAGCTTTCCCGAGAAGGCGTTGCTTCGTCAGGTTGGCGGGCGAACAATGTTCGCCCCTACATACTCTACAAACGGAAGTGCAGTTTTCTATATTTAAAGTTTCTTCGGTTCCTTCATTTCAAAGAAGGAACAAATCCCCCGTAATTATAGGAGTAACCTATGCCCAATATTATTGAAATCGCCGATTTAACCGCCCCCGAACTGGCGGTGTATACCAAACTGACCGAGGCCCAGCTGCGCAACAAGCTGGAACCGGAAAAAGGCATCTTCATCGCCGAAAGCCCCAAGGTCATCGGCACCGCGCTGGACGCGGGCTGTGTGCCCCTTTCCTTTTTGATGGAGCGCCCCCACATTGAAGGCTCGGCCGCCGCTGTGCTGGCCCGCTGCCCCGATACCCCCGTCTACACCGCCAGCCGGGAAACGCTGCAAACCCTGACCGGTTACGCCCTGACCCGGGGTGTGCTGTGCGCCATGCGCCGCCCCGCCCAGCGCACGGTGGAAGAATTGTGCGCATCCGCCCGCCGCGTGGCTGTGTTGGAGGGCATCGTGGACTCCACCAACATTGGGGCTATCTTCCGCAGTGCTGCCGCACTGGGCATGGATGCGGTGCTGCTCTCGCCCTCCTGCTGCGACCCGCTGTGCCGCCGGGCCGTGCGGGTCAGCATGGGCACGGTGTTCCAGGTGCCCTGGGCGCGCCTGGGGGAGAAGAACACCGACTGGCCCGAAGCGGGCATGGACCGCCTGCACAAGCTGGGCTTTAAAACCGCTGCCATGGCGCTGGATGACCGCGCCGTCAGCGTGGAGGACCCGGCCCTGCAGGCCGAGGACAAGCTGGCGATCGTGCTGGGCACCGAGGGGGACGGCTTGGCCGCGAACACGATTGCCCGGTGCGATTACACGGTGATGATCCCCATGCAGCACGGCGTAGACAGCCTAAACGTAGCCGCCGCCAGCGCCGTGGCATTTTGGCAGCTGCGGGCACACTGACTACCGCACCCGTGTTTGTAGGGGCCGATGCTTGTCATCGGCCCGCAGGTTGGCTGCTATTTTACGGGCCGATGCAAGCATCGGCCCCTACATAAGCCCCGGTATTGTCGTTCTACCTGTACAACCTGCCACAAAAATATGACAAAAGTTTTACACCCCGCTGACGAAAACGCCGGTGGGGTGTGTTGTGTTTGGGCTGTGTACATGGTAAAATATTTATACACGTAACCCGAATGCGTGTAATAAGTGTCAGGGGGAACCTACTATGGGCTTCTTGAAAAAATTTACCAAGCAGGAGATCAGCTGGATGATGTACGACTGGGCCAACAGCGCCCACTCGGTCATCGTCGTCACCATCCTGCCCATCTTCTTTGACTCGGTAGCAAGCTGCACGGCGGACAGCGTTTCCAGCATGTCCACCTGGGGCTACGCCACCAGCATTGCCATGGCTATTGTCGCCCTGGCCGCCCCGTTTTTGGGCGTGTTCGGAGATATCCGTGGTATGCGCAAAAAGCTGTTTACCGCCTTTTTGCTGCTGGGCGTTGTCTCGGTGGCGGGGCTGGCCTTTACGCCGCTGATGGACTTTACCTCCTCCACCGCTGCCGCCAGCAAAGTAGCCATGCTGGTGCTGGTGCTGTACATTTTGAGCACCATCGGCTTTGATGCCTCCTGCATTTACTACGATGCGTTCCTCACCGATGTCACCACCGAGGACCGCATGGATTCCGTCTCTACCCTTGGCTACGGTCTCGGCTACATCGGCGGCTCCACCATTCCGTTGCTGATCTTCCTTATCATGAACGCGGTCGGTGTGCCGATGCTCACCAGCCTTGCCATCATCTTTGCCATCACCGCCGTGTGGTGGCTGGTGTTCAGCCTGCCGCTGCTGAAAAACTGCGAGCAGACCACCGGCAAACCCTACGAGAAGGGCGATATCGGTGCCAGCATCAAAAACGTGTTCACCACCATGAAAGAGATTGGCGCGGACAAGCCCATGCTGGTCTACATCCTGTCGTACTTTTTCTACATTGACGGTGTGCATACCATCATCAGCATGTCCACCAGCTACGGCACCAACCTGGGGCTGGATTCTGCCGGTATGCTGCTGGCGCTGCTGCTGGTGCAGGTGCTGGGCCTGCCTTTCTGCCTGCTGTACATGAAGCTGGCCGCCAAGTTCGGCGCGCGCACCATGGTGGGCGTGGGCATCTGCGTTTACATGTTTATCTGCGTATTTGCGTACTTTATGAACAGCCTGTGGCAGTTCTGGATGCTGGCCGTGCTCTGCGCCACCAGCCAGGGCGGCATCCAGGCGCTCTCCCGCTCCATGTTCGGTAAGCTGATCCCGGACAAAGCCCGCAGCGGTGAGTTCTTCGGCTTCTTTGATATTTTTGGCAAGTTTTCCTCCATCCTCGGCCCCACGCTGGTGGGTGCCGTCAGCGCCTTTGCCGCCAGCAAAATGATGGCCGCCCAGGGCCTGACCGCCGCCACCGCCACGGCAGAGCAGGTAGATGCCATCAACAAGGCCGCTGGCCCCTACGGCATTCTGTCGGTCATCCTTATCATTATTGCAGGTGCGGTGCTCTACTTTGCCGTGCTGCCCCGCACCCTGCAGGGTGACCAGCGCAAGATTTGACAAACGCCGCCTGTCGGTTTACAATAGTTTGCATGTCAAGTAACAGGAAGTGAACCACTATGCCGGAAGGCTATACCCATGTGCGCACGGCGCAAAAGGCCGCGGCGGCCATCCATTATAAGGTGCAGTGTCCCGCCGCCTTTGCAGCCGGGGCCAACGGGCCGGACGGTTTCTTTTGCTATGAGGTGTGGAAAAAGCGGGCCAAGCGCCACTTTGACCTGCCCACCCTGGGCAACCGCATGCACGAGGAAAAGACCGGCGAATTTCTGCGCTGCCTGTGCCGCCACGTGAAAAGCCGCCCCCAGGTGGAGTATGCCCTGGGCTTTTTAAGCCACTACGCCGCCGACACGGTGGTGCATCCCTTTGTGTATGCCATGTGTCAGCCCGGCCAGCCCTACGCGGGCAAAGGCGGCCACGGCTACCTGGAAATTGCGCTGGACTCCACCCTGCATGAGGAGGACACCGGCAGTGCACTGGTGCCTGTCAATGATGTCAGCCCCCTGCCCACCGGCGAGGAGCTGGCCGACATCACGGCGCTGCTGCACACCTGCCTGTTGGAGGTCTACGGCGTGGATGTATCGGTGGAATACCTGGCCGATGCGTTCTACCACACCAAGGTGCTGCGCGGGCTGTTCCCCACAAAAAATCCGCTGAAGCGCGGGTTCTTCTGGCTGGTGGAGCCGTTGTTCGGCGGGCGTGGGTTCATCACGGGGCATGTTTCGCCCCGCAAGCTGGCCCCCGACATGCCGGATGCCTGGACCGACCCCTTTACCGGCACCGAGCATACCGGCGGCGTGTTTGCCCTGCTGCCCAAGGCCGAGCGCCGCAGCGAGGAGTTTATGGGCGCTGCCCTGCTGCTTTGGCTGGACAAGTACACCGAAGCTGAATTTGCCGAGAAGATCGGCAGTATGAGCTATACCGAGGGCCGCGCGACACCCGCCAGCGACCCCGCCAACGAAAAGGAGACAACAACATGATCCGTATTACGATGCAGAACGGCAAGACCATCGACATTGAGCTGGACCCCAAGGCAGCTCCCATCACCTGCGAAAACTTTGAAAAGCTGGTCAAGCAGGGCTTTTACAACGGCCTGACTTTCCACCGCGTCATCCCCGGCTTTATGATCCAGGGCGGCTGCCCCGAGGGCACCGGCATGGGCGGCCCGGGCTGGCACATCAAGGGCGAGTTCCTGCAGAACGGTGTCGTCAACCCCATTAAGCATACCCGCGGTGTCATCAGCATGGCCCGCGCTATGGACCCGAACTCCGCTGGCAGCCAGTTCTTCATTATGCACCAGGATGCACCCCACCTGGACGGCGGCTACGCGGCTTTCGGCCACGTGGTTTCCGGCATGGAGGTTGTTGACGAAATCGCCGCCGTCCCCACCGACTGGAACGACAAACCCCGCACCCCGGTCATCATGGAGAAGGTGGAGATCGTCTGATTACGGGGGCTTGTGTTCCTTTTCTTGAAAGAAAAGGAACCAAAAGAACTTTCAATATAAATAAAAAGCATGTACAAATTTCCGGCTGGATTTTCGGAAAGATGTGCATGTTTTTTTGTTTTGAAAATTATTCTACAATGATCTTATCCTTCGCATACTCTAATGCCATACCAATCAACTCATTACGGGAACGATTTGTTTTCTGCGCCAGGTCATCATAAAAATCAACGATGGATTTGTCCACACGAATCGTAAACATAACAGGTTCGGTTCGCTTTGTGATCTTTAGTTCATCCATAATGTCACCACCTATTGATATTATGCGGGTTATGCAACGTTTATAAAATATCTAAAACATGTTGAAATATAAACATAAAAATGTTATAATCAGAACAAATCGAAGCGGCCCACAGAAAGGGGACAGGGGCAGCGAACAGGACGATAAAAAGAAAGAAGGATTGTTATGGCACTCATCAAATGCCCAGAATGTGGCAACACTGTATCGGACAAAGCGGAAAAGTGCCCGCAATGCGGTTGCCCGCTGGGAACGGCAAATACGACACCGCCCGAGCCGCCACAGCCACCGCTGCAACCTACAGGGGAACAAAGCACAGGCGCGGCAATTACTGCAAAAAGAAAACCCATTGGTAAAATCGTGATTGCTTTGCTTGTTGTGGTATTGGCTGTGGTCTTAGGACTGTTTACATGGAAAAATGCGGCACCAACGGTAAAGGATATTTCTATTACCAAGTGGAAATTGACAGACCAAAGCAAATACAGCGATACGTATACGGCAACGGTGACATCTGACACGAAAAAGCCGTTTATAGCGCTGATAGGCTATTATGCTTCGGAAAATACAGAACTGGACGATGGGACATCCATGGCTCCTATGCCGGACTTTGTGTACATGGATGGCGGCGAAGGACAGTTGGAAGTCACGGAATATGATGACGATGACCCTTCTCTAAAGCGTGTGCCAATCGGATACCTTTCCTGCAAAACAATTTCGGAGAAAGACGTAAAGCAGATGTCCTGCACAGTTACAGATTACTCGGACTACAGTGACAGCACAGAAGCAGACGTTGACTTTGAAATCGAACTGAAAAATAAAGAGAGCGGCATCCTTATTTTTGACATTGAGAATGACATGACAAAAGGGGTGGAAATCGATTATCAGGTTACGATCATCGATGGAAAGGGAAGCGGTACGTTTTATCTTTGGGATCTCCCGGTCAAGTCTCGCGGCGTGGAAGCAACGCTAAAACCGAAGGCCTTCTGCAAAGCGCAGAAAGTGAAAGATGACGATTATGCTGTAGAAAAAGAATTCTCTATTGAAAAGACAGATGGCAAGTACTATACCCAATATAACGGGAATATGCAGCTGCGATTTGCGGACGCGTGCGAAAATGGTGTTTTGCTTTTCACAACAGAATTGACAGAAGGCGGAAAAGCTGGAAAGCGTGGGGATATCTCTAATTTGCGGACCGTGATTTACAATCATGTGGCATCTATTTCGACGTATGATTCCTGCGATGCGGACGAAACCATGATCACGCCAGTGTATGACATCAACATTATGGCATACTTGCCATTCAAAGAGATTGAAAAATAACGAGGTGCTAAAAATGATGGAACGAAAATGCCCGGAATGTGGAGAAATGGTATCCACGGAAGTGTCTGCTTGCCCGAAGTGCGGTTGCCCTTTGCCCAAAGTGGAAAAACCTGCCGCGCCCCAATATGCGGCACCGCCTGTTACACCCACTGCAAAAGAACAAAAAGTCAACGTGCTGGCGATTGTGTCGTTGGTGATTGGTGTGCTGATTTTCCTGATGGGGTTCTCCCTGATGCGGCGCACACCAGAGGATAACGTACATAGTGCAGGAAACTACCCAGTAGATTACTCTGCTTTCGGTGGCGATTTCTATACCGAAATTTATGGTGCTGTAGACACCATGGCTGATGCGCTGACCGATATTGACAGCGGCATCGAAAGCGTATCCCGTGCGACGCAGGACATCGGGAAAGAGATCTATACTTGCTCCGGCATGCTGGTCATGGCAATCGGCCTGATGACCGTCGCGGTATCTCTGCCCAAAATCAAAAAAGCATAAGTAAAAACATTGCCCGCCCGGCAGGGGACAAACCCCTTCGCCCGGCGGGCTTTTACTTTATAGTTGAAATCTTTGCCGAAATCGGTTATACTATTTTGTAATAATTGAAATCGTGGGGGAATCCACCTTCTGGACGAACCTTTATAGAAGTAAGGAGCAAACAATGGCACATACCGTAATGGTTACCGGCGCAGACGGCTTTATTGGCAGCCACCTCACCGAAGAACTTGTCAAGCGCGGCGAAAAAGTTCGCGCCTTCTGCCTGTATAACTCTTTCGGCTCGCTGGGCTGGATCGACACCCTGCCGCCGGAGATCCGCAACGAGATCGACATCTTCATGGGCGATGTGCGTGACCCCAACGGCGTACGCACCGCTATGCGCGGGCAGGAGCGCGTGTTCCACCTGGCCGCCCTCATCGCGATCCCGTTCTCCTACCATAGCCCGGACAGCTACGTGGATACCAACATCAAGGGCACCCTGAATGTGCTCAACGCCGCCCGTGAGCTGGACACCCAGCGTGTGCTGGTCACCTCCACCAGCGAGGTCTACGGCACCGCCCAGTACGTGCCCATTGATGAAAAGCACCCGTTCCAGGGCCAGAGCCCCTACTCGGCCACCAAAATTGGTGCGGACCGCCTGGCCGAAAGCTTCTACCGCAGCTTCGACCTGCCTGTCACCATCGTGCGCCCCTTTAACACCTATGGCCCGCGCCAGAGCGGCCGTGCCATCATCCCCACCATCATCACCCAGCTGTTGGCGGGCCAGACCGAGATCAAACTCGGCAGCCTGACCCCGACCCGCGACTTCAACTATGTCAAGGATACCGCCAACGGCTTTATGACCATCGCCGACTGCGATGCCGCCATCGGCCAGGAACTGAACATCGCCACCGGCGTGGAGCACTCCATCGGCGACCTGGCAAACGAGCTGATCGCCCAGATCAACCCCAACGCCAAGATCGTCTGCGAGGCCGAGCGTCTGCGACCCGAAAAGAGCGAGGTCAACCGCCTGCTGGGCGATTCCACCAAGCTGCGCAACCTGACCGGCTGGGCACCCCAGTACACCTTTGAGCAGGGCCTGGCTGCTACTATCGAGTTCCTGCGCGGCAACCTGGACCAGTACAAGGTCGGCCAGTATATCCTGTAATCTATGGAAAATTCGTCAAACAAACGTAAATTTTCACCCACCGTATGGCACCCAGCCGCACGGTGGGCTTTCGTGTTGGGGCTGTGCGCCGTGGCGGGCATCGTTGTCAGTTACTACTGGCGTGTGTTCTACGGGCTGGATTCGCGCGGTGTGCCGCCGCTGCAGCTTACCGGTTTTTGCGTAGTGCTGGCCCTGGCGGCGGGGGCAATTGCCCTGCTGCTGCAGCACTGCAAGGACTTTGCCAAGCGCGGCGCTGCCTGCATTTTGCTGTGCGGGGCGCTGTTTGCCTTTGCCAACCCGCCCCTGCAAACGCCTGATGAAACGGACCATTATCTGCGTACCTACGCAATCTCTATGGGCCGCTTTGACTTTGATGCCAAGCGCGGCTACCCCGAGGATGTCAGCGAACTGATGGCCGCATTCCCCGGCGCGTGGGTCAACGCCCACACCTCGGCGGGCCTGGGCACCGACCCGGACACCCACGCCGAGCAGCCCTATAACTCCGCAGGCCACGCTTTAAAACAGTACGGCAAAAACGGCCGGGTCGAGAGCATTGGGGACAGCTTCCGCCAATATCTGGATTGGGAAAAACGCGATTCTGCGGCAAAACCTGTCACCGAACCCATCAGCTTTCTGATTTTGCCGTTCCTGCCGGGGGCACTGGGCATGGCCCTGGCGCGGCTGTTGGGCTTTGGGGCGCTGGGCTGCCTGTACGGCGGGCGGCTGGCGAACCTTGCAGCCTACACGCTGCTGTGCTATGCGGCGCTGCGCAGCGCAAAAAAGTGCCGCCCGGCGTTTTTAGCCGTGATGCTGCTGCCCATGTCGCTGTACATGGGGGCTTCGCTAAGTTACGATGCTACGCTATTGGCCTGCTATTATCTGATGCTGGCGCTGCTGACCCGCCCGGACTGGGACGGCCGCACCGCCGCTGTTTACACCGCCGCCTGCGTGTTTGCCAACGGCACTAAGCCCTACATCAACCTGCTGTGGGTGGTGCTGCCGCTGGTGGTTGTGCGCAAGGATGAATGGAAAGCCAAGCTTAACCGCGCACTCTACACCGTGGGTACGCTGGCGGGTTCGCTGCTGCTGACCCAGATCGTTGAGCAATATGGTACGCTGCTGCGCCACAATTACGGCACCATCGCCCGGCAGGGCGGCAGCACCGTCAACGGCGGGGCACAGCTTTTGTTTGTGCTCAAAAATCCGCTGCGTTATATCGCGGTTTTGTTGGGTACACTCTATGAGAACGATGGTTTTCTGGGCCAGCTGGGGCTTTTCGGCTGGAAAGATATGCCCATCGCGTTCCTCAACCTGACCGGCCCGCTGGTGCTGCTGGCCGCCGCACTGCTCTGCGCCCCGGCGGCGAACGCCCTGGGCCGCCGCCGCAACGGCTGGCTGGGCACCTTTGCCGCCGTCTACGCCGTGGGTGCCATGACCGCCATGTACATTACCTACACGCCGGTGGGCATGGTGCGCATCGTGGGCTTGCAGACCCGGTACTTCCTGCCCGTCTGGCTGCTGCTGGTTTTGGGCGTGGCCGCCCTGGCCCGCCGTGCCTTAAAACCGGCCCTGACCGCCGAAAGGGGAGAGGCCCTGGCCCTGCCGCTGTGCGGCTGGTATGCCTTTGCAGGGGCGGTGCTGCTGTTCCAGCATTACTTTATTGGACCTGTCTACGTCATTTATCAATAACTACAGGGGGTGACTTGTACTGTGCTGACCTTGGTTTGGGGGCTGTTCCTGCTGGTGCTGCTGGCGGGTGCCGGCGCGGTGCTGGCCGCCCTTTTGGATTGTGATGCCGCTTTATTGCCGCTGCCGCTGCTCAGCGCCGCTGCGCTGGTGCTCTACCCGTTTGGTATGCTGGGCAATCTGCGCATCGGCGCGGCGGCGGCCGTGCTGCTGGCCGTTGCCGTGGTGGTGGGCATTGTCCGCCTGCACCCGGCGGGGGCAGTGGAGGCCGTAAAAACTGCCCTGACCCGCCCCGGCTTTACGCTGTTTTTGGGCGGTGCGGCGTTTATCTGGTGCCTGTTTGCGTTGCATCAGCCCATGTTTACCCAGTGGGACGAGTTCACCGCCTGGGGCCTTGCGCCCAAAATGGTGGTGGAGCGCGCCGCCTTTTACGTGGCCGACCCCGTCAACCTGAAAGCCAGCTTCACCTACCCGGCCACCAGCCTGGTCACGTTTTTGTTCCAGCCTTTCGGCACCTGGGCCGAGTGGGCCTGCCTGGCCGCGCTGGATACCCTGGCCCTGGCCTGCGTGGCGGCGGCTTCGGCCTTGCCGCGCCCGCAGTGGGCGGGGGGCATCCTCGTGTTCTGCGCCGGGTTCTTACTGCCGTTCTTCTTCTCCAACAATCCGGTGGGCAGCTATGCGCCCCAGTACGCCAACGCCATGGCCGACCTGCCGCTGGCGATGCTGTTCGGCGGGGCGCTTTGCCTGTACTACGCCGTGGGGCACCGCAAGCGGGTGTTCTGGCTGACGGCCCTGCCGCTGATGCTGCTGACCCTGACCAAGGATATCTGTTTTGCCTACGGGCTGATCGCCGCCTTTTTGATTGGCCTGGACCAGCTGACAGCTGCCGATAAACCGCTAAAACAGGCGTTTCCACGTGCTTTTCTGCGCGCTGGCGGTCTGGCCGTCTGCGTGGTGGCCGCCTTTGTAAGCTGGAGCCGCTACACCGCCGCCGTGACCCCCACGGTGGACACCGGTGCCAGCGTGGGCAGTGCAGGCTTAAGTTACGGCGCGGTGCTGACCGGAGGCATCAAGCAGCTGCTGGGCATTGGCCGCGATGACAAGTTTGCCCAGATCATGGCCGCCATGGGGGATGCTTTCTTCACCCGGCGCATCTGCCTGCTGGGCGGCGGCATTATGGCCGTGGCGGTTATCACGATGGTCGCTGCAGCGGCATTTTTGGCCGCCGAGAAAGGCCCGGCCCGCCGCCGTGTGCTGGTGGCGCATCTGGCGTTCGCGTTCTGCTTCGCCGCGCTGTATGCGTTCCACCTTATTTTGTATTATTACAATTTCTCGGATGTGGAGGGTCTTGCCCTCAAGGACTACGACCGCTATTTAAGCCCCTACTACCAGGCGTGGATGCTGGCTATGCTCTGCCTGCTGGCCCGCAATGCCGCCGCCCGGTGGAGCCGCTGTGTGCTGGCCTGTGCGGCAGCGGCCGTGGTGGGCATCTTCTGCTGGCGGGGCATCCCGGCGGCAGGGTTCTGGTCGGATGCCGACAGCCTGTACACCCTGCGCGCGGACGTGCAAAACCGCGCTGACACGATGAATACTGTGCTGGATTGGCCCGACCGCGTACTGGTGTTGAGCCAGGGAGATGATGCCACCCGCTGGTACTACTACCGCTACGAACTGACGGCCCAGGTGGTCAACGGCTTTGGCGGCTTTTACGGCCGCCTGGGCGAGACCCAGGACCGCTGGGACAGCGATTTCATGAACCTGGTCGAGAGCGAAAATTGGACGCTGTATGATTATAAAGCCGTCTGCGTCCCCGCGACCCTCATCGCCTATATGCAGGAGAAAGACTGCGATTACCTGCTTATCGACCGTGCGGACGACTACCTGCAGCGGGAGTTCGGCCCCTATTTTGAAGGCGGCCTGACCGCTGACATGCCTGCGACCCTCTACCATTTTGAGGGCACGGATGCCGCCGTGCCGTTCACGCTGGCCGCCGTGGCAGAAAGCGGGGTGGAATGATGCAGAAAAAACCGCTTTTCAATCCGCGCCAAACGCTGCTGCTGGCCTACCTGCTGGCGGTGGTGCTGTGGCTGGTGCGCTGCCTGGCGGGCAGCGCCGTGATGCTGAACTACAAGATGCAGGGCAAAATGCCCCAGGTCACGCTGGCCCCGGCCGAACTGACCACCGAGAGTTTTGCCGCCTATTCCAGCAACGAGTGGTGGACCGCCCCGGACGATGACCCCAACTGGTATCTTTCCACCGACAGCGACCCCCACATCTATTGGCAGGGGCAGGGGTATATCGAAACGGTACGCCTGGATGCGGCCCACCGCCTGCCCCCTGGCGGCGTGGCGCTGTACTATTTAAAGCCCGGCCAAACCGACTACACCGAGGCGCAGAAAGTCTACGCCAAGGTCACCGCCCCCGGCGTGTACACCTTTGATCTGGGCGGCCAGTGGGTCACGGGCCTGCGCATCGATCCCGACAGCGTGGGCGGTGTGCCAACACTGTTCACCGGCGTGACGCTCAACCCGGACACGGCGTGGTACCTGCGCTTTGTCCCCACCGCCGGCCAACTGCTGGCGCTGCTGTTTGCACCCGCGTTCTGTGCGGGGGTGCTTTGTTCCTTCTTTGAAAAGAAGGAACCGAAGAAACTTTAAATATATATAATAAAAAGTATGGGGAAATGACATCTGTAGGGGCGAGCATTGCTCGCCCGCGGAATCTGATGCAACCGCAAAATTTCGCGGGCGCACACTGTGCGCCCCTACATCGGTTTTGCCTGTGCCGTAGGGGCGGATTCCATATCCGCCCGCATGCAGCCATTCTAAAATGGTTTTGTAGGGAGGGGTCTTGACCCCTCCTCTGCAACCTCGCCATACCTCAAATTTCCCGTGTCGTTGCAACCTACCCATAACATCAATCGGTATTTTATAGTAAAAATTCTTTTGGTTACTTTTCTTATAAGAAAAGCAACAGATAGGATATTCTAAATGGAACTTCTCTGCGTAATAGCGGCGCTGGCGGCGCTGTTTTTGGGCAGCGCGGCGCTTACGCTCAAGGCCTGCGTCCCGGCCGGGCTGGCCCCGCTGGTCACGCTGTCCTGCATCGTGGCAGTGCTCACATTGGCCGGTATGGCCGGGGTGCTGTACCCCACCGCCTGGGCACTGTATGCCCTGTGTGCGGCGGGCGGTGTGTGGGCATTACTGCCGCCAAAAGAGGATGAAAAGCGATACTACGCGCAATTGGCGACCCCCGGCAGCGTGACTTTTTGGGCGCTGGCGCTGGCCTTTGCCGTCTACTTCTTCGTGCGCCAGCCCATGGCTACCGGGTTCGATGAACTCAACCTCTGGGCTACTGCCGTCAAGGTCACTAAGGTGGATAACAGCCTGTACTCCACCGCCACGCTGGGCACCCCCTGGGCTGTCACCCAAAACCCAGGCCTGCCGCTGCTCAGCTACTTCTTCCAGTTCTTCGGCCGGTATGCAGACTGGAAAATTTATCTTGCCTACGATGTATTATACTTCGCTGTGTACGCCGCGGTGCTCAGCGTCCTACCGTGGAAGCAGTGGCGCGTGGCCGTGCCCATGGCGGCGGTACTGTGGGTCACGCCGTTTTTCTTCACGGTGTACAACCACACCATCTATCTGACCACCGTCTACCTGACGGCCTACGGCGATATCCCGGCCGGGCTGGTGTTTGGCGGCGCGGTGGCCGTTTGGCTGGCCCTGCGCCAACAGGATGGCCCCCGCTGGGCGGTGCTGCCGGTGCTGGCTTTGGCCGCCAACTTAAAAGCCAACGACTTTGTGCTGTCCCTGGCTGCGGCTGGGCTGATCGCCGTGGATGCCTGGCTGTTCTGCGATGGCACGTTTAAGCAGGGCCTTGCCCGCCGCACCGGTTTTGCCGTGGCCTGCTTTGCCGCGCCCATGGCCGTGTACTATTTGTGGAATGTCCGCTACGTGGGCTGGCTGGTCAGCCGCAACGCCAGCGAGGGCGGTGTCGGCGAGACGACCGCCTCGATGGGGGCGGTCGTGGTCAACGGCATCAAAATTTTGCTGGGTCAGCCTGTTACCGGCTTCTTTGCCGAGCGGGAACCCCAGTTTCGCCAGGCTATGGCCGATATGGGCCACCAGTTCTGGACCAATGATGGCAAGCTGGGCATGATCGGCCAGGGCCGCAACATTGTGATGCTCATTGCGGTGGTGTTCGTGGTCGCGCTGGTCACGGCTGGCTCCCGCCGTCTGCGGGTGCGCATCGGCAGCATGGGTGTGTTGTCCGCCGTCTGCTTTTTGGGGTATAACCTGGAGCTGGCGCTCAGCTACGGCTTTATCTTCAAGCCGTTCCAGGCGGAACAGTTGACAGATTATAATCGCTACATCGAAAGTTATTACATCGGCTGGTTCCTGATGGCCTTGGCCTGCCTGATGATTGCTTTGCAGCCACAGCTGGAAACGATCAGCAAAGCCAACGGCCCCACGGCTGTTTTTACCACCAGCCGCTATGTCCCTAAGCGCCCGCTGGCAGCGCAGGGCATCGTGCTGCTGCTGGCCGTTGCCATGCTGGTGCGCCAGAATCAAATTGTGCTGCCGCAGCTGAGTGTGCTGGGCTTTGCCGACAGTGAATTTGCCGACCGCAAGCTGGCCCGTGCCGAGGCCGAGACCGTCTGCACTTACCTGCAGCCCGATGACCGTGTTTTCTACGTCAGCCAGGGCGACAACGGCGAGGGATGGTTCAGCGCCGTGTTTGATTTTTACCCGGTGCTGGTGGATTATTCCGGTGTCGTGTCCGAGATGATCGGCGGCGGCGGAACGCTTGGCCTGCCGGAACTCAAGCCTGACGAGGGCGTAAAAGCAACTTATTATCACGCCTTTGCGGCGGATGAACTGGATGCGATCGTGCGCGGCAACGGCTGCACGGTGCTGTACATCCAAAAATTGGATGACATTTTTGTGCAAAGTTACAGCGACCTGTTTACGGATAAGCTGGCCGCCGCCCAGGCAGGGGAGACGCTGCTCTACCGCGTGACGGATGCGGGCTATGCCCCGGTGGAAATGCAAGGGGGTGCCGCATGAAAAAGTTGAAAACTTTCTTCGCCAAGCGCGGCGCGGTGCCTGCGGCCTGTTACATTCTGGCGCTGGCCGTCTGGCTGGTGCTGGGCCTGGCCCATGCGGGCAGCGATGCCCTGGCCAAAGCCCAGGGACGCATGGCCGAGCAGGTCATCCCGGTACAAAACTGGCAGTTGGTGGGCCTGGAAACCGCTGGCACGGAAGCAGATGCCATCACCCTGACCACCACCAACGGCGACCCGCAGATGATTTTGGAAGATGTCTCCGGCCAGGTGGTGCGGACCTTGAGTTACACGGTAACGTTTGACGGCGATGCCCGCGAGATGTGCCTGTATTACACCACAAAAGTGGGCGAGGATTACAGCCAGGATCGCCGTGTGTTCCCGCAAAATTTAGGCGGTGGCCAGTACCTGTACACGCTGCCCCGCACAAGCATTGCGGCGCTGCGCCTGGACCCCTGCAGCCCGGACGAGAACAAGACGGTGGACCTGACCTTTGCACCGGCCACATTGACGTTAAACGCCGCTTCGACCCTGCCCGCCTGGTGGCAGTACCTGGTCCCCACCTGGTACCAAGCATTCTGCCTCATCCTTTACCCCGCCCTGTGCGCGGCGGTGGTGTCCTGGTTGCGCAGTCTTGTCCCTTTTCTTGAAAGAAAAGGAACCAAAAGAACTTTAAATTAAAAATGTGAGATACGGTCGCAGACCGTATCTCACATTTTTGTTTAGAGTTTCTTCGGTTCCTTCTTTGCAAAGAAGGAACAAAGCTGTGCCATCAGGTCACTTTCAACGCGCGCTGGATGCGGTAGATGAGGTAGCGGAACAGGCCAACGATTAGGCTACATTCTACCCAGATATAATTGGGCAGGTTTTTCCAATAAAACTTCGGCTTGTTCAGCTTCGGCAGGGCTACCCACGCTTCGTGGAACCCCTTTGCATAATCGTTGCCAAACCCACGGAACCGGAACATCACCACTTTCAGCAGATACCCCAGCACCATCGGGATCAGGTTCAGCAGCATCATCAGCAGCGGCTGGTTCTTGTAAGGCAACAAAATGCTGTTCCGCCCGCTCTGGATGCTCTTGAACGGATTGTACCGCACCGCGCCCGTTGTGGCCCCGCAGATGTGCCGGCACCGCGCCGTTGGGCAATAGACATTCTTATACCCGAAATTGTTCGCGCGCCAACTCAGGTCCACGTCCTCATAGTAGGCGAAAAACAATTCGTCAAAAACGCCGATTTTATCCAAAATGGATTTTCTGTACAGCGCTGCACCGCCGCAGGCACTGAACACACGGCAGGGTTTTGTATAGCGGCTGGCTTTCAGGCCATCGCCGCGCTTGCAGGCAAAACCCAGAATGGTGACGTAATCGCCCGCATCATCGGCCAGTTCCGGCTCGTAAAAGCGCAGCATCAGGCTGCTGACGGCGAAGATCTTGGGGTCGGCCTCGGCGGTGCGGAGCAGCTCTGCCAGCCAAGTCGGCTCGGCAAAAGCATCGTTGTTGAACAGGGCCATGTACTCGCCCTTGGCAATGGCGATGCCCTGGTTGACGGCATGGGAAAAACCGGTGTTCTCGGCGTTTTCAATCAGGGTGTAGCGGTCGCGGCTGCAATAGCTGCGGGCGATCTCCAGGCTTTCATCGGTGGAGCCATTGTCAATGACGATCAGCTCAAAATCCTGCTCGGTCTGGGCCCAGATGGACTCGATGGAATCACGCAGCCAGCCTGCACCGTTCAGGTTCGGGATAATGACACTTGCTTTCATGCGGCCTCCTTAGCGCAGGGCGTAGTACAGGCTGTGGGAAACAGTGGCCAGACCCAGTGCTCCCAGCAGGAATAGCAGGGCAATCACAGCCGCAATGATGAGTGTGCGGACCAGATAGGCGCGGGCCAGGCGTTGGCGGGCGCTGTCAGGGCCATCGGCAAAACTCCACACCAGCATCATGATAAAGCCCACCAGCGGGATGGCAAAGACGACCAGTGTGCCCAGGGTGCTGCCAAAGCCCAGGGCCGGGACATCCTGCTCCTGGGGCTCCTCGGCCGGGTGATACTGCGGGGCGGCCGGGGCACCGGGGGCGGTTGCCGCAGGGGCGGGCTGAACATGGACAGCACCGCATTTGGGGCAGCAAGTCTCGCCGGGGTGGGCCAGACGGCCGCAGTTTTTGCAAAAGTACATAACGTCCTCTTTCGTTAAAATGCCAGATTACGGTCCAGCTGGGTGTTCAGGATGATCTGGGTGTTGGTGGAACCCATCTTCTGCATCTTGGTCAGCAGATGTTCCAGTGCGTCAATGTCGGTGCAGCTTACCTTAATAATAAAATTGTAGCTGCCCGTCACGCGGAAGCACTGCAAAACCTGGGGTTCCTGCTCGATCATCGCCAGGAAGCTGGCGCGGGTAGCGGCATCCACCAGCACGGAGATCAGCGCCTCGACACGGGCGGGGGCACCGGGGTTGCGCAGAACCACCGTGTAGCCGCCGATGATGCCCTCCTGCTCCAGCCGATGGATGCGGCTGGACACGGCCGGGCTGGTCAAACTGACCTTTTGAGCGATATCTTTAACGGGCATACGTGCATTTTCGGATAACAGCTGTACGATTTTATGGTCTAGATCGTCCATGGAATGACTCTCCTTACAAAGTTTTGTATAATGCGCACAAAAAAATAAAATGAAGAAAAGTGCCGTTGTGCGGTTTGACAAAATAGGAAAAGTGTGATTTTTGCGGCAACAACTAAATATAATTAAGCATTTACTGGTTTATTATAATGTTTTTAAAAACAAATTGCAAGGGGGACGTTTGACAAATTAAGAAAAAAGGCTATAATAATAACTGTAATCAATCAAGCAACGCATCAATAGTGATGCATAAAATTACGACATTCACTGACCTTTATATACTTTCCCACCCCTCTATGCACAAAAGCCCGCAGATTTTCTGCGGGCTTTTGTGTTTGTTTGGGAAAATCGGGCAGGAGACAGGTGGAGGGGTCAAGACCCCTCCCTACAGTACCACCGGCAAAGGGCTGTAGGGGCGAACAGTGTTCGCCCGTGGAATCTTGCGTAACCGCCAAACCGCACGGGCGCACAATGTGCGCCCCTACAGTAATCTTGTGGCAGGCACCTTTTTCGCTTCCTTTTTGGGTGTCCAAAAAGGAAGGCTGCCGGGAAGAATACCATTATAAAAGGCCCTGCCGCAAGGTAGGCAGGGCCGTCGGGCAGCTAATAAAAAGAAAATTCAAACAAACATCTCCGCACTTCTTGGCGGCAGCTTCGGCACCGCAGGCAAGGGCGCGGCGGCGGCCCGCCAGGCGGCAGGGGATACCCCCACCTCCCGCTTGAACACCCGGCATAGATAGTTCGCACCCGAAAACCCCGTCATCCCGGCGATCATCTCCAGATTGTACTCGTCACTCAACAGCAGCGCTTTCACGGCTTCGATGCGCACATTCGTCAGGTACTTGCCCGGCGGCACACCGATCTCCTGCTTGAACGCCCGCACCAGATGGCTTTTCGTCACGCCCAGCTGCTCGCTCAATTCCTCCACACCGTACAGCGCCATGTAATTCTGCCGGATGGCCGCCACGGCTTCGGCTACCAGCGGCGGCAGGGGGCGGGCGGTCTCGTCAGCCTTGCCCAGGGCGCACAGCAGGCTGTAGGCCATCGCAGCATTGCCGCCGCCGTGCAGCTGGGCAATCAGCTCTGCCGCGCCGGGGCAGGCCGCACCGTCCGCCCAGCGGGGCGCACCCATACTTAATAGGTAGGCATCCGCGCACAGGCCGGTCAGCCGTACGGCTACCAGGTGGCAGTCGGTCTGCGGGGCCAGCACCAGCGGGGACGGCCCCAACAGGATATCGCCGCTCTGCCCGGGGCGGGCCAGGCCCTCCAGCAGGCACTCTCCGCGGGAAAGCAACGCCGCCCACAGGCCCGCGCCGTCCAGCGTAAGGGGGGCGGTGCCGTCCAGTTCGCGGGTCTCAGCAGCGGCGGAATAAATTTCCGGGTCAAATATCAATTTCGACACCTCTATATCAATAAAATGCTATTTTCAAACCAATTGTAACCTGTTATTATAGTTTTGTCAAGAAAAACAGCCCCCTCTACCCGGGCTGCAAACCACTGTATATAACTGGAGGATACGTATTATGGCTTCCATTAGCTGCCGTCACGTTAAGAAAGTTTACCCCGGCAACGTTGTTGCTGTTCCCGATTTCAGCCTCGAGATCGCTGATAAGGAATTTATCGTTTTCGTCGGTCCTTCCGGCTGCGGTAAGTCCACCACCCTGCGTATGATCGCTGGCCTGGAGGAGATCTCCGGTGGTGAGATGTACATCGGCGACCGCCTGATCAACGATGTTCCCCCGAAAGACCGCGACATCGCCATGGTGTTCCAGAACTACGCTCTGTACCCGCACATGACCGTGTACAAGAACATGGCATTCGGCCTGGAGCTGCGCAAGATGCCCAAGGACGAGATCGACAAGCGCGTCCGCGAGGCTGCTAAGATCCTGGAGATCGAGCACCTGCTCGACCGTAAGCCGAAGGCTCTGTCCGGTGGTCAGCGTCAGCGTGTTGCTCTGGGCCGTGCAATGGTTCGTAACCCGGCAGTCTTCCTGCTGGACGAGCCTCTGTCCAACCTGGACGCTAAGCTGCGTACCTCCATGCGCACCGAGATCATCAAGCTGCACAAGAAGCTGGCTACCACCTTCATCTACGTTACCCATGACCAGACCGAGGCCATGACCATGGGCGACCGCATCGTCGTCATGAAGGACGGCCTGATCCAGCAGGTCGATACCCCGCAGAACCTGTACGATTATCCCTGCAACATCTTCGTCGCAGGCTTCATCGGCAGCCCGCAGATGAACTTCCTGGACGGCACCCTGAAGAAGACCGGCGACCAGTTCGTTGTTGATCTGGCTGGCACCGACATTCCTCTGCCCAAGGAAAAGACCGCCGATGGTAAGCTGGACGCTTACGTTGGCAAGACCCTGAAGGTCGGCATCCGTCCTGAGGACATCAAGGACGATGAGGAGTTCCTGCAGAAGCATCCCAACAGCCACATCTCTGCTGAGGTTGAAGTTTCCGAGCTGATGGGCGCTGAGATCTACCTGTACCTGACCTACCAGGGCCAGAACCTGATGGCTCGTGTGGCTCCCACCTCCAAGTCTCGCCGCGGTGACAAGATCGTGGTTGCCATGGATACCAACAAGATCCATCTGTTCGACCCCGAGACTGAGCTGACTCTGCTCAACTAATTCCTGTAAACTTTATAAAGCGGCTCCGTTCTGGCGGGGCCGCTTTTTTCAGATTGTATAAATTCTCCAAAGGGGGACATCCCAATGCACATCACAGATCACCTGCAGCCCTGCTGCGTGGCGCTGCGCCAACAGGCGGACTCTCTGCCTGCGGCGATCCACCAACTGGTGGAATTGGTGCAAAAAAGCGGCTGCCTGACCGATGCCGCACAGTTTGAACAGGATGTCCTGGAACGTGAAAAAATGGGCGGCATCTGCATGGGCCGCGGGCTGGCTATTCCCCACGCCAAAAGCGCGGGCGCGGCCCGTGCCGAACTGGCCGCCTTGACGCTGGACCCGCCGCTGCCCTGCGATACGCCGGACGGCGAACCGGTGCGGCTGCTGTTTTTGATCGCTGCACCGGCCGATGCCAACGACCTGCACGTACAGATGCTGGCGGGGCTGGCTACCCTGCTGCTGGACGAAGAAGTCTGCCAGCAGATGCTGGATGCCCCCACACCAACGGCTTTTTGCAGCCTGATCGCCCGGCATGAGGAACCCGACCCGCCGCCAGCGGAGGATGCCCCCGCCGCCGAGACCCCGCCGCAGCCGGCCCAGTACCGGCTGCTGGCGGTGACGGCCTGCCCCATGGGCGTGGCCCACACCTACCTGGCGGCCGAAGCCCTGCGCAAAGCAGCGCAGGAGCGTGGCGTGACCATCAAAGTGGAGACCAACGGCGCGGTGGGCGTGAACGATGAACTGGAAAGTGACGAGATCGCCGCTGCAGACTGCATCATCATCGCCGCCGATAAGGGCGTGTCGATGGCACGGTTTGTGGGCAAGCGGTTGGTGGCAGTCTCGGCCGGTGACGCGGTGCGCAACGCCGATGCCGTGCTGGATAAGGCACTGAACAGCAAGATCCCCGTCTATCGCGGCGGCAACGCTTTCCGCACAAGCGACTGGCGGGAACTGGGCCGCGAAATTTACCGCCATCTGATGAACGGCATCTCCCACATGATCCCCTTTGTGGTGGTGGGCGGTATCATGATCGCCCTGTCGCTGCTTTTGGCGCAGGTCGGCCTGCCGCAGAAATATTGCGACCTGCTGAACAATATCGGCAAAGAGGCGTTCGTGCTGATCTACCCGGTGCTGGCGGCGTTCATCGCGGTCAGCATCGGCGACTCTCCGGCGTTCATGCCGGGCCTGATGGGCGGCTACATGGCCCAGCTGGGCACCACGGCGGGCAATAAGCTTAGCTGGGTGTCCTCCGGGTTCTGGGGTGCGCTGATCGCCGGTTTTGCGGTTGGCTTGCTGGTGCGCTTTTTGAACTGGCTGGGCAAAAAAATGCCGGAAAACCTGCAGCAGATGCGCAGCAGCCTTTTGACACCGTTGCTCAGCCTGCTGGGCATTGCGGCGCTGATGGCGCTGGTGGTCAACCCGCCGCTGGGGCGCTTTAACCAAAAGCTGTACCGCGCACTGGACACGATGCGCGGCGGCAGCCGCCTGACGGTGGGCGCGGTGCTGGGGGCATTGATGGCTACCGACTATGGCGGGCCGATCAACAAGGCCGCTTACCTGACAGGTACGCTGGCGCTGGTCAGTGACCAGCTGGATATTATGGCGGCGGTCATGATCGGCGGTATGGTGCCGCCCATCGGCGTGGCGCTGGCCTGCCTGCTGTTCCCACACCGCTTTACCAAGGAGGAGCGCCGCACCGCGCCGCAGAATCTGCTGATGGGTGCATCTTTCGTCACCGAGGGTGCGCTGCCCTTTGCGCTGCGTGACCCGCTGCGCGTGGTGCCCGCCTGCATGGCAGGCAGCGGCCTGGCCGGTTTGCTGGCCGTGCTGTTTGGCTGCCGCTGCCCAGCCCCCCACGGCGGATTGTTCCTGATCGCTGTGATCGATAACCCGCTGGGCTTTTTGGTCGCCCTGCTGTGCGGCAGCTTGCTGACCGCCCTCATCATGGGTGTGCTGAAAAAGCCGGTGAAAGGATAAGATAGCTGCTGCTTTTGTAGGGGGCGATGCTTGCATCGACCCGCGGGCGGATGCAAGCATCCGCCCCTACAATGCGCGATTGCATTTTCAAGGGATGTGCTTTACCCGGCGCATCCCTTTTGCTTTATTCCACCACCTCACACCCAGGAAAGTAGTAGGTCAAAATTTCCCGCCAATCGGCACCGCCTTCGGCCATGGATTGGGCACCGTGCTGGCTCAGGCCCACGCAATGGCCGTACCCGTGGGTGGTAAAGGAAAATTCGCCGTCCGTGTACTGCACGGTAAAGCTGGTGGACCGCAGGGCCAGCGCCCGCCGCAGCCTTGTGCCGGAAAATTCCTCGCCGCAAACGGGCATCGCGGCCACATATCCGGCTTCGTCCAACTGCGCCGCGCCAAACCAGGCGGCGGGGGCGGTGTCGGCCAGGGTCTCCGGCTCCAGGCCAAGGCCCTGCAAAATGGTGTCCACCTGCTCGCAGCTGTAGGTAATGGTAGTCTCATAGCCGGCGGCAGTCTTGTCCCAGGGGGAGGCCACCCCCTGCAGGTAGGGCAGGGCCGAGGTCCACACATTCTGGCTGGCCTCGGTCACGCCGTTGCTGATGCTGTGGTAGCAGGCGGCAGCGGGCGCACCGCCATAGCACAGCAGCGCCCCGGCGGCTTCGTCCGCCAGCGCGGCAAAGCGGTCGTAATAGGTGGTAAAATCATCGCCCCAGCGCGCTTTCAACACCTCGACATGCGTCCACCCGGCGCAGAGGGCCGAGTTCACCTGCACCGGCTCCCCCAGGGCCAGGGCATAGCTGTGGCTGGCTACCATCTGGGCCAGCAGGGCGTTGTCGTTCCAGGTGGGCGGCATCTCGCAGGCGGCGGCACCGATCAAAAAATCTCGTACGCTCACCACCCGCTCAGTGCCGGTGTCGGCATCGTACAGGGTAATGTCTGCCGCCGCCAGTGCGGCATCCGGGACGGAGATGTCATTTTGGGCGCTATCAGGCGGCATGGTGGGCAAAGGCTGCGGCGTGGCGGCAGGGGAGAGGTCGTCCGCCTGGACAGAATCCGCTGGGGTCGCGGGCGCAACAGGCGGGGCCAGCAGGGCGGCAAAAGGCGCGGCCGCTGCCAGCAGGGCAAAGGCAAAAACGGCAAGGGACGATTTTTTCATAGATGGGCACTCCATGCTTGCAATTTGGGGCGCGGGGCGGTACAATGTTGTGTACTGGTATCAGCGCTTGTACATTCTATGAAACAAGCCTGCCATCTTATGAAACAACGGGGGTTGACCCATGCAAAATAAACGATTCTATGCGGTTCTTGTGCTGGCAGTCGGCATTGTGCTGGCGGCGCTGCACATAGCGGACCTGCTGCAGTGGATGGATGCTTCCACCGGCTTTGCGCTGCAAGGCTCGGTGTGGGTGCGGTATCTGCCCTGGCTGGCGGCGCTGGCGCTGCCCTACCTGCCCGCCCGGCGGGTGGCCGCTCAGCCTGTGGAGCTGGCCGACACTAACCTGCCTTTGGGCTGCTGCATGCTGACCACCGGTGTGCTGCTGCTGGCCAGCGGCCTGCTGGCGATCCCCTCAGCCCAGACGATCTCCGCCTACCCGGAACTGTACGCCACCACCCCGGCCTGGACCGCCTGGGCGGATGTCATTACCCCAGTGCTGGCCGGTGTGTGGCTGCTGGCGTACGGCTGGCGCGCCCTGACCGGTTTTGGTGTGCGCCGCCAGAAATTGGGCAGTGCGCTGCCCGGCCTGGTGCTGCCGCTGGCGTTTTTGTGGCGGCTGGTGTGGCGGTTCCAGTTCGTGCCCGCCTCGCTGGGGCGCATCCCCTGTACGCTGCGGGTGCTTAGCGCTGCGGCGGCGCTGCTGTTTGCGGTGGTGCTGCTCAAGGTGTTTTTAACGCCGGGGCTGCCCTGCGGCCACACGCTGTTTGCCGCCGGGGCCGGGTGCTTCTTGCTGTGTACCTGCATTGAACTGCCCCAAACGCTGTTTGAAGCCTGCAACGGTATGCTGGCCCTGACCGACCTGCTGACCGGCCTGGCGATAGGCGTATTTGGCCTGTGCGGCCTGGCCTGCACCTGGGCCGCCGCCGGGGAAGAAACGGAATAAAGTAGATAAAACAGTAGCGGCCCTTCTTGCACAAAGCAGGAAGGGCCGCTTTTGTATGCGGTGAATCTTTGGCCCCCTCTGGGAGGGGGCTCCGCCCGCAGGCGGTGGGGGAGAGAACTTTTAGGGCTAGGCTCTCTCCCTCCGGCGCTTCGCGCCACCTCCCTCCCAGAGGGAGGCTCTTAAAGAGTCACGCTTCTCTCCGCCGCCGCACCTTGTCCTGTACCTCGCCTACAACGCCGTGGATGCGGGTGTTCAGCATACTTACGCCAAACAGAGTCGGCCCGGCCAGACCCAGCAGGGCTACCAGTACCAGGATGCCGCCCAGATCCAGCTTGACCAGCCCCAGCCAGGGGGCCAGCAGCAGCGCGCCGCCGTAGCCGATGACTGCCATCGCGCCCCAAAGCACCCAGTGCCAGGTGTTGAACGGGCGGCAGACCCCCCAAAGCACCAGCAGGCCCACCGTCAGCACCACGATCGTGCTGATGGTGCCCAGCGTGTCGCTGGGCAGATCAAAGGCAAAGCAGAACCCCTGCGCCAGAAACACCAGCAGGAAATCCGTCACGCCGCCGGGCAGCGCGGCCCGCAGCACATTGGAGATAAACCGCCCGTGTACCCGCTCGCGGTTCGGCTCCAGCGCCAGGAAAAACGCCGGTGTACCGATGGTTGCGGCGCTGAGCAGCGACAATTGCAGCGGCAAAAACGGGTAGGTCAGCGGCAATACCAGCGAAACCACGCTGAGCAGTACCGAGAAGATATTCTTGACCAAAAACAGCGAAGCCGACCGCTGGATGTTGTTGATGACCCGGCGGCCCTCGGCCACTACGTGGGGCAGGGCACCGAAGTCGGAGTCCAGCAATACCAGCTGGGCTACCTGGCTGGCGGCCTGGGCACCCGATGCCATGGCAATGCCGCAGTCGGCATCTTTTAGCGCCAGTACGTCATTTACGCCGTCGCCGGTCATGGCGACCGTGTGGCCTTGCTTTTGCAAAGCATGCACCAGTTTGCGCTTTTGCTCCGGCGTTACACGGCCAAACACCGTGCAGCGGGCGGCGGCCTTTTCCAGCTCGCGGTCGTTTTTAATGGCGGCCGCGTCCACCCACTGGCTGGCACCCTTGATGCCCGCCTGGGCAGCCACATGGCTGACGGCCCGCGGGTCGTCACCGGAGATGACTTTCACGTCCACACCCTGCCGTGCAAAGTAGGCAAAGGTTTCGGGCGCACTCTCCCGGATGCGGTTCTGCAGCGGCAGCAGCGCCAAAAATTCCAGCCCTGCCGGGTCCGGCCGGGCAGGCGGGTCGGGAAGTTCGCCCTTACAGCGGGCCAGCAGCAGCACACGCCGCCCCTGGGCCAGCAGCGGGTCCAGCACGGGGCGCAGTTCTGCCAGGCGGGCACCGGCCAAAATATCCGGCGCACCTACGACATAACTGCCCTGTGCGCCAAAGCTTTTGGCGCTGTATTTGTAGGCCGTGTTAAAGGGGATGCTTCGGGTGGCAAACCAAGGGCTGCCACCCCGGCCGAACTTCTCGCACAGGGCGCGGGCTGTATCGTTGTCCGGCTCCTCACCGCTGTAAAAGGAGGCTAAAATGTCGGTGACAGGTGCGTTTTCGGCAAGCAAAACCGGTTCGTCCGCCTGCATCGCGCTCTCGGTAATGGTGCCGGTCTTGTCCACGCACAGCACATCCACCCGGGCCAGGGTTTCGATGCAGTTCATGTCCTGGGTCAGCACCCGGCGGCGGGCCAGCCGCATCATGCCCACGGCCAGGGCCACGCTGGTCAGCAGGTACAGCCCTTCGGGGATCATGCCGATCAACGCCGCCACGGTGGTTTCCACGCTGCTGCGCATGGGCACATCCAGCTGCCAGTGCTGCTTGTACAGCAGCGCCGCGCCGATGGGCACCAGCGCAATGCCGATGCCCCGGATCAGCTTGTCCAGGCTGCGCATCATCTCGCCTTTTACCACCTTGTGGCCATCGGCTTTGGCCTCGGTAGCCAGCTTGGCGGCGTAGCTTTCGGCCCCCACCTTGGTCAGCCGCGCTGTGCAGTGCCCGGCTGCCAAAAAGCTGCCGGACCGCAGTTCATCCCCGGCCTTTTTGGCGATGGGCCGTGCCTCACCGGTCAGCAGGCTTTCGTTGGCCTGGGCGGTGCCGTCCAGCACCACGGCATCGGCGGCGATCTGTTCGCCCGCGCGGAATTCTACCACGTCATCTTGTACCAATTCGTCAGAGAGCAGCTCCACCCACTGCCCGTCCCGCAGGCAGCGGACTTTGTGGGCGGAAACAAGGGTCAGTTCATCGATGGTCTTTTTGGCGCGCAGCTGTTGAATAATGCCGATGAGGGTGTTCCAGAACACGATGCCCAGGAACCCCATGTTCAGCCAGGAGCCAACGGACAGCAGCATCAGCGCCAGCACCAGAAAGACGAGGTTGAAGTAGGTACAGATGTTGTCCCGCACGATCTCCCCGGTGGTTTTGGTGGGGGACTGGGGCGGGGTGTTGGTCAGCCCTGCGGCGCGGCGCTTTTCCACTTCCGCTGTGCTCAGGCCGTGAATGGGCATACAAATGACCTCCTTGTTCCTTTTCTTATAAGAAAAGGAACCAAAAGAATTTTTAATACAAATACTGCTGCGGATATAGGCTAAGCCGTGCCGACGCGGGTACGGGGATGCAACACCATTTTGTTTAGTATACCCGCTGATTATGAATAAAGCATGGCGGAAACGTAAAAACGGTACACACCGCAAAGTGTGTACCGTTTTGATGCTATTAAAAAGGAAATTACACTTCTTCCAGTTCCCCGCGGGAGCTGGCTTTCAGGTAGGCGTAGATGAACCCATCCAGGTCACCGTCCATCACAGCCTGCACGTTGCCGCTTTCAAAGTTGGTGCGGTGGTCCTTGACCATCGTGTAGGGCATAAAGACGTAGCTGCGGATCTGGTGGCCCCAGGCGATCTCGTTCTGCACGCCCTTGATGTCATCGATCTTGTCTTTGTGCTGCTGCAGGGCAATCTGGTACAGCTTGGCTTTCATCATTTCCATGGCGTACTCGCGGTTCTGCAGCTGGCTGCGCTGGGTCTGGCAGCTGGTCACAATGCCGGTGGGCTTGTGGATCAGACGAACAGCCGAAGAAGTCTTGTTGATGTGCTGGCCGCCGGCACCGGAGGAGCGGTAGACCTGCATTTCGATATCGGCCGGGTTGATCTCGATGTTGATGTTGTTGTCCAGTTCGGGCATAACTTCCAGGCTGGAGAAGCTGGTCTGGCGGCGGGCCTGGGAGTCGAACGGGCTGACGCGTACCAGGCGGTGAACGCCGTGCTCGCTCTTGAGCATGCCGTAGGCGTTGGCACCCTTGACCATCATCGAAGCAGACTTGATGCCGGCTTCATCGCCGTCCAGTACGTCCAGCACCTCCACGCTGTAGCCGTGGGCTTCGGCCCAGCGGGTGTACATGCGCATCAGCATTTCGGCCCAGTCCTGGGCCTCGGTGCCGCCGGTACCGGCGTGGAAAGTCAGGATGGCGTTGTTGTGGTCGTACTCGCCGTTCAGCATCGTCATCAGCTGCAGTTCATCGATGGCCTTTTCCACGGCCTCGACAGCTTCCTCGCCCTCGGCAGCCAGAGACGGATCGTTTTCTTCTTCGATCATCTCCAGCAGGGTCTCGGCTTCCTCATACTGGGTGGCCAGTTTGCCGAAACGCTCCAGCTTGTTCTTCACTTCGCCCATCTCGCCGATGATCTTCTGGCTGCGGGCCTGGTCATCGTAAAAGCCGGGCATGGTCATCTGGTGCTCCAGCTCGGCCAGGCGCTTTTCGCTGGCTTCAATGGAAAGTGCATCGCGCAGGTCATCTACAGAGGTTTTCATCCCCCCGAGTTTTGCTTTTAATTCGTCAATGGTGATCATATCGTTACCCCTCGGTTTTGTCAGGTTGGCATAAAACTACATAATAATAGTATAAACCAAATAAGGGGCGTTGTAAAGAGGGATTTCGTGTGAGTGGCGGGACGATGCCAAAGGCCCCCTCTGTGAGGGGGCTCCCGCGAAGCGGGTGGGGGAGAGAAACCTGTCAATGCCCGAAGCTTCGAACGTTGGCAGGGCTCTCTCCCTCCGCCCTGCGGGGCACCTCCCTTTGCACAAGGGGGCCTCTAAAAGGTCACAGTTAGCCCTGACTATTAGCAATATCCGCCCTAAAACTGCTAAACTTCATAAAAAGTTCTTTGCATTTATCTTATTGGTGCGGTATAATGTCTTTATGTTACTGGGAGGATAAGATTTCATGGCACGTTACACTGGCAACCACTGTCCTGTTTGTGAACAGGCGTTTACCGATAATGACGATATTGTCGTCTGCCCCGACTGCGGCACCCCCTACCACCGGGCCTGCTGGCAGAAAGTCGGCACCTGCATGCACCAGTCGGAGCATGCGGCCGGGTTTGAATGGCAGCCCGAAGTCGGCGCTGGCGCGGCCGAAGCCGCCCATGCGGCGACCTGCCCCAACTGCGGCACCCACAACACCCCTGGCGCGGTGCGGTGCAGCCACTGCGGCTGCCCGCTGCCCAAAGCGGGAGAGGAAGCACCCGGCGCAGCCCCGCAAAACCCGCAGAACCAGGGCCCTATCTACGCCCGCAACCCCGGCGATGTGAACCCCGGCGGCGCACCCCGCAATGACCGCGCTGCCCCCGGCCCCCACATCGATACCTACTCCACGGGTCCCAATGGCATCCAGCGGCGGGAGATCGGCCCCGAGGACCCCATCGAGGGCATCAAGGCCAAGGACTGGGCCGCTTTCGTGGGCCGCAGCCCGATGTACTACCTGATGCAGTTTTTCCGCATGAGCGAGACCAAGCAGAAAGTCACCCTCTCGCTCTCGGCGTTCCTGTTTGGCCCGGCCTACCTGTTCTACCGCAAAATGTGGAAGCAGGGCCTGCTGGCCGCGCTGGTCATGGTGCTGCTGAGCATCCCCGGCTTTATGGAGATCATCGTCACCTTTAACCCCGGCTTCTTTGGCGCACTGCCGCTGGGCTGGCTGCCCACCGCCTACACCATCGGCGAGATCGGCATCTGGGCGTTCAAGGTGATTTTGGGCATGTTTGCGGTGTCTTGGTATCACGAAAGCGCAAAATCTCAGATCGAGGAAATTTATATGGCCTGCCCGGAGGGTGATGCCCGCACCGAACTGCTGGTCCAGCGCGGCGGCACCAACCTGCTGGCAGCGGTGCTCTACTTTGGCATCATGTGCCTGCTGCAGGTGGCCATCCTCTACATGGCAGGCCCCAGCGCCATTCAGTATCTCATGACCATGGCGGGCGTATAAACTGCCTGCAAGGATGTTTAAAACAAAAGAATACAAAAGTTACAACGCCGGGCAACGCACCCTGGCGATAATTTAGGAGGAGACCTATGAAAACAGCACTGGTTATTATGGCGGCCGGTATCGGCTCCCGTTTTGGCGGCGGCATCAAACAGCTGGCCGCAGTCGGCCCCAACGGCGAGATCATCATGGATTACTCGATCCACGATGCCATCGAAGCGGGCTTCGACAAGATCGTCTTTATCATCCGCCACGATATTGAGGAAGCTTTCAAGGAAGCCATCGGCGACCGCATCGAGAAGATCTGCGCCGACCTGGGCGTTGAGATCGACTACGCGTTCCAGGCCCTGGAAAACGTGCCGGAGGGTTACAGTGTGCCCGAGGGCCGCTCCAAGCCCTGGGGCACCGGCCAGGCCGTGCTGGCCTGCAAGGGCATCATCAAGGAGCCGTTCGCCGTCATCAACGCCGATGACTACTACGGCAAGGAAGCCTTTGTCCAGCTGCACACTTTCCTGCAGGACTACACCCCCGCCGAGCCGGGCAAGCTGAGCATGGCCGGCTTCGTGCTGAAAAACACCCTGAGCGATAACGGTGCCGTTACCCGCGGCATCTGCCAGATGAACGACCAGCACTACCTGACCGGTGTGCTGGAGACCAGCGGCATCGAAAAGACTGCCGAGGGCGCTGCCGCCGGCGGCAAGAACATCGATGTGGAGAGCCTGGTCTCGATGAACATGTGGGGCTTGACCCCTGAGTTCGTTGACCTGCTGGACGCTGGTTTTGTGGAGTTCTTCGAGAAAGCGGCTCCCGCCAACCCGCTGAAAGCCGAGTACCTGCTGCCCATCTACATCGATGAATTGCTGCATGCCGACAAGGTCAGCGTCAAGGTTCTGCCCACCCACGATAAGTGGTTCGGTGTCACCTACGCCGAGGACAAGCAGATCGTCATCGACAGCTTTGCCAAGCTGGTTGCCGATGGTGTGTACAAAAAAGACCTGTTCAGCGATTTGAAAAAGTAAGCTGTAAACCATACCCCACCCAGCCGCCCGGCCTACCCCCGGACGGCTGTTTTTGTTGACGAGACGTGGGAAATCGCGTATACTGTGAGGTGAATAAATCGGAAATTGTGGAGATGATTGCTTTGAAAATTGAAACATACAGCGGGAACTATGACGATGAAATTATCTCACTGATTCTTTCCATCCAAAACGAGGAAGCCAAAATCGGGCTGTCGCTTCAAGAGCAGCCGGATCTGCTTGATATCCATCGCAGCTACCAGCAGAATGGCGGCGAATTTTGGGTCGCTTTATCGGAGGGCAGCGTGATTGGTACGCTCGGACTGATGGTAAAGGAAAATCATTGCGCTGTGATGAAAAAATTCTTTGTGAAAAAGGAGTTCCGTTCCCAAAAAGTCGGGCTTGCCTTATATAATGAGCTTTTGAAGTTTGCGGTCAACCATGGCGTTCACCACATTCTGTTGGATACACCTGCGGTTGCGCATGCGTCCCATCGGTTTTATGAGAAAGCAGGTTTCCGCAAAATCAGTACCACAGAATTACCCGTGCCGTATTCTTACCCCGACAGAGACAGTATCCTTTATCTGTTGGATTTAAACGCCCCACAGAACCATATCTGATAGAAAAGCCCGGCATTGCAGGGGGTCTCCTGCAGCGCCGGGCTTTCCTGTTGTGCCGGCCTTGCACAAAAACAAATTATTGACAATCCAGCGCCAAAATGCGACAATAGAGACAGAAATTCGCGCGGTGCAAACCGCAGTTTGGTCAAAAACTGCAAAAGCATGGCACACAGTGCCATGGAAAACGAAGGTGAAAAGCGGTATGGTAAATACAACAGAACATAAAACACACCGCTACAGGAGGGCTTGTATCATGGCAAAGAACGATTTTGACTGCACCACCCTGACACCGGAGCAGCGCGATGCGCGCCTTGCACTGGACGTGGAGCGCCTGCTGCGCTTCGGGCGCAAACATAAGCTGATTAAAGAAATGGACGAGCTGGTGGCCCGCAACACACTGCTGGATCTGCTGCAGCTGACTGCCCCCAGCGAGACCAAACCGCCGAAAGAGGATCCCGCTACCCCCGCCGCCCTGCTGGACGAGATGGTGGAACTGGCTGCCCGCAAGGACCTGTTTGACGGTGCGGTGCCCCAGTACCGCATCAACTTCGAGACCCGCCTGATGGGTGCCCTCATGCCCCGTGAGAGCGAAGTCTGCAAAAAGTTCCACAAGCTGTACGTGAAAAAGGGAGCCAAGGCTGCCACCGATTGGTTCTATGATTTCTGCGTGGTAACGAACTATATCCGCACCGCACAGATTGCCAAGAACATCCAGTGGAATACCGCCACCCCCTACGGCGAGCTGGAGATCACCATCAACCTGACCAAGCCGGAGAAGGACCCCAAGACCATCGCCCTGGAGCGCCTGCAGCCCAAGAGCGGCTACCCCGCCTGCATGCTCTGCAAGGAGAACATCGGCTACGCCGGACGCATCAACTTCCCGGCCCGCCAGACCCACCGCATCGTGCCCATTGAACTGGCAGGGGAGCAGTTCTACCTGCAGTACAGCCCCTACGCTTATTTCCACGAGCATTGCATTATGCTGCACGAGCAGCACAAGCCCATGGAGATGAACAAGCAGACTCTGGCCGAAATTTTTGATTTTGTCAGCCAGTTCCCGCACTACACCTGCGGCTCCAACGCCGACCTGCCCATTGTGGGCGGAAGCATCCTCAGCCACAGCCATTTTCAGGGTGGCCGCTACGTGTTCCCCATGCAGAAAGCCAACATTGCCCTGTCGATGAAAGATGCGCGCTATCCCGGCGTTAAGGCGGGCATCTTGAACTGGCCTGTCTCCGCTGTGCGCCTGGTGGGTCGCAGCAGCCAGCAGATGCAGATCGTGGCGAACAACATCCTGACCGCCTGGCGCGAGTACAGCGATGAGAGCGTGGGCATCCTGGCCCACACCGGCGATACCCCCCGCAACACCGTAACGCCCATCCTGCATTACGATGAGAAGGACGGCTACATCCTGGATCTGGCCCTGCGCAACAACCGCACCAGTGAGGAGTATCCCGATGGCATCTTCCACCCCCACAAGGAATACCACAACATTAAAAAGGAGAACATCGGCCTGATTGAGGTCATGGGCCTGGCGATCCTGCCCGCCCGCCTGAAAGAACAGGGTGCCCAGATCGCCGAGATCCTGAGCGGCCAGCAGCCCAACACCAGCCGCAAAGAGGGCTCCAATCTGGCGGTGCATGCCGACTGGATCGATGCGCTGATCGTCAAATATGGCACGGCCCTGCGCCCCGAAGAAGCCAACGAGGTTGTGAAGAAAGAAATCGGCATCGTGTTCAGCCACGTGCTGGAGAACGCCGGTGTCTTTAAACAGGATGCCGCCGGCCAGCAGGCTTTTGTCCGCTTTATGAACAGCGTGGGCTTTAAAGCCGCCGACTAAAAATTTTATAGAATTTTTTAGAAAAAAGAGGCCTCCGGGGTTGACAACCTCGGGGGCCTGTGGTATTATAATACTCGCATCTGGCGGCAGCCACTATGGAGAGGTGTCCGAGTGGTTTATGGAACTGGTCTTGAAAACCAGCGATTCGCGCGAGCGGACCATGGGTTCGAATCCCATCCTCTCCGCCATTTTGTATAACAAGTGAATAGCTTCTATCACTTTGACTTGTGGAGTAATACTCAAGAGGTCGAAGAGGCGCCCCTGCTAAGGGCGTAGGGTGGGAAACCGCCGCGAGAGTTCAAATCTCTCTTACTCCGCCAACAAAAGCCATGGTAAATCGTAAGATTTTACCATGGCTTTTGGTTCTGTATAGGCAAAAGCATACAAAATAAATCCCGCAGGCCCCTGCACAGGGCTTGCGGGATTTGTCGAAATATGGTATTCTGAAATTGCTGCTTCGGCGGCAAGGCGCTGCACACAACGGCAGGCGGTTGGCCCCACTACCCGAAAGGGGGTGAGACCATGCGTTTTACATTGACTTTCCATATCGGTCATAAGACTGTTACGCTGAGTTTAGTGGTAAAAAGCAATAACCGCCACCCGGCACGGTGACGGTTATTAGGTTTACCTAAATACCATATCGCAAAGGGCCAACCGCTTGTCGCAGCGCCTTTTGTTATCTTTATTATAGCCGCCTCCGGCATCGCTGTCAAGCCTGCCGGGGGCTTTTTAACTGCGTTGCGCGGTTTATTTCAGCCAATCAATGGACGTTTCGCCGTGCTGCTGTAAAAAGGCGTTGATCTTACCAAAGGGTGCCGACCCAAAGAACCCGCGATAGGCCGAAAGCGGGCTGGGATGGGCGGATTCCAGAACCAGCACCGGGCGGCGGTCCTGCACGGCGGCAAAAACCGGGGCGTACTTCTGGGCGGGCTTACCCCACAGCACGGCGGCCAGCGGGGCAGTGCTTTGCTGCACGGCGTATTCCAGCGCGGCCTTGGTAAAGGTCTCCCAGCCCTGCTTGGCGTGGGCAAAGGCGCGGCCCTGCTCCACGGTCAGCACCGTGTTCAGCAGCAGTACGCCCTGCTGCGCCCAGGGGGTCAGGTCGTTGTGGGGGCGCTGGGTGCCGGTTTCACTTTCCAACTCTTTAAAAATGTTGCGCAGGCTGGGCGGCGCTTTGCAGGCATCGGGTACCGAGAAAGACAGCCCCATGGCTTGCCCCGGCTCGTGGTAAGGGTCCTGCCCCAAAATCACGGCGCGGATGCCTGCAGTCGGGCAGGCGGCGAAAGCGGCAAAAATGTTTTCGGCAGCCGGGTACACGGTGGTGCGGGCGGCGGCATCGGTCACAAAAGCGTCCAGCGCGGCAAAGTAGGGTTTGGTACACTCGGCCGCAAAAAACGGGGCCCAATCGCTGCCCTGCAGCCGGGCGGCCTGTTCGGTCAGAAGCATGGCATACTCCTTATTATAATATGTGAAACTCTCGTGAAGCCAGTATACCACACCAGGCCCAGGGCTTGCAATACGCGATTAAACGCGGTATAATACTAATTCAGGGTGTTATGCGCCCTGCCAAGTATTATAAAGGGGAGAACCGATCATGCGTTCCATCAAAACCAAACTGTTCAGCCTGGGCATGGCTGCTTCCATGCTGCTGGCTTTGGGCGGCTGTGCTATGTCCACGCCCGCCAATGTAGGCTCCATCGGCGGGGTCGAGATTCCGGCCGGTGTCTACCTGCTGGCCCAGTACAACTCTTACAACACCGCTTCCAGCATGGCGGACCTGGCAACCGGCGAGACCGCCAGCGATGTCAAGGCCGTGCTGAAAGCCCAGTGTACCGGCACCATCAACGGCGAGGAAGTCACCACCGATGGCGCTGACTACATCAGCCAGCTGACCACTCGCGCCATTGAGTATTACGCTGCTGTTGAGAAAGAGTTCGACGAGCTGGGCGGCGTACTGGATGACGCTGCCACCGCCGAGGCTGCCAACTCTGCCGACAGCCTGTGGACCTCCAACGGCGACCTGTACACCGCCAACGGCATCTCCAAGTCCACGGTGGAGACTTACCTGCTGAACGCCCAGAAAGCCAAGGCCATCCTGAACCTGACCTACGGCGCTGACGGCACCAGCCCCGTGACCGAGGCTGAGTACACTGACTACGTGAACAACGACTGCTACTATGTCGAGACTGTGCAGTTCCCGCTGGTGAACTACTCCACCTACTCGCTGGCGACCGATGACCAGAAATCCCAGATCGAGGACATCGCTGCCCAGTGCCTGGCTACCCTGAACGAGCAGGCCACCGCCGAGACCGCCAGCAACAGCGCCCTGTACACCGCCGCCATGAACTACGTGCCCCAGGCCATGAGCGCCCTGGGCAGCACGATCGAATCCACCCAGGCCGTCTACTACGCTGGTTCCCAGCTGTACACCCCGGATGACCTCTCCAGCTTTGGCGGTGACGGCTACAACAACCTGACTGACCCGCTGGACGAAGTACCCCTGGGCAGTTGGACGACCATCGACCTGGGTACCACCCTGCTGGTGGCCCGCCGCATCGATCCCCTCAAGACCTACACGGTCGATGAACTGAACAGCATGTACGATATGCTGACCAGCATGAAGAGTGACGAGATCCAGGACAAGCTTTACGCCGATGGCGCAGCGCTGGAACATAACCTGGACAGCTCGGCTATCAATACCTACAGCGCATCCAAAATCAAAAAGACTGTCTCTAAGTAAAAGAACGTCTGTGCAACACACAGGGCGGGAGCATTAGTATGCCCCCGCCCTTTTCTTCAGCTTTCCCAAATTCGCAAGGAGGTACACTATGACCCAAAACAAACACATGAACCTGCTGCTGGAGGTGCTGGGCTGCTTCGTCTCGGCTGCCGGCATCTACAGCTTTGCCGTGGCATCGGGGGTGCCCGTCACCGGCGTGGCAGGCGTATGCGCCATCCTGTACCGTCTGTTCGGTATCCCTATGGGCCTGTCCAATGTGCTCATCAATATCCCCATCATCCTGTTCAGCTACAAGGTGCTGGGCAAGTCGTTTTTGCTGCGCAGCCTGCGCTGCATGGTGCTGTTTGCCGTGTTTACTGACTATCTGCTGCCCGCCCTGCCGGTCTACACCGGCGACCGGCTGCTGGCTACCTTGTGCGGCGGTGTGATCTGCGGCATCGGCGATGCGCTGATCTACATGCAGAACTCCAGCACCGGCGGCATTGATTTTATCACGATGGCCGTCAAAGTCAAGCACCCGCACCTGCCCTTTGGCAACATTACCTTTGCGGCAGCGCTGGCGGTCATTGTGGCCAACGGCCTGGTGTTCCATGACGTGGACTCCATCATCTACGGCCTGATCTTCAACTTCGTGTCCTCGGCGGTTATTAACAAGATGATGTTCGGCTTCTCCTCCTCGATGCTGGCCATGATCGTGACCGATGACGGCGAGGCCGCCTGCAAGGAGATCGACCGCGTGGCCGATCGTGGCGCTACCATTTTGCAGGGTCGCGGCGGCTACGGCGGCGCACCCAAGGATGTGGTGCTCTGTGCCTGCTCCAACAAGCAGCTGTATGAGATCGAGCATGCCATCCAGAAGATGGACCCGGCCAGCTTCATTATTATGCTGCAGTCCAACGAGGTCCACGGCGAGGGCTTCCGCCAGCTGGAACTGGGCAAGGGCGAAAACGAGGATAAATAAAGGAAATAACTATGCCAACCAAAGAAGCAATCAAGATTCGCGGCGCGCGCGTCCATAACTTAAAAAATATCGATGTTGATGTCCCCCTGGGCAAGATCGTTGGCATCGCGGGGGTGTCCGGATCGGGCAAATCCTCGCTGGCGCTGGGTGTGCTGTATGCCGAGGGCTCGCGCCGATACCTGGATGCCCTGTCCATCTACACCCGCCGCCGCATGACCCAGGCCGCCAAGGCCAGCGTGGACGAGGTGCTGTATGTCCCGGCGGCGCTGGCACTGCACCAGCGGCCCGGTGTGCCGGGTATCCGCAGCACCTTCGGCACCGGTACCGAACTGCTGAACAGCCTGCGCCTGATGTTTTCCCGCCTGGCATCCCACCGCTGCCCCAACGGGCACTACCTGCCGCCCAGCCTGGCCGTGGCGGCCGAAAAACCGTTGATCTGCCCCACCTGCGGGGTCACGGTGCATGCACCCTCTGCCGAGGAATTGGCTTTCAACAGCCAAGGTGCCTGCCGCACCTGTGATGGCACCGGCACTGTACGCACGGTAGACCTGGCTACGCTGGTGCCCGACCCAACGCTCTCCATTGACGAGGGTGCGGTCGCCCCCTGGAACTCCCTGATGTGGAGCCTAATGACCGATGTCTGCCGCGCCATGGGCGTACGCACCGATGTGCCCTTTAACCAGCTGACCGATGCCGAGAAAGAGATCGTCTACCACGGCCCGGCGGAGAAAAAACACATTTTTTACAAGGCTAAAAACACCCCCGAAGCCGGTGAACTGGACTTTACCTATTATAATGCGGTCTACACGGTGGAAAACGCCCTGGCCAAGGTCAAGGACGAAAAGGGCATGAAGCGTGTGGAGAAGTTCCTCAAGCAGGAGACCTGCCCGGCCTGTCACGGTACCCGCCTGTCCGAGGCTGCCCGCGCACCGCGCCTGCGGGGCATCTCGCTGGCCGAAGCCTGCACCATGCCGCTGGCCGAACTGACCCAGTGGGTGGACGGCGTACCCGCCAGCCTGCCCGAGGAGATGCGCCCCATGGCCGAGAGCATCTGCGAGTCGTTCCGCACCGCCGCCCGCCGCCTGATGGATCTGGGGCTGGATTACCTCTCCCTGGACCGCGCCGCGTCCACCCTCTCCACCGGTGAGCGCCAGCGCATGCAGCTGGCCCGCGCGGTCCGCAACCGCACCACCGGTGTGCTTTACGTGCTGGATGAGCCGTCCATCGGCCTGCATCCGGCCAATATTGTGGGCCTGACCGGTGTCATGCACGATTTGGTCGAGGACGGCAACTCGGTGGTGCTGGTGGACCATGACACCCAGGTACTGGCTGAGTCTGATTGGATCATCGAGATGGGCCCCGAAGCCGGTGCGGGCGGCGGCTACGTCATCGCCCAGGGTACCGTGCCGCAGATTGAGCAAAATCCCCAGTCGATGATCGGCCCGTTCCTGCGCCCGGCGGCTGCCGCGCTGCCTGCCGGGGCGGGGGAGAGCGACCTCTTTGCCGAGGGCCGCATCCACCTTTCTACCGATGCCATCCACACGGTGCATCCGCTGGAGGTGGACATCCCCAAGGGCAAATTGACCATTGTTACCGGTGTGTCCGGCTCCGGCAAGACCACGCTGATTCTGGAAAGTCTGGTGCCTGCCCTGGCGGCCGGCACCGCAGGCCGTCCGCTGCCGCCCCACGTAAAGGCGGTAACGGCCGAGGGTATCGAGCAAGTCAAGCTGATCGATGCCACGCCCATCGGCATCAACGTGCGGTCCACCGTGGCTACCTACGCCAATGTGCATGACGAACTGCGCAAGATCTTTGCCCGCACACCGGATGCCAAAGCTCACGGCTACAAGGCGGGCGACTTCTCCTACAACACGGGCAAACTGCGCTGCCCGGTGTGTGATGGCACCGGTGTCATCAGCCTGGACGTGCAGTTTTTGCCGGACGTGGAGATCCCTTGCCCCACCTGCCACGGCTCCCGCTACGCCCGTGAGGCGGACGAGGTGAAGCTGACCGATAAGCAGGGCCGCACCACCACACTGCCCCAGCTGATGGACTGCGATGTACACACGGCGCTGGACCTGTGCAAAGATATGAAGCTGGTGCGCCAGCGTTTGCAGGTGTTGCAGGATCTGGGCTTGGGTTACCTGACCCTGGGCGAGGAAACGCCCAGCCTTTCCGGCGGCGAGGCCCAGCGCCTGAAGCTTGCCAGCGAGATGGAGCGCACCCAGTCCCACGCGGTGTTCGTGTTTGACGAGCCGACCATCGGCCTGCACCCGCTGGACGTGCAGACGCTGCTGGGCGTTTTCCGCACCCTGATCGGCAATGGGGCTACGGTCATCGTCATCGAGCATGACCTGGACGTGATCCGCAGCGCGGATTATATTGTGGATATGGGTCCCGGCGGCGGCGAAAAAGGCGGCCGCGTGGTGGCCGCAGGCACCCCGGCGCAGATCAAAGCCACGCCCGGAAGCGTGACCGGGCGCTTTTTGTAAAAACAAAACAGAACCATCCGCCAGGCATGACCCAACAGGTTGTGCCTGGCTTTTACTTTGCAACAATATACAGAGTGACTAAAAGTGAAACCGGAAATTCAGCAAAAAAATCAAAAAAACTTGGGAAAAAGTGTTGACAAAGCAAACCGTGGTTGCTATAATAATAGAGTCGTCAGCGAGAGCGCCTGACACGACAAACTAAATAATGCCCCATAGCTCAGTTGGTTAGAGCACCTGACTGTTAATCAGGGTGTCGTCCGTTCAAGTCGGACTGGGGCAGCCAACAAAAAAATCACCGAACAACATTCGGTGATTTTTTTATGCGGCCGTAGCTCATCTGGTAGAGCGCCACCTTGCCAAGGTGGAGGTAGCGAGTTCGAGCCTCGTCGGCCGCTCCA
>CAVKDR010000028.1:0-21920 GCA_963655125.1 Bulleidia sp.
CGAAAACTGTAACCTATGTTTCTTCCCTGGTGTTACCTATGTTTCGCTTGACACACTGTGCGCCCCTACAGCATCCCATTCCCAATTTCTCACAAAAAAAGGGCAGCCCTTTTCAGGCTGCCCCATAGTAGGATTTTACAAGGTCGATGAACTCCATCATACCCATACTCTGTTTACATCGGTCGGCGTACATCAGCCAGACCTTGCGGCAGACCGGGTGACCGTTTTTGTCATACACCGGGATACGCTGCATCGTCTCCTCGTCAATTTTCCAGTCCTTGCCGAACACGAACGTGACACCCAGCCCGCTGCCCACCATCTCGATGGCAATGTCGGCGTAGGGTACTTTGTGCGTTTCGTGGGAGACTTCGCCAAAATGATCTTTCCACCACTGGTCAACGGTCAGCTTGACGATGGGGTTAAAGTAGGACTCAATGACCGGCAGATACTCAATGTCCTGCTCGGCAATGTCCTTGGGCACGATCAAGTACATCTGCTCCTCAAACAGGCAGACTTTTTCGCCCAAATAGGGGTAATCCCCGCAGATGATGGACATATCCAAGGCCCCCGCTGTCAGCTGCTGCACAAGGCGGTCACTGGAATCCGGCACGGTTTTGAACTGCACATGGTCATATTTTTCGCCGTAAGCCTTAAACAGCTGCGGCATATGCAGCCGCGCAAAGGAGTTCGGCACACCGATTTTCAAAAGCTCCCGCACCGCGCGGCCTGCGGCAAAGTGATCCTCGATCTCCTTGATGAAGTCCAGCATGACGATGGCGCGCTTGACGAGGTACAGTCCCTCCTCGGTAAAGGTCACACCCTGGCTGCTGCGCTTGACGATTTCCACGCCCCATTCTTCTTCCATAGCGCGGACCTTCTTCGTCAAGGCGGGCTGGGTCAAAAACAGTGCCTCGGCGGCCTTGGTCATACTTCTTTTTTCGTAGAGCGTGACAAGGATGCGCCAATCGCTGTCTTTCACGATGTTACCCCATTTCCTCTTGAATGTAGCGGATGAAATCCCGCACGGTATCGTTCAGATACCGTGCCTTGTCGGAATATACCAGCCAGGTGCGGCGCACAAGCGGTGTGCCATCGGCGTTTTGCAGCGGTGTTAAGCACAAATCGTTCGGGTTGTCATAGTCCTGCGGCAAAAAGCAGAGGGTGTACCCCAGTCCCTTATAAATGAGCTGCAATGCCACATCCACATAGCCGACATTCATGCCCTCCGGCATTTCGGTGCCGTAGTGCTGCTGCCACCATGCCGCCAGCAGTTCTTGCGTACGGTCGTTGGTTTTGTAGGCAATGCGCTGGGTTTTCAGCAGTTCGTCATCGGTCATGGGTTTCCATGTTACCAGATAGCCGGGGTCGCTGCCAAGACAGGTCTGTTCCACGGGACCATCGTAGTCACCGCGTATGATGCCAACGTCCACCTCGCCGTCAATGACCTTGCGGAACAGCACATTGCTCTGGTCGGTCACAACGGTAAACCGCACATCGGGGTGGCGCATGGTGTAACGCAGCAGCAGATCCGGCAGCGCCGTTTTGCTGAAAGTGTAGGACGATGCCACGATAATTTCCTGCCCTGCGGCGTTTTTCATGGCCTTAAGCTGGGTGTGCAGCGCATCCATAAAGTCGAGATACGCCCCCGCCTGCTGGGCCAGAAACTTTCCCTCCGGCGTGAAATCCAGCCCCTTGGGGGTACGGTTCACGATCGTGATGCCGAACTCCTCCTCCATATGCTGCAGGCGCTTTGTCAGCGAGGGCTGGGTCATATACAGTTGGTTCGCCACGCGGGTCAGGTTTGGGTTCAGGTACAGCTCGTGCAGGATTTCCCAATCGGAATCTTTCATAGCTCTGTCCTCCGTTTTGTTTTGCTCCTGGCTTTAGTGTACCATAACGGAGAACAAATTGCAATTTTTCGCTTATTATTGTCGTTATTCTTGCAATGCTTTGATGGTGTCGATCAGATAATCGGTAAACTCGGCGGCGCTGGCATCCTTGGTTTCGGTCGTCAGCACGATCTTGCGCTCGGTCACAGTGCAGATGTCCAGCGCCTTTTCCAGAATTGCGTTGCGGTCAGCCAGACCGATGTGGATGAGCATCTGCCCCACCGCGCGGATCAGACTGCTGGGGTTGGCATACTCGCCGCGGCCGTGGCTCATCAGGTAAGGGGCTGTGCCGTGGATGGCCTCGAACAGGGCGTACTTATTGCCGATGTTGGACGAGCAGGCCGTGCCCAGGCCGCCGGAGTGCTCGGCGGCTACATCGGTGACGATGTCGCCGTAGAGGTTCGGCAGCACAACGACCTCGATGCCCTGATTGAAGCCGGGGTCGAGCATCTTCGCGCACATGGCATCCACGAGACGCTCCTGAATCTCGATTTCGGGGTATTCCTCGCCCACCTTGCGCACGGCCTGGATGAAGTTGCCGTCCACCAGCTTGACGATGTTCGCCTTGGTAACGATGGTCACGTTCTTCTTGTGGTTCTTGCGGGCAAACTCAAACGCAGCGCGGGCGATACGCTCGCTGCCCTGCTTGGTCTGCACCTTGAAGTCAACGGCCAAATCCTCGTTGACCTGAATGCCCTTGTCGCCCCAGATGTACTCACCCTCGATATTCTCGCGGAAGAACGTCCAGTCGATGTTTTTATCCGGGATGCGGATGGGGCGCACGGCGGCGAACAATTCCAGTTCGCGGCGCAGCAGGCTGTTGGCGCTGATGAGGTTCGGCAGACCGTCGCCCGCGCGGGGCGTGACCATCGGGCCTTTCAGCAGCACATCGCACTGCTTGACCTCGGCCAGCACCTCCGGCGGCAGGCTCTGCAGCTTAGCAACGCGGTTTTCGATCGTCATGCCCTCGATTTCGCGGATCTCCACCTTGCCGCTCTCGATTTCGGGCGCGGCCAGCACACGCAGCACACGCAGTGCCTGCTTCATAATGATGGGGCCGATGCCATCGCCGGGCAGAATGCCGACGACGATTTTGTCTTTAGCGGAAAAATCGGTAGGCTTTTCTGCCTGCTTCATCCGTTCAATCCGGGTGGATTCGTTCTCGATCAGTTTGCCGAATTTTTTCTGTGCGGTAAAAATATCTTTCGCATCAATGCTCATTTTTCTGCCTCCTGTGCTGCAAGCTGCTTTTTCAGGTAACGGAGCTGGCCACCGCAAAGCACGACCTCGACCTCGTTATCGGTCAAATCGAGCTTCGTCTCAAAGGTAAAGCCCTTCGTCTTATCCCGCACAGTCACGGTGCGGGTGGGGATCTGGCTCAGCAGGTTCTCGATTTCCAAATCGTCGCCCTGCTCGATTTTGTCATAGTCGGCGGGGTCGGCAAACAGCATCGGAATGATGCCGTGGTTGACAAGGTTGCCCTTGTGGATGCGGGCAATGCTCTTGGCGATGACACATTTGACACCCAGATACATCGGGTTGATGGCGGCGTGCTCGCGGGAGGAGCCCTGGCCGTAGTTCTCGCCGCCGATGATGATGCTCTTGCCCAGCTCCTTAGCGCGGGCGGCAAAATCCGGGGCGTAGCGGTGGTAGCAATACTGGCTCATCAGCGGGATGTTGGAGCGCATGCTCGAAAATTCTGCGCTGGCCGGCGTAATATCATCGGTGGAGATATTGTCGCCGCCCTTTAAGCTGACCGGGGCTTCCAGATGGTCGGCGGGTTCTTCGGGCACAGGCAGGAACTTGATGTTCGGCCCGCGCACGATTTCCACCTTCTCGGCCTCCACCGGCGGCAGCGGGGGCAGCAGCATCGAGTCATCAACGGCGTACAGATCCGGCTCTTTGATGTCGGCCAGCTTGGCGATGTCTGCGCCCAGTACATCCTCAGCTGTGGCAAAGGTGCCCATGATCGCGGTGGCGGCAGCGCTCTCCGGGCTGACGAGGTAGATTTTCGCGTTGGGGTTGCCCGCGCGGCCTTTAAAGTTTCGGTTGGAGGTGCGCACGGCAACGCCCTCGGTGGGCGGGGTCTGACCGATGGCGCAGCAGGGGCCGCAGGCAATTTCCAGCATACGGACACCGGCTTCCAGCAGCATATCAATGTAGCCGTCGCGCATCAGTTCGCGGTAGGTCTGGCGGGAGGCAATGCCGCAGGTGCAGCTGACATTCTCGTTGACGTGGTGCCCCTTGAACACCAGTGCAGCCTTGGCTACGTCGGCGTAACTCGTGTTCGTGCAGCTGCCGATGAACACCTGCTGCACCGGCAGTTTTTCCACGTCCTTCAGCGGCTTGACGTTGTCGGGCTGGTGCGGGCAGGAAATCAGCGGTTCCAGCGTGGACAGGTCAATGTCGATGACCTCGTCATACTCGGCATCCGGGTCGGGCAGCAGTTCGGTGTAGGCTTCGGGGCGCTTTTGCGCGGTCAGGAACTTTTTCACCTGCTCGTCCGCGGGGAAGATGGAGGATGTTGCGCCCAACTCTGCGCCCATATTCGTAATGGTAGCACGCTGGGGCACTTCCAGCGCTGCCGCACCGGGGCCGGTGTACTCGTACACATTGCCAAGACCGCCCTTGATGGTGACACGGCGCAGCATTTCCAGAATGACTTCCTTTGCGTTGACACCGGGGCGCAGGCTGCCGGTCAGGCGCACATTGACAACGCGGGGCATCTTTAAGCGCATGGGCACACCGGTCATGGCTGTGGCAACATCCATGCCGCCCACGCCGATGCAGAGCATACCGATCGCACCGCCGTGGGGGGTGTGGCTGTCGCCGCCCATGCTGATTTTACCGGGCGTGCCAAAGCGGGCGACCTGCACGGTGTGGCAGATGCCGTTGCCGGGGCGGGAGACCCAGACACCAAACTTTTTGGCGGCAGACTGCAAATAAATGTGATCGTCCGGGGTCTTGTGGTCGATGTAGAGCAGGTTGTGGTCCAGGTAGCTGACACTGCACTGGGTGCGTACGCGGGGCAGGCCGATGGCCTCGAAGGCCAGATAGGTCATGACCGCGTTGATGTCGTGGGTCAGCGTCTGGTCGACCTTGATAAAGACCTCCTCGCCGGGGGTCATGCTGCCCTTGACGTAGTGGGCTTCGATGATTTTGCGGGTAAGGGATTTGCCCATGATGGTTTCCTCCGTTTGTTTTGGCGGCGCGGGTAACTTCTGTGCTGCAACACGGTTCTGCGCCTGTTGCCCATATTATAACGAGCGGTTATTGCAAAAGAAAATTGTATAAAATTATGCGCCCATTCCAAAACAGAATGAGCGCATATAGCGGTCTCTAAAATTCAATTCGACAAAAATCCTTTGCCGATAATTTCGCTGCTGTTCACGATCGTGATAAAGGCGTGGGGGTCGTTCACGCGGATGAAATTGCGCAGCATCTGCGCCTGCTGGCGGGTCAGCACCGTCATCAGTGCCCACTTTCCCTCGTGGGTGAACGCACCCACGGCGCGCTCCTCTGTTGCAGAGCGGTGCAGTTCCTTGACGATGAAATCCCGGATGCAGTCCGGGTTGGATGTCACCACCGTGCAGACCTTGCGCAGATTCAGGCTTTCAATGGCGTTGTCCACCACCGTAGACTTTAAAATCATGCCCAGAATACAGTACAGCCCGGTAGCCGGGCCGTAGAGGTACGCCGCCCACAGCACAATGCCAATGTCGCTGACGAGCAGCGCACGGCCAATTTCCAGACTGGTGTACTTGTGCAGGATCATGGCGATAATGTCCGTGCCACCCGTGGATGCACCGATGTTGAATACCACCGCAGCACCCAGCGCGGGCAGAATGACCGCAAAGCACAGTTCCAAAAACACATCCTCGGTCATCGGTTCTTCCAGCGGCCAGAGCTTTTCGCACAGGCTGACGTAGAACGACAGCGCGAACGAGGAAAAAATCGTCCACCCCATGGACCGCACACCCAAAAAGAGGAACCCCAGCACAACCAGCACGGCGTTCACCAGCCACATGAAAGCGCCGACATTCCACTGCGGCCACAATGTTGAAAGAATGACCGACAGACCTGTTGTGCCGCCGAAGGCAAAGTGGTTCGGCGCTTTGAACAGCGCCGTGCCCAGCGCCGTTAAAAACAAGCCGAGATTTAGTAGGAGAAAAAATTTTGCATCCTCCCAAAGGTGTGCCGGGGTCAGTCGCTCTCGTAAAATTTGCCTCATTGTCTGCTCCTGTTTATACTTTGCTCTCCATGTACTGCATCATAGCTGCGGCAGCGGTCTGCCTCATCTATTAAATATAACCCCATTGAGGATTCCTCCCACTTTTTTACTTCTATCATCATACCGCGCCGCGCCGGGATTTTATAATTGATGTTTTGAATAGAGGTATAACGATTTTTTATGGGTCAGGAATCATAGCGGTCATGTTGTATGGTGTTGGAGATTTCTTCCGGTTTGCCGCGGTATTCCCCCAAGGCCATTCTATATAAAAACCGCTGCATCTCACTTTTTACGGGATGCAGCGGTTTTTTGCAATTATGAAAGAATGTCGTTATAATAAGGATATATCTTTGAAACGCGAGTTTTCTCTTGCAAATCTGTATATCAGTGCCGCCGAAGCACTTGTATACGATTGTGAAGGTCGGTTTCGGGATTTGGAAAATAATATTTGGCTGCACGAAAGCCCAAGGAGTACGTCTTATGAATCCTCTTGATAGAATGAAAGCCCCGGCCGCCTACGCCAGCGGCTATGAAAACACACCCACAGCCGCACAGGCACACGCAAAACAGCTTTGCTGGGAATACAACCAAACCGCGCCGAGTGAGCAGGATAAGCGCCGCGCGATTCTGCAAGAGTTGTTCGGCACTTGCAGCCCCATGACAGGGATTGAGCCAAGTTTCCACTGCGACTATGGTTTTAATATCCACACGCACGGTCTGGCAGTCATCAACTACAACTGCGTGATTTTGGACACTTCCCCTGTGCATATTGGCAGCGGCGCTTTTATTGCGCCGGGGGTCTGCCTTGCCTGTTCAGGCCATGCCATCGACCCGGAGCAGCGCAGCCACGGGATCGGAACTTCTGCACCTATTACATTAGAAGATAACGTATGGATTGGTGCAAACGCCACGGTCTGCGGCGGCGTAACGATTGGTGCGGGTTCGGTCATCGGTGCGGGCAGCGTGGTAACGCATGATATTCCTGCCGGGGTCATCGCGGCCGGTGTGCCGTGCAAGGTGATTCGCCCCATTACGGAAAAGGACAAAATCAAGCCGGAAGATATCCTGTTTTGATAAAACGCTTTGGCAAGAAAGTATTCCATAGACAGTATAAAGCGGCGCAAATACGCGTTGCTTCGCTGTTTTGCAAAAAGCCGGGGCGCAGGCAACCGTTACCGCTTCTTGTACAATACCAGTTCCGGGGCTTCTCCCTCGGGGCCGTAGGTGGAAATTAAAAGAAAGTCCATCCCGGCCAGCACACCAAAGCAGCGTTCGCCGCCAAACTCACATGCCAGCTGGGTGCCCAGATAGGTCGCCTGGTCGTTTAAAAATTGAACGGCCGCGCCGCTGGGCAGCGGGTACGGCAGGTTCACATACCGTCCCACCAGGGCGTTCAGCTTTTCCACTTTGGGCAGCCCCTCAACGTGCAGGTCGTTGATCTCCTGTATCAGCTGCCGTTTGAACGCCTCAAACTGGCCGTGGTCGCTCAACTGGTCGTAGCGTTTCCAGTAGTCCAGCGTGGGCAGCAGATTTTGCATGTAGGCGCGGGCCTGTTCCTCGGTAAAATGCTCGTTGGTCATGTGCTGTACGCATACATCGATCAGATCGTCCATGCTACTGTAGGTGTAGGTGCCGTCAGCGTAGCACCATTGGCAGTAATCCTCGTTGGGGGAACCATCCCGGTTGTGGCTGATGATGGCATCCTCCAACGGCATGCCGCAGCATTGGCACACCAGCTGCCGGGGCGCACCCAGTAGCGTGTTGATCGATACATCGAACTCTTTGGACAACAGCTTCAGCGTTTCGGTGTTGGGCACGGTCTCGCCGTTCTCCCAGCGGGACACCGCCTGCCGGGTTACCAGAACACGCTCGGCCAGTTCGTCCTGGGATAAGCCTTTTTGGGTGCGCAGTTGCAAAATTACATCTTTTGTTTCCATCAGGGTCACCTCCGTTACCTTTATTATAACGGAAAGGCGAACGCTAGAAAAGCAACCCGCTGTTTCCCTGGTTGGTTGCTTTTCCCCATTTGGTATGCTATAATTACCCCCGCACGTCAAGAGGTGCGAACTGTTTATAAAGGAGTTTACGAACCATGAAAATGTTGAACAAGATCCTGTCCGTTGCCGTCAGCGCGGCAATGGCTGCCATGCTGCTGGCTGGCTGCGGCGCTTCCGCTTCCGGCGCCGCTTCTTCCGAAGCTGCTTCCTTAGAGGCTGTCTCCAGTGAAGTGACCTCCGAGGCCGCCACCGCCGAGAGCGGCGACAGCGAGGCCAAAGTCCACGCTACCTTTACCGTGGTGGATGCTGAGGGCAGCAGCACCGACATCGACCTGGAAGTTGCCGATGGCGAAAAGCTGAGCGATGCCCTGGCCGCAGCCGGTGTCATCAGCCAGGACGAAGCCGATGCCGGTTTTGTGACCACCGTCAACGGCATGACCGCCGATTACAATGCCGATGGTGCCTGGTGGTGCCTGACCGATGCCAGCGGCGAGATGACCACCGTGGGTGTGGCCGACATCGAGCTGCATGACGGCGACAGCTATGCCTTCACCTACACGAAGTGATTCGGGCCGCCGGGTGCGGCAGCTGGTGCTCAGCGGCCTGATGGGCGCGCTGCTGGTCGTCAGTAAACAGGCCATGAGCGGCCTGCCTAACATCGAGCCGGTCACGCTGCTGATTATCCTGTTTGCGCTGGAACTCCCACGGGAGACACCCGGTGCGATCACGGTGTTTATTTTGCTGCAGGGCGTGCTGTACGGCTTTGGGCTGTGGTGGGCCATGTACCTGTATATCTGGTACCTGCTGGCCCTGCTGGCCTGGCTGCTGCGCCGGATGGACCACGCCCTGTTGTGGGCGTTGTTCAGCGGGGCCTACGGGCTGTGCTTCGGCGGCCTGTGCGCGGCGGTATACCTGTTTGCCAAAACGCCCGCCTTTGCCCTGAGCTGGTGGCTCAGCGGCTTGCCCTACGATGCCATGCACGGCGCAGGCAACTTTGCCATCATGCTGCTCCTCTACCGCCCCCTGCGCACCGCGCTAAGGACGATCAAAAGGCAGATGCAATTGTAACGCAAAAATAAGTGTGTACTAAAGTGTGTACCTAAAATAATGAAAGCCGTAGATTTTAACGAATCTACGGCTTTTATTGTGGGCATCGAGGTGACAGGACTCGAACCTGCGGCCTCGTGGTCCCAAACCACGCGCGCTACCAACTGCGCAACACCTCGGTGTGTATGCCGGGGTGAACCCGGTCTTTTTATTATAATACCGGCGGCGGGGGTGCGTCAAGCATTTTGGCGGCTTTTTTGCGGCGGGTGCTTTCTTTTTGCGGTGGAGTGTACTATAATGGATAACGGTGTGAAATTACAGCAAAAGGAAGCTGAAAAATGAAACAGGAAAAGAACAAGCCCTGGGCGTTCAGCCGCAGGGTGTTTTGTGATGGCATGCGGGACGGGTTCCCCATTGCGCTGGGTTACTTTGCCGTGTCATTCTCGCTGGGCATTGCGGCGCGGCATGCGGGCTTTACCCCGATGCAGGGCTTTTGGGCCAGCTTGCTGAACAACGCTTCGGCGGGGGAGTACGCCGCCTTTACGCTGATCGCGGCCAAGGCCACCTACTGGGAGGTCGCGGTCATTACGCTGATCGCCAACGCGCGGTACTTGCTGATGAGCTGTGCCTTGGCCCAGCGGTTTGCGCCGGGCACACCGTTCTGGCACCGGCTGGTCATCGGGTATGACGTAACGGACGAACTGTTCGGCATTACCATCGCACGGCCCGGCTATTTGAATCCGTACTACACCTACGGCGCTATTTTGCTGGCGGCACCCGGCTGGGCCGTGGGCACAGCGCTGGGCATCATGGCAGGCAATGCGCTGCCGCTGCGGGTGGTCAGTGCGTTGAGCGTGGCACTGTATGGTATGTTTTTGGCCATCATCATCCCGCCGGCACGGAAGAACCACATCATCGCCGGGCTGGTGGCGCTGAGTTTTGTGCTGAGCCTGGCCTGCAACTACCTGCCGGGGATCTCGGCCATGTCGGACGGTACCCGTACGATCCTGCTGACGGTGGTCATTTCGGCGGCCGCAGCGGTGCTGTTCCCGGTGAAGGACCAGCTGGCAGAGGAGGGCAGCAGCGATGAATAATTACATCTACATTGCCGTGATGGCGCTGGTCAGCTACACCATCCGCATCCTGCCGCTGACGCTGATCCGCAAGCCGATCCGCAACCAGTTCATCCAGTCGTTTTTGTACTACGTGCCCTACGTGACGCTGGCGGTCATGACTTTCCCGGCCATCATCCACGCCACCCAAACGCCGATCTCCGGCGCGGTGGCCCTGGCGGCGGGCATTGTGGCTGCCTGGCTGGGGGCCGGGTTGTTCCCCGTTTCGGTGATTTGCTGTGTGCTGGTGTTTGTGATCGAGTTGTTCGTGTAAATCAAATAGGTAAAAAGGGTTTCCCGCGCGGGGAAACCCTTTTGGCTTTTCAGGGGGTCACACAAATCCACGCCAGGTGTCCTCGGCTTCGGCCTGGAAGTCGCCCAGTTCCTGGCAGAGTTTCCGTGCGCCGGGGCTGGCGGTGGGGTAGTCTTTCTCGGCGCGCTTGCAGTCCAGCACGCCCTGGCCGCTGCCCTCGGCCAGCATGGTAGCCAGGTTGCGGGTGGACTTATCCATCATGGTCCGGGTGCGGATGCCCATGCTTACGCTCATGCGGGCGGCGGCGCTCTGGCCGTGGGCTTCGGCCCCGATGGCATCCAGCGCGGTGTGGGCCGCCTGGTTGATGCGCCGGTACTCACGCTTCTGGCGCATCATTTCGTCTTTCAGCCGCTGGTCATGGGTCAGGCCCATCAGCTCGTCCAGCGTGTTTTTGCCCATCTCGGTGTTTTGCACGATCTCCTGCAGCATCTTTTCATTATCGGTTTGCATAACAAAATCCCCCTTGTGTACGTGGTGGTCGGTCAACCATAGTATGTACACAAGGGGGATGCTTTTATGCAAAGATCACAGGCGCTGCTGGGCCAGGGAGAACATCATGTCCCAGGCCGGGGTCTCGCCCCATTCAGCGCTGGCCAGCTGCACGGTAAAGCTGCCGCGGCGGGACAGGCTGATGTTGAACTCCCGGCGGGAATTATCCAGCGCGTCCTGCAGCTTGCGGGCCACCTGGGCGGCGGGGGTGCCCACCGTCACCACGGCAAACAGGCCGTCTTCCAGGCGGGCCAGCACGGCGGTCTTGTCGTCAGTGCCAACGGCCAGTTGCAAAATACCGGCGGCCATGTTCAGGCAGCAGTCGGCAGCGCTGGCGGATTCGTTCTGGCGCAGGCTCCAGTACTCGTTCACGCGGGCCATGACCACGCCCACGGGCTTGCCGGCCTGGGCCTGGGGCTCGGCGTAGCGGCGGTACTCGGTGTCCAGATAGCGGGCATTGTACACGCCGGTCAGGTAATCGCGGCGCAGTTCCTCCTGCATCTGGGCCAGTACGCGGTTGAAAGAATTCTCCGCCCCGGCAGAGGACTGCAGATTGTGGGGCATGCCGCAGTGGAAAGTCAGCACACAGGGGCGGCCCTCAACCTGGATGCCCTGATACAGCACCAGTTCCGGGCTGTCATCGGCCTGGGCCATCCGCACACCGCGGCCGGTCTCGTCCAGCGCGGTCAGTTCCTCGGCTTTGTCGGTGGGCAGCAGGTTGGCGGGGTCCAGCACGGTACCCTGGTAGGGGTCCAGCACACTGACCTTGCCATAGACCTGCTCCAGCGCTGCGATCTCGGTGGAGAGTTCGGCGAGGGTATACTCAAATTTCATAGTGGTTCCTCATTTTTAAAACGCACAATTCCTGTTACGAAAATAACTTTCTAAATACCAACTTATTTTACCACAAAATCTGCGCGGTGGATAGCCCTGCCTTGCACAAAGAATTTGCTTGCTGTACCGCAAAACCTTGGCTAGGTTTACAAAAAGCTGCCGCTGCGTTATATAAGACAACGCCGCACAACTCCGGGCACATCAGCCCTGGGAATCGTGCGGCGCTTATCCTATTTATTTGTGGGCGGCCGGTGCGCGGAAGTACCGCACGGTCATGGCTTTGATCTCCTTAGCCAGGGCGGGGGTGAGTTTCTTTTCATCCACGCGCCACTGCCAGTTGCCCTGGGCCACGCCGGGGGTGTTCATGCGGGAGGCAGAAGGCTCCTCCAGCCAGTCGGCCATCGGGATGATCGCCAGGGCAGCGGTGCTGGCCATTACGCCGCGCAGCATGCCGCGCAGTTCGCCCTCGCCCTTGTTCAGGGCAAAGTATTCGCGGGCCTGCTGGCGGTATTCGGGGGCCAGTTCCTCGCTGAACCAGCCGGCCAGGGTGTTGTTATCGTGGGTGCCGGGGTAGGCCACGCAGTTGCGGGGATAGTTGTGGGGCAGATCCACGCTGTCCTGACCGGTAAAGGCAAACTGCAGCACCTTCATGCCGGGGAAGCCGCTGTCGGCCAGCAGCTGGCGGACCGAGTCAAACATCTCGCCCAGATCCTCGGCCACGATGGGCAGTTCGCCCAGGGCGTTGTGCAGGGTGCGGAACAGGTCCATGCCGGGGCCGTTCTCCCAGCGGCCGTTGCGGGCCGTGCTCTCCCCGGCCGGAATGGCCCAGTAGGTGTCGAAGCCACGGAAGTGGTCGATGCGCAGGATATCGTAGGTGGACAGGGCGTGGCGGATGCGGCGGATCCACCAGGCGTAGCCGGTGCGGCGGTGGTAGTCCCAATCGTACAGGGGGTTGCCCCACAGCTGACCATCGGCGGCAAAGTAGTCCGGCGGGCAGCCTGCCACGCGGCGGGGCTTGCCCTCGGCATCGGTCTCAAACAGTTCGCGGCCCGCCCAGGCATCGGCGGAGTCGGCAGCAACGTAGATGGGGATATCGCCCATGATGGACACGCCTTTGCTCTTGGCGTAGGCATGCAGGGCGCGCCACTGGCGGTCGAACTCATACTGGACAAAGGCCCAGAAGCCGATCTCCTCAGCATGTTCCTGCTTAAAGGCGGCCAGGGCGGCGGGGTCGCGCAGGCGCAGGGCTTCGGGCCACTGCTGCCAGTCCACCATGCCGTTGTCCCGCTTGATCGCCATGTACAGGCAGTAGTCGGGCAGCCATTCGCTGCTCAAAAACTGGAAGCGGTACCAATCATCGGGGTAGGGGGTATCATAGCCGGGCACGGGGCGCTGCTTTAAAAAGTTGGCATAAGCCTTGCGCAGCACATCAAAGCGCTTCTCGTACAGGGTGCCGTAGTCGATGTGGGCTGCATCGCCGCCCCAGTGGATCTTGGCAAAATCCCGGCGGGTCAGCAGGCCGTCCTTGACCAGCTGGTCCAAATCAATAAAGTAGGGGTTGCCCGCAAAGGCGGAGCAGCTCTGGTAGGGGCTGTCGGCGTAGCCGGTGGGGCCGACCGGCAAAATCTGCCAGATCGTCTGCCCGGCGGCAGCCAGAAAATCCACAAACTTATGGGCGGGCGCGCCCATGCTGCCGATGCCATAACCGCCCGGCAGGCTGGAAAGCGGCATCAGAATACCGCTGCAACGTGCAAAACTCATTCTCTGCCCTTCTTCTCTCTCACGTAATATTTTAACGTCCTCTTTATTCAGCACCCAGGGCTGCCAGGGCGGCCTGGGTAAAGGCAGTGCGCTCGGCCTTGCCGCGGGTGCCGCCCTGCAGGGCCTCCTCGTTGGCCGTCAGGGCCTGGGCCGCCGCAGCCGTGGGCAGGTCGATGCCTGGCAGGATGGCGGTGTTGACCTGCTCCACCTGCATCGCGCTCAGCGTGGTGGTGTCGGACGCGGTGTTCCACGGGGTGATGACCCCCAGGGTGTCGGTCAGGGCCTTTTCGCCCTCGCCGCTGGAATACAACCAGAGCACGGCGCTCTCGGCGGATTTCAGCGCGGCGGCATCGCCGGTGTCCTGAATCGCAAAGCAGCCCGCATTGGCAAGGATGGGGTAGTCCATCAGGCCGGTGAGATTGTACTCCTCGGTGGTCAGGTCGCTGTCCTCCAGGTTGGTCTTAAAGGGGATCAGCACTAAATCCTGGCAGGCATCCGCACCGTAGGCGGCCAGCAGGTCGGTCAGCTTGGCCCGGCGGAACAGCCCGTTGGCGGCGCTGTCGGCCATGGCATCCCATTCCAGAGAGACCGCACTGTAGATGCCGTTCAGCGGGCCGGTCAGGGCATCCGCCGTATACTGGCCGTCCGCCGCCAGCACGGCCACGGTGTAGCCGCTCAAGCGGTCCAGCGGCGGTGCAAACACGCCGGTGGCGGTCAGGGCTTCGGGCCGGGTCTCCGGCAGGGTGCGGTCGGTGCCGTTTAAGGTGACGGTGGCGGCTTTTGGCTCGTTCAGCCAGTCCTGCAGGGTCTCCACAAAGTCGCTCCACTCGTCCCAGCTGGCATTTTGCAAGGCTTCGGCGGCACCGTCCCCCAGCAGACTGTTCAGCAGACTGCCGCTGACCCAGTAGCCGTACAGGCTGCGGCCGGCAGGCAGGGCGGCAGCACTTTCGGTAATATTGGCGCGGGCGGCAGCGGCGGCCAGCAGGGTATCGCCGGTCACATCCAGGGTAGAGCCGTCCGGCTGGTGGTCCAGCGCCAGCAGACTGGCGGCACCGGCATCGTCTGTCCAGTTCAGGGCCACGCCCTGGGCATCGGCATAGGCCTGCAGGGCGGGGGCCAGCCCGTCAGCGGCGTAGGCGGTAAGCACCTGGGGAGCAGGCTCTGGGGCCGTTTCCACCGTGGCAACGCTTTCCACCGGGGCCGCCGCACAGGCGGTAAGCAGCAGCGCCGATAACGCCAGCGCCGCCGAGGTGAATTGTTTTTGCATAGGTTTAAAGTTCTCCTGATAGAAGAATGTGATGGGACTTGCGTAAGGCCCCCTCTGGGAGGGGGCTCCCGCGTAGCGGGTGGGGGAGAGAAACTTTTGGGCATCCAAAGCTTTGGGTTTGGGCAGATTTCTCTCCCTCAGTCAGCTTCGCTGACAGCTCCCTCACAGAGGGAGCCTTTAAAATTGTATCCGTCTAACAATTTGAGAAGCCCATATATTTCTTATTATATAGGAAATGAATGGTTTTTTCCACACCTGTTTTGTGTTATAATAGGAAAAATCTGATTTTTTTGAAAGGAGTTCCCTTTCTGTGACGCAAAAGTTATACGAAACGGACGCTTATGTGCAGGAATTTACCGCAACGGTCCTCTCCTGCACCCCGGCCAAGGGCGGTTACGTGGTCGTGCTGGATCAGACGGCCTTCTTCCCCGAGGGCGGCGGCCAGCCCTGCGACCTTGGCACCCTGGGCGCGGCCCGCGTGACCGATGTGCGCACCGATGGCACCACCATCACCCATACCACCGATGCCCCGCTGGAACCCGGCACCGCCGTGACCGGCCGCATCGACTGGCCCCGCCGCCTGGATGCCATGCAGCAGCACACCGGCGAGCACATCCTCAGCGGCACGTTCCACCGCCTGTTTGGGGCCGAGAACGTGGGCTTTCACATCGGCAGCCCGTACGTGCGGATGGATACCAGCATCCCGCTGACTGCCGCGCAGCTGGCCCAGGCCGAAGCCGAAGCCAACGCCGCCGTGCGGGCCGACACCCCCGTACACTGCTACATCCCCGATGCTGCGACCCTGGCCGCTACCGAGTACCGCAGCAAAAAGGAACTGGACGGTCCCGTGCGGCTGGTGGAAGCCGGCGGCGACTGCTGTGCCTGCTGCGGCACCCATCTGGCCCGCACCGGTGAGGTGGGGCTGATCAAAATCCTCTCCGCCCAGCATTACAAGACCGGCATGCGGCTGGCTGTGGCCTGCGGGCAGCGCGCCTATGATGCAGTGGCCGCCATCTGCGCCGATGCCGAAGCGGCCGGGCGGATGCTCTCGGCCCCGGCGGGCAGCCTGACCCCGGCGGTGGAGAACCGCCAGAACGGCGAAGCCGCCCTGAAACAGCGCATCGCCGCTTTGCAAAACGCGCTGGCGGATGCTTACGTGCAGGCTGCGGCACCCAACCAGCCCGCCGTGCTGTGGGCAGACGGTGCGGACGGTGACGGCCTGCGCCGCATTGCGATGGCTGTCTGTGCGGGTACCAATCAGGTTGCCTGCGCCCTGGCCCCCGGTGGGCAGGGCCTGTCCTACGCGCTGGCTGCCCCCGATGGCACCGATGCCCGCGCCCTGGGCAAGGCGCTGAACGAAGCCTTTACAGGCCGTGGCGGCGGCAAACCCGCTTTCTGCCAGGGCAGCCTGGCCCAGCCTGACCTTACGCCCGAAGTGATCCGCGAGAAACTTTCTACATTATTATAATAGGAGACACCCCCATGAGAATGCGTTTTAAACCCTACGCCCGCCCCGAACTGCTGGCCTGTGACTTCCACGTACACGAGCCGCTGACCCACGGCGGCCACTGGCACGAGACCTACGCCCGCCCCGACCAGCCCTGGCACCTGGAACTGGGCTGCGGCAAGGGCGGCTTCCTGGCGCAGCTGGCCCCCCAGCACCCGGATATCAACTACCTGGGCATCGACATCACCGATAAGGTGCTGATCCTCGCCAAGCGCAAGGTCGAAGCCGCCTATGCCGAGCGCGGCCTGACCCCCGATAACGTCAAGATCGCCAGCATCGATATCGAGCGCCTGGGCAATGCCTTCACCCCGGCGGACCGGGTGGACCGCATCTATATCAACTTCTGCAACCCGTGGAGCAAAAACGCGGGCAGCAACAAGCACCGCCTGACCCATCCCCGCCAGCTGCTGCAATACCGCCAGCTGATGGACGAGGGCGCGGAGATCTGGTTCAAGACCGATGACGATGACCTGTTCCGGGACAGCCTGCATTACTTCCCGGCGGCTGGCTTTGAGATCACCTGGCAGACCTTTGACCTGCATGCCAACGAGCCGGACTGGAACCTGCGCACCGAGCACGAGGGCATGTTTACCGAGATGGGCATCCCCATCAAGGCGCTGATCGCCCGCAAAGGCCCCGACAGCACCGTGACCTGGGTGGAGCCCAAGGCCCTGGCGAAGGAGCTGGAAGCCGAGGAGGAAGCTGCCGAAGCCCCCGCCCTGCAGGAGGATGCCGAATGACCCAGACAGAAATTTTCACCTTTGCCGTGCAAACGCTGTATTGGTTCTTCCTCTACGGCTGCATCGGCTGGGGGGTCGAGGTCGTCTATGCCGCCATCAAGGAGCGGCGGCTCGTCAACCGCGGCTTCCTCTGCGGCCCCATCTGCCCCATCTACGGCTGCGGCATGGTGGTGCTGAACTGGACGGTGGCCGCGCTGGCCCCCTCCGGCGATGGGCAAAACATCAGCGCCGTGGCGGTGTTCTTCGTGGGTATGGTGCTCACCACCGCCATTGAGCTGGTGGGCGGCTGGGCGCTGTTCAAGATCTACCACATCCGCTGGTGGGATTACTCCAACATGAAGTTCAATCTCGGCGGCTATATCTGCCCGCAGTTCTCGCTGCTGTGGGGCTTGGGCAGTGTCATCATGGTCAAGATCGTACACCCCGCGCTGGCAAAAGCCAGCAGCCCGCTGCCCATGAAAGTGCTGGTGCCGCTGGATGCCGCCCTGCTGGCCTTCTTTGCGGTGGATCTGGTGGTCTCCGCCGCCGCCGCCACCGGCCTGAACAAGAAGCTGAAAGAGATCGACGAGGTGCGCGCCCGCCTGCGTGTGACCAGCAACAAGCTGACCACCGTGCTGGGTGTCAGCGCCATGACCGCCGATACGATTTTGGACGAGCAGAAGCTGCAGCTGGCCCTGGCTAAGCTGGAAGGCCGCGAGAACGCCGCCGAGCTGAAGCTGGAAATGATGCTGCGCGCCAACGAAATGCGCGCCAAGCTGCGGGATATCAGCGTGGATAAGATGGGTACCCGCCGTCTGCTGCGGGCCTTCCCAGATATGCAGAGCCTGACCTATGCCGAGGCGCTGACCTCCACCCGAGCCGGTGTCCGCCGCCTGAACGAACTGGCCGCTGCCGCCAAGACCGCCGCCAAAGAGGTGGCCCAGACCGCCAAGGAGACCGCGCAGTCTGCCGTGGATACGGCTGCTGCCGCCGCCCAGACGGCCAAAGAAACGGCCGCCAATGCCGCCCAGTCTGCGGCCCAGACCGCCAAAGAGGCTGCCGCCTCGGCGATCCAGGTCGCCCGGAAGACCGGTGTCAGCACACCGCAAAGCACCAAGCCCGCCAAGGACGAGCAGGACCAATAAAGCCAATAGCAAATAAAAATGTGCGCTTCGCCACCCCGGCGGGGCGCATCTTTTTTGCGGTGGCATTTTTTGCGGAAACACCCACCCCCTTATGTAAAACTCTGGAACTAGATAAATAGTTATAAAAATTACATATCTAAGTTATATTTAACTGGTTTTAAAACTTTGGAACCAGTTGTAAACACCCAGGTGGTTCTCTGGTTCCAGAGTATATATAAGGCCTGGAAACACCTGAAAACCAGTTTTTTCCTGCCGCAAAATCGGTGCGCTGCCCGCGCCTTTATCGGCAGCAAAAAAGCAGCAGGGCTTTCCCGACCCTGCTGCACTGACCTTATATACTTTATAAAATGTTATCAATTCAACTTCTTCCCAAAGAATTCCAGCTCCGGCTTGATGACCCCCATCAGTTCATCGAACTGGTCGGGGGTCAGGCTCTGGGCACCATCGCTCTTGGCCTTGGCCGGGTTGTTGTGCGTCTCGATCATCAGGCCGTCCGCGCCCACGGCCACGGCGGCCTGGGCCAGCGCGGGCACCATAAAGGCAATGCCGGCGGCGTGGCTGGGGTCGATGACCACAGGCAGGTGGGTCATCTTCTTCAGCATCGGCACGGCAGAAATGTCCAGCGTGTTGCGCATGCTGGTCTCAAAGGTGCGGATGCCGCGCTCGCACAGCACAACGTTGGGGTTGCCCTCGGCCATGATGTACTCGGCGCTCATCACCAGTTCTTCCAGGGTGGAGGACAGGCCACGCTTCAGCAGCACGGGGGTCTTTAAGCGGCCCACGGCTTTCAGCAGCTCAAAGTTCTGCATGTTGCGCGCACCGATCTGGATCATGTCCACGTGGGCTTCCTCAAACAGGGGGATATGCTCGTTGTTCATCAGCTCGGTCACGATGGGCTGGCCGGTCACGGCGCGGGCCTCCTGCAAAAGCTCCAGGCCCTCGGCCCGCAAACCCTGGAAGCTGTAGGGGCTGGTGCGGGGCTTGAACGCGCCGCCGCGCAGGATGCTGGCACCGGCGGCCTGCACACGCTGGGCCACATAGGTGATCTGCTCCTTGCTCTCCACGCTGCAGGGGCCGGACATCACGGCAAAGTATCCGCCGCCGATCTTGTGCCCGGCCACATCCACAACGGTATCGTCCGGGTGGAACTTGCGGTTGGCTTTCTTGTACGGCTCGGTCACGCGGCGGCAGGTCTCTACCACCGGGTTAGCCAGCACCCAGCTTTCGGCCAGGGACTTGGTATCGCCGATCAGGCCCAGAATATGGGTATCGCTGCCCACGGAATCGTTGATCTGGTAGCCCATGCCCTCCAGCTCGTGGCAGAAAGAATTGACCTGCTCGGCCGGGGCATGTTGTTTTAATACGATGATCATAGTGTGTCTCCCATTTCTCTATTTCTTAAAATTTCAAAATTTCTGGCGCAGTCGTTGCCAGCGTTTGTGGTTCTTATCGAATGATGATAGTCTAACACTTTAAAGCGCTAAAGTCAACCCCTCTTGCTAAATTTTTGCAAGGGTCGTATAATGGGGCTGCCGCTTCATTCTGTAGGGGCGAGCATTGCTCGCCCGCAAAAGCGGCAGCCCCTACACGCGATTCATCCTGATTCGTAGGGGCAAATTCCATATCCGCCCGCACCTTATACTATATAATAAATGAGGTCATCCCATGTCCAAAGAAGCAAAAACCAACGCCATGCGCATGCTGGAACGTGCCAAGGTCAACTATACCGCCCACGAATACCCCCACGAGGAGGGCCAGGCCGTTGACGGTGCCAATGTGGCCCGTCTCACCGGCCAGGACCCGGCCCGGGTGTTCAAAACACTGGTCACCCAGGGGGCCGACCGTAACTATTATGTGTTCGTTGTGCCCGTGCTGGCCGAGCTGGACCTGAAAAAGGCTGCCAAAGCCGCAGGAGTCAAAAGCGTGGCGATGATCCATGTGGCCGATATCAACAAAGTCACCGGCTATATCCGCGGCGGCTGCAGCCCCGTGGGCATGAAAAAGCAGTTCGTCACCGTCTACGATGAAAGCTGCCTGGCCCAGTCTACCATTATGGTTTCCGGCGGGCGCATCGGTACCCAGGTCGAGTGTGCCCCCGCCGACCTTATTAAAGTAACGCGCGGCAAAACGGCTGCCATCACCCAGGAGCACCAGGTATGATGCGGCTGGATAAGTACCTGGCCGAGCGCACCGGCATGACCCGCAGCGAAAGCCGTAAGGCCATCACCAAGGGGCGCGTGATGGTCGCGGGCAAGGTCTGCCGCAAGGCGGATACCCAGCTGGACGAAATGGCGGCAGAGATCACGCTGGACGGCGCACCGCTGGTGGGGGAGTATAAAAAGTACGTGTACATCATGCTCAATAAGCCGGAGGGCGTGGTCAGCGCCAGCCGCGACAAGCGGGATACCACGGTGGTCGACCTTGTGGCGGCGGACTACCCCCGGCGGGAACTGTTCCCGGCGGGCCGCCTGGATAAGACCAGCACCGGCTTTGTGCTGCTGACCGATGACGGTGCCCTGGCCCATGACATCCTGGCCCCGGCCCACCACGTGGATAAGCAGTATTTGGTCACGCTGGACACGCCTTTGACCGAGGAAATGCGCCGCGGCTTTGCGGCAGGCGTTACCCTGGCCGATGGCGAGCACCTGGCCCCCGCCGAGGCCGAGCCGGCCGGGGAGGACCCCCGCACCGTGCGCGTTACCCTGCACCAGGGCGTTTACCACCAGATCAAGCGGATGTTCGGCATCTACAACGCCGGTGTCAACGCCCTCCACCGTCTCTCCATCGGCGGGGTATTATTAGATGAATCCCTCGCCCCCGGCGGGTACCGCGAACTGACGGCGGAAGAACTAAAACAATTGCAGCGCTAAAAGGCTCCCTTGTGTAAAGGGAGCTGTCAGCGAAGCTGACTGAGGGATTGTATCTTTGCGCTAGCATCAACCCTACCCGTAGTGCTCGTTACACCCCGCTACCACAATATACACCTTGCCCAAACTTTCGGTCAAAACTTTGTAAAAAAATCTGAAAAAACCTGTTGACAAATGCTTGCGGCGGTGGTATTATATACAAGCTGTCCGGCGAGACACCTCAACGGACAGCACAGCAGGACCTTGAAAATTGAACAAAACTGAAACTTGTGGAACCTTGATGTGGGTTTGGAAACCCACAATAATCAATTCCAAATTTACAAGTAATTCATACAGGACGCAAGCGATTGTGTCTGAGTGATTACAGAGATTTAACGCTTTTAAATGGCGATTAAATACCATTTATAAAGAGTTTGATCCTGGCTCAGGACGAACGCTGGCGGCGCGCCTAACACATGCAAGTCGAACGGAGCATTGAGAGCTTGCTTTTAATGCTTAGTGGCGAACGGGTGAGTAACGCGTGAGTAACCTGCCCTAGAGTGGGGGACAACAGTTGGAAACGACTGCTAATACCGCATAAGCCCACGGCCCGGCATCGGGCTGAGGGAAAAGGATTTATTCGCTTTAGGATGGACTCGCGTCCAATTAGCTAGTTGGTGAGGTAACGGCCCACCAAGGCGACGATTGGTAGCCGGACTGAGAGGTTGAACGGCCACATTGGGACTGAGACACGGCCCAGACT
>CAVKDR010000029.1:0-14082 GCA_963655125.1 Bulleidia sp.
TAGGGGCGGATGCTTGCATCCGCCCGCGGGTCGATGCGAGCATCGACCCCTACAGAAAGCGAGAGGCAATACCCATGAACATCCAGATCTTCGGCACAAACAAAAGTTTTGATACCAAAAAGGCCCAGCGGTGGTTTAAGGAGCGGGGCATTAAATTCCAGATGATCGATATGAAAGAAAAAGGCATGAGCCGCGGCGAGTTTGATAATGTCTGCCGCGCGGTAGGCGGCTGGGATAAGCTGGTGGACGAAAATGCCAAGGATAAGGACACGCTGGCCCTTTTGCGCTGGCTGGATGAAAGCCAGCAGGCCGACAAGTTGTTTGAAAACCAGCAGTTATTGCGCCAGCCCATCGTGCGCAACGGCCGCCAGGCCACCGTTGGATATTGCCCGGAGGTTTGGGGGAAGTGGGAGTAATTTTTTACCTACCCCTACTTGACATTTCCCGCACTGTGCGGTACATTATAAAGTACAATGCAGTGCGAAAGAGTGTGCGCAGGTTCAGGCTTTTCCAGCAAGCCGGGGGTGATGCAAGCCCGGCATGGCCCGCTGTGTGCTGTCGCTTTCAAGCAGGTGCGGTGAAGATAGTAGCCGCGCACGGGTTTGCCGCCGTTATCCTGGCAGGCGGGGTGTCTGCCCTGCCGCAAAGCGGCCTTTTACAAGGCAACTTGGGTGGTACCGCGACTTGAATTTTTCAGGCCGTCCCATGATTTTCTTCATGGGGCGGCCTTTTTTCTATGGTTACACGCCCCGCAATTCTCAAGGAGGTTTTACACAATGCCGAAAGAACTCGCCAAACAGTATGCGCCCCAGGGCACTGAGGACCGCATCTACCAGAACTGGTGCGACAAGGGGTATTTCCATACCCAGATCGACCGCAGCAAAAAGCCCTTTACCATCGTGATGCCGCCGCCGAACGTTACCGGCCAGCTGCACATGGGCCACGCCATGGATGAGACCTGGCAGGACATCCTGACCCGCTACAAGCGCATGCAGGGCTACGCCGCCCTGTGGGTGCCCGGCACCGACCACGCTTCCATCGCCACCGAGGCCAAGGTCGTTGCCAAGATGCGCGAAGAAGGCCTGACCAAAGAGATGGTGGGCCGTGATGGCTTTTTGGAGCGCGCCTGGGACTGGAAGAACACCTACGGCAACCGCATCGTCAGCCAGCTGAAAAAGCTGGGCTGCTCCTGCGACTGGCAGCGTGAGCGCTTTACCATGGACGAGGGCTGCTCCAACGCCGTTAAGGAAGTGTTTGTGCGCCTGTACGATCAGGGCCTGATCTACCGCGGCAACCGCATGGTCAACTGGTGCCCCCACTGCAACACCTCCATTTCTGATGCCGAGGTCGAGTACGAGGCCAAGGAAGGCAGCTTCTGGCACCTGCTGTACAAGGTGAAGGAGACCGGCGAATATCTGGAACTGGCTACCACCCGTCCTGAAACCATGCTGGGCGATACCGCTGTGGCTATCAACGCCGATGACCCCCGCTACGCCCACCTGCACGGCTGCCATGTCATCCTGCCGCTGCTGGACCGTGAGATCCCCATCGTCTGCGATGAGCATGCCGACATGGAAAAAGGCACCGGCGTGGTGAAGATCACCCCCGCCCACGACCCCAACGACTTCGAGGTCGGCAAGCGCCACAATCTGCCGATGATCCGTGTGCTGACCTATGACGGCCACATGACCGGCGCTGCCGACAAGGCTGCTGCCGATGCCGAGCGCGCCGCTGGCCGCGCTGCCGCTGACGAGCCCGAAGTGCTGGACTGCGGCAAATATGCCGGTATGACTGCCATGGAGGCCCGCAAGGCCATCCTGGCTGACCTGGAAGCCTGCGGTGCCCTGAAAGAGACCGAGGCCCTGACCCATGACGTGGGTACCTGCTACCGCTGCCACTCCGTCATTGAGCCGATGGTCTCCAAGCAGTGGTTTGTCAAGATGGAGCCGCTGGCTAAGCCCGCCATCGAGAGCGTGGAAAAGGGCGAGATCAAGTTCGTGCCCGAGCGCTTCACCAAGAACTACATCAACTGGATGAAGGGCGGCCGTGACTGGTGCATCAGCCGCCAGCTGTGGTGGGGCCATCAGATCCCCGCCTGGTACTGCGATGACTGCGGCGAGACCGTGGTTGCCAAAGAGGCTCCCTCCGTCTGCCCCAAGTGCGGCTGCACCCATCTGACCCAGGATCCCGACACGCTGGACACCTGGTTCAGCTCCGCCCTGTGGCCGTTCTCCACCCTGGGCTGGCCCAATGAGAACGCCGAGGACTACAACTACTTCTACCCCACCAACACGCTGGTGACCGGCTACGACATCATCGGCTTCTGGGTTTCCCGCATGATTTTCTCCGGCCTGGCCTACACCGGCAAGGCTCCGTTTGATACCGTGCTGATCCACGGCATCGTGCGCGACAGCCAGGGCCGCAAGATGTCCAAATCCCTGGGCAACGGCATCGACCCGTTGGAAGTGATCGAGCAGTACGGCGCGGATGCGCTGCGTCTGATGCTGATCATCGGCTCCACCGCTGGCAACGATATGCGTTACAGCGATGAAAAGGTGCTGGCCGCCCGTAACTTTGCCAACAAGCTGTGGAATGCTTCCCGCTTTGTGCAGATGAACCTGCCCGAGGACTTCCAGCCCGGCCTGCCCGCTGAAGATCAGCTGGACATGAGCGACAAGTGGGTGCTGAGCGAGCTGGCTAAGATGGCCGCCGATGCCACCGCCAACCTGGACAAGTACGAGCTGGGCCTGGCCGCCGAGAAGGTGGAGAACTTCATTTGGGAAGTGTACTGCGACTGGTACATTGAAATTTGCAAGACCCGCCTGAACGGTGACGATGCCCAGGCCGCCGACACCGCCCGCAAGGTGCTGGTGTACGTGCTGGACCGTGCGCTGAAGCTGCTGCATCCGTTTATGCCGTTCATCACCGAGGAGATCTATCAGGCCCTGCCCGGCAGCGGCGAGACCATCATGACCCAGCTGTGGCCGGGCAATGAGGATATGAAGATCTGGGCCGAGGACTGCGCCGACTTTGAAAAGCTGATGGATTACATCAAGGCTGTGCGTACCATGCGCGCCGAGATGAACGTCCATCCCGCCAAAAAGACCAGCATGGTCATCGAGACCGCCAGCCCCGCCGCCTTTGAAAAGGGCGGTGCCTACCTGGCCCGCTTCGCCTTTGCCACCGATGTGACCGTGACCCCCAAGTATGAGGGCAGCACCGACGGCATGGTGAACGTGGCTACCCCGGATGCCAAGGGCTTTATCCCGATGATGGAGCTGATCGACCGCGAAAAAGAGCTGGCCCGCCTGAACAAGGAACTGACCAAGGCCGAGAAAGAACTGGGCATGTTCACCAACCAGCTGAACAACCCGAAGTTTGTGGAAAAGGCCCCCGCCAAGCTGGTGGAGGAGACCCGCGCCAAGCTGGCCGCCGCCCAAGAAAAGACCGCGAAGATCAAGGAGAGCATTGCGGCGCTGGGTTGATCGTAACTTTTCCCCGTGTAGGGGCGGATTCTATATCCGCCCGAAAGACTTTGCCCTTTCTGTAAGCCGCACGGGCGCATATGGAATGCGCCCCTACGGTAACCTGCGATGGCCTGCGGGCCGATGACGAGCATCGGCCCCTACAGATAACAACTGCTATAGAAAAGCCAAAAGCCCCCGATACCTGATGGTACCGGGGGCAACTTGTTACAGCAAAATTATACGCAATGGATTATTTGGCAAGAATATTACAAGTTTGAATTACTTGCGCTTGCTCTTGCGGCCGCGCTTTTTGGCGGCGGTGTTCACAGCGGTCTTGACCTCGGCAGCGGCCTTCTCGGCGGCCTTGACGGTCTCCTCGACCACGGGGGCAGCAGCCTTGACAGCTTCCTCAACCACGGGCTTAGCGGCCTCAACGGTCTTTTCCACAACAGGCTCAGCGGCCTTGACAGCCTTCTCTACAACGGGCTTGGCAGCCTCAACAGTCTTTTCGACCACAGGCTTAGCAGCCTTGACAGCCTTCTCGGCAACAGGCTTTGCGGCCTTGGCAGCCTTTTCCACGGCGGGCTTAGCAGCCTTGGCGGCTTTCTCAACAGCGGGGGCAACGGCCACGGCGGCAGCGTCAACGATCTCGGTAGCAGCCTTTTCAGCGGCAGCCTTGGCCTTGACGGCGGAAGCCTTCACGCTGGTCTTGGGCTTGCGGGTGACTTCGTTGATGGTCCAGTACTGGTTCTCGCCGTTGACATCGGCCCAGATCTGCAGCGGAGTGCCGTTGACAGCGCTCATGCCGGCATCCAGCAGCTTGCCTGCCAGGTTGGACTTGATCTTAACGCGGCCATCGTTGGAAGGCTCAACCACCCACAGCTGGCTGGAAGCAGGAGCACCCTCCCACTGGTGTACGCGGGTGCCATCGCTGACACCGCCCATATCCAGGTCCAGCATCTTGCCGGTGAAACGGTTCTGCACACGGTAGACACCATCACCAGCGGAGACAAAGCCCCACTGCTGCCACTCGGCGTTGGCATCGTCCCACAGCTGGACTTTTGCGCCGTTCTCGATGTTATAATCAGCAACCTCAACGACCTTGCCGTTGGCGGCGTTGATGGTGTAGTACTTACCCTCGGTAATCACGGTCTGTGCGATCTTCTTCTTGGCTGCCATATTGGCTACCTCCCTATTCATAAACAGTTTTTGTAAACGTATCCATGCGGCTTATATCTGCACTGCCTTATCGGTTGCGCTGTACCCTCTGCCGCGTATCTTATGTAACCGAATAATCGTGGCTACGTCATCTATTATAGCCACTTTTTACCAATCCGTCAACTTTTTAGCGGCAATGCGGCATTTTACACAAAAAAGCCGGGACAGCGGCAAGCTATCCCGGCAATTTTGATTGATTGTACACCAGATTGCTGCATTTTTTGCGCAGCAACGTTTTACAGTGTGTTCAGTTTTGTTTAACTGTTCTCGGCGAAATTGCCGGTGTACAAGCTGTAGTAACGGCCCTTCTGGGTAATCAGTTCATCGTGGGTGCCGCGCTCGATGATGCGGCCCTGCTCCAGCACCATGATGCAGTCCGAGTTGCGGACCGTGGACAGGCGGTGGGCAATGACGAAGGTGGTGCGGCCATACATCAGGCCGTCCATGCCGTCCTGCACCAGCTTTTCGGTGCGGGTATCGATGGAGGAAGTTGCCTCGTCCAGGATCAGCACCGGCGGGTCAGCAACAGCAGCACGGGCGATCGCCAGCAGCTGGCGCTGGCCCTGGCTCAGGTTGGTGCCATCGCCGGTCAGCATGGTGTTGTAACCATCGGGCAGATGCTTGATGAAGCTGTCGGCGTTCGCCAGCTTGGCGGCAGCCATGCACTCCTCGTCGGTAGCGCTCAGGCGGCCGTAGCGGATGTTCTCCATAACGGTGCCGGTGAACAGGTGGGTATCCTGCAGCACGATGCCCAGAGAGGAACGCAGCGCGTCTTTTTCGATGGACTTGATATCGTGACCATCGTACAAAATCTGGCCTTTCTGGATATCGTAGAAGCGGTTGATCAGGTTGGTGATGGTAGTCTTGCCAGCACCGGTGGAGCCGACAAAGGCGATCTTCTGGCCCGGACGGCCATAGAGGTTGATATCGTGCAGGACGATCTTGCCCTCGTCATAGCCGAAGTCCACATCCTTAAATACGATGTCGCCTTTCAGCTGGGTGTAGGCGGCCGTGCCATCGGCGTTCTGCTTCTTCCAGGCCCAGATGCCGGTGGACTCGTTGGTCTCGGTCAGGGTATCATCGGCCTGGAACTTGGCATGCACCAGGGTGATGTCACCCTCGTTGACCTCGGGCTTTTCATCCAGCAGGGCGAAGATACGTGCGCCGCCCGCCAGAGCCATGACCACCGAGTTCAGCTGCATGGAGATCTGGGTGATGGGCTGGTTGAAGCTCTTGTTGAAGGTCAGGAAGCTGGCCAGCTTGCCCAGGGTCAGGCTGCCGACACCATTGATTGCCAGCGCACCGCCGACTACGGCGCAGAGCACATAACTCAGGTTGCCCAGCTGGGCGTTGACGGGCATAGCCACCAGAGAGTAGGAGTTAGCCTTGTCGGCGCTGTGGAACAGTTCATCGTTGAGTTCGTTGAACTCTTTGATGGCGGCTTCCTCGTGGCAGAAAACTTTGACGACCTTCTGGCCGTTCATCATTTCCTCAATGTAGCCGTTGACCTTGCCCAGTTCCTGCTGCTGTTTGAGGAAGAACTTGCCGGAGTTGCCGGTGAGGTACTTGGTAGCCAGCATCATAACGGCGACCATGACCACCGTCAGCAGGCTCAGGGGCACACTGAGGTAGAGCATGGACAGGAACACGCTGACGACCGTGATGATGGTGTTGATCAGCTGGGGCAGACTCTGGCTGATGAGCTGGCGCAGGGTATCGATATCGTTGGTGTAGACAGACATGATATCGCCGTGGGCGTGGCTGTCAAAATACTTGATGGGCAGGGTCTGCATGTGAACGAACAGGTCATCACGCAGGCGCTTCAGGGTGCCCTGGGTGATTTTAGCCATAGTGCGGTTCTGGATGAACACAGCCAGGATGCCCACGCCGTAGAAGCAGGCCACACGGATGATGGCATGCAGCAGGCCGGAGAAGTCGTTGCTCTTTTCGGCCAGCAGGGGCAGGATGTAGCTATCGATCAGGGTCTGCATAAACAGGGTGCCCTGCACCTGGGCGAACACGCCCAGCAGAATGCAGCACAGAACCAGGATGACATGCACTTTGTACTGCTTCGTCACGTAGGCCAGGATGCGCTTGAGCACCTTGCCGGGGTTTTCTACCTTGGGACGGGGGCCATGGTTGCGGCCGCCGGGACCCATTTTTACAACTTTTGCTTTTTCAGCCATTATGCCTCCCCTCCCTTCTCGTCAAAATCGCCGGAGCCTTTGGTCTGGCTGTTGTACACATCCTGATAGATGGCGTTGGTCTTGAGCAGGTTCGCGGGGGTATCAAAGCCGCTGACCTTGCCGTTATCCAGCACCAGCACCTTGTCTGCGTTCTCCACCGAGGAGATACGCTGGGCCACGATGAACACCGTTGTGCCGGGGATCTTCTCGGCAAAGGAATGGCGAATCTTGGCATCGGTGGCGGTATCGACAGCCGAGGTGGAGTCGTCCAGAATCAGGATGCGGGGCTTTTTCAGCAGAGCGCGGGCGATGCAGAGACGCTGCTTCTGGCCGCCGGAAACGTTGTTGCCGCCCTGCTCGATGTGGGTCTGGTACTTATCGGGGAAGCGCTCGATGAATTCATCGGCGCAGGCCTGCTTGCAGGCATCCTCGATCTCTGCATCGGTGGCGTTGGGGTTGCCCCAGCGCAGGTTCTCGGCAATCGTGCCGCTGAACAGCTCATTCTTCTGCAGCACCATAGCCACGTTGTTGCGCAGGGTCTCCACATCATAATTGCGGACATCCACGCCGCCGATGGAAACGCTGCCTTCGGTCACGTCATACAAACGGGGCAGCAGCTGCACCAGGCTGGACTTGGCCGAGCCGGTGCCGCCGATGATGCCGATGGTCTCGCCGGACTGGATATCCAGGTCGATGTCGTTCAGCACCTTTTCGCCGTCCTTTTTGTAGGCGAAGCTGACGTGGTTGAACTTGACGGTGCCATCCTTGACATCCATGACGGGGTTCTCGCCGTTGGTCAGGTCAGACTTTTCATCCAGGACCTCGGCCACACGCTTGGCAGAGGCAGCGGACATGGTGATCATGACAAAGACCATGGAGAGCATCATCAGGCTCATCAGGATGTTCATGCAGTAGCTCAGCATACTCATCAGGTCGCCGGTGGTAAAGGTGGTAGCGCCGGAACTGACGATAAGCCGTGCGCCCAGCCAGCTGATGAGCAGGATGCAACTGTAAACGGTCAGCTGCATGAAGGGGGCGTTCCAGGCGATGATAAGTTCGGCGCGCATCAGCAGATTGCGGACGTTCTCGCTGGCTTTGCGGAACTTCTCGCTCTCGAACTTTTCACGCACGTAGGCCTTGACCACGCGGATGGCAGAGACGTTCTCCTGCACACTCTCGTTCAGGTCATCGTACTTGCGGAAGGCCTCGGTGAAATAGCGGGTGGCGTGGGTCAGGATGTACACCAGCACACAGCCCAGCAGGATGACCGCGATCAGGTAGACGTTAGCCAGTTCGCGGTTGATGGAGTAGGACATGATGAGCGCTACGATCATGCTGGCAGGCGCACGGATGGACATACGCAGCAGCATCTGGTAAGCGTTCTGGATGTTGGTGACATCGGTGGTCATACGGGTGACCAGACCGGCTGTGGAGTATTTATCGATGTTGGCAAAGCTGAAGGTCTGGATGTTTTCAAACATGCCGCGGCGCAGGTTACGGGCAAAGCCGGTGGCGGCGTGGGAGCCGGACACCGCGCCCAGAATGCCGAACAGCAGACCAAACAGTGCGGCAATGATCATCTGGGCACCCACGGTGTAGATGACCTGCATATTGCCGGGGGTGACACCATCATCGATGATGGAAGCCATCAGTTTGGGGATAATCATCTCCATGATGACCTCACAGATCATAAAGATCGGTGTCAGGATCGAGACCAGGCGGAAGCCCTTGGTCTCACGTCCAAGTGTTTTCAGCAAGTTTCATTGCTCCTTTCCGGGTAGTTCTTTGGTTTCGGCCTCAATGGCCTGGGCGTTGTGCAGGATACGGGTCAGCACCACGCGGGCAGCTTCCATTTCTTCAGGCGTAAGGCCCTGCTGCAGGTCCTGCTCGAACCGATTGATGCTGGCACCGATGCGGTCATGGTAGGCCACGCCTTTAGGGGTAACGACCAGCCGCTTTAAGCGGGCATCCTTTTCCACCGAGCAGCGGGTGATGAAGCCGTCCTGCTCCATGCCCTGCAAGATGGCCGTGACGCTGGAACGGCGGATGTGGAGCCACTGCTCGACATCGCGCTGGTAGACATCGCAGTTTTCGTTGTTGGCACGGAAGATCTCGCCCAGGATCATTCCGCGCACACCGGTCAGTTCCGGGGTGACTTCGGCCGCAATGCGGGCATCCATGGCGCGGCGCAGCATACGCGCCGTATGGCTGAGCAGCGCACCGAAATGCACGTTCATGCATTCGTCCAGGCTGCAATCCGGATTTGAACAGATCGTTGTTCTCACCTTCCCTATCGGTCGTTCTGTTAGTTGGCGAACTGTTCGTTCGTGAATTGTTCGTTGGCTAACTGTTCGTTCGCGTACTTGAATAGTATACCACCGATCAGGGAAATGTCAAGAGATGAATTTTGAACAAATTATAGACAGCAAAAAAGGCTCCCTTTGCGTAAAGGGAACCTTTTTAGGTCTCGGCAGCTTATTCCGGTGCTTTCATGCTTTCTACCATGGAGATGCGCTTGAGCAGCCGCTGCATGACCAGGTTGACCAGGGTGCTGAACAGCAGTGTCAGGGCGATGGCGTAGGCAAAGCTTTGGGGGTAGATCTGCCGCCCGAACATGACGGCATCGACTTCCACCGTATTGATGACAAAGCTGTGCAAAGCGATGCCGCCCGCCAGGCCGAACAGGGTGCCGATCAGCGTTAAAGCCACGCTTTCGCGGTTGACATAGGCGTAGACCTCGGGGTCGTAGAAGCCCAGCACTTTGATAGTGGCGATCTCCTTGACGCGCTCGGCAATGTTGATGTTGGAGAGGTTGTACAGTACCACGAACGCCAGCGATGCCGCACAGACGATAATCAGCACCACCACCGCATCGATGGAGTTGAGCATGTTGAGCACCTGGGTCACGTTGTCCTGCGTGAAGTTCAGGCTGGCTACGTTGTCCATCGCCAGCAGGTCCGCCGAGAGGCTGTCGCGGGCGGCCTGGGTATCCTCAGGCAGGATGCTCAAAATTGCGTTGTAGGCGGGGGCTTCGCCGAAGCCCGCCTCGTACACCGCCGGGCTGAGGTAGACATAGTTGCTGACGTAATGCTCGCATACGCCGCTGACGGTGAAATCGGCGGTCTTGTCGTTGCTATTGGTCAGGGTGATGGTGTCCCCTGCTTTTACGCCCAGGGTCTTAGCCAGCTTTTCGGTTACGACCACGCCCTGCCGGCCCAGCGGGACCGCCCTGCGGGAAAGACGCTCGTGCAGGTCGGCAAAGTCGGCGAACTTGTCCACGTCCTGGGGGACCATCAGGTAGACATCCATCTCGCCATCGGGGCCATCCTGCCGGGTGGATTCCATGGCAACGGTCAGCGAGTCGGCGGCGTTTTCCTTATTATAAAGGTAGTCGTAGACGGGGCCGCTCTCGGTGGTCTCCTGCTTGGTGACGATGGTCATCAGGTCGTAGTGGTAGATATCGCCGTACTGCTTGGTGATGATGGAGTTCAGCGAGTCGGAGATGCCAAAGCCCGCCACCAGCAGCGAGGTACAGCCTGCCACGCCGATGACCGTCATCCAGAAGCGCTTTTTGTAGCGCAGCAGATTGCGGCAGGTGACTTTCCAGCTGAAAGGCAGCCGCCGCCACAGCGGGGTGATGCGTTCCAGCAAAATGCGCTTGCCTGCCTTGGGGGCACGGGGCAGCATGAGGGCGGCCGGGTTTTCCTGCAAGGTGGTGCGGCAGGCCAGCGCCGTGATGCCCACGGTAAGCAGGATAAGGGTGCCGCCCGCAAACAGCGCCTGGCTCAACCGCCAGGGCGTGGCGATGGACGGCATATAGTACATCATCTCATAGGCCGACCAGATGATGGAGGGGAAGGCTTTAAAGCCCACCGCCAGCCCAGCCGCCGTGCCTGCTGCCGCCGCCGTAAAGGCATAGAGCAGGTACTTTTGCATGATGGCCGTGCCGGAATAGCCCAGGGCTTTCAGCGTACCGATCTGCAGGCGTTCTTCCTCGACCATGCGGGTCATGGTGGTGGAAACCACCAGCGCCGCCACCAGGAAGAAGAACACCGGGAAAATCGTGGTAATGGCAGTCAGCTTATCCACGTTGGCGGTAAAGGACGCATAGCTGACATTTTTGCTGCGGTCCCAGACGTACCAGGTGGGGTACTCCACATCGTTCAGGGCGGCCTCGCCGTCCTCGATCTGGGCACGGGCATCGGCCAGGGCCTTTTCAGCTTCGGCCTTGGCATCCTCGTATTCTATTTCACCGTCCCTCAGCTTTTGCAGGTTCTCGGCAATGGTTGCTTTGGCATCGTCCAGCTTTTTGCGGGCATCGCTCAACTGGCCCTTGGCATCCTCGATCTGGCGGCGGGCATCGGCCAGCTGCACCTTTTTGTCCTGCAGGGTGGCCCAGCCGTCCTCGATTTGGGCGCGGGCATCGGCCAGCTGCTTTTTGCCGTCCTCGTACTGGGCCAGGCCATCATAATACTGCTTCCAGCCATCGTCCAGCTGGGCCTTGGCGGCGGTCAGCTTGGGGGCGTTGGCTTCCAGCTGGGCACGGGCGGCAGCCAGCTGGGCCGCGCCCTGTTCGTATTGCAGCAGGCCCAGGCGGTACTGGGTCAGCTGACCCACGCCGGAGACCAATTCTTCCAGCTGGGCCTTGTTATCCTCGGGCAGGCTGGCCCACCAGGCTTCGACAGCGGCATTCAGCTTGTCCCGGATGTCCTCGGGCAGTTCGGGGGCAAACTGGCGCACCCAGTCCACGGCGCTTTGCAGCGCTGTCTGCATGGCGGCGGGGTCAGCGGCATCGGCCACGGCAGCGATATACGTCCGCGCTTCCTGCAAACGCTGCTGTTGTTCTTCGGGCAGGGTGTCCGCCGGGATGGCATCGATGGCCGCCAGCAGGTCGCTGGCCTGGGCGCGGATGGCATCTACCTGCTCCTGCGTCAGGCTGGCGGGGATGGTTAGGCCGCCATAATCCTGGATCGCCTGCCACAGTTCTTCCACGGTCTGGGGCGGCTGGGTGCCGTTGGCGTTGCAGCGCTCGGCCAGCCAGCCAATGAAAGCATCCACCTGGGCGGCATCCAGCCCCAGTTTGTCGGCAAATGTCTGGATGCCCTGCTGGTAAGCATCGGCGTTGGCATCCAACTGGGCTTTGGCATCGGCCAGCTGCTTTTCGGCGGCTTCGATCTGCGCCAGGCCATCATTATACTGTTTCAGCCCGGCTTCGTACTGGGCCTGTCCGTCCTCTAACTGTTTGCGGGCGGCTTCCAGCTTGGGGGCATTGGCGGCGAGTTCGTCCTCCCCTGCCTGCAATTGCGCTTCCGCGTCCCGCAGCTGGGCTTCGGCATCGGCCAGCTGGGCCGCGCCATCGTTGAGCATGGCCTCGTTGCTGGTCAGTTCGTTCAGGCCATCGGCGTACTGGCGCTCGCCGTTATCCACCTCTTTCTGGCCGTCCGCCAGCTGTTGTTTGCCATCCGCCAGTTCGGCGGCGGCATCGGCCAGCTGTTGGTCGGCATCCGCTTTGGCATCGTTGTACTCGGCCCAGGCATCATCCAATTCGGCACGGGCATCGGCAATGATGCCGTCATAGCGGGCTTCACACCGGGCATCGGCGATGGCTTCCACGTTGGCCTTGACCGTATCGATGTTGGTTTGGTAGGCATCGCCCAGGCTGTCCTGTTCCAGCGCGCCCTCGGCGGTCAGGTATACTTCGGTGTAGGCTTCGTAGGCAAAATCCTGCTGGGGGATGTAGAACACCAGTTTGACCGTGCCGTTGCCCACGCTGGCAGGCTCACGCTCAAAGCTGAAATAGTTGGCGTTGTGGACGATGCCCACAACGGTATACTCGGTGGTGTTCAGCTTGGTGTCCAGGTCCTCATTGGCTTTGCCCACCACCAGTTTGGTGCCCACTGTGTAGGCAGATTGCTTTTTGGTGGAACTGGCCTCGACCACGCACTCGCCGGACTTTTCCGGCAGGCGGCCCTCCACCAGGTTCAGGCGGTTGATGGTGTTATTCTCCGGCGTGGGCAGGCTGTGGGCGCGGCTGACGACCGTATCGCCGTTTACCTCCACCAGCAAGTCGGCCGAGTAACCCGGCTGCACCTGGCGCACACCCTCCACCTGCTGCAAAGCGGCCACATCGTCATCGGTCAGGCCCAGGGTGGAGACAACGCGCAGGTCGTAGAAGTTGCCATCGTCCATATAACGCTCCATCGACTCTTTCATGTCGATGGGCGTGGCGTTCAGCCCGGCCAGGAAGCCGACACCAAGCGCCACAATGGCAAAGACGGCGGCAAACCGGCTGATGGTGCTTTTGAAAGTCCGCAGGGTATTTTTGCGATAACTGCGTGTCATTTACCACTCGATCCTTTCCACGGGGGTGGGGTTGGGGTTCACGGTCTGATCCACCACCCGGCCGCTGTTGATGCGGATGACCCGGTCCGCCATAGCGGCCAGGGCGCTGTTGTGGGTGATGACGATGACCGTGCGGCCCTGTTTGCGGCAGGTGGCCTGCAGCAGGGCCAGCACCTGCTTGCCGGTTTTGTAGTCCAGCGCGCCGGTGGGTTCATCACAAAGCAGGATCTTCGGGTTTTTAGCCAGGGCGCGGGCGATGGAAACACGCTGCTGCTCACCGCCGGAAAGCTGCGCCGGGAAGTTGTTTTTGCGGTCGGCCAGGCCCACTTCGTCCAGCACAGTGTCGGCATCCAGCGGGTCGCGGCAGATCTCGGCGGCCAGTTCCACATTTTCCCGCGCGGTCAGGTTTTGCACCAGATTGTAAAATTGGAACACGAAGCCCACGTCATAACGGCGGTAGGTGGTCAGGCGCTTTTTATCAAAGCCGCTGACGGTTTCGCCATCCAGCAGGATGGTGCCCTCATCGCAGGTATCCATGCCGCCCAGCATATTCAACACGGTGGTTTTGCCCGCACCGGAGGGGCCGAGGATGACGCAGAACTCCCCCTTTTGGATTTCAAAGCTCACATGGTCCGAGGCCGCGATGCGGGTATCGCCCATCTGGTAATATTTACACACATTGTCAAACAACACATAAGGCTGCGGCATGCTAAAACTCCCCTATTATATAAAGTAGTTTTAGTATAGCAGATTTGCGAGGAAATGTCGTGAAGGAATTTTAAATTTCACATATTTATAAAGTAGGCGCGTGGTTCGTAGGGGCGGATGCTTGCATCCGCCCGCGGGTCGATGCAAGCATCGACCCCTAC
>CAVKDR010000030.1:0-48888 GCA_963655125.1 Bulleidia sp.
CAACGGGCACAACAGAATATGCGGATGTGGCGGAACTGGCAGACGCGCTAGATTCAGGTTCTAGTTCCCTTAAAAGAGTGTGGGTTCAAATCCCTTCATCCGCACCAAAGCCTTGAACTTTGTTCAAGGCTTTTTCTTTTTATTGCATTCACAGCTAAAAAAGGATGGATGCTATTCGCTTGCATCCATCCTTTTTATAATCCAAATATTTTCCGCATTTCCTGCAGATAGGCTTCATACCGCCGCCGCATTTCGGCATCATTTACACTGCCAAAGGCGCGGCAGGGGGCTGCTCCGGGGCCGGTGCTTCTGGCTTCACCAAAGCGGGCAGACCGCTCATTAGCCGGGTCGCGCCAGTTGTCCCAGCCGTCAGCATGGACTTCCTCGCTCAAATCGCAATCCATCCAATAGCAGGCTGCGTCAGCCCGCCAGGGGCGGCCCAGATAGACGCTGTACTGCGGGCAGTCTCCCTGTACGGTGCAGTTCACAAACAGGTAGCCACGGCGCTCTGGCGGCGTACTGGGGGCCGTGATATAACAGGTCTGCGTCTGATGCCGCAGCGGTTCAATTTGGCAATGGTCAAACACTGCATCAGCCCCACCAAAAATAAAATCAATGTTGCCACGGATGCAACAATCCTGATAATACTGCTCGGTGTTCAGGCGTGGGCTGTCCTGGCGCGGGCCGCGGAAGCCGTTCTTCTCGCGTTCCCGCAGGGGGAGCGGCGCGGTAAACAGGGTGTCCTGATTGCCGTACAGGTTCACGCCCTGCATCAGCACACGGCTGGCATCGGCGTAAACCGCCAGGGCCTGGCCCGCTTTTGCGCCGTCACCGGCGGTATTCTGTACCGTCAGGTTCCTTACTTCCGCTTTTCTGCCGCCCAAAAACAGCGTCCAGGAGCGGAACGTTCCGGTCTTTTCCTCGCCGGGCCACGGGTCACGCCCACCTACACCAGCGGTGAGGATCGTCTTTTCGCGGTCCTCGCCCTCCAGAATATAGTCAGCCAGTTCAATAAAAGGCCGCTCCGCATACACACCGCGCCGCAGGTAAAACCGCACCGGTTCCTGCGGGTGGTCTGCGCAGGCCTGTACTGCTTCGGTCAGGGTGCGGTACATGGCGCTGCCGTCAGCGGCCACAGTCAATGTTTTTCGCTCTGCCATTTTTAAAAGTAACCTTTCATAAAGGCAATATCGCTGGCCGCGCGGGCAGGTACAGCCTCCTCTCTCAGCACAGGCAGTGTTTTCTGGGGCATCTGGTGCAGCATGGCAAAAGCCCCGGCATAATCTGTGCGAGACTCCTCCAGGCTGGTGGAAAGTAGGCTGCCATCCGGCTTAAAGCTTTGCCCCTTAAAGTGTACCGCCACGATCTGGTCGCCCCAAAGTTCACCCACCTGGTCCCAGATAGCGGCCTGGTGGTCCACATTGCCTGCATCCACCAGGTTGCTCATATCAAAAATCGCTTTCAGATTCGGGCTGCGCATCGTATCCAGGATATGCCGCACGGCGGCAGGGGAGTTCATGCTGTGATAGGTCACAGGCTCCACCGCCACCAATACGCCCAGCTCCTCGGCCATGGGCAAAATCTCAGCCAGGCTGCGGCAAAGCAAATCCTGGGCCTCCTCCCGCGTGGTACCGGCGGGCTGCTTAGCCATGTTGGTGGTCTCGGTGCCGATGCACCCGGCCCCCAGTGCCTTGCAGACGGCCAGCTGGCTTTTGAAATCCGCCACATTCTTCAGGCGGCTTTCATCGTTGATGGCCAGTTCCACATAGGTGCCCAGCACCGCCGTCTGCACGTTATATGTTTTCTGGGCCGTCAGGGTGTCCGCCACAAGCGCATCCGTCACGTCTGCATAGCTTTTTACGGATGGAATGCACTTTTTATAAGCCAGCTGCACAGCCGAGAACCCATCCGCCGCCACACGGCCCAGCAGTTCATCGATCGTGCCTTTTCCGTAGTCATGCAGGCGCGCGCCTGCAATAAATTCCGGCATCGTGTGCCTCCTTATTGCTTTTTGGTCTGTGCGGCCAAAATCTCGGTATAGGCCAGCAGCAGGGGGCCAACGCCCTTGGCATCGTTCTCCACGACCGGCTCGCTGAAATAGTATTCCAGGCTGCCATCGCGGTGGGTCGCGCCGCCCAGGCCTGCCACCAGGCAGATACCACCCAGCTGCAAAGCACCGTCAGCACCCACGCCGAGGTGACGGTCACAGGTGCCGTAAAACGCCTTCTCGCCAAAGGCGGCATAGCGTTTGGGCAGGTAGCCCAGGCGCACACCTTTCAGCACCGCGTAGGCGAACAGGGCACTGCCGGAGGTTTCCAGATAGTTGCCCTCTACGCCAGCTTTATCAATGACCTGCCAGAACATACCGGTTTCGGCATCCTGGAACTGCAGCATCGCGTCCACAGCGTCCTTCAGCATAGCCATAATGGCGCGGTACTCATAGTACAGCATCTCGTCCATGCGTTCCAGCACGTCCACCATCGCCACCAGGAACCACCCCATGGCGCGCAGCCAGAAGTTCGCACTGCAGCCCGTTTCCGGATTCGCCCAGTACATTTCGCGGCTTTCATCGTAGCCGTGGTAGTACAGGCCGGTGGCGGGGTCTTTCATGTACTTCTGGATATTCATGAACTGCTTGTAGCTGTCGATGCAGCCGTGCATGCCATTACAGCGGGTCTCGTACTCCATGTAAAACGGCTGGGCCATGTAGGTGCCATCCAGCCAGACCTGCCAGGGGTAGATTTTCTTATGCCAGAAGTTGCCCTCCTTGGTGCGGGGCTGGGTCTCCAGCTGGCTGCGCACCGTCTCGATGGCATCGCGGTAACGCTGTTCGCCGGTCAAGTCGTAGAGGGTAAACAGGTTTTTACCCTGGTTCACGTTGTCCAGGTTATACTCCTGCGGGTCGTAGGTTTCAATTACACCGTTGTCCTTGACGAAATAGTCGAGGAAATTACGGGAGAAAGTCAGATATTTCTCATCGCCGGTCGTTTTGTACAGGCTCAGGCAGGCAGTGATCATGCAGCCATCGATATAATTCCACTTATTGGGCTTGCCGCTGCGCACTTTTTCAATGTTCCACAGCGGGGCTTCGGCGGTGCTGCCTGCGATCAGGTAGTCCACATAATGGCCCAATGTCGTCAAAATTTCTTCATGCGTCATCGGTCAATCCTCCTCCAAACTTCCTACGTTGGTCAGTTGCAGGCATTCGCCCTCGTAGCCGGTGATCTTTACATTGTGCAGTTCAATCTTGCGCACGTTCTCAGCATGGATGCCCACTTTGCAAGAGGCATCGGCCCCGAACATCATGGCGGCCTGGCCGGGCTTGGCATTTTCGGCAAAGGAGATGCTCACGTTGCGCATGCTCACGCGTTCGATGGGCTGCTCCGGCAGTCCGCTGAACCAGCAGCCCGCATACTGGGCATCGGTAGCCGTGATGTTCTCCATCTCCAGGCTGCCCAGCTTCGGGGTCATTTCGTCCACGGGCAGGGCCTCATGGGTCTGCACATAGTTGCTGCGGCCGTCAGGATCGCAGAAATAGAACATATTGATAACAAACGGCGTAAACACGCCATCCATAATGACATTGCGGAACACCAGCCCATCGATGATGGCGTACTTGCCACGGCCGCGGCGGGTCTTTACGCGCAGGCCGCGGTCGGTGTGATCCATCAGGCATTGGGTCACCGTAACATTCTTAACACCGCCGCTCATCTCGCTGCCAATGACCAGACCGCCATGGCCGCGGCTCAGGCAGCAGTTGCGGATGACGATATTCTCGCAGGGGATATGGGTCGTCATACCCATGAACAGCTTGCCGGATTTCAGCGCAATACAGTCATCGCCCACATGCACGTGGTTGCCGATGATATTGACGTTCTTGCAGCCTTCCGGGTCGATGCCATCGGTGTTGGGGCTGTGAGAGCTGTTGCGGATGCGGATGTTCAGAATGTCCACATTCTCTGAGTAGGTCGGGTGGATCGTCCAGGAGTAGCTGTTGCAGACCAGCACACCGTGCAGCACCACATTTTTAGCACCGCTGGTAAAGAACAGGCGGGGACGCCAGGCAATGTTTTTCTTTTTCGGATTCTGGTACCAGTCGCCGTTCTGCGCGTTGGCATCGATCGTGCCCTCGCCGGTGATGGTCACATTCTCGGCGTTGATGATGTTGATCAGCGCGGCAAAGCTGTCCAGGGGATTGCCCTCCCAGCTTGCCAGGTAATGCTCGGTCTTTTCATCGCAGCAGGGGAGAACGCCCGGCAGGATGGGATACATCTTACGGTCGGTTCCGCCCAGCAGTGTGCAGCCTTTTTCCAGATACAGGGTGGTGTTGCTCTGCAAAAACAGGCTTTGGGTGCGGTAGGTGCCTGCAGGGACGTAGACTGTGCCGCCAGCCGGGCAGGTAGACAGTGCTGCCTGCAGCTGGGCCGTGTTATCGGTCTCGCCGTCCGCAACCAGACCGTAGCGGGAGGCATCCACAAAGAAACTTTCCTTTTTAGTGGTAAATTCCAGCGTTTCGCGCTCATCGCCGATGGCCACAGTAAGCTGGTAGGCATGATCCGGCTCTAAGGAAAAGAGCGAAAAGACATTTGTGTCCCCCTGCAGCACCTCCACGCCATCCAGCAAAACCGTATAGGCCGCCGGGGCGCGGTAGCAGGTATCATTGACAAGTTCAAACACCGCACTGCGTGCAAGCGAACGTACAAGCGTTATTTTCATGTTGGGACCCCCATAAATATAAAAAGTGTTTGAAATGTAGCAAAATTTGTGCTATTCTTAAAGAAACAAAACTAAAAATATCCGCAGAGACGAGGTGTCGGCATGGTTTCCGAATATACCTATTCCCCCCATGTGGACTTTTTCATCGATCGTGTTGACCGGGATACCGGTTACGAGATGCCCAGTTTCCACATCCACCACAAATACGAGATCTATTACGAGATCGAGGGTACGCGCCGCTATTTTATTGAGGACGCTGCCTACATCGTAAACGCTGGCAGCGTTGTGCTGATCGGCGAGAACCAGATCCACAAGACCGCCTCGCTGGGGGACTCCCCATCGAGCCGTATCGTGATGAATTTCAGCGGTGAATATCTAGATAAGCTCATCGAACTGTTCCCGGATGTGGATTTCTTCTCGTTTTTAAGCGAGGAGCATAATCATCTGCTCTCCAACATCACGGTCAAACAGCAGAACCACATCCATTCGGTGCTGCAGCAGCTGTTGACTTTGCAGGAGGAAACTTCGCCCGAAAGCGATGCCATCCGCAAAATGCTGCTGGCCACTTTGCTACTGGAACTGAAGGAAATGTGCAAGCAGCAAGCCCAAGGTGGGGAGAGCGGCCGTGTCAGCAACCATATTGTAGATCAAATCCAGGCCTATATTGCCGAACATTACGCCGAGAAGCTAACTCTGACCGGCATCGCCAGCCAGTTCTATATCAGTCCGTACTACCTCAGCCGCCTGTTCAAGAAGTCGATCAACCTGAGCCTGATCGAGTACATCAACGGTGTGCGCATCAAGGCCGCGCAAAACCTCATCGAGAAATCGAACGAGAGCATTTCCGACATTGCCGAAAAGACCGGCTTCTTGACCACTGCACATTTCCGCCGGGTGTTCAAAGATGCCACCGGGCTTTCGCCACAGCAGTATCGGCAATACTACAAACGGGTAAACAAGTAAATCTTCTTCGCCGTTCCTTATCTATGAAGGGGCGGCTTTTTATTTGCAAATTCTCTGCCAAAAGCAGGGAAGGAGCTTTCAAAATAAAAGCTGCCCCACACCCCATCGCTGTAGTACGGGGCAGCCATAATTCAGGTCACAAACAGGGATGTGATTTTACTAAATCAGCCCTTGACTGCGCCAGCGGAGATACCATCGATGAAGGCATCCTGTGCGCAGAAGAATACGACCAGCTGCGGAATGATAGAAATCAGGGAGAGTGCCAGGATGCGGTTCCAGTTGAAACCGTTATCAGCGTCCATAGACAGCTTGACGAAGATAGACATCGGGTATTTGCTGGGAGTCTGCACGTAAAGCAGGGGGCCCATGTAGTCGTTGCAGCTCCACATGAACTGGAACAGAGCGCAGGCCACCAGAGAGGGGCTGAGCATCGGGCAGATGATCTTGTACAGGATCTTGACCGGACCGCAGCCATCGATGGAAGCGGCCTCGTCCAGGTCGTGGGGGATGCTGCGCATGAACTGGACCAGCTGGTAAACAAAGTAGGTCTCGGTTGCGAACAGGGTCGGCACCCACAGGGGCAGGTACAGCGGGCTGTTGATCCATCCGAAGGTGTTGTACATCAAGTACTGGGGCACGTTCAGAACGACCTGAGGCAGGAACAGGGTGGAGATCATGATGCCGAACAGGAAGTCACGGCCCTTGAACTGGAAGCGGCTGAAACCGTAAGCAGCGATGACCGAGGAGATCACCGTAAAGATGACCTTGGGCAGCACGAAGCTGTAGGTGTTCACGAAAGCCTTCCAGATGCTGATGTCGCCGCCGTAGTTCTGGGTAACGGCATCGATATAGCCCTGCAGGGTGGGGTTCTTGGTGATAAAGCCGATGCCGGAGAAGATCTCGGCGTTGGTTTTAAAGGTAGCGCCGATCATCCAGACCAGCGGGTAGATCATGATAATGCCAACCAAAATCAGCACAAAGTACTGGAAGAAACGGCCGACCTTATGGGCAGTAGAAATTTTCATTTGTCGTTCCCTCCTTAGTCAGCGTAGTAGACCCAGTGCTTCTGGCTGCTGAAAGCGATGATCGTCAGCAAAGCAACTGCCACAAACATGACCCAAGCCAGGGCGCAGGCCATGCCCATTTCGTTGACCTTGAAGGCGTAGTTGTAAACCAGCAGCGAGACCAGGGTAGTAGCGTTGCGCGGGCCGCCCTGGGTGATGATGTAGGGGCCGTTGAATTCCTGGAAAGCCTGTGCGATCTGGGTAACCAGGTTGTAGAAGATAACGGGGGTGATCATCGGCACGGTGATAGAGAAGAACTGGCGGGTCTTGGAAGCGCCATCGATGGTTGCTGCCTCGTACAGGTCAGCAGGCACACCTTTCAGCGCAGCCAGGAACAACACCATCGCGGAACCGAACTGCCATACACGCAGCAGGCAGATAACGAACAGTGCCCAAGACTTATCGGCCAGCCAGTCAGGACCAGCAATGCCAAAGATGCCCAGGATGGTGTTGACAACACCGGTGTCCTTGAACAGGGCGCGCCACAGAACGGCAATGGCAACCGAGCCGCCCAGGATCGAGGGGATGTAGTAGACCGTACGGAACAAGTTCACAAACTTGATTTTGAAGTTCAGAATATAAGCGATGAACAGAGCAAATACTAGTTTGAGGGGCACAGTCATGAAAGCATACTTCACGGTGGTCAGCAAAGACGAAACCGTCTTGCGGTTGGTGAAGATTTCCACATAGTTCATGATGCCGTACTGACTGATACCTTTGAAGAAGTTCATATCAGTAAAGCTGTAGAATAGGGAGCTGGCGAACGGGTAGGCTTTGAAAATCAGAAAACCTAGAATCCAGGGAATCAGGAAGAATAAGCCTGTGTTTTCGTCGCACCACTTTTTAAAGGGTGTGCGCCGGTACGTTTTGGCGGCAGGTGCGCTCATCCAAAAAACCTCCTTTTTCAGGGGCAGCAGGGCTGCAATTGCGTTTTTACAAAAGAAGTCGGCCCCGCCAGATACGGGGTCGGAGCCGACTTATCACTTAATGAACAGGGGATCAGGCAGCAGCCAGAACTTCGGAAACGCCATCCAGCAGGATCTCAGCAGCTTCCTGAGCATCGTACTCTTTGTAGCTGTAGCCATCGAACACATCGGTGTAAACGCCATCGGTGGTGTCCTTCAGCTTGCTGGACTCGAAGTAGGGATCCAGAGGCATGTCAACGAAAGCCAGAACCTTGGTGTTGGCCTCGAGAACCAGCGGCTTAACAGCGTCAGCAGCTTCGGCAGCGGCCAGACCGGCAGCAGAAGCGGGAATGCCACACTCAGAACCCATAATGGCAGCGCCTTCGCCATTCCACAGGAAGTCGATCAGGGCAGCAGCCTCAACAGGATGCTGGCAGGAAGTGGTGATAGCCATGCCCATGGAAACCTTGGAGAAACCGCCGTTGGCCTTGTCGCCGAACTTGATTTCTTCGCCGACGGTGAAGCCGGAGTTGTCAGCCAGGGCACCCTGGTACTTGTTAGCGGAAGAATCCCACTCAAAGATGCCGGCGTACTTGCCATCGATCCACTCCTGGGACTTATCGATGGAATCGAAACCAGCAGCGATCATGCTGGGACGGGTGGGGATGACGTGGTTGTCTTCCAGGCTCTGGATGAACTCGAGGCCGTCAACGATTTCTTCCTCGGTGTACTGGCACTCGTTGTTCTCGACCCATGCCTTGCCATACTTGGACTCGAGGTAGAAGGTCATCAGGATCATGCGGTCATACTGGCCGATAGCGAGGGGATAGTAGTCATCGCCCAGCTTCTCCTGGAAAGCCTTGCCGGCAGCGATCAGATCATCGTAAGTGGTGGGCACTTCCTCGATGCCAGCCTCTTTAAAGGTGTTCATGTTCCAGTAGAAGATACGGCCGGTCATGGAGATAGGCACAGCCTGCAGGGAATCAGCAACGGTGCAAGCCTCTTTAGCGGCATCGCTCCACTGGGTCAGGTCGATAACATCGCTGTAGTCGCGCAGGTCGACGAACTTCTCGCCCGTGGGGCTGTACTGATACAGCCAGTTCCAGTTGACCTGCATCACGTCAGCGCCCTGGTTAGCGGCCAGTGCGGTGGACTGGGCTTCTTCCCAGCCGGACCATGCGCCGTAGCTGGCGGAAACGGTGATGTTGGGGTACTTAGCCTGGAAAGCTTCCAGAGCCTTCTGGTAAGCTTCGTGGCGGGAGTCGCCGCCCCACCAGCTGATGGTCAACTCGATGGGATCGGTGGTGTTGATCTCGTGGGACTCACTGGCGGTGGTTTCCTCGGTGGAAGCCGCAGTGGACTCGGCAGTGGAAGCAGCCTCGCTGGTGGCAGCAGAGCTGGAAGCAGCGCCGCCGCAGCCTGCCAGCAGAGTGGCAGTCATGGCACCGGCGAGAGCAAGAGAGATTGCTTTCTTCATGTTTTTATCCTCCTAAAAACTATGCGATATTTTTTTAGCATAGTTGTGTGCGGGGCACCGCACCACAACATCTGCCTTTCGCTTGCCTATATGATAGCAAAATAGGAACGCAAAATAAATAGCCTAATTGGTGCGTTCTGCAAAAAAGCGCATGTATTTTGCTCTCCTAAAGTTCCAAAATCTGCCGTATATGTCAGATTACACGAACAAAGTCAATGTATTTTGTGTATTTTGTCAGTTCCGTAATTCACTGTTTTGTACAGATATTCCTGTGATTTTTGCCTTGTTTTTCAAAAATCTGTCGTAAATCCATATTTTTTAGCCATTTGTCATCTTTTTGTCATTTAAAAGCCAATTTTGTATCGTTTCTTAGTTCCCCATGCAAAAAATGTACGGTTCATTTGCAAAAGCGCACAAAAATTGCCGCTCCGGTACGGATTCGCACCAAATGCGGCATTTCTTGTTGTTTGTTTCTGTTTTTACCCTTTGGAGTGGCGCTTTAAAAACGCACGATACTCGCGGTACCAGCACTGGGGGCACAGGCTCTGGTACTCCACATCGTCCACCGTGTCAATAGCCACCTGGGCACCCTCGAACACATACTCGCCATTCACCTTGCGCCCGTTGCAGATAGCCTTGCGGCCGCAGGCGCAGATGGTTTTCAGTTCCTCGATGGTGTGGGCCAGTTCCAGCAGGCGGGTGGAACCGGGGAAGCCGCGCATCATAAAGTCAGCGCGCAGACCATAGCAGATCACCGGGATGCCCAGATCCACCGTGACCAGAAACAGCTGTTCGGCCTGCTCCGGTGTAAAGAATTGGCTTTCATCGCACAGCACACAGGCGGGGGCACCATGTTCAGCCGAATCCTGTCTGACCAGTTCCACCACGTCCATTTCAGGCGTGACAAGTTTGTCCACTTTACAGCTGATGCCCAGCCGGGAAACGATGGAATCCTGCCCCTTGGTATCGACAGCAGGCTTTAAGATCAACACCCGCATGCCGCGTTCTTTATAGTTGTAGGCCACCTGCATCAGGGCGGTGGTCTTGCCGCTGTTCATGGCACCGTAGCGGAAATATAACTTTGCCATTACCGGCTCCTTTATCTTAGTCTTTATTGCGCAGACGGTAGCCCAGGCTCATCAGGCTGTCGCCCAGGTGGACATTTTCCACCGTAACGCCCGGATACTCGACCGACAGATCATAGTGGCTGAAGTTCCAGAAGCCCTGGATGCCGTGGGCCACCAACTCACCGGAAAGTTCCATCGCGCTCTGACGGGGGACACAAAGCACTGCCACGGTGGGGTGATGCTCGGCACAGAAAGCTTCCAGTTCGCTCAGCGGGTAGATGGGTGCTCCGCCCATCTCCTTGCCGCACAGATCCGGGTTGATATCAAACACGCCGATCAGCTTGTAGCCGTTGGTGTCGCGGCTGATAAAGCTGGACACGGCGGACCCCAAGCGGCCAGCACCAATTAGAATAGTGGGCAGCTTTTCGCCATCGCCAAACAGCAGCTTGCCTATCTCCGCCCGCAGCACATCCACTTTATAGCCGATGCCCTGCTGACCAAAACCGCCGAAGCAGTTAAAATCCTGGCGCACTTGGCTGGCTGTGGTACCCATCATATGGGCCAGTTCGCTGGACGAGATTTTCTCCTTACCGTCTGCCGACAGGGTCGTCAGGTAACGATAATACTTGGGGAGACGCTTGATGACAGGAAGTGACACTTTGCTTTGAATTGCCATGATACTTACCTCACAATACCGGGATGCGAAAGCCCGGAAAGAATCTCTGGTGCTAAGGCAGCTCCACACAATTCCCGCCCTGCGGACTTAAGTACTGCTCCAACAGCTGCAGCACTTAGAATTGCATGTCATTGCTTTCTAAATTTATAACTTATTATAAAATGCGCGCACGAAATTGTCAATTTTTTATCTAAGTTTTTTCGCAATTTCTATACACCGTGTGCAGGAAAGAGCAAAATAATTTCGGTTTCATCCTGTTTTCAGGCTTTTCCTGCAAACCCGAATGTTTCTTGCGCTTTGTTTTCTGCATATATGTCCTGCATTTTGTGCATACTAAGCCGGAAAGGGGGCTATCATCATGGAACCAACCTCGAAAAAGACCAAATCTCATCCAAAACTCAACCCGACCGAGAGTGCCGCGCTCAAACGGCTGGAGCATGACCTCATCACCGATAACGGCACCGTGCCCGCCACCAAGGGCCGCCACGCCATCCACTGCCTGACTGTCATCGGCACCATCGAGGGTCACACACTGGCTTCGGATGCCCAGAAAACCACCAAATACGAGCATGTCATCCCGCAGCTGGTGGATATTGAGGAGGACCCGGAAATCGAAGGTCTGCTGGTCATTTTAAACACCGTAGGCGGCGATGTGGAGGCCGGCCTCGCCCTGGCCGAACTGATTGCCGGGGTCAACAAGCCCAGTGCCACACTGGTGCTGGGCGGCGGCCATTCCATCGGCATACCGCTGGCGGTGTCGGCCCGGCGCAGTTTTATTGTGCCCACCGCCACCATGACGGTACACCCAGTGCGCCACTCCGGCATGGTGCTGGGTGTGCCGCAGACCCTGCGTTACTTTGAACAGATGCAGGAGCGCATTGTCGGCTTTGTAGCCAGTCATTCCAAAATCACTGCCCGCCGCTTTACGGCCCTGATGCACAACACCGGCGAACTTGTCATGGACATGGGCACTGTGCTGGACGGCCGCCAGGCTGTAGAAGAAGGTTTGATCGATGAACTGGGCGGCCTGGGCGATGCACTGCGCTATTTATATAAGGAAATAGAATCCGGCAGGTAATTCCACTTTTTGTGCCATCTGCCAAAAGGGCAGGGGATACGCCGCCCTCGGATTTGGCATTTACAAGCCCCGCGCTTCGTGATAGAATAATAGGGAATGTTCGCATGGGCTGACTTTCAGCCCGGTTTAAGATAGAATTCCTTTTTTAGAATAGTGGGGTAGTAAGAAACATGGCGCAGTCTCGTTCCGGGAAAAGCTCCGGCAACAAAAACCGTTCCTCGTCCTCTTCCAAAAGCAAAAGCCGCTCGTCCTCGAGCCGGGCTTCTACAACCTATCGGGCTTCCTCCGGTAAATCCGGCAAGTCCTCCTCGTCCCGCAGCAAAGCGCAGGCATCCCGCCGTGCGCAGCGCCGCGCCGAAACACCCAACCTGGCACGCAGCATCCTGCTGGCCGGGTTAGGTTTGTTGTGCGTTGCCATGGTACTGGTCCCCGGCCAGAACATGTGGAAAACCCTGCGCGGCGGGCTGTTTGGCATTTTTGGTGTCATGACCTATCTGGTCGGGCCGTTTTTGCTGTACCTGGCCTACCTGTTGGCCTCCGGCTACCACGTCACCCTGTTCGCAGGCAAAGTCACGCTGATGAGTGTACTGTGCGCCGGTGTGCCGGTCGTCTTCTCCAACGTATCGCTGAACGATGCCAATCCCTGGCAGGTCATCAAAATGCTCTACACCCGTGGGCAGACCAGCTTTTGGGAAGGCGGTGTCTGGGGTGCGCCGGTCGGCGGCACACTGCTGGCGCTGTTCGGCCGCCCAGCCTCCAACGTTATCATGCTGCTGGTATTCCTGCTGGGGTTGATGTTCTTCTTTGCCATCACCCCCGCCGATGTAGTGTTGTTTGTCAATGACCAGTACCAGAAACTGCAGCAGGCGCGCCAGGACCGTGCCGAGGAAGAAACAGCTTACGATACCCAGCTGTTTGCACAAGAGCAGGAAGAAGAACCGATTGAAAATCTGACGGCTCCCGTACAGGATAACCGCCCGCATCATCCCGCTTATGATGTTATTGCCGATACCGGGCGCATCCCGGTACAGCCCGCCCAGCCTGCCCAGCCTGTGCAGCAGCCGATGCCGCAGGCCGCACCCGTGAGCCAGCCGGTACAGCCCGCAGCCCCGGTTTCGCAGCCCTCCGCCAGTACGCCGGTCATCCCCGGCTACACCCCGGCCCCCACCTACGCCGCCTATGCTGCTGCCGCAGGGTATACCCCGGCCAGCTATGGTTCCTCTACCGCCGAGACACAGCCCCGTGCTTCTTTTGATGTAGACCTTGGCCCCGAAGCAACCGCATCCGCTGCCAAGGCCGCCATCGAGCATGACCCGCTGGAGCCGGTCAACATCGGCCCCGGCGGCACGTTCGGCATGGATCCGCTGTCCCATCTTTCCGATACTTCCCACTATCACGCTGCCCCGGCCGAGGAGCAGCCCACCGCACAGCCCGCAGCAGACGAGTTTGAGCTGAAGCTGGATGACCCCGCCGAAACCGCCCCCGAAGAAGCCGCCGGGGACGAACTGGACAGCCTGATCAGCCGCGCCGTCAGCGGCCATGCGCCGTATTATGGTGAGCAGGATGTCAGTTCCGAGACCACGCTGGACCTGCCGCAGGAATCGGAATTCTCTGTGCCCCTCACGCCGGAACCCACCTTTGATACCCCGCTGGTACCGGTGGAAGATGCTATGTCCGCGGACAGCGAGCAGGACGATTTTGCCGATGATCCCCCTGCCGAGGAGCCGTATAATGCTCCTGCCGCCAGCGCCGCTCCGGCCATCCCGACCATCGGCGGCAGCTTCTCCATCAATGAAGCTGTCAGCGATGCCTGGAACAGCGGCCGTCCTATCTCCGAGGTGCTCAACGCCCAGCCTGTCACCCCCGCGCCGCAGGCTGCCGCTGTTGCGCCCGCTGCCGCTGTTGTTGCCGCAGCAGCCACGATTGCCCAGCCCCAGCAGCCCACCGGCACTGAAAGTTCGTTTGTAGTGCCCCAGCGCGGCGAGGCCGCCCACCTGCAGGTCAGCACCAGCGTTGGCAACTCGGCTTCTGCACCCATCAGTTCGCCGCCGTCCGCCGCCAAAGCTGACCCCAACGCCATGAACCTGGCCGCCATGCAGGCCGAGCCTGTGGAGCCGTACTGCTATCCTTCGCTGAATCTGTTCAACGCGACCCGCCCCGATGACGAAGCCGGTGCCGCCCGCGAGATGAAGAAGAATGCCGACATCCTGGTCAACACGCTGGACAGCTTCGGCGTTAAAACTACGATGCTGGATATCTGCCGCGGTCCCTCTGTTACCCGGTACGAGCTGCAGCCCCAGGCCGGTATCAAGGTCAGCCGCATCACCAGCCTGGCCGATGATATCGCCCTGAACCTGGCTACCGCCGGTGTGCGTATCGAGGCCCCCATCCCCGGCAAGCCCGCCGTTGGCATTGAGGTCCCCAACAAGATTCGCTCCACCGTCAATATCCGTGCGGTGTTTGAATCCCAGAACTACATCAACATGCGCAGCCCCCTGACCATGGCCCTGGGCAAGGACATTGCCGGTGCGGCCCAGGTTGCCGACCTGTGCAAGATGCCCCACTTGCTGATTGCCGGTTCTACCGGCAGTGGTAAATCCGTCTGCGTCAACTCCATCATCATCAGCTTCCTGTTCCGTTCCAGCCCTGAGGATGTCAAGCTTATCCTTATCGACCCCAAGGTCGTTGAGCTGGCTGAGTACAACGGCATCCCGCATCTGCTGATGCCTGTCGTCACCGAGCCCCGCAAGGCCGCCGGTGCCCTGGGTGCCAGCGTGGCCGAGATGGAACGCCGCTACAAGCTGTTTGCTGAGAACAATGTCCGTGAGATCAAGGCCTACAACAAGCTGGCCGCCCAGACTGGGTTGGAGCATCTGCCTTACATTGCCATTGTCATTGACGAGTTGGCCGACCTGATGATGGTTGCTGGAAAAGAGGTCGAGGACTACATCTGCCGTATCGCGCAGAAAGCCCGTGCCGCCGGCATCCACCTGATCGTTGCCACCCAGCGCCCCAGCGTTGACGTTATCACCGGCCTGATTAAAGCCAACATCCCCAGCCGTATCGCGTTTGCGGTTTCCAGCCAGATCGACTCCCGCACCATCCTGGATGCGTCCGGTGCCGAAAAGCTGCTGGGCTACGGCGATATGCTGTTCCTGCCGGTGGGTGCTTCCAAGCCTGTGCGTGTGCAGGGCACCTTCGTCACCGATGAGGAGATCGGCGCTGTGCTGAGTTTTATCAAATCCACTTCCTCCACCCAGTATGATGAGGAAATGATTGCCGAGATGGAACGCCGTGCCGTTGCCGAAAAGGGCAGCAAGAAGGGCAGCGATGATGACGGCGATGCCGGTGGTGCGCTTGACCCGATGTTTGAGCAGGCTGTCGAATGTGTCATCGATGCCGGGCAGGCCAGCACCAGCCTGCTGCAGCGCCGCTGCAAACTGGGCTATGCCCGCGCCGCCCGCATCATGGACCAGATGGAGCAGGAGAAGATCATTGGCCCCTACGAGGGTGCCAAGCCCCGCGCCGTGCTGGTCAGCAAGGCCCAGTGGGAAGAACGCAAGCTGAACGGACAGTATGATGAAGCCTGAGAAATCTTCCTCTAAGCGCCGCCTGCCCTGGCGCAGGATTCTACTTTTCCTGGTCGTTCTGCTGCTGGCCGCTGCCGCTTACTTTGTAGAATTTCGCGGCAGCTGGTCGGATTTATACTGTGCCGCCGGTGTCTCTCTTGATGCGCCGGATGCGGATCTGCTTGCCCAAAGTCCGACCACCGTTACCGTGCTGGACGTGGGGCAGGGCGATGCCGTGCTGATTGGTCAGGACGGCGCATACTGCCTGATCGACACCGGCCCGTCCGATGCCAAAGGCGACCTGGTCCGCGATTTGCAGCTGGCCGGTATCTCCAAGCTGGACTATCTGGTTTTGACCCATCCCCACGCCGACCACACCGGCGGTGCGCGGGAAGTGATCCGCAATTTTGCCGTTGGGCAATTACTGATACCGCCCTGGGATGCCCAGGCCAGCGGCGAAACCGCCGATTGGCCGCGTGGATTGTTTGATTTGGCTGCCGAGCAGGGGACAACCGTAATCACCGCCGAGGATGGCACCGTCTACCCGCTGGGCAGCGGCACTCTGACGGTTTTGCAGGGCGGGGAATCGGAACTGTACGACACCGATGATTCCTCCGCCCATGTCAACAACGCCTCGCTATGCACGATGTTTGAAGCAGGCAATTTCCGCTATCTCTCCACCGGCGATGCCGAAGCTGCCGCCGAACAGCGGCTTGTGGACCACTACGGAAAAGCCCTGCATGCCACTTTGTTCAAAGCCGGGCACCACGGGTCGTCCACTTCCAGCACCGAAGCCCTTTTGCAGGTCGTGCAGCCGCAGGCTGCGGCCATCAGCTGCGGGCTGAACAACGATTACGGCCATCCCCACGCCCGCGCCCTGCAGCGTTTGACCGATGCCAGGGCCGAAATCTACCGCATCGATACCATGGGCACCATCACCTTTACTTATCAGAACGATACCCTCAGCGCCGCATCCGCTGATGTGCTGGATGCCGCCGCATGAAGTCTACAAAACATAAAGGAGCCTACTATGACGATCACGGAAAAATTCCAGAACAAGCGCTGCGTCTTTTCCATCGAGTGCTTCCCGCCGAAGCAGACCACCCAGATGGACAAGATGAAAACCACCCTGCAGGCCATGCGCGACCTGAACCCGGATTTTATCAGCGTCACCTTTGGCGCGGGCGGTTCCGCTGGCGGTGTTTCTACCGTGGAAGTGGCTGATTACATCCAGCACGAGGTCGGTGTACCGGCTTTGGCTCACCTGATCTGCATGGGCAACGACCAGGCCAGCGCCGCCCGCATCCTGGACGAGTTGGAACAGGCCGGTGTACGCGATGTACTGGCCCTGCGCGGCGACCGCACCCCAACCCGTCCCGAAAGCCCGGACTTCAAGCATGCCAGCGATCTGACCGCCTTTATTAAATGGAAGAAACCCGGCTTCTCGGTCCACGGTGCCTGCTACCCCGAGGGTCATCCCGAGGCCGACACCCTACAGCAGGACGTGGAAAATCTGCGTATCAAACAGGCCAACGGTGCCGAGCATCTGCTAACCCAGTTGTTCTTTGATAACATGCACTTCTACCGCTTCCTCAACCTGGCCCGCCGCGCCGGGGTAACGTTGCCGGTCTCCGCCGGTGTTATGCCCATCGTCAAGCGCAGCCAGATCGAGCGCACCGTGGCCCTTTCTTCCGCCAGCCTGCCTTCGGAGTTCACCCGCATGGTCTCCCGCTGGCAGGATGACCCGGACTCTCTCTACGAGGCCGGTATCGAGTACGCCGTCAAACAGCTGCGCGATCTGATCGAAGGCGGCGCTGACGGTGTGCATCTCTACGCCATGAACGATGCCAACGTAGCTGCCAAGGTCTACGATGGCATCAAGGATCTGCTGTAATGGAGCGGGCCAAGCCTTCTTCCATAAACCGCGCCACAGCGCTGCGTTACATGGGGGCCTCCGGCTGGCAGCCGGACACTGCCACCACTGCGCTGCTGGACCGTGCCGAAGCAAAGATTTTAGCGGCTGCCACGCCGCGGGCCGCTGTGCGGCGGTTGCCGCGGGCGGTGTTTCCGCCACCGGAACTGGACTGCGGCACCGATTTAACGCGCCACCTGCAAGGATGCGATGCTGTGCTGCTGATGGCCGCCACCCTGGGCTCCCAGGTAGATTCCCTTTTGCGGCGGCTGGAACTGACCGATATTGCCATGGCTGCGGCCGCCGATGCCTTGTCCTCGGTCTTGCTGGAACAGGTCTGCGATGCGCTGGAAGCCGAATGGCGCGATAAATTTGCCGCCGAGCATCTCTACCTTACAGGCCGCTACGCCCCCGGTTACGGGGACTGTCCGCTGGAGCTGAACGATGAACTTTGCCTGGCCGTGGACACCGTGCGCGGCTGCGGCCTGGCCGTTACGCCCCAGCACCTGCTGGCACCGCGCAAAAGCACCACCGCCATTTTAGGCATTGCCGATCACCCCGTGACCGGCACCCTGGCAGACTGTACTACCTGCCACCTGCGGGAGACTTGTGCCTTCCGCAAGCAGGGCACCACCTGCTTTGCTAAATAAGACGTTTTGGGGGAGTATCTGTGCAGATTCAAGAAGTATTCGACCGCCGCCGCTTTGTCTTTCTGGATGGCGGCATGGGCACCCAGCTGCAGCAGCGCGGCTTGCAGCCCGGCCAAAAGCCGGAACTGGCCGCGCTGGAAATGCCGGATGTCTTAACGGCCATCCACCGCGACTATGCAGCCGCCGGGGCCGATATTCTGCTGGCCAACACCTTTGGTGCCAACGCCAAAAAGCTGGCAGGCTGCGGCCATAGTGTGGAGGAAGTCGTCTCGGCTTCCATCGCCTGTGCCCGCCGCGCCGGGCAGGAGACCGGTGCGCTGGTAGCGCTGGACATTGGCCCCCTGGGCGAACTGCTGGCCCCCGCCGGCACGTTGGCCTTTGAGGATGCCTACGAGGAATTTGCCCAGGTCATCCGTGCAGGCGCAGCCGCCGGGGCCGACCTCGTCTTTTTGGAGACGATGACCGACCTGTACGAACTGAAAGCCGCCATTCTGGCCGCCAAAGAAAACTGCGGTCTGCCGGTCTTTACCTCGATGAGTTTCGAGAGCCGCGGCCGTACCTTTACCGGCTGCACGGTGGAAAGCTACGCCGTCACCGCCGCCGGGCTTGGCGCGGATGCCATCGGCATCAACTGCTCGTTAGGCCCTGCCGAGATCCTGCCCTTTGCCCAGCGCCTTTGCCGCAGTGTGCCCGCCGGGCTGCCGGTTTTCGTCAAGCCCAACGCGGGCCTGCCCAACCCGGACGGCAGCTACAATCTGGATGCCAACGGCTTTGCCGAACAGATGCGTGAATACGCTGCCACCGGCATTTCGATGGTGGGCGGCTGCTGCGGCACCACGCCGGAATACATTGCCCGGCTGAAAGAGACTTTCAGCCCGCTTACCCCCGCCCAGAAGATCCCACTGCGCCGCAGCTGCCTGTGTACACCGGTCCGCTTTGTGGATGTGACCGGCATCACCGTAGTGGGCGAGCGCATCAACCCCACCGGCAAAAAACGGCTGCAGCAGGCCCTGCGGGAGGGGGACAGTTCCTACCCCTGCGCCCAGGCTGTTGCCCAGGCCGAAGCCGGTGCCGAGGTGTTGGATGTCAACGCCGGTCTGCCCGGTATCGATGAGCCCGCCACCTTGGAGCAGCTGGTCCGCGACCTGCAGGCCGTCACCGATCTGCCCCTGCAGCTGGATTCCTCCAACCCGGATGCACTCTCCCGCGCACTGCGCATTTATAACGGCAAGCCCATCGTCAACTCGGTCAATGGCGAGCAGAGCACCTTGGATAAGATCCTGCCGCTGTGCAAAAAATACGGTGCCGCCGTGGTCGGCCTGGCACTGGACGAGCACGGCATTCCTGCCACGGCCGAGGGCCGCTTTGCCATTGCCCAGCGCATCGTCAAGGCCGCCAACGCCGCCGGTATCCCCAACGAGGACATTTACATTGACTGCCTGACCCTGACCGCCAGCGCCCAGCAGGAGGGAGCCGTCCAAACACTGGAAGCCTTAACCCGTTGCAAAAAGGAGTTGGGTGTGCGCACTGTGCTGGGCGTTTCCAACATCAGCTTTGGTTTGCCCTGCCGTGGTTACCTGAACACCACTTTCCTGACTATGGCCATGGTGGCCGGGCTGGACCTTGCCATCATGAACCCCAACACCCCCGAAATGATGGCCGCTGTCCGCGCCTACCGTGTGCTGACTTCCCAGGACCCGCAGAGCACCGACTACGTAGCTGCCTATGCGGATGTGCAGATCCAGACGAGCCAGGTCAGCAAGTCTGCACCTGCTGCCGCCGTTCAAAATGCAGCTGTGGGCGGCGATGCCCTGTTTGAAGCGGTACGCCGCGGCCTGAAAACCGAAGCCCGCGCTGCCGCCGATGCAGCCCTGATCTTGCGGGAGCCGCTGGATGTCGTCAACACGTCGCTGATTCCGGCACTGGATGCCGTGGGCGATGGCTTTGAAAAGGGGACCGTTTTCCTGCCGCAGCTGCTGCAGGCTGCTACCGCCGCCCAGGCCGCGTTTGAAGCCATCAAAGCCAAAATTGCTGCCACCGGCCAGGCCCAGGGCAACAAGGGCAAAATCGTCATCGCCACCGTCAAGGGCGATGTACACGACATCGGCAAAAATATCGTGCGCGTCATCCTGGAAAATTACGGTTACGATGTGCTGGACTTGGGCCGTGATGTGCCGCCGGAGCGTGTAGTCGAGGCCGTGCGCCAGACCGGGGCCAAGCTGGTTGGCCTTTCGGCCCTGATGACCACCACTGTGCCCAACATGCAGGCTACCATTGAGGCCCTGCATGCCGCCAAACTGGACTGCAAAGTCATGGTGGGCGGCGCGGTGCTGACCCCCAGCTACGCCAAAGACATTGGTGCCGATTACTACTGCAAGGATGCCAAGGCCAGCGCCGACCTTGCCAAGCAGCTTTTAGGCTAAGGCTTGGGCAGGGTATAAAATACCCCTTGCATTTATCCCGAAAATATTGTACAATACTAAAAGCGGACAGGGCTGAATTGCGCTGTTTCGCGTACAGATGCAGGCCCCGTGCGTGGGCAGCCTGTGAACCATGTCAGGCGGGGAACCGAGCAGCATTAAGCAGCGTTTGCACAGTGCCGCGGCAAGCCTGCATCTGTACGCCAAGCAGCGCAGCCGCGTGCTCTGCCCGCCTTTTTACTGTTTTGCAGGGAGGTGGCTTTGATGTACCGCGCACTGTACCGCAAGTGGCGTCCGCAGCGTTTTGCGGATGTTGTCGGCCAGACCCCGATCGTAACGGCTTTGCAGAACCAGATCGCCGCCGGGCGCATCGGCCACGCCTACCTTTTTACTGGCACCCGCGGCACGGGCAAAACCACCTGCGCCAAGATTTTTGCTAAGGCGGTCAACTGTCTGGACCATTCCAGCCCGGACCCCTGCTGCCAGTGCGAAGTCTGCAAAGGCATCGACTCCGGTGCCATCATGGATATTATCGAGATGGATGCCGCTTCCAACAACGGTGTCGATGATATCCGCGATCTGCGCGATGAAGTCGCCTATCTGCCCTCGGTCTGCCGCTATAAAGTGTATATCATCGATGAGGTCCACATGCTTTCCACGCAGGCGTTCAACGCCCTGCTGAAAACCATGGAGGAACCTCCCGAGCACGTCATCTTCATCCTCGCCACCACCGAGGTGCAGAAAGTCCCGGTCACGATCTTAAGCCGCTGCCAGCGCTACGATTTTGCGCGCATCACGGCTAATGACATTGCTGGCCGTCTGCGCTATGTGGCCGAGCATGAGAAGATCGACCTGGACCCCAACGCGGCCCAGTTGATCGGCCGCCTGGCCGATGGTGCCATGCGTGACGCGCTATCTATTCTGGACACCTGCGCCGGTGTGGACAATACGGTCGATGAGGCCCTTGTCCGCCGCATGGCCGGTGTGACCGACCGTGGCTATCTGTTCGAGATCAGCGATGCCATCGCAGCCCGGGATTCCGTTGCCGCACTGGAAAAAATCGCCGCCCTGCGCCAGCAGAGTGTGGATATGCGCCGCCTTTGCATGGAACTGGCAGGCCATTACCGTAACTTAATGCTGTGCGCTCTGCCGGGCGGCTCCTCGCTGCTGACGGGCACTTCACCGGAAGAAGAAGCCGCCTATTTGCAGCGCAAGGATTTTCCGCAGGCCGATGCTATCCGCGCCATCAATGCCTTTGGTGTGGCGCTGGAAAAAATGAGCCGCGGCACCGATCAGCGCATTGAACTGGAACTGGCTGTTTTCTCTTTGACGCAGCCCATGGCAGCCGCCACCGTTGTGCAGGCACCGATTGCCAGCCAACCGGTCGCAGCTGCTGCGCCGCAGCCTTTCGCATCCGCCCCCGCGCCAGCACCAGCCATGGTACCGCCGGTACAGCAGCCTGCCGCTGCGCCCGCTTCTGTGGTTCCGCCCGTGCAGATGGACGATCCGCCGCTGCCGCCTGACCCGGAGTTTTTGCAGCCGGAACTGCCGCCGGTTTCTCAGCCCACAGCCCCCGCTGCTCCTGCCGCCGCGCAGCCAGCGCCCCGCAGACGGGAACCACCCAAAGAAGCCGGGCCGCTGGAGCCGTTCGGTTACTGGCCCGCCGTGCTGGCGGATTTGGAAGAAACCGATGCGATGCTGATTTCCTTTTTGCGCAACACCCGCGCTTACTATGATGGCCGCCGCGTACTGTTTGAGTGCAGTGATGCGTTCCGCGATTACATCCGCAGCAACCGCGAGGTCAGCAAAAAGCTGAAAGAGTCCATCTACCGCGTTTCTCATATCCATTGCAACATCGGCCCCTATGAGGAACCCAAGAACGATGCTTCCGATGCGCCTGCCGTTTCCATCGACCAAACGCTGAAAAGCATGCAGGCCCTCGGTGTTGATATTAAAATCGAAGACAAATAAGAATTTGGAGGATATATCCATGAAAGCAAGACTGCCCAAAGGCTACGGCCGCCCCGATCCCAACGCCATGATGCGCCAGGTCCAGAAAATGCAGGACGAGATCCGCGCCAAGCAGGAAGAACTGGAAGCCAAGGAGTACACCGGCACCGCCAGCGGTGAGATGGTCACCGTTACCATGACCGGCAAGCACGAGATCACCTCTGTCAAGATCAAGCCCGAAGCTGTTGACCCCGAGGATATTGAAATGCTTGAGGATCTCATCGCCGCCGCTGTCAACAGCGCTGTTGCTGCCGTTGACAAGGAATCCGAGGAGGAAATGGCCAAGATGACCGGCGGGCTGAACATTCCCGGTCTGGGCTAAGAGGCCGTATCTATGCCGCAGAATTTAGAGCCGCTGGAAAATCTGGTGGATCAGTTTGCCCGCTTTCCCGGCATCGGCCGCAAGGGTGCTACCCGCATGGCCTACGAGGTCATGGGCATGTCCAACGAGCAGGCCATGGAACTGGCCCAGGCCATTGAGCATGCCAAGAAAGATCTGCATCGCTGCCGCATCTGCCAGGATTACACCGCAGGCGAGATCTGCAAGATCTGCCTTTCCCAAAAGCGCGACCGCAGTGTGATCTGTGTGGTGGAAAGCCCACGTGATATCAAGTCTATTGAGCGCACCCACGAGTATAATGGTCTGTACCATGTGCTGCATGGCCTGATCTCACCCATGGATGGCATCGGTGCCGAGCAGCTTTGCATTAAGGAACTGCTGGCCCGCCTGAACGACACCGTCAAGGAGGTCATCATGGCCACCAGCCCGACAGTGGAAGGCGAAGCCACTGCCATGTATCTGGCCAAGCTCATCAAGCCGATGGGCATCAAGACTACCCGCCTGGCATATGGCCTGCCGGTTGGTTCCAGTCTGGAATATGCCGATGAAACCACCCTGTACCGCGCCATGCAGGGCCGTGGCGAACTGTGACAGGATGCGCTTGACTTTTTCGCGTGGACGCGCTATACTTTAAATCCCGCCAGAGAGGAAAGAGGTGAGTTTCATGGCAGAGGAAAAATCCGGCAAAAAAGTGATTGCCTTGAACCGTGAGGCTCGCCACGAGTACTTTGTGGTGGAAGCCCTGGAGACAGGCATAGAACTGGTCGGCACCGAGGTCAAAAGCCTGCGTGCCGGCGGTGCGAACCTGAAAGACTCCTGGGCCGACATTGATGACGGTGAACTGATCGTAAAGGGCATGCACATCAGCCCCTACGACCACGGCAATATCTTTAACAAAGATCCGCGCCGTCCCCGCCGTCTGCTGGCCCATAAAAGCGAGATCCGCCGCCTGGGGCAGCAGATCAAGCTGCAGGGGTACACGCTGGTTCCGCTTTCGCTCTACTTTAAAAAGGGGCGCGTCAAGCTGGAACTGGGCCTGTGCAAGGGCAAAAAACTGTATGACAAACGTGCTACTGCTGCCGCACGTGATGCCAAGCGCGATATTGAGCGCGCACTGAAATCCCGGTAAGTGCAGCAAAAGTCTGTTTCAAGCTAACCTTCCCGGTGGGGCCTTGCCCCCACCGAATATGCGGGGCTGTAAAGGTTTCGACGGGGGGAGAGAGGCGTGAGCAGCGGGCCGTGGCGGTGCACCACGATAAAAGCGCCAAACTTAAATTAACTGACAACGATTATTCTGTTGCCGTCGCTGCCTAATTAGGCGCGACCGTCCTGCCTGCATCAGTACCGTGCAGGGCCAGGGTGTCGATTAGGTACTGAACATGAACGGGCCTGAGCTTGGCAGCCCGTCAGGTATTAACGAAGCTACCAAGGTGTAGTGCGTGTATGCTCGCCCGCACCAAGGGAAATCCAATAAACATACTGCGCCCGGAGATACTCTAACCAATTTCTTTTCGGACATGGGTTCGACTCCCATCAGCTCCACCAGAAAAATCCCCTTGCCGTGTGCTGGCAAGGGGATTTTTGTTGGTGGTTAAGTTGATGAGGAGTCGAACAGGGCCGTAACACCATAGTCCCGCAGGCAGTGGCAAATGCCATCCTGCGTGGTGTCAAACTGTATTCCATACCCGCGCAGCTTCCCGCAATTCATCGCAAGATTCCGCTTCCAATCTGCTGCTTCTATCAGGTGGTCTGCATCCGGCAGCCGTAGGGCAGCGGCGAAGGTACAGGCAGTCGTTACCATGTCCACGCTGTTCTCGCTGCCGTAATTGTAAACACCGCCCGGCAAATCCATGCACGGCACCAGGTTTTCTACCGCCTGCCGCACGTAGGTAATACCGCGGTAGTCCTGTTTGGAAAAGCGCAGTTTTTCTCCCTGCAGCGCTGCTTTTACCAGGTTCAGCGGCAGGTTGCCCCGGATGGGCAGGCCGTAGCTGGGCAAGTCGTACATCCAGGTCGCGCGCAGCAGCACGGCATCCGGGCAGACATCCAGCACACGCTGCTCCATCTCCAGCTTCTGGCGGCCGTAGACGTTGGCAGGGGAGAGTTCCATCGCTTCCGGCAGCGGGCCGAACTGCTGTACTCCGGCGTAGACCTGGTCAGAACTGAAACCTACCAATTTAGCCCCGCACTGCGCAGCGGCGTGTGCCAGCCAAAGCGTCAGCTCTACGTTGGCGCGGTAGGCTTCCTCCGGGTGCTTTTCTGTGTAGCCGGTGTCCGAGATTGCGGCCGTGTGCAGGATTGCATCCGGCCGTGCTTCGGCAAGGGTCTGCAGCAGTTGCGGCTCGGTGCAGCTGGCCATCCAACCCTTGGGCGGGGTCAACACCTCATATTTTTCCTGCAAAAAGCGGCAGGCACGTGCGCCTACAAAGCCGCCTGCGCCGGTGACAAAAATGCGTTTCATAATTGCATCCTCACTTTTATATTTCACTTTGTATTCTACCATATTTTTGAGATTTATGGTATAATGGTGTCATGAAAATTTTGTTTGTGTATTTAGTTATTATCAATCTGCTGTCGCTGTTTTTGATGGCAGAGGACAAGCGCCGGGCCAGACGGCATCTGTGGCGTATCCCGGAGCGTACCCTGTTTGCGGCGGCCCTCGTGGGCGGCAGTGTGGGTGCGCTTTTGGGCATGTACCTGTTCCATCACAAGACCCGCCATTGGTACTTTGTAATTGGCATGCCGTTGATTCTGGCTGCACAGCTGGCGGCAGGGTGGTGGCTGCTGGCGGGGCGAATTTGATATTTTTTCGTCAAAGTAGCTTGATATATAATTAACTTTGTGAATTATTTTGTCATTTTAGCCAACGGCGCACGGATTTTGTCCACTTGCGGCAGCCATCGCACATTTCCTTTGCAAAGCCTGTTTTGGGTGCTATAATGACTGTGTAAGTGTTGCGCAGGGGTTGTCCTGCGCTAAAATATGGAGGTAGTTTGTATGTCCATTTTTGAGAATTTTGAAAAGAAACTGCAGGCCGAGCCGAAGTCCATCGTCTTTACCGAGGGCACCGATGCTCGCATCCTGTCCGCCGCCAGCCGTCTGCTGGCAGGCAAGACCCTGAAAGTCATCCTGCTTGGCGAGCCTGAGGCCGTTAAGAAGGCTGCCGCCGAGGGCAATTTTGACATCACCGGTGCCGAGATCATCGACCCGACCGCTTATCCCGAATTTGACGCTATGGTCGCCAAGATGGTAGAGCTGCGCAAGGGCAAGATGACCGACGAGCAGTGCCGTGCCGCTCTGTCCAAGGGCAACTACTTCGGCACCATGCTGGTCAAGATGGGCAAGGCCGACTGCCTGCTGGGCGGCGCTACTTACTCCACCGCTGACACCGTCCGTCCTGCTCTGCAGCTGATCAAGTGCAAGCCCGGCATCAAGTCCGTCAGCTCCTGCTTCATCCTGATGCGTGGCGATGAGAGCATCGCCATGGGCGACTGCGCTATCAACATCGATCCTTCCGAGGACGAGATCGTTGAGTCCACTGTCGAGACCGCACACACCGCTGAGGTCTTTGGCATCGATCCCCGCGTTGCTCTGCTGTCCTACTCCACCAAGGGTTCCGGCAAGGGCGAGACCGTTGACAAGATGCGCAATGCTACCGCCCGCGTCCAGGAGGCTCATCCCGAGCTGAAGGTCGATGGCGAGCTGCAGTTTGACGCTGCTGTTGCCCCCGAAGTCGGCCAGCTGAAGGCTCCCGGCTCCAAGGTTGCTGGCTACGCCAACACTTTCATCTTCCCCAACATCAACGCTGGCAACATCGGTTACAAGATTGCCCAGCGCCTGGGCGGCTTTGAGGCTTACGGCCCCATCCTGCAGGGTCTGAACGCCCCCATCAACGACCTGTCCCGTGGCTGCAATGCCGAGGAAGTCTACAAGATGGCTCTGATCACCGCCGCTCTGATCTGATTTTCCTTATAAAAAGCTAAAAAATCCCGCCGCACTTCTCAATTGGAAGTGCGGCGGGATTTTTATTTGCTTTGCATCAATAATGCAGCTGATTGGCATCCAGCTTTTCCAGCACCGGCAGCATGGCGGCGGCTTCTGCCTTAGCGGCAATGGGGTCCATCATCAGATAGTTGCCACATTCCACTGCCGAAGCACCGGGAATCTCGCCCTCATACTCGGCCATCCAGGCAAAGGCGCTGCGGGTCAGGTCCAGGGCCTCGGTCGGGGTCAGGCCGGTCGTCAGCAGGTAAAATCCGGTCAGGCAGCCCATGGGGCCAACGTAGACCACGCCGCTGCTGTACTTGCTGTTGCGGGCATAGGTCGCAAACAGATGTTCCAGCGTGTGGGCGGCAGCGGGGGAAAGGTAGCTGCCCTTATTGGGCTGCTTCATGCGGATGTCCCAGGTCAGGATCTCGCCATTCGCGCCATCCTGGCGGGAGAGATACATGCCCGGCTGCAGTTTGGTGTGGTCAACGCAGAAACTTGCAATGCGTTCCATTGTCCGCTCCTTAGTCAGCCATCAGCTGAACGGTACCGCGGGTGCAATCCATCGAGATGACCATGCCATCTTTCAGGGTGCGGGTTGCGTTGGTAGCACCCACGATGACCGCCTTGTTCAGGGTCAGGCCCACGATAGCGGAGTGGCTGTTGGCACCTGCCTCCTCGGTGATGACACCGGCAGCCTCACGGATGAAGGGCAGTTCATCGTTGGTGGTGAAAGGCACGACCAGGATCTGGCCGGGCTTGAACATCTTGGCAGCCTCGGCGGCGCTGCGGCAGACGCAGACCTCGCCCTTGGCGTTGCGGTTGCCGATGCCAACACCGGCCAGCAGGCTGTCGCCCACCATGTGGACCTTGATCATGTTGGTGGTGCCGGAGATGCCAACGGGAACACCGGCGGTAACAACGACCAGGTCGCCGTCCTGGATCAGACCGGCGTTCTTGGCCTTTTCAACGGACATGCTGATCAGCTCATCGGTAGAGTGAGCGTACTCCATCTGCAGGGGGGTAACACCGCGGTAAACGTTCAGCTGGCGGCGGGTGGTCTCATCCAGTACGCAGGCGATGATCTGGGCATCCGGGCGGAAACGGCTCAGCAGGCGGGCAGTCTCGCCGCTCTTGGAAGCAGTGATGATCGCGGTAGCGCCAATATCGTTGGCGGTGGTGCAGGCGGCGTGGCCCACAGCGGCGCTGACAGACAGGCGGCTGTTCTCGCCACGGGTGTGGTGGACCAGAGAGTCGAAGTTGGAGTCAGACTCGGTAGCCTCGGCGATGGTAGCCATGGCTTTCAGGGCCTCGACCGGGTACTTGCCTGCGGCGGTCTCACCGGACAGCATGACAGCGCCGGTGCCGTCGTAGATAGCGTTAGCAACGTCGGTGATCTCGGCACGGGTGGGGCGGGGGTTCACGATCATGGAGTCCAGCATCTGGGTAGCGGTGATGCAGATCTTGCCAGCGCTCATGGCACGGTCGATCAGGTTCTTCTGGATGGAGGGGATCTCAGCGAAGTCGATCTCCACGCCCATATCGCCGCGGGCGACCATGATGCCATCGGCCACAGTCAGGATCTCATCGATGTTGTCGATGCCTTCCTGGTTCTCGATCTTAGCGATGATGCGGATGTTGCTGTTGTGCTCGTCCAGCAGGTGGCGGATCTCCATAATATCCTGGGCGTTACGAACAAAGCTGGCGGAAATCAGGTCAAAGCCCTGCTCGATGCCGAACAGAATATCATTGCGGTCGCGGGTGCTCATATAGGGCATAGACAGATGCACACCGGGGACGTTGACCCCCTTTTTGGTCTTGATGGTGCCGTCATTCTTGACGGTGCAGACGATGTCGGTATCGCTCACTTCATCGATGCTCAACTCGATCAGGCCATCGTCCAGCATGATACGGCCGCCAGCGGCAACATCGCGGGGCAGTTCTTTGTAGGAGACAGAGCAGATCTCGTTGGTGCCCTCGATCTCACGGGAAGTCAGGGTGAACTTCTGGCCGGTGACCAGCTTCTCCACGCCGTTCTTGAAAGTGCCCAGGCGGATCTCAGGGCCTTTGGTATCCAGCATGGCAGCAACCGGCAGATCCAGCTCCTTGCTCAGAGCACGCAGGGCATCAAAGCGGCCCTTGTGCTCCTCGTAATCACCGTGGGAAAAGTTGAAACGGGCAACGTTCATGCCGTTCTCCATCAGCTGGCGCAGAATGCCCGGCTTTTCGGTAGAAGGGCCCATTGTGCAAACGATTTTAGTTTTACGCATATATAATGACCTCCATTGCAGAAATCTGAACATTAATCGAAATTATTATACTACAAATCCCCGTTTTTGTACAAGTACCTAAACCCGCTTTACGCGTATTTTACAGTACAAATTTTGTCCACGTTTTCGCCGCCGTACAATCGGCTTTCTGTTTACAATCTGCCCAAAATAAGGTATAATCTTAAATAGGTATATTCCATGTGTTCAACACACAAAATGTTTACGATACAGACAGGAGACAAACCTATGGCAAAACGTGTTTTTTTAATTGTTCTTGATAGTTTTGGCGTTGGTGCCGAGCCGGATGCCCCGCAGTTTGGCGATGCCGGCACCGACACCCTGGGTGCCATTGCCAACCATCCGAACTTTAAGGGCGACAGCCTGGCCAAGCTGGGCATGTTCAACCTGGACGGCGTGACCTGCAGCACCCCCGTGGCCGAGCCCATCGGCAGCTTTGCCCGCCTGCGCGAGGCCAGCGCCGGCAAAGATACCACCATCGGCCATTGGGAGATTGCCGGTCTGCTGAGTGCTGACCCGCTGCCCACTTTCCCGGACGGCTTCCCGAAAGATCTGCTGGATGCTTTCACCGCCAAAACCGGCTGCCAGGTGCTTTGCAACAAGCCTTATTCCGGCACCGAGGTCATCCGTGACTATGGCGAGGAGCACATGAATACCGGCGCTCTGATCGTCTACACCTCTGCCGACAGCGTGTTCCAGATCGCCGCCAACGAGGCCCTCGTCCCGGTGGAGAAGCTGTATGAGATCTGCGCCCAGGCCCGTGAACTGCTGGTGGGCAAGTACGGCGTGGGCCGCGTCATTGCCCGCCCGTTTGTGGGCGACTGCGCCGCCAACTTTACCCGCACCCCGCGCCGCCACGACTACAGCCTGGTGCCCCCGCGCGATACGATGCTGGATGCCATCCAGGCCGCCGGTAAGTCCACCATCGGCGTGGGCAAGATCCATGATATCTTTGCCGGCAAGGGCATCAGCGAGACCATCCGCACCAGCGGCAACACCGAGGGTCTGCAGGTCACGCTGGATCTGGCCGACCGCGATTTTGAGGGCCTGGCTTTCGTCAACCTGGTCGACTTCGACATGCTGTACGGCCACCGCCGCGATGTGGCCGGTTACGCCGCCGCAGCTGCCGAGTTCAACGACTGGCTGCCCCAGTTCATGGCCAAGATGCGCCCCGAGGATATCCTGATGGTCACGGCCGACCACGGCTGCGACCCCAGCTACACCAAGACCACCGACCATACCCGTGAGCATGTGCCGTTCCTCGTCTATGGCAGTGAGATCAAGCCCGGTGTAAACCTGCACACCCGTTACAGCTTCGCCACCATCGCCGATACCGTCTGCAAGGCGCTGGATGTCGACTACTGCGCAGCTGGCTGCGGTGTGTACGATGAGATCCGCAAGTAAGATGGGTGTCCTTCTCTTGTGGATTCTGGCCGCAGCGCTTATCGTCTATTCGCTCATGCTGGTGTTTTTAAGCAACTTCAACATGGGCAACCTGATGGTTTGGGTGCTGACGGCCGCCGTCACCGCCTGCGCCATCTGGCATAAGCCGTTGGCCGCTTGGTTCCGTACCGGGGCCGGCCGGGTCGTGGGCATTGTGCTGGGCGTTTTGCTGGTAATTTATCTGGCCTTAATTGCCTTTGTGGCCGTCAGCGGTTATGCCAACCCGCCCACCGGGCAGGAACAGGTCATGATCGTTTTAGGCGCAGGACTGCGCAAAGATAAGCCCAGTATGCTGCTGCGCTACCGGCTGGACAAAGCCTACGAATACGCGGTGGAACATCCCGACCTGCTCATCGTCACCAGCGGCGGGCAGGGCCGGGACGAGTGGGTGCCCGAGGGCCAGGCCATGCGGGATTATCTGATTGAAAAGGGCCTGCCCGCTGACCGCGTTTTAGCCGAGAATAAGTCCACTTCCACCGAGGAAAACTTTGCGTTCTCGCTGGATATTTTAAAAGAGCGCGGCTACAGCGCCGATACGCCTATCGTCTACGTTTCCAACGCATTCCACTGTTACCGCGCCGGGCGGTATGCGGCACGGGCCGGTTTTACCACGGCCGCCGCGCTGCCTGCCCACACGCCGTGGCGCAGTGTGCTGCCCTGTTACCTGCGCGAGGCACTGGCCCTTGCGTACTACTGGGTGTTCAAAACGTCCACATCCGGCCCCATGCATGCCATGGTTGGGCTGCTGGATCTGAACAAGAAATTTTTCTACAAATAAAATCAGGAGGGAACTGCCATGCAGATCCGCTATTATAAGGAATACAGCCGGTATCTGGACCGCTTTATGGAGTTCAAGGTCTACGGCCATGCCGGACGGCCTATCATCATCTTCCCGTGCCAGAGCGGCCGCTTTTATGACTGGGAAGACCGCAACATGTGCAACCTGGCCGCGCCCTGGATCGACAGCGGCAAGCTGCAGATCTTCACGGCTGACAGCATCGACCCCGAAAGCTGGGACAACCACGGCCCCGAGCGCCCGCGCATCGAGATGCAGGAGCGCTGGTACAATTATATCTGCGAGGAACTGACCCCGCGCCTGCTGGAGATCAACCGCGAGCAGGGCGGCGAGGACCACACCGGCAAGATCCTGGTAGGCGGTGCCAGCATGGGCGGCGGCCATGCCGTCAACTTCTTCCTGCGCCGTCCCGACCTGTTCAATGGCACCATCGCCTTGAGCGGCCTGTATTCTTCCCGCATGTTCTTTGGCGATTACATGGATGATCTCGTCTACCGCAACTCTCCCTGCGATTACATGCGCAATTTCCCGACCGACCATCCTTATATGGAGCTGTTCAACAAAGCCGATAAGTTTATTATGTGCTGCGGCCAGGGTGCCTGGGAGGGTGATCTACTGGCCTCCACACTGGAACTGCAGGGCATTCTGGAAAGCAAGGGCATCCACCCCATCGTGGATATCTGGGGCTACGATGTTGCCCACGACTGGGTCTGGTGGGAGAAGCAATGGACTTACTTCCTGCAGATGACGCTGGGCAACCCGTAACGGGTGCGCGTGTATGGATTTTTGGCATGATTCTGCGGCGCAAAAGCGTTGGCTGCGGCGGCTGGCTCTGTTCATTGGACTGCTGCTGATTCCGGTTTTTGTGCTGGCTGTGTTTGCGCGGCCCTCGGCAGACGATTACATCTACGCGGCCCGCACCCACGCGGTAGTGCAGCAGTACGGTTTTGACCTGCCGCGTCTGCTGAAAGCTGCCTGGGACACCAACGTATATTACTTTGAAAACTGGCAGGGACTGTATGTTTCCGGCTTTTTGCTGGCCTGGCAGCCTGCCATTTTCGGCAACGCCTGGTATGGGCTGACGCTGCTATGCGTCCTTGTGCCGTTGTTTTTCTGCCTGTATGGGGCATGCCGTTGTGTGGTGCGCCGCCTGGAGCCGGCACAAAAGTACCTGCCCTGGGCGCTGGCGCTGCTGGTTTGCTTTGCCTTTATCGAGGGTATGCCCGCCCCGGTGGAAGGGCTGTACTGGTTCAACGGTGCCATGAACTATCTGCCGTTTTTCTCGCTGGCCGTGCTCAACGCCGGGCTGGCGTTTGGGCTGTGCTTTGCACCGCAGCTGACCCGTAAGCAGCGTGTTCTGTACTGCGCCGCCGGGGTCATGATTGGCTTTATCATCGGCGGCGGGCACCAGGTAGCCGGGCTTTTAAATGTATTGGTTTTGCTGCTGGCCGTGGTGCTCTGCGCGCGGCAGCGCAGGTTTTACCATCTGCCCGCTTTTCTCGCTGCTGTGGCGGGACTGCTTATCAACGTAACGGCTCCCGGTACGCGGGTGCGCACCGCCGGGTTTGCGGGGGCGGGCTTTGTTGAAGCTGTGCTGAAAAGCTTTGTGCTGGCGGCACTGGAATGGATCCGCTGGCTGGACGTACCGCTGCTTTGCCTGCTGCTGTTGCTGGCGCTGTCGCTGCGGCACCTAGCCCAAAGCGCCAGCCTGCCGGACCGGGTGTTCCGCCATCCACTGGCGGGTGCTGCTGTCACCTTTGTACTGATGTGGGCCATGATCTTCCTGCCGTCCTACACCATGGGCGGCATCGGCGCGGGGCGGCTGCTGAATGTGGTCTGGATGACCTTTATCCTGGGCCTGGCCGTTACCGAGTTTTTGCTTTTGGGCTGGCTGGAACGCATCCGCAATATCAGCCTTACACCGACCATCCGCCAGCTTGGCAAAGCAGGGAAGCGCCTGCCGCTGGTTTTCGCTGCGATGCTGGTCTGCATGGCCTGCATCGGCAGCCACACGGTAAAAGAGGGGCAGGACAACCACTTTGCTACCACGCTGGAAGCTGCCTACGAGTTAGCCGACGGCGAAGTCGCGCGTTTTGCCCAGGTGCTGGATGAGCGCGAAGCCATTTTGACCGACACCGACCAACCGGACGCGGTGATCCGCCCCTTGACCGAGGAGGAACGCCCCTGGCTGCTGTTTTACACCGATGTTGCCCCCGGCCCGGACCTGTGGGGCCTGACACCATACTACAGCAAACACTCTGTTGCCATTGCCGATTATGGCGATTAATCAACAATATAAAATGGGAGATGCGGTCTGCGACCGTATCTCCCATTTTTGTTTAGAGTTTCTTCGGTTCCTTCTTTGCAAAGAAGGAGCAAATCAGGCTTTCTCCTGCACGTAGCGGATGAAAGCGTCCCGCTCGGCGCTGGAGCGCACCGTAACGGTGTACATCTCGTCACCCATGTCCAGGCGCAGGGCTTCGGGGATGCGCTCGTGCATCTTCATGCGGCTGCCATAGCGCGCCATGATCTGCTCGTTGCTGTGCTTATAGGTGTGGCAGTCACGGCGGCCTGCGTAAACGCAGTAGTACTTGGGGCCGTCCAGTTCCAGGTTACGCACTTCGTCATAGCAGACCATATCGGCCCAGATCTGGTAGCAGTCTACCGAGTTGGCATAGTTGATCATATCCGGGGTATAGCCGCCCGCCGGGCGCATATTGACTTCCAGGGCCACATAGTCACCCTTTTTGCCCAGGCCCGGCTTGTCCTCGTTCAGCTGGAAGAACTCGCAGTGGAAGAAACGGCTCTTGGCACCGAACGCCTTGATGGTGCGGAAGCCCACATCTTTCAGTGCGGCAGGCACAGTCTTTTGCGTCCAGTAGCTCAAATCGCCCTGTTCGCTCACGATATCCAGCATCGGGGTGGGGAATACGTTGGAGGTGTAGAACAGCGGCACACAATGGCTGTCGGCCACGCCATCAAAGCTGACGATGGTGCCGTTGATGAATTCTTCCATAATATAGGGCACGGCGTGGGGCTCGGCGTAGAATTCTTTCAGTTCTTTCAGGTTGCGCAGTTTGTAGGTAGCCTCGGCACCGCAGCCATTATCGGGCTTCACGATGACCGGGTAGCCCACCTCTTTGATAAACGCCTTGGCCGCCGCCAGTGTGCTGACCATGTGGTGGCGCGCCACCGGCACACCGGCCGCGATGTAGCTTTCCTTCATCTTGCTCTTGTATTTGATGCGCTCGATGAAGTCGTTCTGCGCGCCGGTGGTAATGTTGAAGTCGGTGCGCATCTGGGCATCCATTTCCAGCCAATACTCGTTGTTGGATTCCAGCCAGTCGATCTTTCCGTAATGGAACGTAAAATAGGCGACAGCCCGCAGCATTTCATCGTAATTGCCCAGGTCGTTCACGCGATAGTACTCGGTCAGGCAATGCTTCAGCTGCCAGGGAATCTCGTCAAACGGTGCATCGCCGATGCCCAGCACATTGGCACCGTTGCGATGCAGCCGCTCGCAGAAGTTCCAATAGGTTTTGGGGAAATGCGGGCTGATAAATACAAAATTCATAGCGGGTATAACTTCCTCTCCTCTATAACGCCGGGGGCACATCCTGTGGCTGGGGTCAGACAAAACGGTTTGCGTCTGCATCGTAGGTGTAGCCCACTTCCTGCAGACGTTCCCGCAGGGCAGTTTCGTCTGCATTTTCCCGGTCGCAGAATGCCGCAAGGCTGGCATCCCGGTCACGCAGCTGGGTATTGACATAGCTTAACAAAATAATAGGGTCCTGGGGCAGCATGGTCGGCTCCTTTTTTGTTTAACTGGTAAAATAGCAGAGAAAAAGCCGGTCACGCAATGTGACCGGCATTTTTTCTGTCCAATCAGACCGCGCGGGTAACTTTACCAGAGCGCAGGCAGCGGGTGCAGGCGTAGATATACTTCGGGGAACCCTCGACGATCGCCTTCACGCGCTTGACATTGGGGTTCCAGGTACGGTTGCTCCGACGATGAGAGTGGGAAACCTTGATACCGAACGTGACACCCTTGCCACAGCAAGAACATTTGGCCATAATTGCTTGCACCTCCTTTTCAATAGCTTAAATATTATAGCGTGGATTTTTGCAAATTGCAAGGGTTTTGTGCAAAAAAGTTTGAAAAATATTATATTTTCTTGCAGCTGCGCAAAATCGAAGCGAAAATCCGCCATCCGCCGCCCTGCGGGGCTTGTTTTGGGGGCATTTGTACGGTATAATAAGATGAGATTTTAATGGGGTGGTGTTTGCCTTTGAACGGTCTGCTGTCAACTACACAGATCATGATGTATATTTGCCGGGCGTTGGTCGTCCTGCTTACCATCCCATTTCATGAGTCTGCCCATGCTTTGGTCAGCCACTGGCTGGGGGACGACACCGCCGTGCGGGCTGGCCGTCTTTCGCTGAACCCCATGCGCCACTTTGACCCGCTGGGTGCCTTGTGCATGCTGGTGGGCGGCGTTGGCTGGGCCAAGCCGGTCAGCATCAACCCATACAATTATAAAAATCCGAAAGTCGGCATGGCTGTTTCGGCCGCCGCTGGGCCGATCAGCAACCTGCTGCTGGCCTGGGTGTCGATGATCCTGTACAAAATATGCTATTACAGCGGCGTAGGGGACGCATTGCCATTTGTCGAAATGTTCCTCTTCTACATGATTACGATGAACCTAAGCTTGGCTGTGTTCAACCTGATCCCGGTGCCGCCTTTTGACGGCAGCCGTATCTTCCTGCTGTTTTTGCCGGAAAAATTGTATTTTAAACTGATGAAGTACGAGCGCTATATCATGCTGGCCGTGCTGGCGCTCACGTTCCTGGGGCTATTGAATCGGCCGCTGTCCGCGATCGTCAATCAGCTGTGGTCTTTCCTTATTAAAGGGACAGGCTTTGTAGAGTTACTGTGGGGGTATTGATTTTTTGCCGGAAGTTCTTACTTTTAAAATAGAAGATTTTGAAGGCCCGCTTGATTTGCTGCTGTACCTGGTGGGCAAAAATAAGATGAACCTCTATGATATTAACATCATGGAGCTTATCGACCAGTACACCGCCACCATCCGCAACCTGCAGGACAACCGCATGGAGGTCGCCAGCGAGTTTATCGACATGGCCGCCCATCTGGTGCAGATGAAAAGCGCCCTGTTGCTGCCCCGCAGCCCCGAAGCCGAGCGCATGAAAGCCGAACTGACCGGCCGCTTGATCGAGTACAGCGCCTGCAAGGAGGTGGCCGCCAAGCTGGGCAGCCGCGCCCGCGACCTGTACACCGCTGTGCGCCAGCCTATGCCGCTGGTGGGTGCAGCCGAGTACACCCGCCGCCACGACCCCAACCTGTTAGTCACTGCCTGGTTCAACCTGATGGGCCGCAACCTGCGCAAGCGCAAGCCCACGCAGGAACGGTTTGAACCGCTGGTCACCGCGCCGTTTGTCTCGGTATCCAGCCGCGTTTCCCACATGCTGCGCGGGCTGCTGAAAGGCACCCTGCAAAAGATGAACCAGCTTTTCAACCCCGAGGACAGCCGCAGTACCCATGTGGCCACCTTTTTAGCACTGCTGGAACTCATCCGCGCTGGGCGCGTCAAAGTAGACGATGGCGGCCAGCTGAACCTGGACCGCACCCACCGCAGAAACAAGGAGGCTTCCGCCCATGAATGAACAACAAAAAATCGGCGCGCTGGAAGCCATGCTGTTTGCCCATGCCGACCCCGTTGAGGCCGCGCGCCTGGCCGATGCTTTGCGCGTTGAGCCGGAAGAAGCCGTGCGCCTTTTGAAAAAGCTGCAAAAGAAGCTGGACGAGGAAGAAAGCGGCATGGCGATCCTCTACTTTGACCCCAACCGCTGGCAGATGGCTACCCGCCCGTACTACGGCGAGATGGTCAAGCGCATTCTGGATACCCGCCGCAACGCGCCGCTTTCGCCCGCTGCGCTGGAAGTGCTGTCGGTCATCGCCTACAACCAGCCGGTCTCCCGCAGCTTTATCGAGCAGGTGCGTGGCGTGGATTCTTCTTCCATCGTGGCCAAACTGCTGGAAAAAGGGTTGATCGAAGAAGCCGGGCGCTTGGACCTGCCCGGCAAGCCCATCGCGTTCCAGGTCACCGATAGTTTCCTACGTGTATTTGGCCTGGGTTCGCTGGCCGACCTGCCCCCGCTGCACGGCGAAGCGGGGGACACTGAGCCTGCCGAGCCGGAGACCGACACCGCCGAGGATGGCGAACAGCTGGAATGGAAGTGATTGCCTATGACCATTGTGCTCGCCGTCCTATTGGCGGTGCTCAAATTCGTAGGCTGGCTGCTTCTTTTCCTGTTGGCACTGTTGGTGGTGCTGCTGATTTTGCCGGTAGAACTGCGGTTTGCGTATCAATCGGGTAAACCATCGCTGACAGCCTGGTACGGCCCGCTGCATTTTACCCTATGGCCGAGGGCCGCTGCAAAGGATACAGCCGCACAGCGTCCCGCAGCGCCGCAGTCGCCACCCGTGGTGCAGCCCACCACTGAACCAGCACCACCGCCCAAGACGCAGCCAGCCCCGACAGCTGCATCCGCAAGCACCGCCGCCCCTGTTCAGCAGCCTCCGCAGCCTGCCGCTGCAACTCCAGCCCAGGCATCAGCACCCGCTGCAAAGTCCACAGACGAACAGCCCAAATCCGGCGGCCTGCCGTTCCATATTTCGGAGCGTATCGAAACCGCCCTCAACCTGCTTACCCATGACCCGGCCGCCTTTGCCCGCTGTATGTTTGGGCACCTGCGCTGGGCCGGGCGGTTCCTGGCGCGGCACATCAAAGTGCAGCATCTCACCGTATTCTGGACCGTCACCGGCGAGGATGCGGCCCAGACGGCCGAACTCTACGGTACCGCGATGACCGCCGCCAACAATCTGCTGGCGTTTTTGCAGCAAGTCATCTGCCTGCAATGTGACTATTTGCAGCTGGAGCCGGATTTTACCGGCCAGCGCAGGGGAGAGCGGCAGATCTCCGGCAGGCTGCACACCCACCCGTTTTTGCTTCTCTGGCTGCTGATCCGGCTTTTGTTCCATCTGGGCAAAGACCCACAGCTGCAGCCTGCACATACCAACTGAACCAAATTGCATTTTGCTTTTATAAAAGGAGGAGTTTCCCATGGCAGAGCATCCGATCCAAGGTCTGATGGGCGTTACCATTGAAAAGATCCGCGATATGGTGGATACCAGCACCATCATCGGTGATCCCATCCACGTGGACGATACCACCACCATCATCCCGGTCTCCCGCGTCACCTTCGGTTTTGCATCGGGCGGTTCCGATGTTGCCCCCAATTCGTCCAAGCAGATGTTCGGCGGTGGCACCGGTGCCGGTGTTTCGGTCACGCCCGTTGCGTTCCTGGTGGTCTCCGGCGGCAACGTCCGCACGGTGCAGCTGGTGGAGAAAGTCACCGCCGTGGATAACGCCATTGCCGCTTTGCCGGAACTGGTAGATAAAATCACCGCAATGATCAAAAAGGAAAAGCCCGCCGAAACGGGCAACGCATAAGCACAAGAAATAAGGAGTAAGCATGGCAGAACAGCGCGTTCAAAAAGTGCTGGCCGATCAGGGCATCTGCTCCCGCCGTGAGGCGGAGCGCCTGATCGCAGCCGGCAAAGTAAAAGTAAATGGTCACCCGGTGGGCCTGGGTGACAAGATGGACCCCGATTATGATAAGGTCGCCATTGATGGCCAGACCGTCCGCATCGTGCGCAAGCGGCAGTACACCTATATTATGCTGCACAAGCCCCGCGGCTTTTTGACTACCCGGTCCGATGACCGCGGCCGCAAGACCGTTATGGATCTTGTCTCTGATGTTCCGGCCATGCTGCGCCCGGTGGGCCGCCTGGATAAGGACAGTGAGGGCCTGCTGCTGATGACTGACGATGGTGCTTTCATCAATCTGCTGACCCATCCGTCCGGCGGGGTAGGCAAACTCTACCGCGTCACCGTCAACCCCCGCGCCACGGAGGAGCAGATCATCCAGATGTCCTCCGGTGTGGTGCTGGACGATGGTGTCAAGACCCAGCCCTGCGTAATTCACGTTGTCGTGGACGAGCCGGGCCGCACTGTATTGGAGATCACCCTGCACGAGGGCCGCAACCGTCAGATCCGCCGCATGTGCTCGGCCGTTGGTCTGCAGGTCGTCCGCCTGCGCCGCACTGCCGAAGGCCCGGTCAAGCTGGGCATGCTGCAGCCGGGCGAATACCGCGAACTGAAAAAGAGCGAGATCAACGCCCTGCGCAACGCCGCCCAGCATAAAAGCCGCAGTTCCGAGGCCCCTGCCCGCACCGCACCCCGCCGTCCCGGCCCGCTGCGCACCCGCAAAGAGCAGGACTAAACCCATATTTAGGGTGTAAAGTTGTTCGAAAGCGGTTTTTTGTACAAAAAATTGTGTATTTTTTCAAAAAGAACCGTAATTTCTACTTGTAGATTTTTCCACAAAGTAGTATAATTAACTCAAATCGCGGATTTTTTTGTGAGTTCTTCACTAAAAAACAGTCAGTTTTACAAATAGGGAGGAAGCTGTATGGCAGCAAACAAACCCGGCAAGGCAACGATCCTTGCAGCATTTTTTGATGACGGCGCATATTCTCCGCTGTTTACCGATGGCGCTGTAAGCGCCGCTTACGGCAGCGCAAACGGTCAGAGCGTCTACGTCGTATTTGAGGACGGCACCCCCGTTGGTGTGCAGGATATTGAAAAGAATATCCGCGTACTGGAGATGGCCGCCGAGACCGGTGCCCCGGTCGTCACTTTCTATGACTCCACCGGCGCTAAGCTGGAGGGTGGCCTGGATCTGCTGAACGCTACCGCCCGCCTGACCGCTGAGATCGCCCGCATTTCCGGCGTTGTGCCGCAGATCGCCGTTGTTACCGGCACCTGCGCTGGCACCAATGCCATCAACGCCGCTTCCGCCGACCTGTGCATCATGGCTGAGGATGCCGAGCTGTTCCTGAACGCTCCGTTCAACGCCGAGGACAAGGTTGCCGGTGCCGGCTCCGCCGAGTTCGCCGCCAAGGCTGGCGTTGCCGCTGTGACTGCTGCTGACGCTGTCGCCGCTGCCAAGCAGGCCGCTTCCATTGCTGCTCTGCTGCCCGCCAACAACCTGGCTGGCCCCGCTCTGTTCGACTTCAGCGCTCCTTCCGCTGCGCTGAACACCGCCAAGTACACCGCCGCTGATGCCGTTGCCGCTCTGGCTGACGAGGGCAGCGCTGTTGAGCTGTACAAGGGTTACGGCAAGAACATCGTTACCGCCCTGGCTACCATCAACGGCAGCTCCGTTGGTATCGTTGCCACCGAGAAGGCTGCCCTGTGCCACAAGTGCACCGCCAAGGCCGCTCGTTTCGTCCGCCTGTGCGATGCCTACAGCATCCCCGTTGTGACCGTTGTCAACACCGAGGGCTTTGGCAAGAGCGAGGGTGACGACCAGGCCGGTGGTATCCGCCAGGCCGCCCGTATGGCTGGCGTTTACGCCGAGGCTACCACGGTTAAGGTTGCTGTTCTGGCCGGTGAGGCTGTCGGCCCCGCTTACACCGTGTTTGCCGCTTCTGCTGACTGGCGTGTTGCTGTCCAGGGCTGCACCGTTGCACCTCTGGCCCCTGAGGCTGCCGTCACCGTTCTGTACAAGGACGAGATCTTTGCTTCCGATAACATCGTTGCCGCTACGAAGGCAAAGGCTGCTGCTTACGCCAAGGATGTTTGCAGCGCCCAGGCCGCTGTTGCCAACGGTGCCGCTGATACCGTCGCCGATGCTGCTTCTGCCCGCAGCGCTGTTGCCCAGGCCCTGGATATGCTGGCCAGCAAGCGCGCTGTCCGCCTGGCTAAGAAGCATGGCAACATCACGCTGTAATCTGCGTTTAACCTGAACATAACGACCACGATCTTTAAGGAGGAAATTCCTATGAAAAACCTGATTGTCACTGTCAACGGCGTTGCTTATAATGTCACCGTCGAGGAAGGCACCGGCGCTGCCGCTGCTTCCGCTCCTGTTGCTGCTGCTCCCGCCGCTGCTCCGGCTCCGGCTGCTGCACCCGCTGCTCCTGCCGCTCCCGCTGGCGCTGCCGGTTCCGTCACCGTTACCGCTCCCATGCCGGGCAACATCCTGGACGTTAAGGTCAAGGCCGGCGATTCCGTCAAGGCTGGCGACACGCTGATTATCCTCGAGGCCATGAAGATGGAGAACGAGATCAGTGCTCCGCAGGATGGCACCATTGCCAGCGTGAATGTGCGCAAGGGCGATGTCGTCAATTCCGGCGATCTGCTTTGCACCATGAACTAAGAAAGGGCAGGTGAATGACATTGGCTAAGAAACCTATTAAAATCACCGAGGTCGTTCTGCGCGATGCGCACCAGTCCCTGCTTGCTACCCGTATGACGATGGACGAGATGCGTCCGATCCTGCCCGAGATGGACAAGATCCCGTACTTCTCCGTTGAGTGCTGGGGCGGTGCTACGTTCGACTCCTGCATCCGTTTCCTGGACGAGGATCCTTGGGAGCGTCTGCGCATCCTGCGCAAGGAACTGCCCCATCAGAAGCTGCAGATGCTGTTCCGCGGCCAGAACATGCTGGGCTACCGTCCCTACGCCGATGACGCTGTCGAGTACTTTGTACAGAAGTCCGTTGCCAACGGTATCGATGTCATCCGTATTTTCGATGCCCTGAACGACCCGCGCAACCTGCAGACTGCCATCAAGGCCGCCAACAAAGAGGGCGCTCATGTTCAGGCCTGCATCAGCTACACCCTGAGCCCCGTACATAACAACGAGTACTTCGCCAACTATGCCAAGACCCTGGAGGAGATGGGCGCTGACTCCATCTGCATCAAGGATATGGCTGGTCTGCTGAAGCCCTACACCTGCTCTGACCTGGTCTCTGAACTGAAAAAGACCATCAAGATCCCCGTGGACATCCACAGCCACTACACCGCTGGTCTGGCTTCCATGTCCATCCTGAAGGGCATCGAGGCTGGTGCTGACATCGTTGATACCGCCATGAGCCCCCTGGCTCTGGGCACTTCTCATATGCCCACCGAGAGTCTGGTCGCCGCCCTGCAGGGCACCGACTACGACACCGGCCTGGATCTGAACCAGCTGAATGTCGTCCGCGCTTACTTCAACAAGCTGCGCGAGAAGTACATCGCCAACGGCCAGATCAACCAGAAGTCCTTGGGCGTTGATGCCAACACCTTGCTGTATCAGGTTCCGGGCGGCATGTTCTCCAACATGCTGAAGCAGCTGAAGGATGCTGGCAAGGAGGACAAACTCCAGGATGTTCTGGAGGAGATCCCCCGCGTCCGTGAGGATGCCGGTTATCCGCCGCTGGTCACCCCGACCAGCCAGATCGTTGGTACCCAGGCTGTCTTTAACGTCATCATGGGTGAGCGTTACAAGATGGTCACCAAGGAGTTCAAGGGCCTGGTCCATGGCGATTACGGCAAGACTCCCGCTCCCATCAAGAAGGAGTTCAGCGACTTTATCCTGAAGGGCGAGGAGCCCATCACCTGCCGCTTTGCTGACACGCTGGAGCCCGAGATGGAGAAGCTGAAGGCCGAGGCCGCCAAGTACGCCATCCAGGAGGAGGACGTTCTGACCTACGCTATGTTCCCGCAGGTCGCGCCCAAGTTCTTCGAGAAGCGCAATGCCCGCCTGCAGGGTGTCGATGCTCTGCATGCTGACTACGAGAACAAGTCTCATCCCGTTTGATTCATAATTTTGTAAGCCGTCCCTGCCGTTTGGCTGGGGCGGCTTTTTTGTTCCAGAGATTGGGAATTGCATCAGGCTCTCCTTTGTGGTATAATACCAGGGTATGAGTGTACGAGTTGCACACATGCTTTGCAGTATTCCATAAGGGAGGGCCTGTTTTTTGACCGTTCTGCGTTATATTGTCCCTCCCGAGGCGGACGGTCAACGGCTGGGGATCTTCCTGCGTACGCAGGGTGTCACCGCCGGTCTGATCAAATCCGTCAAATATAACGGTGATGGCTTTTTCGCTGATGGAGCCCCGCTCCACACCGACCAGCCTGTGCATCCCGGCCAGCAGATCACCTTTGCGCTGCCGCCGGAACCACCGACCAGCGTCACGCCGCAGCCCGTCCCATTTGTCATTGCTTATGAGGACGAGTTTGCCGCCGTGCTGGAAAAGCCCGCCGGTATCGCCGTACATCCCACTTTAAATTACCCGGACGGCACTCTTGCCAACGGCTGGCTGTACCATTTGCAGCAGCAGGGTAGGACCGGCGTGTTCCGCCCGGTAAACCGCATCGACAAAAATACCAGCGGCCTGGTGCTTTGCGCGCAGAACGCGTTCGCCGCACCACTGCTGGCTGACAGCGCCAAAAAATGCTACCTGGCCATTGTGCAGGGGATTTTACCGTTAGGCCCCGGCCAGGTGGAAGCCCCCATCGCGCGCCGTGGTGATTCCATCATCGGCCGCTGTGTACGGGAGGATGGCAAATACAGCTTGACCCGATACAACGTACTGGCTGCTGGTACCCATCACAGCCTGGTGGCCTGCACACCCTGTACCGGCCGTACCCACCAGATTCGTGTACACATGGCCTACATCGGTCATCCGCTGGCGGGGGATACCCTGTACGGCGGGTCGGACAACATCCTGTCCCGGCATGCACTGCACTGTGCTGTTTTGCGGTTTACCCACCCGGTCAGCAAACAGGTGATCTGCATCCAGAGCGAATTGCCGCCGGATATGGCCGCTTTGGCCCGCAGTCAGGGGCTTTTCGGCAACTGGGATCTGCAAGAACTCTGAATTTTCCTCTAACTTCATCTGGACTACTTAGCATCGACCGTTTCGGTCATCTAAAAGGAGCAGCAAGATTTTGAATTCCGCGCAAATCGATAAAAAAGGCAAAAAGAAAAATCACCGCGGGCCATCGTCCGCCAGCGCCCATAAGGCACATTCTTCCCGCAGCAATCTGATTGGCGACCTGCTGTACATGTATGGCTTCTGGGTCGAGTACATTTTTGTGTGCGCCTACCGCAAGGCGCATGCAGTCGTCAAGGGCATCGTCTCCACCATTGGCAACCTGCTTATGGTCGTGCTGCGCCCGGTTTTGCTGGGCATCATCACTTTCTGTGAGGATCTGATCAGCCCCTTTACCCGGATGGCCTCTGGCATCCGCCACATCCGGGAACTGCCGCAGGAACTTTCCGATGCAGGCAGCGACCAGATCCGCGCCGCCAAAAAGGCTTACGTCCGCAGCGGCATCCGCAAATACTACACGCTTCTCTGGAACGCCATCACCTACGTGCTGCCCGCTGTTGCGGCGGCCGGGCTGATTGTCATCGTCCGCAACGGCTTGGGGCTTCGCTTCGTGCTGAACGTCCAGGTCAACGGCGAAAGTGTCGGCTACGTGGCCAGCGAGCAAATTTTTGAGAACGCCCGCGAGGATGTGCAGTCCCGTATCAACACGGCCAAATCCATGCTGGAGGAAGCCGGTGCCTCTGTGCCGGACACCCAGTGGGAAGTTTCGCCCACCTACAGCCTGGCAATTTCTGACGATACCATGACGGAAAGCGAAATTGCCAACGCTATTTTGCAGACCGCCAGCGATGAGATCGTGGACGGCACAGCTGTGTACATTGACGGCACCCTGCGGTTTGTCACCACCGAGGGCGACCACCTGCGCACCTATCTGGAAAGCATCAAGGCCCCCTTTGAAAACGACATGGATTCGTCCATCCGCACCGGTTTTGTCCACGACATCCGCCTGCTGGACGGCGTGTACCTGCAGGAATCCATCATGTCCTACAGCGATGTGCTCTCCGCCCTGAACGAGGGCTCCGGCGTACACACCTATGTGGCCGAGGAGGGCGACACCGTGCAGAGCGTGGTGGATACCACCGGTGTCACCTTTGACTCGCTGGCTCAGATGAACCCTGACCTGCAAAGTCTGGATCAGGAGATTCCCGCTGGCACCGAACTGCTGACGGGCGCTTCTTCGGCCGAACTGCTGAAAGTCAAGGTCGTGCAGACCGAGACCGAGACCGTTGCGATCCCGTTCAGTACCGAAAAGTCTGAATCTGATGAATACGACTTCGGCAAGACCGTCACCCTGCAGGAGGGTGCAGACGGCCTGGAAGATGTCACCTATGAGATCACGATGATCGATGGCGAAGTCACCGACCGCCAGGCCGTTGCTTACAACGTGCTGCAGGAGCCTGTCACCCAAATCACCGTTACCGGCACCAAGCTGAAGAACGGCATGGTGGCCAAACTCGGCTCCGGCACCTTCGTCTGGCCCGTGCCCGGTTACAAGTACGTCAGCCGCTGGATGGGCAACGGCCATCGCGGCGCGGACATCTGCGCTGCCTACGGTACGCCGATCTATGCCTCCGACTCCGGCACCGTCATCGCCGCCGGTTGGCACTATTCTTACGGCAACTATGTCGAGATCGACCACGGCAACGGTTACAAAACGCTGTACGCCCACATGTCCCGCATCCTGGTCAGCCAGGGCCAGGCCGTCAGCAAGATGGATCAGATCGGCGAGGTTGGCTCCACCGGCAATTCCACCGGCAACCACTGCCACTTTGAGATGTACTACAACAACGTCCTGTTCAGCGCACAGACGTTGTTCGGCGGCATGTAATTTTTGTCGAACTCCACAATATTGCAGCGCACATCTTGTGCCTGCGACAGACTTTCACAAATATTTTGCAAATGTCTTGTGCCCCACTTTTCAAATGCCACAAAATAGTGTATAATGTATGAAAGTGCGCATGGGTGCCTTGCCCCGGCGAGAGGGATGCCAGGCCCGCACCTGCACAAAGGAGAGCTACACTTGGAAAAATTCGTGATACGCGGGGGAACCCCGCTGCATGGCGATGTCAACATCGGCGGCGCAAAAAATGCTGCCGTTGCCATTTTGCCGGCCACCATTCTGGCCGCCGATAAATGTCTGATTGAAAACCTGCCCTGTATCAGCGATGTTATGGCCTCGTTGCAAATTTTAAGCGAGCTGGGTGCCAACATCCGCATGGTCAGCCGCAGCACCTACGAAATTGACACTACCCACATTGATTGCACCGAGGTGTCGAACGAACTTTCCCGCCAGATGCGGGCTAGCTACTACTTCCTGGGCGCATTGCTGGGCCGCTTTGGTGCGGGCCAGGTCGCTATGCCCGGTGGCTGCAACCTTGGGCCCCGTCCCATCGACCAGCACCTGAAGGCTTTCACCGCCTTTGGTGCCGAGGACTCGGTGGAGTACGGCCAGATCCATGTCAAGGCCGACCACCTGGTAGGCGGGCATGTGTTCTTTGACACGGTATCCGTTGGCGCTACGATGAACGCCATGCTGGCCGCCGTGCTGGCCGAGGGTACGACCATTCTGGAGAACGTGGCCCGCGAGCCGCACATTGTGGACCTTGCCAACTTTTTGAATATGATGGGTGCTGACGTGCATGGTGCCGGTACGGATGTTATCAAGATCCACGGTGTCAAAAAAATGCACGGCTGCAACTATTCCATCATCCCGGACCAGATCGAGGCGGGCAGCTACATGGTGGCCGCCGCCATCACTAAGGGCGATGTAACGCTGCACAACGTCATCCCCAAGCATCTGGAGCCGATCACCGCCAAGCTGCGCGCGGCGGGCTGCACGATCCAGGAATACGATGATGCCCTGCGCATCACCCGCACCGGCCCGCTGCATCCGCTGAAAGTCAAGACGATGCCGCATCCCGGTTTCCCGACCGATATGCAGCCGTTGATGACCGCTCTGCTCACCCTGGCCGATGGCACTTCCATCGTGACCGAGGGCATCTGGGAGAACCGCTTCCGCTATGTGGACGAGTTGATCCACATGGGGGCCAACATTCAGGTGGACGGCCAGGTTGCTGTCATCGAGGGTATCAAGGAACTGCGGCCCGCGCCGCTGCGAGCCACTGACCTGCGCGCCGGTGCCGCCATGGTGGTTGCTGCGCTGGCCGCTGATGGTGTCAGCGAGATCGATGAGACCATCCACATTGAGCGCGGCTACGAGAACATTGTGGAGAAGCTGCAGCTTCTCGGCGCTGACATCCGCCGCGTAGAGATCCCCGCCAGCAGCATTTCGCGGGCAATGTAACTGTACATCCTTTATGGGTCGCTTCTGCGGCCCATTTTTTCTGGACTGAACACGAGGGAAAAACATGGCTTTATTTACCACCCTGTATTCCGGCTCCTCGGGCAACTGCGGCCTGATCCGGGAGGGGAACGCATACCTGTTGGTGGACATGGGCAAAAGCTGCCGCACCACCCTGACCGCGCTGCGCCGGCTGGACCTGGCTATCAGCGATTGCGCCGGCATTTTAGTTACCCACGAACACTCCGACCACGTGGCCGGACTGGACACCTTTTTGAAAAAGTACCCGATACCTGTATATAGCAGTGCCGACACGCTGGACGCGTTGGACTCCCGTGGGACGCTGCCCCCGGCTGTGGAGACCACGGCTATGGATGGCGGAAACCCGTTTGATATCGGGCCGTTCCGGGTCAGTTCTTTCCCCACCAGCCATGATGTGCCCTGCTGCGGCTACCGCATCGAGACCCCGGACGGCCGCCGCATGGCTATCGCTACCGACCTTGGCATCCTGACCCCCGTGGTACAGGACAATCTTATGGGCTGTGACCTGGTCGCGCTGGAAGCGAACTACGATGCTTTCAGCCTGCACGGCGGGCCGTACCCTTACTACTTAAAGCAGCGCATTGCCAGCGACCGCGGCCATCTGGACAACAAGGCCTGCGCTGCGGAAATTCTGGACCTCATCCAGGAAGGCTGCAAAAAGTTTGCACTGTGCCATTTGAGCCAGACCAACAACTCACCGGAACTGGCGCTGACCACCGTGTACAATGTACTGCTGGCCGCCGGTATCCAGCCGGGGCGCGATGTGCTGATCCAGGCGCAGGAGCGCAACGACATCAGCCCGTACATTGAGTTTTAAGAGGAAACCTGCATGCAGAACATTGATTTAATTTGTATCGGCAAAATGAACGCCGCTTACTTTGCCGCCGGTGTGGCCGAGTATCAGAAACGTCTGGGTGGTTTCTGCAACTTCCGCATTATCGAACTGCCGGAAGCCGCGATTGCCGACAAAAACGCCAGCGACAAGCAGATCGCCAAAGCCCTGCAGAAAGAGGCTGATGCTATCCTGGCATCGGTCCGCAAGGGTGCCTATCTGGTGGCACTCTGTGTGGAGGGCAAGCAGATCTCCAGTGAGGATCTGGCCGCGCTGCTGGCCGAGCGCGCCGGGAGCGGAGCGGGGGATATTGCCTTTGTGATCGGCTCCTCCCACGGGTTGGATGACCGCGTCAAAAAGGCCGCGCAGGCCCGCATCAGCATGGGGCGCATTACGCTGCCTCACCAGCTGGCCCGCCTGGTACTGACCGAGCAGCTCTACCGCGCCTGCACCATCAACGCCGGGATGAAGTACCACAAATAAACCTGCCAATCGAGTAGGAGGCTCTCCTAAGTAGAGAGCCGACCTCTCACACCACCGTGCGT
>CAVKDR010000031.1:0-34203 GCA_963655125.1 Bulleidia sp.
CGAAAACTGTAACCTATGTTTCTTCCCTGGTGTTACCTATGTTTCGCTTGACACACTGCTCGCCCCTACATAACAGCTGCTACGTCATTTATTAAAGTATAGGCAATCCCTGTCGAAATAGCAACATTTTTGCGCAAAAAACCTGTTACATTTTTATAAAAAATACGCGGCTGTCCAAATCCGCTGTGTCCGTCAGCACCGCTTCCGCGCTCAAACCATCGGCGGCGGGGGCGGGGATGCCTGCCAGGGTGCCCAGCCACAGGCCATCGGTGGTGGTTACCACGGTGCCCGCCGCTAAGGTGGTGGGCAGGGGCAGCCCGGTCAGCCGCCAGCCGCTTTGCAGCAGCCCGGCCTGCTCCCCGGCAAACCCGGCGGCAGCGGGAGAGAGATGCTCCGCAAAGGTCAACGTACTGCGGTCCGTTCCCGCATCGGTGATGCGCCCGGCAAATCGTCCCTGCCCATCGCAGACGGCGGCCCCCACGGGATACACGCCCGCCAGTTCGGCATGGTCGCGCCAGCGGAACACCACCCGCGCGGCTTGCCAACGCCCCGCCGGTCGTTCGATGCCTGCCCGCTGCCGCAGCGCATCATTCTCGGCCAGTGCAGTCTGCGCCCCGGCCAGCTGCTTATGCAGTGCCGCATTTTCTTCCTGCAAATGCGCCAGCCGGGCTTCGTACCGGGGCACAAAGCGGGCCGCCAGCGCGGTATCCACCTGCCGCACCCCGGCGGGCAGCACCACCGCCAGCCGGGGCAGGGCCGCAATCGTTATCCCCAAAAACACCGCCAGCGCCAGCCACGGCCAGCGCCGCTTGCGCGGCTGCTCTGCCAATACAAGACCCTTGCTCATCCGCACCACCCCCCAACCCAGAATATGCCTTGCGGCGGCCCCACATACTCTGCTATAATGGAGGGGACCAAACCAGGAGGAAACAAACCATGAAATACAAGCTGTTGCTTTTAGATATTGACGGTACGCTGCGCCCCGGCAGCTGCGAACAGATCCCCAAGGAAAACGCCGCCGCTGTCCGCGCCGTGCAGAAAGCGGGCGTTAAAATCGCCATTGCCACCGGCCGCGGCCGCACCGGCGTGGGCAAGGGCCTGCTGCGGGACCTCAAGCCCGATTACTGGGTCTGCGCGGGCGGTGCCCAGCTGGTGGATGCCAAGGGCAATGATCTGGCCCTCCATCGCCTGACCGCCGAAGAAATGTACGCCCTCGTGGACTTTTTCGAGGATTACGAGCTGCCTCTGCGGTTCACGTTCCACGATGCCAACTACGCCTACATTGATTTTGCCGAGTTTGACCGCCGGGAAAAGGCCAAGAACCTGTACAACAACATTGTGGATGGCGAGGACCAGGACCACCACCTGGTGGAGATGCCTTTCGGCTGTTTCGGCTTCCTGCCCCAGGAAAAAGCCGCGCAGTTCCAGGAAAAGTACGGCTACCTGGGTCTGCAGTTCCTTTACTCCTACCCCGGCAGCGATGGCTGCGACATCATGCAAAAGGGTGTCAACAAGGGCACCGGTCTGTGCGAACTGGCCGGGCTGGCGGGCCTGACCCCGGAGGAGTGCGTGGCTATTGGTGACGGCGACAACGATACCGCCATGCTGGCCGCTGCGGGCCTGGGCATTGCCATGGCCAACGGCAGCGCCAACGCAAAAGCCGCCGCCGACCGCACCGGCCCCGATGCCGAGCCCCACGGCGTGGCGGACCTCTGCCGGGAACTCTGGCCGGAGGCGTTTTGACCATGGCCGAGACCAAAGCCGCCTACACCCATGTCGGCCCCGGTCTGCCGCCACTGTACGGCGCACAGGCCAAGGCGCTGATTTTGGGCAGTTTTCCCAGCCCCAAAAGCCGGGAACAGGGCTTTTTCTACGGCCACCCGCAAAACCGCTTTTGGCCGCTGATTGCCAGCCTGACCGGCGAGCCGGTGCCCGCCTGGCAGGATATTGAAGCGAAAAAAGCCATTATTTTAAAGCACAATCTGGCCGTCTGGGATACCATTGGTGCCTGCGATATCCGCGGTGCGTCCGATGCCTCTATCCGCAATGTGGAGCCAAACGATGTGGCCGCCCTCATCCGCAAACTGGGTGTGCAGGCGGTGTTCTGCAATGGGGCCGCCTCGGGGCGCGTCTATGCAAAATATGCCCAAAACCGCACCGGTATGCCCGCCGTGGTGCTGCCCAGCACCAGCCCCGCCAACGCGGCATGGTCGATGGACCGCCTGCGCGCTGCCTGGGGCCGGGAACTGCTGCCTTTTTTGCAGGAAAACGGTTGCGAACGTACCGATTTTGTTCTATAATAGGGTCATATCGATACAAATTTAACGCAAAGGAGAACTTTGCAATGAATAAATGGGAAGAAAAACGCACCCGCCCGGTGCTGCCGATCTATCTGGCGGCGCTGGTGTGGCCGGTGGGCGCACTGCTGCTGCCCACCTACCGCCTGTCCAACCTGCTGATTATTGCAGGGCTAAGCCTGGTGGTCTACGGGTTGGGCGTGAAGTTTTGCCCCACCCGCGTCATCCGCAAGCAGGTGCCCTACGCCACCGGCAGCGAGGATGTGGATGCGATGCTGACAGAAATTACGACAAAGCTGGATGAACTGCACGAACTGAATGATGAAATCCCGGATGCGCAGCTTTCCTATGAAATGGATAGAATGGAGAAAGCTGGACGCAGCATCGTGCGGGTAGTCGAGCGGCAGCCGGAAAAGGCAAAGCAGGTAGACCGTTTTGCCCGCTATTATTTGCCGGAAGCGGTAAAGATTTTGGCTGCATATGCGCGTATTGAAAAAGATTTCGCCGATGTCGGAATGGATATGGGAGAACGGACAACGTATGAAACGGTAGTCCAATCTGGATTCAAAGGCGAAAACTCCCAGCAGATTCTGAATGAAGTGAGAAGAAATACAACTACGATTGCCAAAGCCTTTGAAAACCAGCTGGATGTCCTGTACAGTGCCGAGGCAATGGACATTTCCACCGATATTGAGGTGCTGGACGGCATCCTGAAAAGCCAGAACCTGACCTGAGCCGCAACCTGTTTGGATCATATTCATATATAGAAATGGAAAGGAAGATCTCCCATGGCTGAACTGAACAATGAACTGGACCTGACTGCCCCTGCTGCCCCCACCCTGACGCTGGACCCCATCGCCGATGAAGCTGCCGAGGCTGCCAAGCTGGAAGCCCCCAAGGCCGAGCCTGTCAAGGTGGAGGATACCCCGCTTAGCCCCGAAGAACAGAAGATGGTCAACGACTTCGCCGAGAAGATCGACATCACCAACTCCCAGATGGTGCTGCAGTACGGTGCCGCCAGCCAGAAGAAGCTGAGCGACTTCTCCGAGACCGCCCTCTCCCGCGTCAAGACCAAGGACATGGGCGAGACCGGCGAACTCATCACCAGCCTGATCTCCGAACTGCAGGGCTTTGACGCTACTGCCGAGCAGCCCAAGGGCTTCCTGGGCCTGTTCAAAAAAGCCGGCAACAACCTGGAACAGCTCAAGACCCGCTACGAGAGCGCCGACAAGAACGTTGAGCGCATCAAAGCCCAGCTGGAAGATCACCAGGTCACCCTGATGAAAGACATTACCATGCTGGACAAGATGTATGAACTGAACCTTGTCTACTTTAAAGAACTGACCATGTACATCCTGGCCGGCAAAAAGAAGCTGGAGCAGGTGCGCAATACCGACCTGAAAGCCGCCCAGGAGAAAGCCCAGCGCACCCAGCTGCCCGAGGACGCCCAGGCCGCCCGCGACCTGGCCGACCTGTGCGACCGCTTTGAGAAAAAGCTGTACGATCTGGAACTGACCCGCAACGTGTCCATCCAGATGGGCCCGCAGATTCGCCTGATCCAGTCTAACGATACGATGATGGCCGAAAAGATCCAGACCACCATCGTCAACACCATCCCCCTGTGGAAAAACCAGATGGTCCTGGCCCTGGGCATCGCCCACAGCCAGCAGGCCATGCAGGCCGAGCGCGCCGTCACCGATGCCACCAACGAACTGCTGCGCAAGAATGCCGCTACCCTCAAGCAGGGCACCATTGATATTGCCAAGGAGTCCGAGCGCGGCATTGTGGATATCGAGACCCTGCAGCAGACCAACAAGCAGCTGATCGAGACCCTGGACGAACTGAACAAGATCCGCGCCGAGGGCAAGGTCAAGCGAGCCAACGCCGAGCAGGAACTGGGCCGCATCGAAGGCGAACTCCGCGCCAAGCTGCTGGAGATCAACGCGTAAAATCGATTTATACTGCGCTTACGCTGTAGGGGTCGATGCTTGCATCGACCCGCGGGCTGATGCACAGCATCAGCCCCTACAAAGTAAGTGGCATTACCATACAACAAGGACAAAACTATGCAACTGGAACAACAGGAAAGCTTCGAGATCAAAGGCCCCCAGCTGGAGGTCTTTGGTGTGGTGGAAACCAAGCTGCCCGCCCCGGCCAAAAAGCGCCCCACCGCGCTGGCGGTGCTGGCCGTGGCAGTGCTGGCATCGGTGCTGGGCATCGGCGGCGCACAGCTGAAAAGCCAGTGGCGCAAGACCAGCGAGATCTACACCAATCAGATCGACCGGTACGGCAACGGCATCCAGCAGGATTTCTCTGATCAGGCCGATGCCGCCGCCAGCCTCATCCGCATTGCATCTGCCATAGTGGGCACCGAGGATGCGGACGTTCAGGCCGCCCAGACGGCGCTGGATAACTGGAACGAAGCTGCTGACCGCAAAAACGCCAACGAGCAGTATACCCTGAACCGGCAGCTGTACACTGCGGTTGACACCCTGTACACCGCCGCTGCGGACGAAGCGGACAGCAAGGCCAAGGGCCAGCTGACCGACCTGTACGACAGCTTTGTTTCCAGCCAGATGATTTTGGACCGCGAGACCGCCGCCTATAATCAGGAAGCCGACAGCTATTTGAAACTGGCCTCCGGCTTCCCCGGCGGGGTGCAGGCTGCGCTGTGGGGCGTGGGCAGCATCCCAACCTTTGAACCGTAACCAAAAGGAAAACACAAAATGAACATGACAACGCATAATCTGGCCCGCCGTGCGGCTGTGCTGCTGGCTGGCCTGCTGGGCGCAATGCTGCTGGCACTGCCGGTGGCCGCCGCACCGCAGGTGGACAAGACCAGCCCGGTCAACGACTATGCGGGCATCCTTTCCAGCGACACCGTCGCCTATGTCAGCGAGATCTCGTCCGCCCTGCAAAGCACCTGCGGTGCCGAGATCGGCGTGTATACCACCGAGTATATCGGCAACTCCACCATGGAGGGCTACGCCTACAGTGTGCTGAACGAGTGGGGCCTTGGCTCCAGCGATAAGGACAATGGCGTACTGCTTCTGCTGGCCCCCGGCGAGGATGACTACTACATCACCCGTGGCACCGGCCTGGAATCCGCCCTGTCCATCAGCACCCTGGGCACGATCCTGGACGACAAGATGGAACCCAACTGGGTCAGCGGCGATTACGACACCGGCGTACACGATACCGTGGCCGCCCTGGCCGACCGGCTGTGCAGCATCTACGGTGTAACGCTGGATACTTCGTCCGTCTCCAACCATACCACAAGCAGAACCGAAGAACCGAATATTATGAGCATGATTATGGTGATCTTCGCGGTCATCCTCATCATCTGGGTGATCTCCACGCTGACCCGCCCGCGCCCGCCGCGCGGCGGCGGCCCCCGTGGCGGTGGGCCTGGCCGTGATATGTTCTGGCACAGCATGGGCCGTGCTTCTCGCCGTCCCCGCCGTCCGCCGCCGCCCCTGCGTGGCGGCCCTGGGCCCGGCCCGGGATTTGGCGGCGGCCCCCGTCCCGGCGGTGGTCCGCGCCCCGGTGGCTCCCGTCCGTCCGGCGGTTATCGCACCGGCGGTGGCATGGGCGGCTTTGGCGGCGCAGGCCGTTCGGGCGGCTCCCGTCCCTCGCGCCCCTCTGGCGGTTCCCGTCCGTCTGGCGGCTCCCGTTCGGGCGGCTACCATACCGGCGGCGGTTCCAGCCGTGGCGGCGGCGTGGGCCGTCACCACTAAAAACCTGTAAACCCTGTGCCTCGGCTTTGCGCCGGGGCATTTTTAAAAAGGAGGGAACATCCCTATGCCTAAATTTGCCGTTATTACCGGTGCCAGCTCCGGCATTGGAGCCGAGTTCGCCCGCCAGCTTTCTGCCCGTGGCTATAACCTGATGCTGGTAGCCCGCCGGGCCGACCGCCTGCAGGCGCTTTCCAACAGCCTGACCACTGCCTGCGAGATCTTCACCGCCGACCTGGCCCAGAAAAGCGAGTGCCTGCGCCTGGCCGATGCGTTGGCCGACCGGCGCATCGACCTGTTCATCAACAACGCCGGTTTCGGCGATTGCGGTCCGTTTTTGCAGACCGACCTGGAAAAAGAATTGCAGATGATCGAAACCAACGTCCGGGCGCTGCATATCCTGACCAAACGCATCGTCTGCCAGATGGAGGAGCAGGGGAGTGGTGCGCTGCTCAACGTTGGCTCCTGCGCGGGGCTGATGCCCGCCGGGCCGTATATGGCCACCTACTACGCCACCAAGGCCTACGTGGTCAGCCTGACCAGCGCCGTAGCCGAGGAACTGCGGGAAATGCACAGCCCGGTCTACGTGGGGTGCCTCTGCCCCGGGCCGGTGAACACCGAGTTTAACGCGGTAGCCAACGTGCAGTTTGCCTTAAAGGGCATCACGCCGGAGTTCTGTGTGCGGTGCGCCCTGCACGGCATCCACCGCCGCAAAACGGTCATCGTGCCCGGCCCGCTGGTGGCCGCCGGCATGACCCTGGGCCGCTACCTGCCGCGCTCGACCTATATAAAAATCGCCGCCCATCAGCAGCAGAAGAAGTTGTATCGGTAAAAAGCGCTAAAGGCCCCCTTGTGCAAAGGGGGCTCCGCCGAAGGCGGTGGGGGATTGTCCCACTTGCCAGGCAAGCGGGTCTACACCGTAAGACCACAATCCCTCCGTCACGGCTAACGCCGTGCCACCTCCCTTTACACAAGGGAGGCTTTTTCTTTTTTAACGGCCCCCAAAAAACTTTCCCCGCCTACTGTTTTTCTTACAGGGGTTGTGCTATAATCAATACTGCATAGCTATCTGTAAACAAAGGAGGGCACGCCTATGCCAGCGCCGCAGGAACCGCGCAGTCCGCGCCCCGAAACTGAATACACCTGGCAGGGGGATTGGGCCCGCCCCGCTCCGCCGCCGGAACGCACCCCCCGCCCGGCCCCGACGGACCGCCAGCGGCGGGAAGCCGCCCGCCGCCGCAGGGAGATGCGCCGCCGTCGCCGCCGTGCCGCCTTTTTCGGCACCGTGGGCGGCATCCTGGTGCTGTCCGGCATTATCACGCTGATTCTGCCCAAAAGCGTTAAAGGCGAAACGGAACCGGAAGCTGCGCCGCCCACAGGCACTACCCAGTTGGTGGCCCCGCTGCCCTACGCGGGCACCGACAGCAGTGATACCAGCGGCACCGTGCAGACCCTCAACTGGGGCACGGTCGGCCCGCAGCAGCAAAGTGCGGACACCGGCTACACCTACACGGCCACACCGCAAAAATCTGTGCAGTTGGGCGAGTTTGGCCGCGTAAGCACCAGCTGGTTTGCCGATGCCGCCTTCCTGGGCGACTCCCTCACCGCAGGCTTCTGCGCCAATGAGTACAACATCGATGTGGGCGGTGCGCTCATCTGCGGCTACCGCAGCATCAGCCCCAACACCATCGTCAACCGCACCACCGTCACGAACCCTGACCGTGGCGAGGAAGTGGCCCTGGATGTGCTGGCCGCCAGCCAGCCCGCCAAACTGTATATCCTGCTGGGCACCAACGCCCTGGTGCAGACCGGCAACGAGGAAAGCTTTATCAACTACTACGCCCGCATGCTGGACGACCTGCGCGCCGCGCTGCCTAACACCACCTTTTACGTGCAGTCGATTTTGTGTGCCACGCAGGAGACCGTCAACGATGATGCCCCCGGCCTTTCGCCGAACCACATCGGCCCTATCAACCAGCAGATCAAAGCCCTGTGCGAGGAGCGCGGCCTCTACTTCCTGGATCTGAACGCCGAGTTCAGCGATGAAAACGGATACCTGCTCACCGATTACGCCCAGCCGGACGGCATCCACCTGACGGTTTCGGGCTACAACAAGTGGGTCAGCTACCTGTGTACCCACACGCCCTACAGCAAAAACAATCCCTATCAGCCCGGAAGCACCTATTACCTCAGCGAGGAAATGCTGAACCAGCTGGCCGACCTGCCGTAACCGCGTTCTATAAAAGGAAAGTATTGCAGAAGGAGTATCGTATGCAGAATCAGGATGAGGGGCCGCGCTACACCGACCCCGGCCACCCCTACAGCGGCAGCGGAAGCCGCTACCAGAACCAGTATTCCAACCGTCCCAGCCGCCCGGCGGACAAGCCGTTCCAGTTCCCCTGGTGGGCGATTGTCATCCCGTTTTGCATTGGGATGTGGCCTGTCGGCATCGCCTTTATCATCATGAACAAGCTGATGAAAGAGGGCAAAATGGGCGACTTTGAGCAAAAAGCCCGTGAAAAAACGGCGCAGTTCACCCACACGACCCGCACCACGACCACCCCGGACGGGCAGACGGTCTATGAGGCCCAGTTCCGCCGCGTGGATGAAACCGACCCGGCTGCCAGCCAAAATGCGGACGCGAATACGCCGATCTACGGCCGCACGACCCCGCCCCAGGCGGCGGTAGAAGCCGCCGAAAAGCAGGGCAAAAAGGCCGGTGCGGCAACGGCGCTGACCGTGGCAGGCATCATCCTGCTGCTGGGCGCGTTGGCCGCCAGCCCCGAGGGCCTGTACTGGCTGCCCGATGCCCTGGCGGAGGGTGACTATTACTGGCGCTGGCTGCTGCAGGACAGCATGCCCATGCTGATTGCGGCCGCGGGCGGCATTGGCTGCCTGTTTGGTGCCCACAAGCTGCGCACCGGCAACCGCCTGCGCAAAAAGATCGCCAATATTGTCGGTGATTCGCAGTATATGTACATCGAGGATATCGCCGCCGCCATCCCCTGCAGCTATGATAAGTGCCGCAAGCACCTGGAAAACTGCATCGATGCCGGTGTCTTTGGCCCGGATGCCTACCTGGACATGAAGCGCCGCTGCCTGGTGGTGACGGGCAAAGCCCCCGAAAAAGCAGCCCCCAAGGCCCCCGCCCAAACGCAGGAGAACAAGGCGGCAGCCGCCAAGGAGACCGCGCAGACCAAGGACCAGTACCAAAAAATCCTGGACGAACTGCGCCGCGTGAATGATGCCATCCCTGACGAGGAGATGAGCGACAAGATCAGCCGCCTGGAGGCAGTCTCGGCCAAAATTTTTGAGCAGGCCAAGACCGACCCCGAAAAGCTGCTCCGCATGCGCAAGTTCATGGACTACTACCTGCCCACCTCCCTCAAACTGCTGCAGGCCTACGCCGAACTGGATTCCCAGGGGGTGGAGGGCGAAAACATCACCGAGTCCAAGCGCCGCATTGAGCAGACGATGGACACGCTGGTCCATGCCTTTGAGACCCAGCTGGACCAGCTGTTTGCCGCCGATGCAATGGACATCAGCGCCGATATCGATGTAATGCAGAACATGCTGCGCGCCGATGGCCTGACCGCGGACACCCCCTTTAAATCATAACGGCAGTACGGTGCCTTGCCCGCTTATCGGTGCAAAACATCGCAGTTATGCCAAAAACTTTACTAGGAGCAAATTTTTCCATGCAAGGTAAAACCACCGCCCAGCTGCGCGGCAGCTGGCACAACTTTTCCAAGTACCGGCCGCTGATCCGCGAGCTGGTCACCCGCGACCTCAAGGTAAAATACCGCCGCAGCTTCCTCGGCTATGTGTGGAGCATTTTGAACCCCCTGCTGATGATGCTGCTGCAGACGCTGGTATTTTCCTATATGTTCCGCTTCCAGATCGAGAACTTCCCGCTCTACCTCATCTGCGGCAACACCCTGTTCAACTTTTTTAACGAGAGCACCAATATGGGCATGGGCAGTGTGCTGGGCAACTCGTCCCTGATTAAAAAAGTGTACGTGCCCAAGTTTATTTTTCCCATCAGCCGCGTGGTGTCCAGCTTTGTCAATCTGCTGTTCAGCCTGGCAGCCATCATCCTGGTCATGCTCATCACCCGCTCGCCCTTCCACCTGACGATTTTGCTGGTGTGGGCCCCGCTGGTGCTGCTGTTCTTGTTCACCTGCGGCATGGCGCTGCTGCTGTCGGCGCTGGCAGTCTACTTCCGCGACCTGCAATACCTGTACGGCATTGTCACGATGGCCTGGATGTACGCCACCCCGCTGTTTTACCCCATCTCGGCCCTGCCGCCCTTTATGGTAGTAGTCGTTAAGCTGAACCCGCTGTACCACTATATCAACTGCATGCGGTGCCTGGTTATGTACGGCACGGTGCCCGGCCCCAACACCTGGTTTGCCTGCATTGTCTGTGCCGTGGGCATGATGGTGGTCGGCCTGGCGGCTTTCCGCAAACTGCAGCGCAACTTTATTCTGTATCTGTAAGGAGTTTCCCCCTATGCCCATCATTCAGGTGGATAACGTCTCGATGCGGTTCAACCTGGCGCAGGAAAAAACCGAGACGCTGAAAGAATACACCGTAAAACTGCTGAAACATCAGCTTTTCTTTAACGAGTTCTACGCTTTGCAGGACGTGTCCTTCTCCATCGAACCTGGCGAGTCGGTAGCGCTTATCGGCCGCAACGGCAGCGGCAAAAGCACGATGCTCAAACTCATCGCGGGGGTCATGTACCCGTCCAAAGGCTCGGTGCGGGTCAACGGCGAGATCGCCCCGCTGATCGAACTGGGAGCCGGTTTCGATATGGAACTGACCGCCCGCGAAAACGTCTACCTCAACGGTGCCGTCCTGGGCCACGACCGTGCCTATATGGACGAGCATTTCAAGAATATTATCGATTTTGCCGAACTGTGGGATTTTGTCGATGTGCCGGTGAAAAACTATTCCTCCGGCATGATCGCCCGCCTGGGCTTCTCCATCGCTACCGAGGTGCGGGCGGATATTTTGGCCTGCGATGAAATCTTGTCGGTAGGCGACTTCATGTTCCAGCAGAAATGCCACGACCGCATGGAACAGATGCTTTCCGGCGGTACCACGCTGCTTTTCGTCAGCCACGATATCAACCAGGTCAAGCAGCTGTGCAAGCGCGCGATCTGGATCGACCACGGCCAGCTGCGGGGGGACGGCCCCTCGGCCGAAGTGTGTGATGCCTACGTGGCCGCTATGCAGCGTGGGGAATGAAAGGAACGCTATGCTGAATAAAAAACAGAATGTCCTGCGGGAATGTCTGACCGTAGTGCTGCTGCTGGTTAGCGTTGCGCTGGCGGAATACTGGTTTTTCCAGCTTTGGCGGCTGGATTGGAAAGTGCCCATGCTCTACGGCGGTGACGGCATCTACTGGGTGGGCCAGATCCAGCGCAGCTTTGGGGAACTGACCAGCTCCCTGGGCTGGCCGTTCTACCAGGCCCCCAGCCCCTATGAGCCGAATTATGATCTGGTCTACGATGTTTTTATCGCCTTTGTGGGCCTGTTTACCAAGGATACCGGCACGGTGTTCAACATCTACGTGCTGGTAATTCCCTTTGCCAATGCGCTGGCCGGGTACACGGTGTTCCGCATGGTGGGCATGCGCCGGTGGCTGTCCTACGGCTTTGGCATGACCTTTGGCCTGTGCGCCTACGTGCAGCAGCGCCTGGGCGGCCATATGATGCTGGCTGCCGTGGAGTTTGTGCCGTTTTCCGTATTGCTCTGCCTCTGGTGCGCCGAGGATCCCAGTTTTAACAAGCCCGGCAAAGGCTTTTTCAAAAACAAACGCAACTGGCTGGCTCTGGCTATGGCCTGGGGCATCGCCAACAACGGCGCGGCCTACTACCCGTATTTCACCTGCTTCTTCCTCTGCATCACGGCGCTTTGCCTGATGCTGCGGGACCACGCCTGGAAGCCCGCCGTGCCCTGCCTTGTCACTATCGGCGAGATCGTAGCCTGGATGGTGCCGAATTTCTTCCCCATGGTGTTGGGCAAGCTGGCGGGGGTGGGCAGCACCATCACCAACGGTGTTTACCGCAGCCCGGTAGGCGCGGATATTTACAGCCTGCGCATCAGCAGCTTGCTGCTCTCGCCCAACGGCTTTGGCATCGGCAAGCTGGCCCGGTGGATCCAGCGTTACTTCCAGATCCTCACCACCGATGAAGGCCCCATGTACAACGAGAACAGCTATGGCTACCTGGGCGTTGTGGGCATTATCGGCTTTATCTTCCTGATTTTGATGCTGCTGCGCAACTGGGATTGGAAAGCGGGCCGCACCGAGAAACCGGAACTGGGCGACCGCGTCTGGCTGCTCAGCCGCTTAAACGTCATGGCGCTGCTGCTGGCAACGCTGACTGGCTTTGGCAGCATCATCGGCATTTTTATCCGCTTCATCCGCGGGTACAACCGCATCAGCCCGTACATTATCTTCTTCGCGCTGCTCACCATGGGCCTTACGGCGGAAAAACGCCTGACCCAGCGTACTGGCAAGTCCAAGGCAAGCTTTGCCGTGGTGCTGGCCGTGCTGCTGGCTTTCGGCTTCTGGGAGCAGCAGGGCCTGTACACCCCCAAGTATGAATCCGTGCAGGAGACCTGGCAGCAGGACGCTGATTTTATGGCCGAGGTCGAATCCGCGGCAGGGGAGGGCGCGATGATCTTCCAGCTGCCCTACATGAAAAACTTCGAGAACGGTGCCCAGAATAAAATGTGGGACTACACGCTGCTGCGCGGCCCGCTGCACAGCAAGACGCTGAAATTCAGCTACGGCGCAGGCTATGGCACCGAGAATGACAACTGGTACAAGGCCACCAGCGAACTGGAGCCGGAGGCCATGGTGGCCGAACTGCGCGCCCAGGGCATGGCAGGCATCTACCTGGACCTGGACGGCTACACCGAGGAGGAGCAGCAGCCCACCCTGCAGGCGCTGATCGATGCCGCAGGCTGCGAGGAAAGCGATGTCATCATCAGCGGGGGCGGCACCCTGTGCTACATCCCGCTGGGGAAAGGATGACCGATGGAGCTGAATAAACGCAAACAAATCACGGAAAGCCGCTGGTTTTTACCGGCAGTCTGCGCGGTGTCCTTCGTGTTCGGGTGGTGGTACTTAAGCATCACCACCTGCGCGCCTTTGGGCGGCGATGACGAGATCATCAACCTGCAAAACTACTACTACATCACCCACACCCCCTGGTGGCAGGTGGTGCTGACCCAGGCTAAAGAAATTCTGGCCCAGCTGGCCCTGCAAAGTGCCCGGTTCCGGCCTTTTTCCTCGCCGCCGGCCCGCTCGCTCAACAGCTGGTTTTTGGGCGATCTGGTGGTCTACCGGCTGTACATTTTAGCCTGGACCTACGCCGATATCGCCCTGACGGCCTGGCTGACTGCCAAGGCCACCCACAGCAAAAAACTGGGCGCGCTGGCGTTCTGCCTGCTGCCCATGATGTTCTCCCTCTGGCAGGATGCTACGGGCAACAGCATGTACTCCTACGGTGCGCTGGCCCAAAGCACACTGCTGCCGGTGCTGCTGGCGGGCCTGTGCATGCTGCGCTGGCAGGACACCCGCCATATGCGGTGGGCAGTGCTGTCGGCTTTCTGCATGTTTATGGCCTGCGGCACCTTTGAAATCGGCTTTACCTACATTGCCGCGCTGTTCGGCGTTGCCTGGCTGTATACCGGCTCCGGCAAGGTGCTGCCCGCGCTGCGCCTTTGCGCGGCCCCGCTCTCGGGCGAGGTCATCAGCTTCGGCTTCAACATGGGGTCCCGCCTGGTCAACAATCTGCGCCGGGCGGGCATTCTGCCGGGGCAGGGCATCGATATCGGCGGTGTATCGCCTAACTTTGATTTGCCCGTAGCGCTGCGCACCTGGGTCATGCAGATGTCGGCAGGCTTCCCGCTCAATGCCATGATCTTTGGCAAAATTAAGCCCAGCAGCGTGCAACTTTCGGATGTGATCTGCGGTGTGGCGCTGGCCGCCTGTGTGATCGCCGCGCTGGCGCTGCTGGACCACCTGCCCACCCGCAAGGAAAACCTGCTGCTGTTTTTGACCGGCCTGGCCCTGCTGTCGGCCCCGGCGCTGCTGATTGGCATTTCGCCTAAGTATCAGAACGGCACCAATGTGGACTGGCGGCATGGCTACATCCCCCAGACGGTCGAGTCTTTCGGCGTGGGGCTGATGGCTGTCGCTGTGTTTGTGGTGTTGCTGCGCTTTGTGCGCGGCAAAAATTGGTGGGCCAAGCTGCGCCCCGTGTGCAGTGTACTGCTGGCGGCGGGCATGGCGTTCTCGGTAGTATGGCAGCGCTCGGCGGCTCGCTCTTACGAGAAGGGCGGCCGCGCCTACACGGTGTTTGCCGAGGGCGTGGAGGCTGGCCTGGCCGATGCCGCCGGTACCGAAACGCCCGTTGTGACCGATTACCCCATCTGGGGCGGCGACCTGGAAGCGGAGAACGCCTTCTTCCTGCGCTATGCCGATACCGACACCAACGCCCACAGCCTGGCCGTCTGGCGCACCGAAACCCACGAGGATACGACCGTTTGCCGCCTGGGCTTTGCCCTGGGCGGGGATAAGCGCACCGATATTTCCTGGCTGGGCACGGCGGCGGACGAAAACCTGGACACCGTTACCGGTGTGACCGTTTACCTGCCCAAACAGACGGACAAGGCGGCCAGCCTCACCTATACCACCCGCGCGGCGGACGGCACCGAGACCGAGCACACCCAGCCCCTGGCAGAGCTGACGCAGACCCAGGCCGAAAACGGCGGTACGCTGGTCACCCTGCCGGAAACTGCCCCCATCGTGGGCGATACGCTGCGGATGCAAAGCTGAATCAAGGAGTTTAAACTTACATGACGCAAACCCGTAAAAAGCGGCTGCTGTGGGCCTTGTGCCTTGTGGCACTGGCCCTGTTTGCCGCGGCCATGGTGTGGCTGCATTACCAGCAGCTTTGCGCCACCGGCCGGGGCGAGGACCCCTATACCTCCGACCTGGGGCAGCACCTGCACTTTGCCCAAAGCGGGCTGATCTACTCGGCTACCTCGCTGCTCATCGGCCCGGCCTACGCCGTGGGCGGCAAGCTGGGCATTGCGCTGCTGCTGGCGGCGTTTCATCTGGCCGCTGTGGCTGTGTTTGCCTGGGGGCTGCAGCCCGTCCTGCCCGTCTGGAGCCTGCCCGCCCGGCTGCTGGTCAGCTTTGTGGTCAACCTGGCCCAGGCGGTCTACATCCCGCGCGGCGGCTATTGGTACCAGGGTACCATCACCGGCACCATTTACCACAACACAACGTACATTATGCTGGCTCCCTTTGCGCTGCTGGCGGTGCTGTGGTTCTACCGCGCCTGGCAGGGGATAGACGGCAAGATCAACCTGCGCACTTGGCTGATTTATACGGCCTTTTTAACGGCCGCCACCGCCTTTAAGGCAAACCTGATCTTCGCCTTTGCCCCGGCGCTGCTGGTGCTGCTGATTATGGACTTCATCCGCACCCGCGCCAAAAACATTGGCAATGAAGTGCTGATGGGCTGCAGCGTTTTCCCTGGCGTGGGGCTTTGCATCCTTGAGGCCAACGTCCTGTTTACCGAGGAAGGCAGCGGCCTGCGGCTGATTTTTACCACCGAGTTTGACCGCCATGCCCTGCTGTGGGGCGTGTTTAACGAGGCCGCGCTGCTGGGGCTGCTGCGTTCGCTGCCCTTTGTGGCGGCGGTGGCTCTGCTGCTGCGGCAGCAGGCGTTTGGCAGCTTCCGCTACAAGTTCAGCCTGTTTATGTTCGCTGTCGCCATGGCCGAAGCCCTGCTGCTGGTGGAGGGCGGTGACCGGCTGTACCACGCCAACCTTTGGTGGGGGCCGTTCATCTGCTTTTGGGTGCTCTGGCTGGAATCGGTGGGCCTTTTCCTCAAACAGGCCATCGCCAAGCCAAAAAGCGCCTGCACCCTTGTGTGCGGCGGTGTGCTTGGCTGGCACATCATCAGCGGCGTATGCTATCTGGTGCGGCTGATGCAGGGCATTTCCTACAATGTCCCCATCCTGACCTACCATATCGGCTTTTAAAAATTAAACAAAAACAGGCGGTTTGTGTCATAGCAAGCCGCCTGTTTTTCGTTTGCCACTTGTCGTACACAGCCAAATGCGGTATAATAAAATAGAATATTTTTGTAACTATGCCACGCGGCAGCCCCACCGCCCCGCGTGTTAGGAGGCAGTGTTATGTCTGAATTTATTCCGCTTTCTGTCCCAAATTTCGGCCCCCGCGAAGCTGAACTTGCCGGCGAGGCCATCACCTCCGGCTGGGTCTCCACCAGCGGCGGCAAAGTCACTGAGTTTGAGGAGGCTTTGGCTAACTATGTAGGCATGCCCCGCGCCGTGGCCTGCAACGCCGGTTCCAGCGCCCTGCACCTGGCCGCTATGGCCGCCGGTATCACCCGTGGGGATGAGGTCATCGTCCCGACCCTGACCTTTATCGCAGCCGTCAACCCGCTGACCCGCTATGTGGGTGCCGAACCCATCTTCATCGGCTGCGATGACAGTCTCTGCATCGACCCCGATGCCGTGGAGGATTTCTGCGCCAACCACTGCGAACTGCGTGACGGCAAGCTGTACAACAAAACCACCGGTGCCCACGTCAAGGCGCTGGAAGCCGTGCATGTCTTTGGCAACATGGCCGATATGCCCCGCCTGATGGCGATCGCCCGCCGCTACGGCCTGATTCTGATCGAGGATGCCACCGAGGCCCTGGGTACCCAGTGCCTGGACGGCCCCTATAAGGGCAAGTTCGCCGGTACCATCGGCGATATCGGCTGCTACAGCTTCAACGGCAACAAGATCATCACCACCGGCGCAGGCGGCGCGGTCGTCTCCAACCATCCCGATTGGGCTGAACACGCCAAGCATCTGTCCACCCAGGCCAAGGCCGACATGCTGCAATTTTTGCATGACGAAGTGGGCTACAACTACCGCATGACCAACGTGCAGGCCTGCCTGGGCCTGGCCCAGCTGGAACGGCTGGAAGGATTCATCGCCCACAAAAAGGAACTGTACGACCACTATGTTGCCGCCCTGGACGGTGTCAAGGGCCTGCGCATCCTGCCGTTCCGCGAGGAGGAGTGCCGCTCCAACCACTGGTTCTTCAGCCTGTACCTGAAAGATTCCGGCCTGGACCGCGACACCGTCATTGAAAAGCTGCAGGCCCAGCATATCCAGACCCGCCCGGTCTGGGCGCTGATCCACGAGCAGGCCGACTACCCCCGCAACGAAGCCTACGCCCTGGACAAGGCCGAGGATTACCGCAAGTATATCGTCAACCTGCCCTGCTCCACTAATCTGAGCATGGAGGACTGCGAGCGCGTCTGCCAGGCTGTGCTGGCACTGTAAAAATAACCGCCCGAAAGGGGGCAGACCCTTGATCAAAGTAGAAGAACTGTTTATCGAGCCTACCGCCACGGTATTGGAGACCCTGCGCAAGCTGGACGAGACCGGCCAGCGCATCCTGTTTATTGCGCCGGAAGGCCAGCTGAAAGCCGTCATTACCGATGGCGACATCCGCAAATTCTTCCTGCGCGGCGGCACACCGGATCAGACCATCGACAACGCCGCCAACTACCATCCCCTCAGCCTGTCGGTATCGGAGCGCGGCAAGGCCCGCGAGATGCTGCAAAAACACTGCATCGATGCCCTGCCCATCCTAAACAAGCGTGGTGTCATCACCGACATCGTCTTTGCCCACGGCGTGGATGTGGACAACCGCAAGCATGCCGATATCCCTGTGGTCATGATGGCGGGAGGCCTGGGCACCCGGCTGTACCCCTACACCAAAATCCTGCCCAAGCCGCTGATCCCGGTAGGGGAGCAGCCCATCGCGGAACTCATCATGGACCGCTTCCGCGATTTTGGCTGCCACGATTTCACCATGATCGTCAACTATAAGCGCGGCATGATCAAAAGCTATTTTGGCGAGCTGGAAAAGGATTACACCGTCAACTTTGCCGATGAGGATGTCTTTATGGGCACCGGCGGCGGCCTTTGCCTGCTGAAAGGCAGGATGCAGTCGCCTTTCTTCTTCACCAACTGCGACACGCTGCTGGATGTGGATTTCGGCGATATTTACGAGTATCACAAGGCCCACGGCAACCTGGTCACGATGGTGTGCGCTTTCAAGCACTACACCGTGCCCTACGGCGTGGTGGAACTGGGCGAGGACGGCGGCATTGCCGCCATGCGCGAAAAGCCGGAACTGGACTTTTTGACCAACACCGGCGTTTACGTGGTGGAGCCCCGCGTGGTGGAAGAAATGCGGGACGGCGAGAAGATCGGCTTCCCCGATGTGATCGAGCGCTACCGCGCCGCCGGCGAGAAAGTGGGCGTGTATCCCATCAGCGAGAGCAGCTGGATGGATATGGGCCAGCTGGAAGAACTGGAAAAAATGAGACGCAAGCTGGAAAGCCAGCAGTAAAGGAGGCACCCTGATGCCTGTAACCATCATTGCCGAGGCCGGTGTCAACCATAACGGCGACCTGGAAATGGCGAAAAAACTGGCCTGGACCGCCAAACAGTGCGGCGCAGACATTGTAAAATACCAGACCGCCGTGCCCGAACTGGTCGTGAGTAAATTTGCCGAGAAAGCCGAGTACCAGAAGCAGACCACCGACGCGGCCGAAAGCCAGCTGGAGATGATCCGCAAGCTGCACTTTTCTTTCGAGGGGCATAAGGAACTGAAAGAATACTGCGATTCCATCGGCATCCAGTATCTTTCCGCGCCGTTTGATATCCCCAGTGTGCAGTTTTTGGGCACCCTGGGCCTGCCGCTTATTAAGGTGCCTTCCGGCGAGATCACCAACCTGCCCTACCTGGAAGAAGTCGCCAAGCTGCACACCCCCGTGCTGCTCTCCACCGGCATGAGCAATTTGAATGAAATCACCGATGCCTTGGGCGTTCTCGATGATGGCGGCTGCCCCGAGGTCACGGTACTGCACTGCAACACCCAGTACCCCACCCCCTACGAGGATGCCAACCTCACCGCCATGCTGGAACTGTTCGAGCAGTTCGGCCTGCCGGTGGGCCTGTCCGACCACACCCCCGGCTGGGAGTGCGATGTGGCTGCTACGGTGCTGGGGGCGCAGGTCATCGAAAAGCATTTCACGCTGGATAAATCCCTGCCCGGCCCTGACCAGAAGGCCAGCCTCGACCCCGCCGAGTTCAAGGCCATGGTGGATGCTGTGCGCCACGTGGAAGCCGCGCTGGGCGATGGCCACAAGCACCTGACTGAGAGCGAAGCCCCCAACAAAAAGGTGGCCCGCAAAAGCATCGTGGCCGCCCACGCCATTAAGGCAGGGGAGACCTTTACCACCGAAAATCTGACCACCAAGCGCCCCGGGGACGGTATTTCCCCCATGCGCTGGTACGAAGTCCTGGGCCAGACCGCCAAGCGCGACTTTGCCGAGGATGAAAAAATCGAGCTGTAACGAGGTTTTATGCGCACGATTTGTGTAGTAACCGCCACGCGGGCGGAATATGGCCTGTTGCGCCCTGTGGTGCAAAAGCTGGCGGCATCCACCACCCTGCAGCTGCAGCTGGTGGCCACCGGTGCGCACCTTTGCCCGCGTCTGGGCGAGACGGTGCGGGAGATCGAAGCTGACGGTGTACCCATCGCGGCCCGCCTGCCGATTTTTGTGGGGGATGAGAACGAGCCGGTGGCTGTGACCATCGCTCGTACGATCACCGTGTTTGATGCGTATTTCTCCGCCCACCGCCCCGATGCCGTGCTGCTGCTGGGCGACCGGTTTGAAATTTTTGCCGTAGCCACCGCCGCTGCGGCCCGGCATATCCCCATTGCCCATATTTCGGGCGGGGATGTGACCTTAGGCGCGGCCGATGAATACTACCGCCACTGCATTACCAAAATGGCGGCGGTGCATTTCCCCTCCTGTGCCGACAGCGCCGCCCGGCTGGTCCGTATGGGCGAGGCCCCGGAAACCGTGTTTAGCGTGGGCGGCCTGGGGGATGAAAACATCCGCACTCTGCCCAAAATGAGCCGGGAAGAATTGTGCAACTCCACAAGCTTCCCGCTGCAGCAGCCATTTGCACTGGTGACGTACCACCCCGAAACCTCCGCCGATGCCGGTTCGCCCGCAGTCCAGAGTGAAGCGCTCTGCGCCGCCATGGAAGCGGTGCCCGGCATATTCTGGCTTATCACCGGCTCCAACGCCGATGCAGGCGGGCAAATTTGTACTGCGCGTATGCAGCGCTTTGCCGCCGAACACCCCGACCGCGCCGGGTTTATCCAAAGCCTGGGGCTGCGGCGGTATCTCTCGGCCATGCAGTACGCCGCGCTGGTGGCGGGCAATTCCTCCTCCGGCGTGGTGGAAACGCCGACTTTCAAGGTGCCCACCGTCAACATCGGCCAGCGCCAGGCCGGGCGCGCCATCTGCGCCAACGTGCTGTGCTGCGATGCCGAAGAACCCGCCATCGAGGCCGCCCTGCGCCGCGCCCTGACCCCGGAGTTTGCCGCCATCGCCGCCACGGCCCAAAGCCCCTACGGCGGCGGGGATACCAGCGGCAAGATCTGCACGGTGCTGCAAAACTTCGATTTTGCCAAACCTAAAATATTTTATGACGGCCCTGTGCCGGAATTTGACCCCCAAAGGAGCGTTTTGGTATGAAACTTCTCATCGTTGGTCTGGGCAGTATGGGCAAGCGCCGCGCGCGCCTGTCCAAAGGCATTGATGCCGCCATCCGCATTGTAGGCGTGGATACCGCCGAGGCCCGCCGTGCCGAGGCCTGCACCCTGGGCCTGGCGGATGCTGCCTATCCCACCATTGCCGAGGCCGTGGCCGCCGAGCACCCGAACGCTGCGCTGGTCTGCACCGCGCCGCTCTCCCACGCCGCTGTCATCAGCGAACTGCTGGATAACGACCTGCCCGTCTTTACCGAGCTGAACCTGGTGGGGGATGGCTACGCCGAGAACATGGCTAAAGCGGCCGCCAAAAACCTGCCGCTGTTCCTTTCCTCCACCATGCTGTACCGCCGCGAGACGCAGTACATCAAACAGCAGGTGCAGGCGTTCGGCAAGCCGGTGCATTACATCTACCACATCGGCCAGTACCTGCCGGATTGGCACCCCTGGGAGAACTACAAAAACTTCTTTGTGGGCAACGCCCGCACCGGCGGTGTGCGCGAGATCTTTGGCATCGATCTGCCCTGGCTGCTGGATGCTTTCGGCGAGGTGGAGTCCGTCACCGTGCAGAAGGACACCATCAGCGATCTGGGCCTGCCGTATCCCGACTGCGTGACCCTGCTGCTGCGCCACAAGGGTGGTGTGCAGGGTGTGCTGGCGGCGGATGTGGTCAGCCGCAAGGCCGTGCGCAGCTTTGAGTGCTTCGGCGATGGCATCCACCTGTTCTGGGAGGGCAACCCCAAGGCCCTGTATGAGTTCAAGGACGGCGACAAGCAGCCCGTGAACACCTATGCCAGCTTTGAGCACGACAGCCGCTACAGCGATAACATCGTTGAGAACGCCTATGTGGACGAACTGACGAACTTTTTTGGCGTGTTGAAGGGTACCGAAACGCCCCGCTGGAGCTTTACCAAGGACCTGGCGGCCATCCAGCTGATGGACAAGATCGAGGAGGCCTGACCCATGCGCACCATTACCGCGCTGTTTGTGGGGCTGGGGTCCATCGGCACCCGCCACCTAAAAAACCTGCACAACCTTTGCACCGACCGCGGCTGGACCCTGCAGGCCGATGCCCTGCGCAGCGACCTGCACCGCCCCCTGCGGGACGGCGTGGCCGAACTGCTTCATGCCCAATATGCCGACCTGGCCGATGCGCCCGCCCAGTATGATATGGTGTTCATCACCAACCCCACCAGCCTGCATGCCGAGGCCTTGCAGCAGGTGCAGGGGCGCGGCAAGGCACTTTTTATCGAGAAACCGATCTTTTCTGCCGAGCAGACCGGCCTGGATCTGGCCGACTGCCTGCCCGCTGACCAGAAAGCCTACGTGGCCGCACCTATGCGCTGGTGCGGTGTGATGCTGGCCCTCAAGGATCTGCTGCCCACGCTGCACCCCTACTGCGCCCGGGTCATCTGCTCCAGCTATCTGCCGGATTGGCGGCCGGGCGTGGACTACCGCACGGTCTACAGTGCCCACAAAGCGCTGGGCGGCGGCGTTACCATTGACCTCATCCACGAGTGGGACTATCTCGTGGACCTGTTTGGTGTGCCGCAGCAGCTGTACAATTTTAAAGGCACCTACTCCGATCTGGAGATCGACTCCGATGACCTGTCGGTCTACATCGCCAAGTATCCCACCCTGCTGGCGGAGGTGCACCTGGATTATTTCGGCCGCGGCTATCGGCGCAGCATTGAACTTTTCTGCCATGACGGCAGCTATCTGGCCGATTTTGGTGCCGGTACGCTGACCCTGCCGGACGGCACCGTGCAGCATTATGAGGAGGATGTCAACCGCCGCTATGAGCGGGAGATCGAATATTTTACCGACTACGCCCTGGGCGATGCGCAGCAAAGCTGCAACCCGCCCGCCCTGGCGCTGGATGTCCTGAAACTGACTTTGGGGGAACATTGATATGAAACGTCTGCTTATCACCATCTGCGGCCGTGCAGGCAGCAAAGGCTTTAAGAACAAAAACCTTAAAAATTTCTGCGGTAAACCGCTGGTTTATTACTCTCTGAGTGCCGCCGAACTGTTTATCAAAAACCACCCCGAACTGGAAGTGGACATTGCCCTGAACACCGACAGCGAGGATCTGGCTAAGCTGGTGGCCGCCGAATACCCCGAGGTCATCTACCTGCCCCGTGGGGCCGAATTGGGCGGCGACCGTGTGCCGAAAGTCGAGGTCTACAAGGACAGCTTTGCCCGCATGGAAGAACGCACCGGCAAGCCCTACGATGCCATGATCGACCTGGACATCACCAGCCCTCTGCGCACCGAGCAGGACATCGAGAACGCCTTTGCCAAAGCGCAGGAACGCGAGGACCTGCAGATCATCTTCAGCGTCTGCGAAGCCCGCCGCAACCCCTGGTTCAACATGTTCAAAATCGTGGGCGACCACGCCGAGATGGTCATCGAGAGCCAGTTCACCGGCCGTCAGCAGGCTCCCGAGGTCTACGATGTCAACGCTTCCATCTACGTCATCCGCCGCGCTTTCCTGGTGGATAACCCGGATCCGATTTTGTGGCATTCCAAGTTCGGGGTCAGCGTCATGATGGACACCGGCATCATCGATATCGACTCCGAGCATGACTATCTGCTGATGGAAGCCATCGCCAAGCACCTGTACGCCCATTACCCGGAATTCAACGCTGTACGGGAGAATATCCGTGGAGAATGACCTGCTGGAACGGGCGGCTGACCTGGTGATGGATGCCGGGCAGACCCTGCTGGAAAACGGCGGCGAGGTCTTTCGCGTCCAGCAGACGATGGAGATCATGGCCCACAGCCTGGGGGTGCGGGATTTCCACGTCTACGTGCTGACCAACGGCATCTTCGCGTCAGCGTCCATGGGCAGTGCCCACAACGTCAGCCTGATCCGCCATGTGCCGTCTGTGTCCATCCATCTGGGCCGGGTCGAAGCCATCAACGAACTTTCCCGCGAGTTGGCCGCCGGTCAGCTGGGGGTCGAGGAAGCGGAAGCCCGCCTGCAGCAGGCCCGTGCCGTGCCCCGCACTTCGCCGGTGGGGGAGCGGCTGGCCTGCATCGTGGGTGCGGCAGGGTTCGCCTACCTGTTTGGCGGCACACCGTTGGATGCTGCCGTGGCAACCGTGGCGGGTCTTTTGGAAATTTTGATCTGCCAGTGGTTCGGCCAGCATAAGATCAACCGCATCTTTACCGATATCGTGGCGGCGTTTGCCTGCACGGTGTGGTCGGTCGGGGTGCAGGCGGCGGTGCCCGCTGTCAACGCCAACGCGGCCATCATCGGTGCGCTGATGGTGCTGACCCCCGGCGTTGCCCTGACCATGGGTGTGCGCGATATCCTGAACGGCGACTACCTCTCCGGTTCCATCCGCCTGCTGGACGCGGTGCTCATCGCGGGCAGCATTGCCTGCGGCGTGGTGCTGGGCTGGCTGGTCATGCATGGATGGGGGGTGGCCGTATGAGCACACCGCTTTGGACCAACTACCTCACCCAGTTTGTGGTGGCGGTGGTGGCAACCATCAGCTTTGGCATTACGTTCCATGTGCCCAAGCGGCACTACCTGGCGGGCGGCCTGACCGGTGCGGTGGGCTGGATGGTCTACATCCTCTGCTTTGACCTGCTGGGCGTTACGGCACCTATCGCGGTGCTCATCGCCACGCTGCCGCTCACGCTGTGCGCGCGGTTCTTCTCGGTCTACCACAAAGCCCCGGTCACGGTGTTTCTGCTGCCGGGCATCTTCCCGCTGGTGCCGGGAGCGGGCATCTATTACACCGCCTACTACTTTTTGCGGGACGACCGCAGCCTGTTTTTGAACAAGGGTGTGGAAACGTTGAAAATTGCCCTGGCTCTGGCCCTGGGCATTGCGCTGGTGTGCAGCCTGCCGCTGCCCGGCCGCGAACATAAAAAATAAAAGCATCCGCTGATCGTGCGTTTTGCCACACGGTAAGCGGATGCTTTTTGCCTATAAATCGTTAAAAATCAGTAGATGGAGAAATACCCCACATGTTCGGGGTGGTTTTCCTCCACCAGCACGGTAAAGCCGCCGGGGTTCACCTCGGCATACTTGCCAAAGGCCAATTCGGCAATCAGGTGGGGGCCGCGGTTCAAGATGATCTCGGCGGTCTGGGTTTTGCCGATACGGCGGTAGTGCAGTACATCGGTGTCCGCCCGCACGATCTCCAGCCGCCCGCCGTCAAAGGCATCGCAGCTTTTGCGCAGGTTGGCCAGCGTTTTCAGCGGGCCGCGCAGCCGCTGCTCGGTGCTGTTCCAGTCAAAAAATGCGCGGTTGAACGGGTCGCGGTAGCCCTGCATGGCGATCTCATCCCCATAATAGATGCAGGGCACACCGGGCAGCGTAAAGATCATAGCGTAGCCCAGCAGCAGCTTGCGCATGGCATCGTCCATTTTTTCGGCCGGGATGCGCCGCCCGCTCTGCCAGTAGCGGTCACGGCCGTTGGCAGGCTCACCCGCAATGGCGGTGATGGCGCGCTCGGTGTCGTGGGTGGACAGGAAATTCATCGCGCAGTTCAGCGCCGGGGCAGGGTAGTTCTCGCAGATGTTCAAAATCTGCTCGGCCACGGCGGCGGTGCTGCCGCCGGTCACAAAACTCAGCGCCGCATTGCGGAACGGGTAGTTCATCACGGCATCCAGCCCCTTGCCGCGCAGGTAGGTGCGCCGCTGGCCGAATGCCTCCTTGGTGGTGGCATCCTCCCACACTTCGCCGATCAGCAGCTTGTCCTCGCCGTGGGCCTTGACGGCCTGGCGGATGCGCTCAATAAACGCATCGGGCAGTTCATCGGCCACATCCAGCCGGAAGCCCGAAGCCCCCAGCCCCAGCCAGGTATCGATGACACCGCCCTTGCCGCAGACAAAATCGATGTAGGAGGGCGAATCCTCCTGCACCTCGGGCAGCGTCTCAAAGCCCCACCAGCAGCGGTAGCCGCTGGGATAGCCGGAGTCAAAGTCGTACCAGCTGCGGTAGGGGGAGCTGCGGTCCCGGTAGGCACCGCCCGGACCATAGCGGCCTTCGCGGTTGAAGTAGACCGAGTCCGACCCCGTGTGGCTGAATACGCCGTCCAGGATGATGCGGATGCCCTCTTTAGCGGCGGCCGCGCACAGGGCGGCGAACTCCTCGTTCGTGCCCAGCAGCGGGTCAGCTTTCAGGTAGTTGGCGGTGTTGTAGCGGTGGTTGGCGTGGGCCTCAAAGATGGGGTTGAGGTAGATGCAGCTGACACCTAAATCACGCAGGTACGGCAGCTTTTGCTGGATACCCGCAAAGTCGCCGCCGTAATAGTCCATGTTCAGGTAGCCTTCCTGCTGCTCGGTGGGCCAGAAGTAGGGCTCGCCGGTCTTGTCCTCGCGGTAGATGCGGTCGGCAAACGGCATCGGCTTGCCGGGTTTGCCCTCACAAAAGCGGTCAGGGAAGATCTGGTACATGGTGCCGTTCTTGATCAAGTCCGGCGTTTGAAAGTCCGGCTCGTAAACCGTCAGCTGCCAGTCGGTGCCATCGGTCCAGCTTAGCACACCCTCGCCGCCTGCATCGCGGTAGATGCGGCGGAAGTCGGTATACAGGTCAAAATGGTAAAAGTACAGGCCGGGCGTGGTGGGGGCGATGGTAAAGGTAAAGTGGTTCTGCTGGGGTGTCTGGCCCGCAAACTCCATGCGGTAGTGTACGGCATCCTCGCGGTCCTTGGTCAGCACCAGGTGGGGGTCCACATAGCCCAGCGATTCCGGCACTGTCAGCCGGAACGTGACCGCCTGCCCGGCCGGCACCGCACCAAAAGGCGTTTTGCAGGCGGTATCCAGGCTGTTGTAATAGGTGTGAGACATAGTTGTCCTCGATTCGGGTTATAAAAAAACCGTACCCCTTACGGGGCACGGCAAAAATCAAATTACACGATTATTTGACGGGAGTAGCACCCCAGATGTCACGCGCATAATCCATGATGGAACGGTCGGCGCTGAAGATACCGGCGTTGGAGATGTTCTTCAGGCTCATGTGGTTCCACTTCTGCTTGTCGCGGTACAGCTGCTGCAGATCGTGCTGGGCACGGCGGTAATCCTTGAAGTCCGCCATGACCATGTACGGGTCAGAGTTACGCAGGTTGCTGGTGACCTCGCTGAAGTTCTCGCCGTTCCAGCCCTTCTCCAGGAAGTCCAGCACAGCCATCGCGGTGTTGTCGCCGTTGATAAAGGCACCGGGATGGTAGCCCATGCCCTTCAGTGCGTTGACCTCGGGGGTCAGCATACCAAAGATGATCTCGTTCTCGTGGCCGGCGGCATCGGCGATCTCCACGTTGGCACCGTCCAGGGTGCCCAGGGTGATCGCGCCGTTCAGCATGAACTTCATGTTGCCGGTGCCGGAAGCCTCGGTGCCAGCCAGAGAGATCTGCTCGGAAACTTCGGAGGCGGGCATCAGGCGCTCGGACAGGCTGACGCAGTAGTCCTCCAGGTATACGATGCGCAGCTTGCCGCGCACAGCGGGATCCTCGTCGATCAGCTTGCCCAGCTTGCAGATCATGCGGATCATCTGCTTGGCCATGTAGTAGCCGGGGGCAGCCTTAGCGCCAAAGATGTAGGTCTTGGGGGTGAATTCGGCGTTCGGGTTGTTCTTCAGGTACAGGTACTCGGCCGCAATGTTCAGGGCGTTCAGATGCTGGCGCTTGTACTCGTGCATACGCTTGACCTGGCAGTCAAAGATAGAATCAGGATCAATGACCTGGCCGGTAGACTTCTGCAGGTAGTTGGCAAACAGGACCTTGTTCTCGCGCTTGACCTTGGCGGCAGCCTCCTGGACGGTCTTGTCGTCCACGAACTTCTCCAGCTTCTTCAGTTCGGAAGCATCGGTCTTGAAGCCATCGCCGATGGTTTCTTCCAGCAGGTGGGTCAGGCCGGGGTTGGAGCAGAGCAGCCAGCGGCGGTAAGCGATGCCGTTGGTAACGTTCTTGAATGCGTTGGGCTTGAACAGGAAATAATCATGGAACACGCTGTCCTTGATGATCTCGCTGTGCAGCTTGGAAACGCCGTTGATGGCGTGGCAGGTGTAGGCGCAGATGTTGGCGGTGCGCACCTGGTTGTCGCCGATGATAGCCATGTAGTCGATCTTGCCCTGGTCACCGGGGAAAGCCTGGGCCAGTTCGGCACGGCAGCGGCGGTCCATCTCGCAGACGATCTGCCAGATACGGGGCAGGGTGGAGCGGAAGATGTCGGCGTTCCACTTCTCCAGCGCCTCGCTCATGACGGTGTGGTTGGTGTAAGCAAACACCTTGCGGCAGATGTCGAAAGCGGCATCCCAGTCGTAGCTGCACTCATCCAGCAGGATGCGCATCATTTCGGGGATAGCCACGGTGGGGTGGGTATCGTTCAGCTGGATAGCGACCTTGTCGGCCAGGTTATCCAGGGTGCCGTACTGGTTCAGGTGGTTCTGCAGAATATCGGCGATAGAAGCAGCAGAGAAGAAGTACTGCTGGCGCAGACGCAGGATCTTGCCCTCGGTGTGGTTATCGTTGGGGTACAGGATCTTGGAGATCAGCTCGGCAGAAGCAGACTGGCTGATGGCGGTGTTGTAGTTGCCGGCGTTGAAGCTGCTCATATCAAAGCTGGGGGCCTTAGCCTGCCACAGGCGCAGCTTGGAAACGCCGGTGCTGCCGTAACCGGCCACATACATATCGTTGGGCACGGCGATGACAGAGTTGTAGTTCTCGTACTTGACGTGGTGGAAGCCGCCCTCCCAGGTCTCGATGGCCTGGCCGTCAAAGCGGATCTCCTGGGCCTGGTCAGGATGGCTCTTGATCCAGACCTGGCCGCCGGGCAGCCAGTTATCGGCAGTTTCCTGCTGCCAGCCGTCCACGATCTTCTGCTTGAAGATGCCGTACTCGTACAGGATAGAGTAGCCGGTGCCGGGGATGCCATCGGTAGCCATGCCGTCCAGGTAGCAGGCAGCCAGGCGGCCCAGACCGCCGTTGCCCAGGCCTGCGTCCGGCTCACGGTCATAGATGGTATCGATCTTGATGTCAGCGTCAGCCAGTACACTCTCGGCCACTTCGTTCAGGCCCAGGTTGAACAGGCTGGAACGCAGGCTGCGGCCCATCAGGAATTCCATGCAGAGGTAGTAGACCTGCTTTTTGCCCTGGCCCAGCACCTTGGACTGGTACTGCTTCTGGCGGTCAGACATGATCTGGCGGGTGACAGAAGCCAGGCAGCGGTAGATCTGGTCAGCGGAAGCAGTGTCCAGGGTGACATTGCACTCGCTGGTCAGCTTATCTTTCAGGAGTTTCTCAAACTCACGCTTTGTGTATTTCAAATCGTTCTCTCCTAACTTTCTTCAATCGTTCGTCTATCGTTTCCGCCGCCTATGTGCAAGGATGCGGCGTACTTTGTGGTTGCTTTAACACACCACACTAATGATTATAGCCAAAAAGTACCAATTACGCAAGTCAAATTTGCCTGTTTGGCGGCTTTTTTTGGACTTTTATGCAAAAAGCCCTTTTGTTGCGCGCAGTTTTGTATTATAATAAGGCTAACATAAAATTTCAGCCAAGGTTGGAGCAGGGCTGAATTTAGACACAATTTGGGAAGGAGTACAAATCATGGGCATGGCCACTTCAAAAGTGCGGCTGAACATCTGCGGGTCCAGCTATGTCGTCAATACAAGCGAGAGCGAGGACTACATGCAGAACCTTGCCGACCGCCTGAATTTGGATATGAACGAACTGATGGCCTCCTCGAACTCGGTTTCGATTACCACTGCTGCCGTGATGACGGCACTGAACTACCGCGATGAACTGGAAAAGGCCAGCGGCAGCGCCGATAACATGCGCCGCCAGATCAAGGACTACCTCGAGGATGCCGCCAGCGCCAAGATGGCAGCCGAGGAGACCCGCCGCGAGAATGCCTCGCTGAAGCGCCGCATTGATGAATTGGAGCGCCGCCTGCGCCGCGCCCAGACCCCCCTGGAGGATGCATGAGCAATACGCTGGAGATCTTAGCCCCGGCAGGTAACCGTGAAATGCTTGGCGCCGCTGTTTTCAGCGGCGCTGATGCTGTTTATCTGGGCCTTACGGGATTCAACGCCCGCCGCACGGCGGGCAACTTTACCCCGGAGGAACTGAAAGAGGCTGTCAGTTTCTGCCACGCCCGGGGCGTAAAAGTACACGTCACCCTGAATACGCTGGTCTATGACCGCGAACTGTCCGGCCTGGCCGATGCGGTGCGCGCCGTGGCCGAAGCCGGGGCCGATGCCGTCATCTCGGACGACCTGGCCACGGCCCAGTTGGTGAAAACCATCGCCCCCACGCTGCACCTGCACGGCTCTACCCAGATGAGCATCCACACCCCCGAGGGTGCGCGGGAACTGGCCGCGCTGGGCTATGACCGTGTGATTTTGGCCCGCGAACTTTCGCTGGAGGAGATCCGCGCTGTCTGCGCCGCCAGCCCCATTGAGGTGGAAGTGTTCGTCCACGGTGCGCTCTGCATGAGCGTTTCCGGCCAGTGCATGATGAGCGCCTTCCTGGGCGGCCGCAGCGGCAACCGTGGTGCCTGTGCGGGCCCCTGCCGCCTGCCTTTTGATGCCAGCGCAGGTCTGCGCCCCGGCCAGCCCGGCAAAGCTTGCCACCTGAGCCTGAAAGATATGGATTATATTCCCCACATCCGGGAACTGATGGATGCCGGCGTGGTCAGCGCCAAGATCGAGGGCCGCCTGCGTACGCCGGAGTATGCTGCCGCTGCCGTGGCCGCCTGCCGCGCCGTGCGGGAGGGCCAGCCCTACGATGAGAAGCTGGTGCGGGACATCTTCTCCCGGTCCGGCTTCACCGATGGCTACCTGACCAACCATAACGATGGCAAAATGTTCGGTGTCCGCACCGAGGCGGATGCTGCTGCTACCCGTGCCGCCACGCCCAAAGCCCGTGAGCTGTTCCGCCGTGAGCTGCAGCGGGTGCCGGTGCAGTACACCGTCAGCGGCGGCGTGGAGGATGGCGGCATCAAGCTGACCGCCGCCGATGACGCAGGCAATAAAGTCAACGTCTACAGCATGGACGAGCCGCAGCCCGCCCAAAAGGACCCGCTGCCCGGCATTGAGCGCGCACTGAACAAGACCGGCGGCACCCCCTTTGCGGCCGCCGGTATCGCGGTGGACGCAGGGGAGGGGGGCCTCGGCTTCCTGCCAGGCTCTGCCTGGAACGAGATGCGCCGTGAAGCCCTGGATAAGCTGCTGGAAAAGCGCAGCACCGTCCAGCCCCACGCCACCCATCCCTTTGAAATGCCAATCTATCCGGCCCACAGCGTGGGCGGTGTCCCGGCGCTGGCGGCACGGTTTGCCCGCGCGGCCCAGTGCCCGGCGGACTATGTGGAAAAACTGCAGTGGCTGGTATTCCCGATTGCCGAAGCCGACAGCATCCCCGCTGACTGGCGCAGCAAGACCCTGCTGGAACTGCCTCGCGTCATGTTTGGCAAGCTGGAGGAAAAGACCGCCGCCCGTCTGGCCGCGCTGCAAGATGCAGGTTTCGCCGGGGCAGTGGTCAACAACCCCGCCCAGCTGCGCTATACCGATGGCTGGACCGTCTACGGCGGCCTGAGCCTGAACATTACCAACCCGATGAGCGCCGCCCGCTATACGTCCCTGGGCCTGCAGGGCATGCTGCTGCAGCCGGAAACCGCCCTGACCGCCATGCAGGCGGTGGCCCCCGGTGTGCCGACTGCCGCCCTCTGCTACGGCCATCTGCCGCTGATGCTCACCCGCGCCTGCCCGCTGCGCAATGTGCGGGACTGCGCATCCTGCCACAGCGGCGGCACCCTGCGGGACCGCAAAGGCCGCGACTTTACCGTGACCTGCTCGGCCCCCGGCGGCGCGGGCATCCGCACGGTGTACAACCCGGTGCCGCTCTACATGGGCGACCGCCTGCGGGAAATGCCGGTGGACACGGCCGTTGCCGCCTTTACCACCGAGACCCCGCAGCGCACGGCCCAGGTTTTGGCAGAACTTTTTGCCGCCCAACCCTTTGACAGCGAGTTTACCCGTGGACTATACTATACCAATAACTGATTTTGGGAGACTATTATGAATCCTACTGTAAAATACAAAAAGCTGGACCCCCGTGCCCAGGTGCCTGCCTATGCCACCCCCGGCGCTGCTGCCGCCGACCTGTGCGCTGTGCTGGACGAGCCGCTGACCCTGGCCCCCATGCAGCGTACGCTGGTGCCCACCGGCCTTGCCATTGAACTGCCGGATGCTTCCTGCGTAGCGCTGGTGTACGCCCGCAGCGGTCTGTCCATCAAGCACGGCCTGTGCATGGCCAACGGTGTGGGTGTCATCGACAGTGACTACCGCGGCGAACTCCGTGTGCCGATGGTCAACCTGTCCGACACCGCCTACACCATCCAGCCCGGCGAGCGTGTGGCCCAGCTGTGCATCGCCCCCGTCTGGCAGGCCAGCTTTGTGGCTGCCGACCAGCTTTCTGACACCGACCGTGGTGCCGGCGGCTTTGGCTCCACCGGCAAGTAAAGTGAAATTTCCAAAATTTTCCAGCTTCGCGCGGAACGAACAGACTTCGACACCCCGCCCCGGCTATAATCAAACACGAAAGGACACCCTGCTATGGCATTGATCCTGGCATCCGGCAGCCCGCGCCGCCGCGAACTGATGGCACTTATCACCCCGGACTATACCGTCATCACCAGCGATGTGGACGAGGGCAAAATCGCCGCCGATACCCCGGCCCACCTGGCCCAGAGCCTGGCTTCGGCCAAGGCCCGCGCCGTGGCAAAGCTGCACCCGGCGGATACCGTCCTTGGCTTTGATACCGTGGTGGACTGCAACGGCGAAGTGTTCGGCAAACCCCAGGACGAAGCCGATGCGCTGCGTATGCTGCGGGCACTCTCCGGCCGCACCCACAAGGTACACACCGGTGTCTGCATCTGCCAGGGCGGCCGTGCGGCTTCTACGGTGGAGACCACGCTGGTGCATTTCTCGCCGATTGCCGAGGAGGACCTGCGCGCTTACGTCCGTACGCCGGAGCCGTATGATAAAGCCGGGGCCTATGCTATCCAGGGGCATGCTGCCCTCTGGTGCGCGGGCATCGAGGGGTGCTATTACAACATTATGGGGCTGCCGGTTCACCGCGCGGCACAGCTTTTGCGCGAATTTGCGTAACCTTGCCAACAGCCCCGCCAAAGAAAGTGGGAGCTGCATGGGCAAATTCAAAGATACTCTGACTGCATTTTTCAGGAGAATACAGGCTATGTTTACCAAGGATATCGGCATTGATCTGGGCACCGCCAACACGCTGGTGTATATGAAAGGCCGCGGCATCATCATGCGGGAACCCAGCGTGGTGGCCGTGGATCCGCGCAGCGATGAACTGCGGGTTCGCAGCGTTGGGCACGAGGCAAAGGCGGTCATCGGCCGCGCACCGGGATCCATCGTGGCAGTCCGTCCGCTGAAGGACGGCGTTATTGCGGACTTTGATATTACCGCCGCCATGCTGCAAAGCTTCATCCGCCAGGCCTGCGGCAACAGCATCCTGGCCCACCCCCGGGTGGTCATCTGTGTACCCTCCGGTGTGACCGAGGTCGAGCGCCGCGCCGTGCGCCAGGCTGCCGCCAAAGCAGGTGCCCGCCAGGTCACGGTGATCGAGGAACCCATGGCTGCTGCCATCGGTGCGGGTCTGCCCACCACCGATGCCATCGGCAGCATGATCGTGGATATCGGCGGCGGCACGGCCGAAGTGGCGGTCATCAGCCTGTCGGGCATTGTGTCCAGCCGCAGCGTCCGCTGTGCCGGTGACACGCTGGACCAGAGCATCATCGCTTTCATCAAGCGCAAATATAACCTGCTGGTGGGCGAGCGCACCGCCGAGCAGATTAAAATTGAGATCGGCTCCGCCTGCCCCCAGGACCCCGAGACCAGCATGGAGATCAAGGGCCGCAATCTGGTGGACGGCTTGCCCAAGGACATCCTGATCCGGTCCGAGGAAGTGCGCGAAGCCATGAGTGAAAGCCTGCTGCGCATCGTGGATGCCATCAAGGATACGCTGGAGTGTACCCCGCCGGAACTTTCCAGCGATATCATTGACCGCGGCATTATGCTTTCGGGCGGCGGCGCGTTGCTGCGCGGGCTGGATACGCTGATCCAGAACGAGACCGGCATCGATGTCCACATCGCCGAAGCCCCGCTGGACTGCGTGGCCCTGGGTGCTGGTGCCGTCCTCGACAACCCCGACCTTGCCGGCAAACGCCGCGAGGAAATGAGCTATTTGTAATTCATAAAATTTTCTCTGATTTTGTAGGGGCGGATGCTTGCATCCGCCCGCAAAAGGCCCCCTTGTGCAAAGGGGGCTCCGCGAAGCGGTGGGGGATTGTTCCGCGTTTCGCGTTAGGTTGGTTCACCCCATAAGGCCACAATCCCTCAGTCAGCTTCGCTGACAGCTCCCTTTACACAAGGGAGCCCAGCTTGTAGAAAAAGTCCGTTTTGGCAGTCACGCCAAGGCGGGCTTTTGCATTT
>CAVKDR010000032.1:0-28993 GCA_963655125.1 Bulleidia sp.
GGAGGGCGATGAAAAAGCGTTAAGAAAAACGCAGCACTCCTGCGTTTTTTAGCTTTTTCATTGACCGACCTCCTCTTTGGGGTTCCAAGGGGCGAGCAGCCCCTTGGCCGGGGTTCGCTGCCTCGGAACAGCGAGACTTTTTTCGTTTCCTTTTTTGGTCACAAAAAAGGAAAGTCTTGCGGAAGAATCCCATTATAAAAGGCCCTGCCGCAAGGTAGGCAGGGCCGATATGGATACTATTTAATTATCAGAAGAAGAATTGTCCAGCTCCGCATCGCGGATGGCTTTGATCTGGCGTTCCAGGTCGAAGGCCTTGTCCAGGACGGGATAGATGGCCTGCATGGTCAGCACGGCGGGCAGCCAGAGACCCGTGAGGACCATGGCGAAGCCGCTGACGGGCCACAGCAGCAGAATGATGATCCAGTAGACAAACTGCCACACTACGCCCAGCGCCGCCCGGGGCAGGTAACCCAAAAACAGGAACAGCGAGTTTTTGACAAGGCCCGCAAAGGGCATGTCCAGCAGCACGATCTGGGCAAACAGGAACTCGCCCAGGCCCAGCAGCAAAAACAGGCCCACGGCCAGCAGTGCCCCCGGCACCACGCCAGCCGAAACATCGTAATGGAACACCGTAAAGACCTGCATCGCCAGCAGCAGGCCGCCGATGGCACCCGGCAAAAGGGACGCTTTGACGTTGCGTTTCCAGGCGCGGCGGTAGGTTGCCCACCAGAAGCCCGGCTCATCGCGCAGGCTGCGCAGGATGGTATCCAGCAGACCGCACAGCTGGGGCGCGGCGATCATACCGCCCAGCACACCCGCCAGCAGCAGCGGCACCAGAGAGTGGGTATCGACAGCGAACCACACGCCGAACACGAAAGGCAGCGCACTGACCAGCGCCAGCATGCCCGCCAGGTAGAAGGACATGAGATCGCGGCCCAGGATCTCGAAAAAGCGGGCGGGGCCTTTTTTGCGGGGGGCATCCGGCGAGACACCGGGGCCGGGACGGTCGAAATGGAAATTGAACAAAGCCATGGGGATTCTCCTTTTAGTCCGGGGCGAATTGTCACGGATTTAACATTGTTGGTATTATTGTAACACGCCTAGGCGCAAGTTGCAATGATTTAACAAAAAAGACACGCTTTGGCGGAGCGTGTCTGGAACGTATAGGATTGATTGCGGAGTGGGTAGGCTGTAAAAGCGGGCGGATATGGAATCCGCCCCTACGGTGACGGGAGGTTGGTTGCCTGGCGGGATTTGTGGGGGAGCATTCTATATGCTCCTGCGGGCGAGCAATGCTCGCCCCTACATAGGAGAGCGTATACTGCAGTTTTACCGTTTCCGGGTGTCGGCGGAGGTGGGGTGGAGTTCGGGGGCGTACATGTGGTAGTTGAGCAGGTAGCGGCCGTAGGCGGGCATGCGGTAGAACGCTGCCTTGATGCGCTCCAACGGGGTGCTGCCGTTCTCGGCGCTGCTGTTGCCGGTGATGAGCAGCACGTACTGGTTCTCGCTGTAGCGGGCCATGGCATCGCACTGGCGCAGGCTGTTGTGGATCAGCTCGCCCAGCTGCTCCATCATGGTGTCCGTCTCGCCGGGGTCGGCGTTCTGGGCGGGGGTCATGGTGAGCAGGGCCAGGTAGACCGGCACACCGAAGCGGCCTTGTACGCCGCGCTGCAGGTGGTAGATCTGGCGGAACGTCTCAAAGCTGCAGTAAACGGCACCGTGGGCGTTGTCATCGGGCAGTTCCTCGGCCAGGCGGGAGATATCATTTTCCAGGTTGCGGTCCGCCTGGCGGGCCTGGCGGGAGACCACGCCCACACGCTCCGGCTCAACGGCATGGTGCAGACAGCCCATGGCGTTGCCGCGGCGGGTCAGTTCCAGCGCTTCCTCGTGGCAGCCCAGGGCTTCCAGGGCCTGGATCATCTCCAGGTACAGGCGCTCCTCGTAGGGGTCCAGCTCAATGGCGCGGCGGCACAGCTTGACGATGCGCTCGTTCTCGCCCTTGCGCTTGCAGGATTCCAGCACCTGGAACAGCGCCGTGCGGTACTGCCCGTGCAGGGTCAGGCTGCGGGTCTCGACCCAGGACTCGTTGCAGGACATCGGCAGCAGGCGGCCGGCGTACAGTTCCAGCACACGCTCGTAGCGGGCCACGGCGGCGGCGGGGTTCAGCTGGCGGCGGGCTTCCTCCATCAGGGCTTCCATCTCAAAGACATCGATGCGGCAGTCCATGAGGGGGTTCCACTGGTAGTAACCACGGCTGGTGATGATGCAGGTCTCCAGGTCTTTCAGGCCCTCGGCCTCGATCATATTGCGGAAACGGTGCATAATGGCGCGCAGGGCCATATCGGGGTTGGTGGAGCGCTCCCCGTTCCACAGGGTATCCGTAAGGTCTTTGTGGGTCACTTTTTCGCCCTTTTGCAAGACCAGATACTGGATCAGCATCGTGGCTTTGCGGGACTGTTTCAGTGCGGCAAGGACCGGCTTGCCGTCCATAAGGATCTCAAATTTTCCGAGCATCCTGATTTCAATATCTGCTGCCATGGCAAAGTCTCTCCTATGCGTTCAAATCATAAATTGGTGCACCTTGTAGTGCAGTTTTAATTAGTATACTGTTTTTTTACCCGATTGTCTAGTGCCCAAGCAACAATTTATTCGCCAAATTATTCGCTATTTTTTACTGGAACTCCGGCGAGCCGGGCAGCGGGATAACGGCGGTCTGGGTGCAGACGGGGGTGTAGCTGGTGGTACCATCGGCATTGGCGGTGGGGCGGGCCACAGTAAGTTCCATGGTCAGCGAGGTCAGGTAGATTTTTTCCTCCGTATCGCCGGTTTCTGTGGTGACGGTGCGCTGCGCCCAGCCGCGGGCGGAAAATTTCAGATCCGAGAGGACCAGGCCCATGTAGTCGCCGTTGGGGTAGGCGGTAGTGTAGGCGTAGGTGGGGTATTTTTCGTGCAGTTCGGTCTTGTCCTCGTCATGCTTGTAAAAGCGCATATGCAGGTAGCGGTTCAGTTCCGCAAAGGTGTCGTCATTGGGATCATACAGGGTCTTTTCCACGCTGGTTCCGTCCTGGGTCAGGGTCGTGGTTTTCAGCAGGGGGACGTAGCCGGCATCCAGCACCTCGACATAGTTATTCTCCACCGTAAAGCGCAGGCCGGTGCCCTCGGTCAGGCGGGAGCCGGTCAGCACAGCGTCCGCATCGGCTTCGCCGGTGGCGGCGCTGACGATCGCCAGGGTGCCATCGGCAGCCGCCAACTCCCCCCGGATGGTCTCGGTAAGGGCATCCGCCAGGTTCTGGGCGCGGGTCAGCTGCTGTACCTCGATGTAGGCTTCGGCGCAGGGCTTGACCAGCGTGACCGCCGCCGTGCCAAACAGCGCCAGCAGCACCAGGCAGACGATCAACTCCACAAGGGTGGTACCTTTTTTGTTGTTCAGCGGGGTGGTCATGGGGTCGTGTCCTCTTTATAGTAGCGGGTAAAGGTGTGGGTGGTGCCGTCCTCGGTGGTGACCTGGATGGTCTGCAGCTGGACATCTTTTACGGAAAAGGCCGTGCGGTTGCTGCGGCTGAAATCCATCGTGGATTTGCCGCCGTCCTGCCATTCGGCCGCCGTGTCGTTGACCGGGTAGAGGGCTTCGGTAAGCAGGTAGGCGTTGTCGCGGGTGGTCTGCGCCTGGGCCGAGGCCCGCCGGGCGAACCGCAGCGAGGCGGTGAACAGCGCCAGAAACAGCATAAGCAGCACAAAGGCCACCAGCACTTCCACAATGGTTTCGCCGCGGCGGTTGTGCAGGGCGTTTTTCAGTTTTTGCATAAGGCCCTCCTTACTGGTCGTCGGCGGTGATGCGGGTAAAGCGGCAGGCGGTGTCGGTATCCATGCGGTAGCGCAGGTAGAGTGTGCCGGTGCTATCATCCGTGATATAGGTTTCATCGCCAACTGCGTTGACAAAGACCAACGAATCCGTACCGCTCATACCACGGCGGGTCAGCTGGGCCGTTGTATTATTGTCGCGGGTGTAGTACACCTGATAGCCGCCATAGTGGCGGTATTGCCGCGTGTACGAATAACTCTCGTCACCTTTGACCACTTTTACCGTGACAGAAATATCGTAATCCTCGATGCCATACTCCGCGCACTCGCTTTCCCTGCTTTCCAGGATGTCGGACAGTTCTCTGGCACTGTACATGACCAGTTCATAGGCTTCCAGCACGTTGCCGCTGTCGTCCACATCGTCACTGGGGTGTTTGTTGAGGGTGACGCTCATCTCATCGATGCCATCGGGGGCCTGCAGGTAAAAGACGTGGTCGGTGTCATCGCCGTAGGGGTTATCGATGGAGCCTTTTTTGACGTAGATATGATTGATAAAGTAGCCGATGCTCTGGTCGTTTTCCTCGGTCATCTCGCCGTCTTTTTCCTGGGCACCGGTGTAGTTCAGCAGTTCCTGCTCCAGCACATCGGAGAAGCTGACGGCCAGTTCGTAGACATCCTGCTCCGGCAGCTGGCGGTCGGCGTTGGCCATCATCAGCGAGGCCGCGTACATAAGGGCAGCAGCCAGCGCCACAAACAGTGCGCCCAGGCACAGCACCAAAATCATGGCAATGCCCTGCTGGTCCCGCAGCGGGTTTTTGCGTTTTTGGGGCATGGTGCACCCTCCTTTCTTTGGGTAGTATGGCAGGGTCAGGCCGCCGGGGCGGCGGTTTCGGATGTAGCGAGGGCTGTGTTTTGCACGGGCTGGGGGTCAGCCAGGGCAAACACCGGGCGGGCGGCATCCTCGGTCATGGCCTGGGTGCCGGTATCCCGCAGGGCGACTTCCAGCTTGTCGGAGTCGGCGGTCTTTTCGCCATCGCCCACGGCCCAGATGGTGACCTTATCGGTAAACTTGGCCAGGGCGGTCAGCTCATCGTTGTCGCCATCGGCGCGCTGGGTCAGGTCGGGCAGGGTGACGAGGTAGCCGGAGGAGTAGTCCGTCATCTCGGCTTGGCGCAGGGTGGGCACGGTCTCGATGCGGTAGCTGGGGTTATCGTTGTTAATAGCATGGCGGCCTTTCAGGGTGATGGGCTGGCTGACCAGCTCGGTCACTTCGGTGGTCGTGCCGTCATCGTTCGTTACGGTGCGGGTCACCTGCACAATGCTCAGGTCGTACCAGGTCACTTCGTCATCGGTGCCTGCGTTGTCCACATGGCGGGCGGCATCGGTGATGTCCAGCCAACTGTCGTCCTCATCGGCCAAGCCGGCGGGCAGTTTTTCCACGGTCAAAATTTCGCCGCGATGGATATCCGTAGTCGTACCATCGTCATTTTCCACGGTGGTATCCGCCGGGGCCACGGTAAAGCGGATGCTGTACTCGCCCTTGTTGGGGTCGGGCATATCCGCGCCGGTGGTAACGGTGAAGCGGTAGGTCTCGGCAAAGTTGCGGATGGTGCCGTCCGTGTCGGTGTACTCGTTGACGGCGGGCCACTGCACGGCGTACTGGTTGATGGTGATCTGTGCGCTGGCGGGCTCCCACGGTTCATCGTTGGTGCCGTACAGCTTGCCCTCCACCGTGGATTCCACCGAGGTCAGGCTGGGATTGCCGTCCTTTTCCGGCTTGTCCAGCTTGATCTGGGGCAGGTGCAAAGCGCCCGCTGCGGTGTTGTAATTGGCCGGCACGTAGAACTTCCAGGAGGAGGAAGTCGTCTCGGTCTCGCTGTTGGCTACCATGGCGCGCAGGGCGGGCAGCAGGTAGCGGTTGGCATCGGCGGGGCGCATGGTAAAGGCGTTGGCGTTGGGCGTGACGGTGTAGGATACCGTGCTGCCGCCCACCTGGGTCTCGCTGCCCACGGTCTTGGAGGATTCGGGGATCATGCAGGTGCCGTTTGCCAGGGCGGCGTTCAGGGCATCCAGGTTGGCCTTGGTGGGGTCAGCCATCCAGGCCTTTGCCAGGCGGCAGGCGGTGAGGTAGTCATCCTCCGCATCAAACAGGTAGCCGGTGAAGAAGTAGCTGGCGGCGTTGGCGCTGTCTACCTGCATCTGGATGGTCAGGTCGTTGCAGAAAGCGGTCATCAGCGGCAGGGCATCGGTGACGGTCTTGCCCGTCCAGGTAAAGCCGACATCGCTGATGGCGGGGGCTTCGGTGCGGTGGATGATGGTCTGCGGGGCGCTGGCTTCGCCGTTGGGGCTGCGCAGCACCAAGGTATTGGCATCATCCGGGCAGGCCACCACGTAGAACACCAGCGTTTTGCCCTGGTAGGCTTCCAGGTCCACGATGGTCTGGGTGGTCTGGATCAGGGTGGTGCTGTCGCCGTCCGCCGGGTACAGCGGGAAGGCATCGCCCAGGGTGGTGCCGCCGGTGGCGTTGGTGGTCTGCACCTGCGCGTACAGTTCGTAGTGGTGTACGCGGGTATCGGAGACGGCGGGCCAGCTGATCTGGTAGCGGACCTGCTCGGCGTTGCCGGTGTCCACGTAGATGACGCTTTCCGGCTCGCCCACCTGCTGCAGGCGGCGCAGCACGGTATAGCTGTCGGTAGCCGCCGCGCCGATGCCCTGGGTGGTGCCGGTGGTATCGCGGGTGACGCGCAGGCGCACTTTATCAAAGCGCCAGCTGTTGCTGCCGCCCGCAAGGTCGGTATCGATATTGAGGGTATAGCTGTAGGTGCCGTCCGCGTACTGGACTTTGCTGTTGGCATCGTCCGGCAGGGTGATGGTCTCCTCGGCGGTAGAAATGACGTTGCCGTCCGCGTCCCTGGTCTCGGTCACGCCGTAGAGGGTGAGCTTGTACTTGGTGCTGCCGCCGCTGGTCGCTGCTTCATCGGGCTGAACCCAAGTGAAGGTGTAGGCCAGCTGGTTATCGCTTTCCAGCAGCGTCTTATCGTAGTTTTCGTACAGGATGCCGTCAGCGGGTACGCCCGTCAGCTGCGGGGCCTGGGCAACGGTGATCTTGCTTTGTTCAAACAGGATCTGGTTTGCCGCAGCACTTACCCAGTTGCCGTAATCGCTGGCATTGCTGTTAGCAAAATACAGCGGGGTCAGGTTGGCAAAGCTGTAGCCGTTGCTTTCCTGCGCAATTTCCAGGCCGCCGTACCAGGCCGCCGGGCGGCTGGCGGTGGAGGCCTGCAGCGTGGTCAGGGCTTCGGCATCGGTGACATCCCAACGGGTAACCACATCGCCCAGACCGCTGTTGACCGGCACGGCTACAACCGTCCAGTTATCGTAATTGGTCAGGGTATCGGCAGGCAGGTTGGTAAAGGTAAAGGTGGTATCGCTGTTGGGCACAACCGTCTGGCGGGCGGCCAGCGTAATGTACTGGCCGTTGAGGGAGACATCCGTGCCGTTCAGCGTAATGGTCTTATCGCCCAGGTAACGGGCCATGAGCATGACGCGATAGGTGGGCAGGACAGGGTTATTGCCCGGGTCGAATTTCAGGGTCACGGTCACAGTCAGGTCATCGATGGTGGAGCCCTGGATATCAACCGACTTGGTCAGGGTGCCCGGTGCCAGGCCGGGGTTGCCGCCAGACCAGCATACCGGCAGATAGGAGGTTTCGTCATACTGGCCGGAACGCATCCAGCTAGTGTCTGTCGAAGTTGCCACGGCGGTAATACGCTTACTCTTGCCCAGGTCTTTTTCCAGGCGCTGCGGCGCAGTATCGCCGTTGCTGAATGTGAAGGTACCCTCGTCCGGTATATCGACTGTAACCGTCCAGTCCTTCAAGCCCGCGTTCTCCATCAGGGTATCATAGACATCGGCGTTGGTCAGCACCAGCATCTGGCTGAATCGGAGATAATATCCCTGCCCCGGTGTAGGCATCAGGCGCACTTCGATTTCCGGCGTAGGCAGGGCGCGGACAAACTGCATCGTGCCCGAGACTGCGGCGGTGCCGGTATCCTTACTATTGACACCGGCCACGCTGACCTGGAAGTAATGGCCCTGCCACTCGGCTTTGCTTTCAAAGGTAAAGCGGGTGTCGTAGGCGTTGGCTTCCAGCAAGGGGGTCTGGTCCAGGCGATTGCCGTCCGCGTCAGTCTCGTAAACGGTGACATGGTAGTAGCTGGCCGGGCTGCCGGTGGTGGGGGCATCCCAGGTCACGTTATAGCGGCCATAGACGCTATCATTGCCTTGGGTATCATCGCTGCGGACGACTTTCAGGTTGGTGGGGGCATCGGGGGCGCTGCTGTCCAGGATATTGCTGTAGTAGCGCTGCAGGACTTCATCGGTGATGTCCTCTTTACTGGTCTTGTTGTCGCCGTTGGCATCATCAAAGAGGAGCAAAATCTTGCCCACGTAGCCAACATTCCATTCCTCCGGCACAGGATATTGGGTCAAATCCTTGGCATCTCTTGCAAAGATATAACGCACGGACGAAGCTTCCGAGAAGTTTTGGCCCGGCAGTGTGGTAATGTACGAACTGTTTTTTGTAACAGCCTGCATCGAGACCGCAGGGCTGCCGCCCGAATCAATTTTGGGCAGCATGGCAAAGCAGTGATAGTAGTTGTCGCCATCCTGGGCCGCGTTGGCACCGCTGTCCACACCGGCATACAGACGGTGCGCTTTTACATCGGTGGTAGCGCCGCCGCCCGCTTCGGTTTCCACGGAACCATTGTTCCATCCGCCCGTAATCTTGGTACGGCCCAGGCCGTTTTGCAGGTTCGTAATGCCGGAATAGCCGTCAAAGCTCATATCCAGCTGCATGTAGTAGTTATTGGAGCCGGTCAGCTTCTCGCTGGCTGTATGGCGATAGGCGATCGGGAACCAGTCTTTTCCGCTGTTGTTCTTGCTCTTGTACAGAGAGAAGCAGTTCGTAACTGTGGTAACTTTGTCAGATTTGCTGCCATTGCCGCGGTTGCCCCAAATACCAGCCGAACGGTTTGTACCCCACATTTCGGTGCAGTAGTTGCGGCAACGGTCAATGTTGATCTCGACATTGGGAATCTCGCCCCAAGGGCCAATGTAGCAGAAGATACCAACCGACATGGAGGCCGCCTGCAGCTGCACATTGGCACCGTTGACGCACTCTATGATATTGATGGTCATGGCATCGCTGTTATGGTCATCCGCCAGCTGTACCTTACCAAAAACGCCGCCTACATCGTTGGCACCGTAGGACATCTTATTCACGTTGCCATAGTTGCTGCAGCGATACAGGTTGGCCGCCGTGCCGGCGATGGGCTGGTTGAAGTAGCCCACTATGCCGCCGACGGTGCCGGAGCTGTTGCCGTTGTTGGAGTTGGTAGTGATTGTACCAAAGTTATAGCAGTTATTCAGTGTACCGCCGTAGCTGAGCCAGTAAGCCAACACACCGCCTGCGTTGTTGGAACGGCTGTTAAACACCGTGCCGATATTGACACACTTTTCCAGCGTCCAACAGTCGCCGGTGCGGTTCTCCTGCGTGCCGATAACACCGCCTACGTAGTTATCCACCAGGTTGGCATCGGTAGAGTATTTCTCGTTTTCGCTGTTGTTATCATCATCGTTCTGCGTACTGCGCACAAAGCGGCGGACGGCGGCAAAGTTGACAAGGCCGCTGGTGGAGTCCACGTTGGATTCGTTCTGGCCGATGATGCCGCCCACGGCACCCCAGCCTTGGTTGATATTATCGGCATAGACGAACCACTGGCCGCTGGCGCTGTCGGTGATCTGGCCGGAAACATCGTTAAAGCCGGTGATGCCGCCCAGGTAGCCGTTGGCGAAATCGTCCTTTTTACTGCCGCCGTGCAGCGAGACCGTCAGCTGGTTCTTGCCAAGGTCACTGGTATATACATTATTGTAGTTTTTGCTGCCGCTGGTCAGGGGGTCAATGCCCTTCATGGCGGCAAACTGGGTCTGCAGGGTCTTTTCGGCATCGCCGCTGGCCGCGCCGGTCAACACGCGGACCATCTGGTTCAGGTTGGCGTTCTGGGTGTCGGTGTCTACCACTTTGGTGGTCACGCCGTCCGCAGTCACCTCTTTATAGGGCACGGCCAGCCAGGCGTTGATCTTTTCCACAAGGGTATCGGTGCCCTTGCCGCCGCTGGTGGTGATGGTGCCGCTGTTGGAACCGGCCACGCCGCCCACAAAGCCGTGGCGGGCGGTGACGATGCTGCCCATCGTGTCGGCCGTGCCCACGGTGCTGCCCTTGATCTCGCCCCGGTTGCGGCCCACGATGCCGCCGATGTGGGCGGCGCTGTTCATCTTGGTGGCCGCGTCCTGGCTGGCACCCACGTTGGAGGTACCCTGCACCTGCAGGTTGATGTAGTCCACTTTGCAGCTTTCCACGCTGCCGGTGGCGGCGGGGGTGCCGTCCGTGTTATACACTACGTCATTGCTGCCCACGATGCCGCCTACCGTACTGCCCACGGTGGTAAAGCCCGCCGTGATGCCGGTGCCGATCTGGCCCGTATAGGTACAGGAAACCAAGGCCCCGCTGCTGCTGCCAGCAACGCCGCCCAGGTTGAGATATTTTGCCATGCTGTCGGTCAGGTTGGTGAGGACGTTCAGCTTCTCGCCCCGGCCGGTGTTCTCGCCCAGTGCGCCGCCCGCCGTAACGGTACTGTCGCTGGCGGTCAGGTGGGAGAGGTCGAGGGAATCAGCTTCCACATCGCTGTTTTTCACCGTACCTGCGTTATAACCAACCAGACCACCCACACGGGTAGCCGGGCCGTACAGAGTTACTTTTCCGAAGGTCTCGCTCTTTGTCCACAGAGTGGCATTTTCGATGACTGCATCCTGTGCGTTGTAGCCAGCGTTGCCGTCATGTTCATTGACCGCTGCAATGCCGCCAATGGCCGCAGAGGTGCCGCGAATCGTCGTGCCACGCAAAACAGCCGTATCGATGTAGCCATAATTGTGCGCTGTCACACCGCCGGCTTCACCGTTGGCGGCGGTGACACGGCCATACACGCTTACACGTTCCACCGTTGCGCCAGCTTCGTTGCAGCCGGTGATGCCGCCCGCATAGCCGCCGCCGGTATACAGCACTTTGTCAGATGTTCCGTTTGCACCATGGCTGCTATTTGCAATGCTGCCGTAGTTGCGGCCCGCAATGCCGCCTGCGTACTGATTGACAATCTGGATGGAACCAGCCAGATTGGTGACACCCCGGATGTTGCCGTAGTTAACACCTGCCGCGCCGCCGCCCTCGTTGGTAGAGGTCACCGTGGTGCCGCTCTCGATTTTCGTTGCATCCGCAGCTTTCGCACCGCCGATGGTCGCCCCCTTGGCGTTGAAGCCTGCCACACCGCCGGTCTGGGTGGTGCCGCTGACTTTGACCGTCACGCTTTGGGCGGTGATGGTGCCCAGGTTGTAACCGGCCACGCCGCCGGTGGCGGTGATGCCGTAGACATTGCCGTAGACGGAATCCAGCGTGACAACGCCATTTTCACCGTTATAACCGGTCACCCCGCCGATATCCACACCGCCGCGGATGCTGCTGGAAGCTGCCGGGGCGGAGTTTTCGATTTTACCGTTGTTGATGCCTGCGATGCCGCCCAGGTAGCGGTAACCCTCCTGCTGGTTGCCCATGGAGTTCGCCATTACGCCGCCGGTGATGGTGCCATCGTTGACACCGGTCAGGCCGCCCGCCGCCACGGGGTGCTGTACGCCGCCGTAGTTGGTGCAGTTTTGCAGGGTGGTGTTCGCCGTGGTGTAGCCGAGGATGCCGCCCGCAAAGTAGCCGTTGTGGTCGGGGTCCAGCTCGCCCAAAGTGACACCGCTGCCCAGGATGTAGGCCGTGCCGTTGGCGGCATCCGCCGGGGTGCCCAGGGCCAGGCCGCCGTAAGACTGCGCCTGGCGGGCGTTGCCGTTGTTGGCGCTGACCAGCGTAAGGGTGGTGTCGGCGGCGTTGTAGCCGATGATGCCGCCCACGTAGGCGTTGGCGTAGATATTGAACTGGTTGCTCAGGCCCGTCAGGGTGATGCCGCTGACCGTGGTGCTTTGGGTCAGGGTCGGCTCGGCCAGGGCATTGCCGCCGTCAAAGGCGGGCAGCAGGGTCTGCAGGTTTTTGCCCAGGGTCTGGGCGGCTGCGTCCTTTTCGTTCTGCGCCAGGGCGTTTTTCAGCGTATCCGCGTTGACAACACGGTTGTAGCCGATGATGCCGCCCGCTACGCCGTCCGCCACCAGGCGGCCGGTGCCGATGGTAGCCGCGTTGGCCGCCGCACCGCTGGCGTTGACGAAAGCAAATGTTTCTGCGGGCAGGTTGGCACCGATGACACCGCCCACAAAGTGGACACCCTCGATGCGGTTGGCGCTGACCTGCACGGCAGGCAGAGTGGCCGCGCCGTTCAGGCCGATAACACCGCCCACGCAGTCGCCGGTTGCCACGATGGTGCCGGTGACGCTGGGGATGGTAGGATGTTCGTTGGTGATGGCAGCGGTGGCATCATTGTAGCCAGCCACGCCGCCCACAAAGCTGCCGCCGTAGAGCACCGCGCCCAGGGTCGCACCCTTGTCGGAGCTTTCCCGCCAGGTGATCTGGCCGTTGGTGCCGTTGTAACCGGCCACACCGCCCACAAAATCCGCATAGTGGGCCGTGCCGTCCTGGGTGCGGCTGAGCTGCTGCAGCAGGGCGATCTTGTTGCGGTCAGTCACCTCAACCGTGGACATGCTGTTGGTGCTGTCCAGTAGTTTTGCAGTAGCGTCGGCGGCAAGGGTCGTGCCGTCCTGTACGCCCCAGGAGGCATCGTTGACACCCGCAATGCCGCCCACGTAGGCCGCGTTGGCACCCAGGCACGCAACCAGGCCCTTGTTGGTCATGTTCTCGATGGTGCTGTTCAGGCCGTTGACCGAGACGATGCCGCCTACATAACGGTTGCCGAACACATAGCTGTTGTTGGTGCCGCCCTTGGTGTAGAGGTCACTGCCCACGAAGCCGCCGACAAAGCCGCCCACGAAGCTGCGGCCCAGCACGTAGCCGGACTCGGTGTAGCAGTTGGTCATCTGAATATCGCGGCCAAAGCCCACCAGGCCGCCCACAAAGTCGCCCTTGAGGGGGCTGCTCTCGGTCAGGGCGCCGGTGGCGGTGTAGCCCGCCTGGACCAGGTTGGTCAGGGTGGTCTCGCTCAAGCCGCTGCGGGTGGCACTGTGACATTCGTTCAGCACCAGACTGCGGGCGTAACCCGCAATGCCGCCAAAGAACTGGCCCAGCACCTTGCTTTTGCCTGCGGTGCCGCCCTGATAGTTAGCCCCGGCCAGTACCGTGCCCTGGTTCACCAGACCGGTGAGGGTGTTGGACTCCTCCCCTGCCCCGCTGTCGGCGGCGTAGAGGTTGCCCGTGATGCCGCCTACAAAGGCGTTGCCTACCACGGTGGATTTGTTGGTGATGTCAGCCAGGTTGGCGGCGTTCTGGCTGCCCGTCAGGTTGGTAGCGTCCAGCACACCGGCCACGCCACCCACACCCACGGCGCGCCACAGGGTTTGGGCAGTATCCTCGTTAGCAATAGCGTTATACCGCGCTTTTTCGGCAGCATCAGCGCTGGTGTTGGCGGCAGTGCCGGGGTTGGCGGCGGCATCCTCGTCCCGGAAGATGCCCGCCACGGTAACATTCTGATCCAGCGTCAGGCCGGTAAGCCCGGCCCCGGTTTCGGGCATGGCAAAGCCGACGAGCCCGCCGATGCCGTGGGGTTCGTCCTGGATGCTGGTGCCGTCCACCCGCTTTTCGCTGATGGTGTTGCTGCTGAAAGTCAGCGCCGCCGTGACTTTGGCCTCGGCGCCGCGGCGGCTGCTGCGGTCGATGGTGCAGTTGGTCAGGCTGCCGGTATCCACGCCTGCCAGCGCGCCCACCGACCAGATTTCCTGGCGGTAGTCGGGGTCGTCCTCGGCCAGCGGCTGCAGGTATTGGGTGCCGTTGGCATCCATTGCCATGGCGGTGTCGTCTTGCTCGCCACTGGCTTTGACCTCGGCGTTGATCTGTACATCGGGGTCGCGCAGGGTAATATTTGACAATGTACCGCTGTTTTCGCCCATCAGACCCACGTAATGGTCGCGGGCTTTGTAGGCGGCCTCCCCGGCGTATTTCCACGCGGCTGCCGCGATAGAACTGCCCCGCAGCTGCAGGTTGCTGATGACCACATGGCCGCTGCCGCTGGTACTGCCGGTGAGGGTAACGTCTTTTGCAATCGTGGGGATGGTGGGCCAGGCCACGACCTCGCCGGTGCGGCTGGGTACCTTTGCCACGGGGTCGCTGTTGGCGCTTACGCCGCAGTAGACGGTGACGCTGCCGTCCGTCCAGTCCAGGGTGGTGTTCTGGTCGGCGGCCAGCATGGATTTGTTATTAAAGGTGTAATTGCCGCTGGTGACCCACCGCAGGTTGTACAGGTGGCGGAAGTATTTCAGCGTAGCATCCGTAGGGGTACTGCCTGCGGCAAACAATGTATTTTCGGTGTTGGAGCGTACTTTCTTACTCTCTGTGTAGGCATCCTGGAAGTTTACGTTGGGGCGGGCCTTCATCTCCACATAGATGTCCTTTGCGCCGCTGGTCAGGCGGATGATGCTGAACAGCGTGGTCTTGGTGGAGGTCAGGTCGGCCCCGTCATTCTCGGCGGCGCGCAGCAGGTTGGCATCACACATCGCGTCCAGCGTCAGGATAAAGCGGCCCTTGCTGTAGCTTAAGGGGAAGGTGTAGGTATCGTAGCCCTCCTGCCAGCCGTTTCCATCCGTGGTGGGCCAGTAGACCTTGATTTTGGCGTTGCGGTTGGGCTCCACATCTGCCCAGATGATCTCCAGCTTGAACAGGCGGGCACCATCGGTGCTGTAAAATTCGGCATCGTAGATGGTATCCACATCGCCCATTTTGCTGTTGCCGCTCCAGTTTAGGGTGAGGGTTTCGTTATTGATCAGCTGCGGATTTTTAACTTTCAGGCGGGTCTGGCTCAGGGCCACCACGTTGACGGTGTCCTCGGCCGAATAGTAACCCACCAGTGAATCACCGCGGCGGTGGGTGTAGCTGCGATCATCGATGAGCATCGCACTGTCCGCATCGCCATCGGCGGCAAAGCGCAGTTTATCAGACGATGTATCGTAAAAAGCAGAGTAGACCTGGCCACTTAAGCTGTCCACTTCCACCACGATGGACGCGTTGAACAGGGACTTGTCATACACGTAGGAATCCAGCAGGTCGCGCACCATTTTGCTGGATTCGCTGTCGGGGTTGGATTTATCGTAGTACAGCGCGTAGATCTGATTGTTGAATTCCTTCGCCTTTTCCTCGGCGGTGGCATCGCCGTACTGTTCCTGCAGGCCATCCGCGCTGAAGTGGCTGCCGTGGATTCCGACATCACGCAGCTGCGTTAAAAATGCATCCATATCGCCGCTGGTGTCCTTGCGGGTCAGGGCGATCTGGGCAGTCTGGAACACAGTGCGGGCGTTGGCTTCGTTATGCTCGAACCGGGCCATGCGGATATAGGCGGTCAGCCCGGCCCCCGCCAGGGCAGCCAGGATACCAAGAATGAGCAGCACGACCATCAGTTCCACCATCGTGAAGCCGCGGGCGGTGCGCAGTTTCTGTTTAACTTCCTTTATAATGGGCAGCACAAGTGTACCTCGTTTTATTTACAGTTTGTTGGGCTGTTTTATACGCATCGACGAAAATCGACAGGATTCTCCAATATAGATAGGTTCATTATAGTATAACAGTTTGCAAGTTGCAAGAGGAAATATGGTAGTTTGCCTTAGCGGCAGGCACTAATTGTAGGTTTTTGTTTTTTGGGGGGGCGCGGTGCGGCGGCCCTGCCTACCTTGCGGCAGGGCCTTTTATCATGGGATTCTTCCGCAAGACTTTCCTTTTTTGTGACCAAAAAAGGAAACGAAAAAAGTCTCGCTGTTCCGAGGCAGCGAACCCCGGCTCAGGGGCTACTCGCCCCTGAGAACCCCAAAGAGGTGGTCGGTCAATGAAAAAGCTAAAAAACGCAGGAGTGCTGCGTTTTTCTTCACGCTTTTTCATCGCCCTCCACATTGACCCCTCCGGGGCCAAAATGCAACCTTCGGTTGCCCGTGGGATTGGACGTGACCGCAACCTCTACGGATAATGCTTTATTTATGGTCGGTCCGTAGGGAGGGGTCTTGACCCCTCCTTGCAATTGGGCAATGACGCAAAATTGCAAGGGGCGTTGAGGACACCGCCCCCTACGGCTAATTTTTATGTGAGCACCAATAAAAGGTAAGGATGTGGTTATGGTAAGGCGCTTTGGAGAGGTCAAGACCCCTCCCTACGGTACCATTTTATAGAGGGTGGTAGGGGCGAACAGTGTTCGCCCGCGCAGTTTTGTGGCAGCGCGAGATTCCACGGGCGATCAATGATCGCCCCTACAGCCCATGTATAGTTGGCCGTAGGGGGCGGCGTCCTCGACGCCCCGTTTCGGCCCCGGAGGGGCCAGACGGAGAAGGACCCAAAAGCGTTAAGAAAAATGCAGCACTCCTGCATTTTTTAGCTTTTGGGTCCTTCGACCACCTCTTTGGGGTTCCAAGGGGGCGGGCCCCCTTGGCCGGGGTCCGCTGCCTCGGAACAGCGGGACTTTTTTCGCTACCTTTTTTTGGTCACAAAAAAGGTAGGTCTAACGGGAGAATCCCATGATAAAAGGTCCTGCCGCAAGGTAGGCAGGGCCGCCAGGCCGCAAAAGCCGCCCAAACAAGTTTTTTTATAACACTAAATTTGTCGAATCCCCTTGCAAATTGTCGCAGGGTACAGTATACTTTTATCTGTGTAAAAATCCGCCGCCTGGACGACGGTTAAAATCCAACAGAAAAGGGGGCGGCGGGATGCTGTCTGATCGTATCGGCGCTAAGGTCCGGTGGTCTCCGGATACACCGCTGCTCATGATGGCGGAAAAGCTGCTGCTGGCTTTCTGTGCAGCCGCGCTGCTGTTCGCCTGCCTGGCCGGCTATACCGAACTGAACCGCCAGGGCAAGGCCCGCGCCGCGCTGACCCAGGTCAAGGCCGCCCAGCTGGCCGCCCGCGCGGTGTCGGCCCAGTGCTACGCCAGCGGCAAGCCCTTTGCCGACCAGTCCAGCCACGATGGCTTCGCCGAGGGCATCGCCGACCAGATCGAATCCCTGGGCCTGCTGCCCGGCACCGTAACCCTTTTGCAAATCAGCGAGGACGGCTACACCGTGCAGCAGCTGCTGTACGCCGAGGGCGAAATGCGCGCGCTGTACGATGCCGAGACCGGCTACACCGTCTGGCGGGCCGAGCAGCGCATCCACTTTGACCGATGGGAGGGCGCATGATGCTGCTGGTGGAATGCCTGCTGGGGCTCATCGCCTTTTTGCTGGGGGCGGCGCTGTTCAGCTTTATGAACGTGGTCGCCTGGCGGCTGCCCCGGGGTAAAAATCCGTTGACCGGCCGCAGTTTTTGTCCCCAGTGCGGGGCCACGCTGACCGCCGCCGACTTGGTGCCGGTGTTCAGCTGGCTGTTTCTGCGCGGGCGGTGCCGCCACTGCAAAGCGCCCATTCCTGTGCGCTACCTGGCGGTGGAACTGCTGGGCGGTGTGCTGGCGCTGGGCTGCCGTTGGCGGTTCGGCACGGCGTACGCCCTGGCGGACGGCCTGTTTGGCATGCGGTGGCAGGGGCTGCTGGCGCTGGCGCTCTGCGGGGTGCTGTTGAGCATCGCGCTCATTGATGCCGAGACCCAGCTGATCCCCAACCGCCTGAACGCCGCTGTGGCCGTGCTGGCGGTGCTGAACCTGCTGCTCTCCCCCGCCCGGTGGGCCGGGGCGCTAATCGGCATGGTGTGCATCAGTGTGCCGATGCTGCTGTTGTGCCTGGCGATTCCCGGCGCGTTTGGCGGCGGGGACATTAAGCTGATGGCCGCTGCCGGGCTGTTTTTGGGCTGGCAGCATACCGTACTGGCGATGTTTTTTGGCATTTTGGGCGGCGGGTTTTACGGCATCTACCTGCTGGCCGCCCACAAGGCTGACAAAAAAGACCACTTTGCTTTTGGACCTTTCCTGTGCGCTGGCATTGTGCTGGCGCTGCTTTTCGGCGATCCCGTGCTTGCATGGTACTGCCGGTTTTTATAACGTTTTACCGTAATTTCGGAGGTTATCCATGCCGCGTTACCGCTACACAGCCACGGCGCTTTCGGGCAAGACACTGCACGGTGTCACCGAGGCCGCCAGCGCCGAAGCGCTGTACATCACCCTGCGGGAGCAAGACCTGTACATGACCGATGCCAAAGAGGTCGGCACCAATGCCAGCGTCTACCGCCCGCTGAAAACACCGGAGCTGGCGGAGTTTTGCCGCAGCCTGGGCACCCTGCTTTCGGCCGGTGTGCCGCTGGTGCGCGCTTTCCGCATTATGGCGGACGAGCGCGGCCTGAACGCCCGCACCAAGCTGCTGTACACTACCTTATTAAAGGAACTGCGCAAGGGTGTGCCGCTTTCGGACGCAATGCACCAGTGTGCGCCCGCGTTCCCGGAACTGCTGATCGCCATGACCCGCAGCGCCGAGGGCACCGGCAGCATCGATGCCAGTTTCCTGCGCATGGGCCGCTACTACGACCGCGAGCACAAGGTCAACCAGCAGGTGGGCAACAGTCTGATGTACCCCATGATTTTGTCTGTCATGATCGTGGGCGTTATCGCCATTTTGATGGGCTTTGTGGTGCCCCAGTTCATGCCCATGTTTGAGCAGATGGATTCCCTGCCGCTGCCAACCACGATTTTGTTCGCTGTATCGGACTTTGTTAGTGCCAACTGGGTGCTTATCATTCTGGTCGTGGCGTTTTTGGTGGTGGGCAGCCGCATAGCGCTGGCCCAGCCCGCCGTGCGCCGCCAGTGGGACCGCATGCAGCTGCATGCGCCCATCATCGGCAAGCTGAACCAGAAAATTTGCACCGCCCGCTTTGCCCGCACCTTGTCCAACCTGTATTCCAGCGGCGTTCCTATCGTAGCTACGTTGATTGCCAGCCGCGATGCCGTGGGCAACCGCTGGATCGTCAGCCAGTTTGACGAGGTGCTGGACCAGGTTCGCGCCGGCAACAGCCTGTCGAAATCGCTGGCGCTGGTGGACGGGTTCGAGCAGTCGATGGCTTCCTCCATCGCCGTGGGCGAGGAGACCGGCAAGCTGGACGAACTGCTGGCTACCATCAGCGAAACGCTGGACTTTGAGGCCGAAGTCGCCACCAAGCGGCTGGTCACGTTGCTGGAACCCATCATGATCGTCATTATGGGTGTCATCGTGGCCTTTGTGGTGGTGGCCGTCATCCTGCCCATCTACCAATCCTACGGCACCATCGGGCAGTCGAGTTCGGCGTATTAACGTATTAAAAACGGTATCCTACTAAAGGAGAATGTCTATGCCCGTTTTAACCTCGCTTTATCTTTGCAACAGTACCGTGTATGCGGCGGTGGGGTCGCCGACGGCGAATGGGGCCAAGATCACGGCGGCCTGCCAGACCGAACTGCCGGAAGGCTGCCTGATCAACGGCATCATCACCAACGAGGCCGAACTGACCGCCGCGCTGCAAGGCTTTTTTGCCGCCAACAACCTGCCCACCCAGCGTGTGGCGCTGGCGGCGGGCGGCAGCCAGTTCAACCACCGGGTGCTGACCCTGCCCCGCATGAACGAAAAGAAACGCACGGCCGTGCTGACGCGGGAGCTTTCCACCGGCGGCGCGGACGTGACCGCCCCGCTGGACGATTACATGCTGCTTTCCACCGACAAAAAGACCAAGGCCGACACGGTGCTGGCGACCCGCGTGGAAAGCGCGGTCATTGAGACCTACATCAACCTGGCTGCGGCCTGCGGCCTGAAGCTGTACAGCATCGACCTGGCGCTGGCCGGGCAGATCAAGCTGGTGCGCGCCACCCCCGCCCTGGCCGACAAAAGCTTTGTGGTGCTGCAATTTGACGGTGATTCGCTGATTGCCGGTCTGTACGAGGAGGGGCAGTACAAATACTCCACCCGCAGCCGGTTGTTCAATCCCCGTGGGACCGAGGCTTCGGGCACCGAGATCGGGCAGAAGCTTTCGGGCCTGATCCAGTTCCAGACCGCTGCCAAGAGCGAGCACCCGATCAAGGCAGTCTACTTTGGCGGCAGCACCGCCGATGACCTGGCCGCCTGCACCCCCGCCTGCCGGGCGCTGCAGCTGGACGTTGCCGCCTACCCGGAGACACCGAATTTGAAGCTGCCCGATGGGGTCCGCCTGGCGGATATCGCCTTGGCAGCGGGGAATTTGATTGGAAGATGAATCTTCCGAGTTTCTTTGCTTAGTTTTTCTGTTTCGCTCTTCCGTTCCGCGCCACCTTGCGGCGCTCCACTCGTTTTAGTGGGATTCTTCCACTAGATGTTCCTTTTGGACACCCAAAAGGAACCGAAAAGGTGCCCGCTACTTCCGATAGCGCGGGAGGCCCGGCCAAGGGGGCCCGCCCCCTTGGAACCCCAAAGAGGAGGGTCGGAGCACAAAGCACCTAAAAATGCAGGAGTGACTGCATTTTCTTAACGGCGCTTTGCACTCCTCCCGCATTGACCCCTCCGGGGCCGAAACGTAAGGGTGTAGAGGGTGTAGGGGCGCACAGTGTGCGCCCGAGGAGTTTAACGGCACCGCAAAATTGCACGGGCGAACAATGTTCGCCCCTACCGTAATCTTATAGAGGAAATTTCGGCCCCGAAGGGGTCAATATGGAGGGCGATGAAAAAGCGTTAAGAAAAACGCAGCACTCCTGCGTTTTTTAGCTTTTTCATTGACCGACCTCCCCTTTGGGGTTCTTAGGGGCGAGCAGCCCCTAAGGCGGGGTCCGCTGCCTCGCAACAGCGGGACTTTTTTCGCTACCTTTTTTGGTCACAAAAAAGGTAGGTCTGATGGGTGGCACCCCTTATAAAAGGTTGTCACCGCAAGGTGGTGACAACCGCCGGGCCGCCGCACAGCATATATCATAAAGAGGTCATCCGTATGGCAACAAAACAAAACAACTTTTATCTGCAATACCAGCAGGCTGCTAAGGCGGGCAAAAATGCCGATCGCAGGGCGTTTTTGCGCAAGGCGGCACCGGGGGTCATCATCGTGGCCGGGTGCCTGCTGGCCTGGGTCGGCGTGTTTTTGCACACCACATTGATGCGCGGGCAGACCAGCGACCTGCGGGCCTGGTGCGCCAACGAGCAAAATCTAACGCCCTATCAGCAATCTTTGCAGGACCAGCAGGCCGCTGATACCTACCATAGCTTAACGGACTACGCCAACGGCATGACCAGCCTGCTGGCAAGCTACCCCGATTTGACCAGCAGCCTGCTCAACCGCATCGATGCGGCGGGCTCAAGCAGCGGCATTACGGTGGAGTTCACCAGCTACGATGCCGCTTCCGGGGTGCTGCAGTTCAACGCCACATCCGATACCGTCATCGACATCCCCGCCTACGTGCGGGCGCTGCAAAGCTGCGGCGTGTTCTCGGACGTGACCTACACCGGCTACCAGTCCACCAACAGCCGGAACCAGACCGCCGGGTACGCGCTGAACCTGCGCTGCATCCTGGCTGCGCCGGAATAACCCTGTAAGGAGGATGCCATGACTACCGAGATCACCGCCCGCGACAAGCTGCTGCTTTATGTCGTAGGTATGTTAGCTTTCATCTTCTTTTTTGTGCAATTCATGCTCACCCCGGCCTTGGAGGACAGCGAGCAGGCTGCCGCCGACCTGGCCGAGGCCCAGCAGGCGCAGATTGCTATGCAAGAGACTATCGCCCTGGCGGGCACCAACGCCGCCGCCAAAAACGAAAGCTGGGCCGCCTTGCAGCAGGCCAACGCCAACTACTACGCCCTGCTTTCCAGCAGCGACCTGGACACCCTGGTTTCCAACCTGGAACTGGGGCATGATCTGGAGCCGGTCTCGCTGGATATCAGCGCCATCGACACCCAAAACCTGACCGGCTACACCGCCAGCACCCAGAAAGGCAGCGCCGCCGCGCCCACCGACATCAACTCTGCTGACCCCACGCTGGCGACCGCCGACACCAACACCGTGCTGATGGAAGTTGCCCCGCCGCTGACCCGCATCTACGCACGGGCTGACTATTTTAAACTGTGTACCGTTACTTTCCGCTGCACCGGCAACGACAGCAGCTTCTACACGATGCTGGATGACCTGGCCGCGCAGTACCCCTCGGTACAGCTGAAAAGCGTCCAGATCAACCACGATGCTTACACCGATGCCAGCGGTACGACCACCAACACCGCCACCTATACAGTACAGTTGAATGTGATCCTCTGCGATAAGGAGAGTGTGGTATCTTGAACAACATCCGTCTCGGCGATGTCCTGATCGACTTTGGCTACATCACCCAGGACCAGCTGATGGCCGCCCTGGCCTACCAGAAAGAGCACAAAAACCTGCGTGTCGGCCAGGCACTGCAGGAGCTTGGCTATGTCAACGAGCGCCAGGTTTTGGAAGCCCTGGCCCAGCGCCTGCAGCTGCGGCTGGTTGATTTTGCACAGATCAACGTGGATATTTCCGCCGTGGAGAAAGTGCCCCACGAGCTGGCCCAAAAGTACGACATGCTGCCCATCGCCATCAACGGGCGCAGCCTGGTCATTGCCGCCAACGACCCGCTGAACTACTACGCCATCGAGGATATCCGCCAGCTGACCAGCATGGAACCGGAGATCGTGCTGGCGGAGCTGGAACCCCTGCGCCGCAGCATCCAGTATTATTACGCCGAGGTCCGCGCCCGCAAGGCCGCCAGCAAGGCCAACAGCAGCGACATGGCCGCCGCCCGCAGCGAGGAATTCGCCGTGGACATGACCGATGAGGGCGGCGACACCGATGCGCCCATCATCCGCCTGCTGAACAGCCTGGTCCAGCGCGCCGCCACCACCGGCGCTTCGGATATCCACATCGAGCCGTTTGAGGGCGAGACCAAAGTGCGTATGCGCATTGACGGCGTTATCATCGATTATGTGACGCTGCAGCGCGCTTTGCACCAGCCCTTGATCGCCCGCATCAAGATCATGTCCAACCTGGACATTGCCGAGCACCGCGTCCCCCAGGATGGGCATTTCCGCGCCCGCCCCGAGACCGGGCCGGATATCAACGTACGTGTGTCGATTTTGCCCACCGTGTTTGGCGAGAAAGCCGTGCTGCGTCTGCTTGCCACCAACACCCGCATTGAGCATGCCGACCACTTCGGCATGGACGAGGACACCTACAAGCGGTTCCGCCCGCTGCTGGACCGCCCCAACGGCATCGTTTACCTGACCGGCCCCACCGGCAGCGGCAAAACCACCACGCTGTACATGGTGCTGCAAACCATCGCCCAGCGGCAGGTGAACGTCTCCACCATCGAGGACCCCGTGGAACGCAACCTGGACCGCATCAACCAGACCCAGGTCAACAACGTGGCGGGCCTGACCTTTGAGAGCGGCCTGCGCGCCCTGCTGCGCCAGGACCCCGATGTCATCATGGTGGGCGAGACCCGCGATGCGGAAACCGCGTCCATCTCGGTCCGTGCGGCCATCACCGGCCACATGGTGTTCTCCACCCTGCACACAAATGACGCTCTATCGTCCATTGTCCGTTTGGAGGACATGGGCGTGGAGCGGTACATGATCGCCAACTCCTTAGCCGGTGTGGTGGCCCAGCGCCTGATGCGCCGCGTCTGCCCCGCCTGCGCCAAGAAAGTACCGGTGACCGAGGCCGAAGCCGAGCTGCTGGGGCCGAGCATCCCCTTCGTCAGCCGGGGCACGGGCTGCCCCCAGTGCAACGGCACCGGCTACAAGGGCCGTGTGGCGATCCACGAGATGGTGGTTATCAACAAGGAGCTGCGCCGCATGATCGCGGACGGCGCGACCATGGAAGAAATGACCGAAGCTGCGCGGAAAAACCAGGGCATGCGCAGCCTGCGGGAGAGCGCCGTGGCCCTTGTGCGTGACGGCGTGACCACCCCCGAAGAACTGCTGAAGATCACCTATTTTGAGGAGTAAGCCATGCAGATTCACGAACTGACCGCGCTGGCCCGCCAGATGAAAGCCAGCGACATTCATATTTCCCAAGGCTTGCCGCTGATGTTCCGTATTGACGGTGTGCTGGTGGAAGCGCCCGTGCAGTTTGACGAGGACGCGACCCGCGCGCTGATTGAAAGCACCCTGGACGAGGCCCACCGCAAGGCGCTGAACATGCACCGCCTGGACGCGGACTTTGCCATTGCCGCGCCGGACGGCACCCGCAGCCGCGTGAATGTGTTTTACCAACAGGGCAAAATTTCGGCGACCCTGCGCCTTTTAAATGACGAGATCCCCACGATGGAGCAGCTGGGCCTGCCCCCCGTGCTAAAGAAGCTGGCGGACGAACCGCGCGGTCTGATTTTGGTCACCGGCCCCACGGGCAGCGGCAAATCTACCACGCTGGCTGCGATGATCGACTACATCAATGCCAACCGGCCCGACCATATTTTGACCATCGAGGACCCCATCGAGTACGTGTATAAAGGCAAAAAAGCGTTGATCCATCAGCGCGAGGTGGGCGGGGACGTGACCAGCTTTGCCGCCGCCCTGCGCAGCGCCCTGCGCGAGGACCCGGATGTAATTCTGGTGGGCGAGATGCGCGACTACGAGACGATCTCCGCCGCCGTGACCGCCGCCGAAACCGGCCACCTGGTGATGAGCACCCTGCACACGATCGGCGCGGCGCAGACGATTGACCGCATCATTGATGTCTGCCCCCCTGGTGCGCAGAGCCAGATCCGCGGGCAGCTTTCCACGGTATTACGCGGCGTTATCACCCAGCAGCTTTTGCCGCTGGCTACCGGCCGAGGCCGTTGCGCCGCCACCGAAATTTTGGTGGGCACCGATGCGGTGTGCAACCTCATCCGCGAGAACAAGTGCTTCCAGATCCCCAGTGTGCTGCAGTCCGGTGCGGCACTGGGCATGCACAGTTTGAATGGCGACCTCGCCCGGTTGGTTGATGCTGGACGCATTACCAAAGAGGCGGCGATGAAGTGCTCGACCGATAAGAAGGATTTGGAGCAGTACTTTTAATTTCAGCCCTGCGGGAGACACCACCATGCGGTGTCTCCCTTTTTTAATGGGATTCTTCCGTTAGATGTTCCTTTTGGACACCCAAAAGGAACCGAAAAGGTGCCCGCTACTTCCGATAGCGCGGGAGGCCCGGCCTAGGGGCTGCTCGCCCCTAGGAACCCCAAAGCGGTGGTCGGCCAGGTCAAAAGCTAAAAATTGCAGGAGTGCTGCAATTTTCTTAACGCTTTTGTCCTGTCCTCCGCATTGACCCCTCCGGGGCCAAATTTACTCTACTACCCGTTCTGTAGGGGCCGATGCTTGTCATCGGCCCGCACCGGGTAGTTGCCCATTTCTGGTTTATCGTAGGGGCGGATTCTATATCCGCCCGCATGTGCGTGGCTGACCATTTGCGGTTTGCTGGTCATTTATGTCGCTCCGTAGGGAGGGGTCTTGACCCCTCCTTGCAATTGGGCGGTTACGTGAAATTGCCCGGGGCGTTGAGGACACCGCCCCCTACGGATAATTTTTATGTGAGCAACAATAAGGTAAGGATGTGGTTATTGTAAGGCGCTTAGGAGGGGTCAAGACCCCTCCCTACGATACTATTTTATAGAGGGTGTAGGGGCGAACAGTGTTCGCCCGCGGAGTTTTGTGGTAGCGCGAGATTCCACGGGCGCACAATGTGCGCCCCTACAGTAACCTTATAGTGGGATTTTGGCCCCGGAGGGGTCAATTTGGAGAAGGACCCAAAAGCGTTAAGAAAAATGCAGCACTCCTGCATTTTTTAGCTTTTGGGTTCTTCGACCTCCTCTTTGGGGTTCCAAGGGGGCGGGCCCCCTTGGCCGGGCCTCCCGCGCTATCGGAAGTAGCGGGCACCTTTTTCGCTTCCTTTTTGGGTGTCCAAAAAGGAAGGCTACCGGGCGGCATCCCATTAAAAAGGAAAGAGGGACCGCATGGTGGTCCCTCTTGACAGCGCTATTTCGAAACCTTATCCTTGCCTTCCGCCAGCAGCGAAAGCAGCCAACTAGGTACCGGTGCCCCCATCGCCGCACCATTCTCGGCAATGCTGCCCAACTCGGTAAAAATATACCACACCAACACCACCGGCAGGACGACTCCCTCAAACGCCAACCCATCTCCCAAAACCGGCAAGTTTTCCACCGCCACGTTTAAAACTAAGTCGGTCAGCGCGGCCACGCAAACCACTACCACCATGCCGGCTTTGTGCCAGATGCCCGCGCGGGCAGCGGCGCTGGACCACTCTCCCCTGCTGGCGGCGGCCGCACTGCCGGAAAGCCAATCCAGCGCCATGCAGGCCGCCCAGGCCAGCACCAGCCAGCCCAGCCACCCAAACGCCGCCGTAAAGGCCCCGCACAACGCGGCCACGGCGGCTTTTGCGTACAAAAATCCGTTTTTCTTGTCCAAATTCTCGCTCATTTTCACACACTCCATTCACTTTTGTATAAACCGGCAGCCACCAGCCCACGGCTGACGCACACCGCGTACACCGCATCGGCATCGCCCTGGCTGATAGGCCCTACCGTGACCAGCTGCAATTTCTTCGCAGCATCGCCACTTTCCGTATTTTTCTCCGCATCCGCGCTCCCCGGCTCCTCGCCGTACACGCCAACCGCGTTGGGGCAGCCCGCGTACTGGCTGGGGTCCAGGCTCTTGCCGGCGGCCGTGGCGCGGGCTTCCAGGTGGCAGTGGTCGTAGCCGCCCGCCGCGTTGCCGCTTTGGCCCATCACGGCCAGCAGGTCGCCGCTGGAAACTTTTTGTCCCACCGTCACTTTCAGTTCGCGGCAGTGGCAAAAGTACAAAAAGTTCACATCATCGGGGGTCTGGCTGGGGTCCAGCTGAACGCAGACGTACCAGCCCCACTCCCAGGTTTTATTACTGTGGTCGGTCACGCGGCGGGCACGGACAACTTTGCCGGTGATACGTTTATTTTTGTAATACGGCATGCGTATATCAGTCGAATCCAACCCGACTATATCCATGCCGCCGTGCCAGATTTTCCCACCGCCGCGGGTGTAGCCGTAGCGGCCGTAGGGGTAGCGCAGCTGGGTGCGCCCCGCAAAAATGCCTTGCATATCAGGTTTCCTCCTTGCGCAGTGTGTAGGTAATTTTCATCGTTTTATCGGCTGTTTTCTGCACCGGTGCGTCCAGATCGTTGATGGTAGCCAGGTAGTTGCGGCGGATGCCCTGGTGTACGGCGCTGGGGGCGCTGCCGGGGTTGCTGTTGTACGCCGCCATGTAGGGCACCACCGGCTGGCCCAGCACGGGCACGGCCAGGTAAGGGTAGGTGTCGCCGGTGTAGTAGCACTCCATGGCGCGCATCTCATTGGTGGCGGTGTTCAGCACCGTGGCCTTGGCGGTGTACTTGCTACCCATGAAGTAGATGCGGCCATCGTGCATGTCCTGGAAATAGGGCATCAGCAGGTCGTGGGTGGTAATGGCCGTGACGTTGCTGGGGTCGGACAGCGGAATTTTGTAAAACGGCACCGCTGCTGTGTTGGGCGACTTGGTGTACCCGGCCATGAACAGGCAGCCGCCCAGTACGCGGCCGGTGTTGCGCAGCCCCGGCGAGATGCCGCCCACCTGGCCCGCCAGCACCACGCCGGTGGGGTTGGTGAACTCGTAGGTTTTGGCCGCCAGGGTCTTGCGGTCGTAGGTGCGTACGCGGATGAGGGCGGTGGTTTTCATCTGTTCGCTATTGTTTGGCGTACTTACGACATAAATCTGGTCAGCATCCACATCGTAGCCCACGGCATTGTAGTAGTGGCCGGTGGTCTGCATCAGGTCCGAGAGGTCCAGTTCCTCGGTCTTTTTGACGCGGGTGGTGTTGATAGGGTTGAACAGATCGATCTCGGTTGTCAAAGCGGTGGCGTGGCGCAGCACCAGTTTGCTGTCGGTGATGGCCGCAAAAACCATCTCATCGGCTTCCGGGTCGGCGTACAGCGGGCGGCCGTAGAGAAGGCTGTCGTACTGGCCCGCCGCGTTGGGAAAGATGGTCTCCTGCCCAAACAGGGTGCTGTTGTAGTAGCGCGAGTTGTTGGAGCCGTCCACGGCGGCCAGGGCGGTTTCGCTCTCGTCAAAAAAGCCGCCGTAGCGGTTGGTAAGGCAGACGGACGCGATGATGCCGTTGGCCTGGCTGGTGGCGAAGTCATAAACAAACGTTACCACGCCGTTTTCCAGGTCTGTTTTGCTCTCGGCGCTGTTGAAGCTGCCGCGCTGCAGGCCCTTGCCATTGTTGAGCACCTTGGGTACGCCGCTGCCCACAAGGTTAGCCTCCGGCGGGGCGAACAGGGTGTCCGGATCGCTGCCCAGGGTGGTGTCGTAGAGCAAAATGCCGCCGTAAAGGCTTTCCAGCAGCTCCCAGCCTTTCTCGCTGGTGCCGCCCTGCTCGCCGTTGGCGTTAGCCTCCCGCAGCAGCGCCATGCCGTTGAACGCGTTGAATATCTGCGATACAGCGTTGGTTACGATGTTGTCTTTCTCGATAGTTTCCACCTCACCGGTGGTTTGGTTGGTAAGTTCGATTTTTGTGTGACCATGGATGGGCATGGTGAGTCTCTCCTTTTTGATTTATTTTTTGTTGTGGCTTTCGCTTGCCGCCACCTTGCGGCGGCGCGCTCAAATTTAATGGGATTCTTCCACTAGGTGTTCCTTTTGGACACCCAAAAGGAACCGAAAAGGTGCCCGCTACTTCCGATAGCGCGGGAGGCCCGGCCTAGGGGCTGCTCGCCCCTAGGAACCCCAAAGATGTGGTCGAGAAGCAAAAAAGCTAAACCGTGCAGGAGTACTGCACGGTTCTTAACGCTTTTTCGCTTCTCTCCGATTGACCCCTCCGGGGCCAAATTTACTCTACTACCCGTTCTGTAGGGGCCGATGCTCGTCATCGGCCCGCACCGGGTAGTTGGCTATTTACGGTATACCGTAGGGGCGGATTCTATATCCGCCCGCATGTGTGAATGGCCGACCATTTACGGTTTGCCGGTCATTCACGGTTGCTCCGTAGGGAGGGGTCTTGACCCCTCCTTGCAATTTGCCGATTACGTGAAATTGCAAGGGGCGTTGAGGACACCGCCCCCTACGGCTAATTTTTATGTGAGCA
>CAVKDR010000033.1:0-35446 GCA_963655125.1 Bulleidia sp.
TGCCGAGCGCGTAGTGGTCTTTCACCACCTAGCTGTTGCCCATGCCGGGCGCACTTACGAGAAAAAGGCCACCTTACGGTGACCTTTTTCGACAAGCTGAAATCTCCCTGCACTTTTCGTGCAGGGAGATTTTGGGTTATTTTACTTTTACGGGTGTTTTATGAATTCAAACGGTCTGCACTGCATCTAACAGTTCCCGTCGCCAAAAATGTACCAGCATGGCAACGGCAATCAGCGCTGACCCGGCATCTGCCACAAAATGCGCGGCGGCAATGCCCGGAACACCCCAAAGCAAATTCATCCCATACAGCAAAGGTAACAGAAGCAGCCCCTGCCGCAGCAGAGAAAGAACAACGGCTGCGCTTGCTTTATTGACTGACTGCAAGAGATTGGTGGCAAGGTAGGTCAGACCGATAACCGGGCTGCCCAGCACAAGCCAAAGCACCAGCTGCTCGCCCAGCGCAGCGGCGGCAGGCTCTTTGATAAACATACCGATAAGCTGTCTGCGCCCGGCAAAGCTGGCAAAACCCGCCGCAAGACCAAAAACGATGGTGAGCAGCGCAATGTCTTTCAGCAGCAGGCGCAGGCGCTTGGTGTCCCCTGCGCCATAGCTGTAGGCCAAAAGCGGCTGGCAGCCCATGCAGAGTGCCATCGCAATCATGCTGATCAGCATGGTAGTCTTGCCTGCGGCCGCCATGGCTGCAATGGCGGCCGTACCGTAAGTAGACAGCAGCCGGTTACTGAACGTGGATGCAAAACCCGCTAACAGGCTGCTGATGCCGTTGGGCAGACCGATTGCAAAAATCTCCCCCAGTGCAGCGGGCTTTTGCAGAGCAGGGCGCGGGTCAAGGGTAAGTACGGTGCCCTTGCGGACAATGTAAAAAAGATAGAACCCGGTTGCCGCCGCATTGCCCAGTACGCTGGCGGCGGCTGCGCCGCTGACACCCCATCCAAAGACCAGAATAAACAGCGGGTCAAGCACCAGATTCACAATCGTGCCCAGCAGGTTACCAATCAGTCCATTTTTTACGGCACCCTCGGTGCGCACCAGCATCGCCATCATGTTTGACAAAATCAGAAATGGCGCACCCACAGCTAAAATGCGTAGGTATTGCAGGGCATACGGCGTGGTTTCCGGGGTGGAGCCAAGTGTTTGCAGCAACGGCGCTCCCCCGGTCAGCAGCGCGGCACAAACAAGAACCCCCAGCACCACACCCGCCCAGAAGCACAGAGAGGAATAGATACGCCCCTGCTCGATTTCTTTTGCGCCGAAGCAGCGGGCAATGATAGCGCTGCCGCCCGCGCCCAGCATGGTGGCAACTGCGCTTAAAATAGAAAACACTGGCCCGACTACCGAAACCGCCGCCACCTGTGCCGTATCGCCCAGACAGCCGATGAAGAACATATCGGCGATATTGTACAGGAACATAACAAAGATGATGATAACCGATGGAACCGCCATCGTGAAGATGGCGCGCCAGACTGAACCGGTGCGGAACAGTGTTTCGTTTTTCAAAGAGAATCCCCCTTACAGATTATCCAGCGCCGCCAGCAGATTTTGCAGGGCAGCGTCCGGCAGGCCGAGCATCGGGCCGATTTGGCCGAATGTCATGCCATAGGCGGCCTTGGCCTGCTCGTTGTCGGCAAAACCGGGCAGGAATTTTTCAATGACCGCTTTGGCGGTGTCATTTTCCATCAGGGCGGCAATCGTGCTTTGTCTGTTCAGCTTGCCGTCCGTCAGGATTTCGGGGTGCTTCCAGCTGCTGATACTCTGATGCCCGGCAGAAAGCGCACCGTCCACAGGGATGGCTGCGCCGGTGATGTACCGCGCCATGTCACTGGCAAGAAACAGCGCCAGCGCCGCGCATTCCTCCGGGTCGCCCATGCGCTTGGCGGGGCAGTCCGAGGCAAAGAAATCCATTGCCGAGGCGGGCGCGTCACCGAAGATGCTTGTCTTGGTGTAGCCGGGGCAGATGGCGTTGACCGTGATGCCGTAGGCGGCGTAATCCAGCGCGGCGGCGCGGGTCATGCCCACCACGCCGAACTTGGTAGCACTGTACAAAGCCTGCCCGCGCTGCGGCACAAGCCCTGCAATGGATGCCACGTTGATGAGAAAGCCTCCCTCGCTGTGGCTTTTCAGGATGGCTTCCGCGCCGTACTTCATGCCGGCAAACACGCCCTCGCTGTTCAGGGCAAAGATTTTCTCATAGTCGGCCACGTCGTACTCATGCAGCGGCGTGCCGCCCATGCCGATGCCCGCATTGCTGACAACGCCGTCCAGCTTGCCGTAGTGGGCAACGGTCTTGTCCACCAATTCTTTGATGGCGGCGGTGCTGCTGCAATCGGTCTGAATGAAGATTGCCTCGCCGCCCTTGGCGCAGATGCCGTCGGCCACAGCCTGCCCCTGCTCCGCACTGCGGGCGGCGCAGGCGACTTTCATACCGTGAGCACCGTAGCACTCGGCAATAGCACGGCCGATGCCACGGCTGGCACCGGTGACAATAACGACTTTTCCCTGTACACTGTTAAAATCCATGATTGTGTTCTCCTTTATACTTACATTTTGTGGGTCTGCTTCAGCCACGCAATTTCGTCGTGGATGGTTTCGCGGTACGGGCGGGAGGTGTAACCCAATTCCCGCCGCGCCTTGGTGGAGTCAAACTCATTGTTTCTTGCAAGATTGTAGATTTCGTAGCGAGTCAGTGCGGGCTTTTTGCCGGATTTCTTGGCCTGCTTTTCCAGAATGTCCGCCGCAAAGTTGGCAACGCCCTTCGGCAGATAGAACAGCGGCTTTTTGCAATGCCCCTCCTGTGCGGTCAGGGCGGCAAACTCCGGGTAGGTCACGATCTCATTGGCAAGGATGTAGGACTCCCCTGCCTTGCCTTTTTCGACGGCCAAGAAAATGCCGTTAGCGAGGTCGCGCACGTCACAGAGATTGAACGTGCCTTTCAACCCCACGGAGACCTCACCGCGCATCTGCATCAGCAGCCCGCTGGTAACAGGGCCGCAGGCGGCATCGCCGGGACCAAGGATGCCGCTGGGCATCACGATACAGGCATTCAGCCCGGACTTTGCGGCATCCAGCACACGCTGGCTTGCCATCGCCTTACTTTGTCCGTAGACGCCGAGGCTGTCCAGCGGAACAAAACGCTCCGGCTCTTTCATCCGCTGGCCGTGGGGCAGTTCAGGGATTGAACCTGTGCTGCCCACATAAACGAGCTTCTTACATTCCTTATGGGCAAAGCACTGGTCGATGATGTTCTGCGTGCCCTGCACATTGACTTTCATTACCAGCTCGCGGCGCTCATTGCCGAGAGCTACCATGCTGGCGCAGTGCAGCACGATGGTTTCGGTATCCGGCCCTACTTGGAAGAACTTTTCAAGGGATTCCGTATCGCACAAATCACCCACACACCGCTCAATTTCTTCGGGGATGTACTGCGCGGCCTTATCACCCGGCAGAACAAGCGCCCTGCCCTGCAAGCCACGCGCAACCAGCTGGCGGCAGACCTCACCGCCGAGATACCCGGCAGCGCCGGTGACGAGATATAAAGTTTTCATAAAGCGGCCCTCCCTGCTGAAATAACTAGACATCAATCGAATATCCAACGGATAGTTGCTTATCTGTTCCGTTGGTGCTATACTACCATCACACAGCCAGCTATACAATCAGCGGTTTTTGCGGAATTTGGTGGTTATCCAACGCCTTTGCCGCAAAGCGTTGGGTAAGCATCGGTTTATCACAATATTGACGGAGGGGCCACATGGATCTGCGGGTCAAGAAAACAAAGCGTGCCATACGCAGCGCGTTTGCGGAGCTTATCAAGGAAAAGCCACTGGAAAAAATTACAGTCAAGGAAATTGCCGAGCGCGCAGAAATCAACAAAACGACGTTTTACGCGCACTATGAGACGGTCTATGACCTCGTTGACCAACTGGAGCAGGAGGCCGTGGCGGAAATTATCAGCCAGATCAACACGGCGCAGAATCTACTGGATGATCCCCGTGCCTTTGTAAAAGAAATTTATGCGGCGCTGGACAAGAACTGGCGGGATATGGATACGGTCTCCGCCCCCGCCATGACGCAGTTTACTGCCCACCTGCGTAATGCGATTTTGGAAAAGATCAAGCAGGACGGCATTGACAGTGCGCAGTATGAAAATGTCGGTGCGGTGCTGGTTTTCATCTTTAACGGCATTGCGGGGCTGCAAACCTCCGCGCCGGAGCTTGCGGCGGCACAGTTGGACACGATTGCGGCTTTCGTGGAGGCCGGGGTCAAGGTGCTTCCGAAACCATAAGCAGATACAAAAAGAGGCAGGAACCGTTATGGCTCCTGCCTCTTGGTATTTGCTGCGAAATCACTCCGCATTTAATTTTTTAAGGCTTGGAATCACCAGCGCCAGCGAGATGACAAAGGCGATCCAATCGGCAAACGGTGTTGCCCATGCAATACCGGACACCCCGGCGGCATGGTTCAGAATCAGCATAAAGAGAACGTCCAGACTGCCCTTGCGCAGCAAGGACAAGAACAGGGATTTTCCCTTATTGCCGATGGCCTGAAAGACTGTGATGACCATAAAATTGACAGCCGTACTCGGACAGGCAAGGCATATGATTTTCAAAAAATGCTGCCCATAATGTACCGTTTCGGCATCCGCGATAAAGCAGCGGGAAATCGGTGCGGCCAGCGTCCAGAGCAATACTGCCCCGGCGCAAGCCACCACAAAGCTGTACGCAAAGGCGGTCTTGATGGCAGCTTTCATCCGCTTATGGTTGCCGGAGGTATAGTTGTAGCCGATCAGCGGCAGCGTACCCTGCGTCATGCCCTGTGCGATGGCGTAAGCCAGCAGGTCGATTTTCTTGGCAATGCCCATGCCCGCAATAGCGGTATCGGAATAGCCCGCGACCATGTGGTTCAGCACGGCATTGGAGATCGTGGACATCATCGTCATTACAAAACCGGGCAGGCCGACGCTTATGATCTCGGCGGGGATATGCTGTCCCACGGTATAGGCTTTCGGGTCAGGCGTAATGACGGTATTTTTGCGGATGTGGTAGAGGAAACCGAGAAAGTACCCCATTGCAATCAGGTTGGACAGCATTGTGGCAATAGCCGCGCCCTGAATGTTGAGCCGGAAGCCGAAAATAAAAACAGGGTCCAGCAGAATGTTCAGCACACCGCCGAACGCCACGCCGAAGCCTGCCGGTTTGGAGTAACCCTCGGCGCGGATCAGGTGTGCCAGCTCCGCATTCATCACGGTGGGCAGCGCGCCGATGCCGATGGTCCAGAACGCATATTGGCGGCAGTACCCCAGCGTGTCCGCGCCCGCGCCCAGCACCGGGAACAGCAGCGGCTCAGCCAGCACCACCAAAATGCCGTAAAGCAGGGCAACGGCTGCGCCTGTCCAAATGCAGAAAGCCGCACAGTGCCGCGCCTTCTTCCGGTCGCCTGTGCCAAGGCAGCGGGAAATTAAGCTGGAGCCGCCCAAGCCAAACAGGTTGGCAAAGCCTGTCAGCAGCATAAAGCACGGCATGACGATTGTTGCCGCCGCCACTTGCAGCGGGTCGTTTAGCTTGCCGATGAAAAACGTGTCGGCCATATTGTAGACCACGGTAATCAGCTGGCTGATAACCGTGGGAATAGCCAGTGTCAGAACCGCCTGCCGCACCGGTGCATCGGAAAACAGGGCTGTGCGTTCGGTATTCATTGCGCGTCCCCCTCCTTATGCAGACCGTCGATGACACACTGAACGGCCAGACGATAGCTTTCGGCTAAATCCACAGGGTAATGTGAGAAATAGCCCGCCATTTCCTGCGAGACAAAGCCGTGGGCGATGCCGCGTAAAACACGGTTCGCGTGCATTTTCTGCGTTTCGGAGAGCGAATACCCGTCCAGCACCCGCATGAACGGCTCGGCCGTCATGGCGGCGGCCTCTTTCAAAACAGCGTTGTCGCCGGACGGCATCTGCATGATGAGCCGGTAAAGCTCCGGGTGGGCAAGCGCAAAGCGGCGGTAGCTTTCTGCCAGCGCCCGCACTGCCTCATCACCGTGCTTTTCGCCGATGGCGTTCAGCAGATCATCCCGCTGCTCTTTCAGTGCGGACAAGCCAACCTCGGTAAACAGGGCATCCATGCTTTCGATGTGCGCATACAGCGAAGCGGTTTTTACTTCCAGTTTATCCGCCAGCTTGCGCATAGAAAATGCGGCAAAACCGATTTCTTCCATCAAATCCTTTGCCGCGCTTACAATATCTTCTTTATGCAATCCCTTGTGGAACATGGGATCAGCCCCCAATCCTAACGACGTTAGTTTTATTTTATCCTAATACCGTTAGGAAGTCAAGCGGTTATCCCCCGCCCGCTGCAAAAGTCAAAGAATTATTATCCCAAAACACGAAACACTGTATCCCTCTATTTCCAAAACTTCCCGTATAATACAAGAAAGCGTTTGTCTATGCGTGCAAATTGAGGGAGGACAGCACCATGAATGTATACGAAGACCCGGCACTTTCCCCGGAGGAACGCGCCGAGGACCTGCTGAATCAGCTGAGCCTTGAAGAAAAAATGGCGCAGACCGTCTGCATTTACCCCACCGGGATGATGATGCGGCGCGACAGCAGCGAACTGTACCGCGAAAACTGCCGCTATGGCATGGGCAGCGTCTCCTGCATGGAGATGCGCGACATCCCCGACCGCAAGGCCGCCGCAGAATATCAGCGCAAAATGCAGCGGATGGTTATGGAGCAAAGCCCGCACCACATCCCCTCCATCTTCCACATGGAGTGCGTGTGCGGCGGCTTCATTGCGGGCAACACGAGCTTTCCGTCCAACATCGGGCGTGGCGCGGGCTGGGACCCCGAACTGGAAAAAGAAATTGGCGAAGTAGTCTCCCGGCAGGAAAAATGTCTGGGCGTTTCCTCGATCCTCGCCCCGGTGCTGGATATCAGCCGCGATTCCCGCATGGGGCGGCAGGGCGAAAGCTACGGCGAGGACCCGGCGCTGGCCGCCGCGCTGGGCACGGCCTACACCAAGGGCATTCAAGACGGCACACGTTCCGATGGGCTGCGCGCCGAAGCCATTGCCAAGCACTTTGCGGGCTTTCACAACTCACAGGGCGGCATCCACGGCGCGGACAGCGAGACCCCGCCGCGCCTGCTGGAAGAAGTCTACTGCAAGCCGTTCCAAGCGGCCATTGCCGATGCAAACCTGCGCGGCGTTATGCCCTGCTACTGCACCATCAACGGCGAGGCGGCGTCCAACTCCCACTATCTGCTGACGGAGCTGCTGCGCGACAAGATGGGCTTTGACGGCATCGTTGCCTCCGATTACACCGCCGTTGCCAACGAGCACAATGTGCAAGGCTTGTACGAGAGCCTTGCCGAAGCCGGGCTGCACTCGATGCAGGCGGGCATGGACATGGAGTGGCCGAAAAAAGAAGCCTACAACGACGAATTGATGGGCATGTTCGCCGACGGCACGGCAGACATCGAAACTCTGAACACCGTCGTGCGCCGCATTTTGACCGCAAAGTTCCGCATGGGGCTGTTTGAGCATCCGTTCGCCCTGCCGGATGATGTGCTGGATACCGAGTTCAACCACCCGGAGGACAGAGCCATCAGCAAACGCGCCGCCGCGCAGTCCTTTGTCCTGCTGAAAAACAACGGTGTGCTGCCCATCCGCAAGGACGTCAAAAAAATTGCCGTCATCGGCCCCCACGCAGATCGGGCGCGGTATCTGTTCGGCGGGTACACCCACGTCAGCATGAAGGAATCCGTCTGCGCGATGGCCTGCTCGATTGCGGGCATCGACGAGAACGGCGGCTACATCACACGGGATTACCCCAAGTACCCCGGCACACAGATTCAAATTGACGATGCCCCGATTTTTGAGCAGATCACGAACGCCATCAAGCCGGGCTGCCCCTCCCTGCTGGATGCCCTGCGCATCGCTTTGCCGAACTGCGAAATCACCTACACGCGCGGCTATCCCATCGCAGGCACGGACGAGAGCGGCTATGCGGACGCGCTGGCGGCGGTGAAAGACGCCGACCTCTGCCTGCTGACGCTGGGCGGGCGGTACAGCTCCAGCTCGATTTCCACGATGGGCGAGGGCGTGGACAGCACCGACATCAACCTGCCCGCCTGTCAGGAGCATTTTCTGCGCGAAGCCGCCAAGCTCGGCAAGCCGCTGGTCGGCCTGCACTTTGACGGCCGCCCGGTTTCCTCCAACGCCGCCGATGAAGTGCTGGATGCGCTGGTCGAAGCATGGATGCCCGCCGAGATGGGCGCGGAGGCACTGGCCGATGTGCTGACCGGGGCGGTCAATTTCAGCGGCAAGCTGCCGGTCTCGGTCGCCTACAATGCCGGACAGGAGCCGATCTACTACAACCATCCCAACGGCTCGGCGTGGCATCAAGGCGCGAGCATCGGCTTTACCGAGTATGTCAACTGCCCGCACACGCCGCGCTACCCGTTCGGCTACGGTCTTTCCTACACGACGTTTGCCTACGACGATTTGAAGCTGGACTGCCACGAAGTCACCCCGGACGGCAAGGTGCGGGCGCAGGTGCGTATTACCAACACAGGCGACACTGCCGGTGTGGAAGTGGTGCAGCTCTACCTGAAAGACACCTTTGCCAGCATGGTGCGCCCCAACATGGAATTGCAGGGCTTCGCCCGCGTACCCTTGCAGCCCGGTGAAAGTAAGGTTGTCACCTTTGAAATTGAACCGAGCCAGATGGCGTTCCTGAACGCCAAGAATGAGTGGCTCATCGAAAAAGGCAAGATTGAAGTGCTGGTAGGCAGATCCAGCGCGGACATCTGCTGCCGCGACAGCTTTACGATCACCGATTCTGCCGTCATTGACGGCTGCACCCGCCGCTTTTACAGCATCGGGCAATTCTGAAAAGGAGTGAGGAAAATGGCATGGACACCGATTTGGCGGCAGGCTCACACAAAGGGGATGCCGTTCGGTCTTATGGGCATCAAAAATAAAACCGTTGTCTGGGAAATTCCCATTTACACCAACGGCAGCGGCCTGCGCATTGCGTTTGCCAACTACTTTGGCAAAAAGCCCTGCACGGTGGCGGGCATGGCGGTTCTGCTGGGCGATAGGCTCTGCCCGGTGACGATTCAGGGGCAGACACGCTTTGCCATCGGCGCGAATCAAAAAGAAGTTTCCGATGAAATCGAGCTGGCCGTCAAGCCGGGGGACGTTTTGCAGCTGCGCCTCTGCATGGCAGACAACAACGCCGACACCAACATGATCGAAGAAGAAGCCGTACAGTACAAGGGCAACCTGACGATGCAAAAAGCGCTGCCCCCGGCGGAAAAGCCGCAGGCCTATGTTGCCAACAGCGTGTACTACCCCATCCCCGCTGTGGAAAGCGTGGAGGTCTGCACCGAGGCGCCCGCCAAAGTCATTGTGGCGTTCGGCGATTCCATCACCGCCATGTCGCGCTGGACGAAGCCCCTTGCCAAACGGCTGTATGAGCGCTACGGCACGGAATACACGCTGGTCAACGAGGGTATTTCCGGCAACTCCATCACCTACAACCCGCCGGGTATCCTGTCGGGCGTGTTTGGCGAGTGCGCCGTGCAGCGCTACAATCGGGATGTATCCGGGCTTAAGGAAATCGACACGGTGATTTTTGCCATCGGTACAAACGATTTCTCCTATGCCGCCAAAAAGAACAAGGAACTGCTGAGCGCCGAGAATGTCATCCGCCAGACAGAAGCGCTTTTGCAGGAGATCAAAAAGGACTGCAAACGGCTTGTGGGCGTGACACTGACCCCGCGTTTCGGCTATTTCGGCAAGCCTGTTTACGACGACTACATGAACGCACAGCGCGTGGCGTTCAACACATGGATGCGTTCCTCTCCCCTGTTTGACTATGTGATGGACGCTGATACGGTCGTGCGCTCGCCGCTTGATCCGAATCTGTATGATGACCGCTACCATCAGGGTGACCACCTCCATCCCAACGTGGCGGGCGGTGTCCTGCTGGCCGAGAGCTTTGACTTGGAGAAGCTGACCGGGAAAGAGGCCTGATATGGGAAAGAAGTATTTCACGATTTCCTACGATGACGGGCTGTGTCAGGATGCCGCCATCATCCGCCTGATGCAGAATTACGGCATCCGCGGCACGTTCAATATCAACAGCGGACTATTCGGCAACGAGGGAAAAATTCGCCGCCTGTTCGGCGATATTGGCGTTGCGGCGGGCAGCAACAGTACATTTCATTGCGTAGATGCGATAAGGGCATCGGCGGAACGTGCTTTGCAGCTCTATGACCGTGACGGTGTGGAAGTAGCAAGCCACGGCACCCACCATGTATTTGAATCCAAGCTGACGCCGCAGGAAATGCAGAAGGAAATCACAGCGGACGTCCGCGCACTGGAAGAACTTTTCGGGCAGAAAATTTACGGACACATTTTCCCATTCGGCACTTACAACGAGGATGTGCTGCACACCATGAAAGACTGCGGCGTGGTGTACGGACGGAAAGCCACGATGTTCCAAACGCCGGACAACTTTTCTTTCCACTGCGAGAACGGTATCATAACGCCAACCTGCTGGCATCTGGATTCCTTTGCCGAGGAATATCTGCAACGCTTTATTGATGCCCCGGCGCAGGAGGAAGATCAGGTTTTCTATCTGTGGGGGCATGGGTACGAACTGGATTATAACACCAAGCGCGGCAATTATGACTATCTGGAAAGGCTGTTCCGAATGGTTGCCCACGCCCCGCACATTGAATTTGTCACGAACTATGAGCTTATGTCGCAGCTAAAGACCGGGCTTACCTGAAAAACAGGCATTATAAATCAGGAAGGAGAAATCACGATGAGAAATTCCGCAATGGCTGATTACGAAATGCAGCATATTGAAACGCTGCGCAAAAATCTGGCGGGCTGCACGGTGCTGCTGAAAAAGGACGGCAGCTTCCCGCTGGAAAAACCCTGCACACTGGCCGCCTACGGCAGCGGTGTACGCCGCACCATCAAGGGCGGCACAGGCTCCGGCGAGGTCAATTCCCGGTACAGCGTGACGATTGAGGAGGGGCTGCGGGAGGCAGGCTTTACCCTGACCGGCGCAGACTGGCACACCGGGTACGAGCAGACGCGGGAAAAGGCGCACAAAGCCTTTTTGAAGCAGCTGAAAAAGGACGCCAAAGCCGCCAAGCAGAACTTTATCCTCTATGGCATGGGTAAGGTCATGCCCGAACCCGAATACGACCTGCCGTTGGATGCGCAGGGCGATGCAGCGATTTACGTTGTCTCCCGCATTTCCGGCGAGGGCAACGACCGCACACCGCAGAAAGGCGACATCAAACTGACCGATTCCGAGGTGCAGGATATTCTGGCGCTGGACAAAAAATTCAGCCGCTTTATGCTGGTGCTGAATGTCGGCGGTGTGGTGGATCTGACCCCGGTGATGGCAGTGCGCAACATTCTGCTGCTCTCTCAGCTGGGCGTGGAGACCGGCAATGCGCTGGCGGATATTCTGCTGGGCAAGGCCACTCCCTCCGGCAAGCTGACAACCACTTGGGCCGCCTTTGAGGAATACCCCGAAATGCCCGATTTTGAGGACAGGGACGACACCCGCTACCGCGAGGGTATCTATGTCGGCTACCGCTACTTTGATACGTTTGGTAAAAAGTCGCTGTTCCCGTTCGGATACGGTCTTTCCTACACGGAGTTCCGCCTTGGCTCTCCGACCGTCGAGGTCAGCGGCGCACAGGTCACGGTGCATGTGACAGTGGAAAATACCGGCACTGCGGCGGGGCGGCAGGTCGTACAGGTGTATCTGAGCAAGCCCGCAGGCAAGCTCGATGAGCCTTGGCAGGAGCTTTGCGCCTTTGCCAAGACCCGTGAGCTTGCCCCCGGCGAAACAGAAAACCTCATCTGCACCTTTGCCCTGCCGGAGATGGCTGCCTATGACGACCAGACAGCTTCGTATCTGCTCGAAGCCGGGGATTATCTCGTCCGCATCGGCATCAGCAGCGCCGATACCTCCCCCGCCGCTGTGCTGCACCTGAGCAAAACCATTATGACGATGCAGGCCAGGAATGTGCTGGGCAGCACCGATTTCAGCGACCTTGCCGCCCCTGCTGCCCAAGTGGAGCGCCCGGAGGGTGTGCCGGTCATCGAGATCGACCCGGCAGCCCTTACCTGTGAAACCGTTGAATATGGCCATGCCGGGGAAATTCTGCCGGAGGTGGATGCCCTTACCAAAGAGGACGCCGCCATGCTGCTGATCGGCGGCTTTGACCCCAACGCCAAGGGCTTTGCCAGCATGATTGGCTCGGCCGGGCGGCGCGTTTGCGGCGCAGCGGGCGAAACCTGCGACAAGGTCAAGGACTTCCCCAGCCTGATTATGGCCGATGGCCCTGCCGGTCTGCGCCTTGCCAAAGAGTATTATCAGGACGAAAAGGGAATGCACGCCGTGGGCAACGCGCAGATGCCGGATTCCATTCTGGAAATGATGTCCGGCCCGATGAAGCTGCTGATGAGCCTGACGAGCGGCAGCAACAAGCCGAAATCCGGCTGCGAGGTCAAGACCCAATACTGCACGGCCATTCCCATTGGCACGGCGCTGGCGCAGAGCTTCGACCTTGCCTTTGTGGAGCAGTGCGGCGACATTGTGGGCTCCGAAATGGAGCGTTTTGGGGTCAACCTGTGGCTTGCCCCGGCGCTGAACATCCACCGTTCCATCCGCTGCGGCCGCAACTTTGAGTATTACTCGGAGGACCCGCTGGTCTCCGGCAAGATGGCGGCGGCCATGACCCGCGGCGTGCAGGCGCACAAGGGATGCGGCACGACCATCAAGCACTATGCTGCCAACAATAAAGAGTACAACCGCAACCGCAACAACAGCATGGTTTCGGAGCGCGCCATGCGCGAAATCTACTTAAAGGGCTTCGGCATCTGTGTGCGGGAATCCCAGCCCAAGGCGGTCATGACGTCCTACAATCTGCTCAACGGCACGCACACCGCAGAGCATCGCGGTCTGATTGAGGACATCCTCCGCGCCGAATACGGCTACAAGGGCATCGTGATGACGGACTGGGTCACGGCGATGGCCGGGGATTCGCGCTCGGCGCACCGGGATTCGCAGGCGCAGTATGTAGCGGCTGCGGGCGGTGACCTGTTCATGCCGGGCGGCAAGAGCGACTACGAGAATCTCTTGCAGGGCATCGACAGCGGCGCGGTCACGCTGCAACAGGTAAAGATCAACGCCAGCCGTGTGGTGAAGATGGCGCGGGAACTGACCGAATAAATCGCTATTACGACACAAAAAAGGAAACCGCTTCGGGTATTGCACCGAAGCGGTTTCCTTTTGCAGTTCCTTTATGCCAGCCAGCGGCGGATCACTTCACAGCGGTGGGCAAAAACACGTTTTACCAGCGGGCTTTTCAGCTGTGCGTCAAAGCCGTGGAAAGACCCGCCAATCAGGTTGCATTCCACCGCAACGCCGGAGCGTTTCAGCTTGTTGGCGTAGGCGATGGCTTCATCCCGCAGCACGTCCATTTCCTGCGGTTCAACATAAGCCTGCGGCAGGTCGTGGCAGTCATTTTTCATCGGTACAACATCCTCTATGCGGTCAACGCCCTTGTGGAAATAGAGCTTCCACATAGAAGCGTTGGCTTTTCGGCTCCACACTGCATAGGGATATTCGTTGATGGACGGATATTTTTCGGAGTCGCAGTCACAGACCGGGTAAATCAGCATCTGCCCGCGCAGCGGATAATGGCCGTGATCGCGGTTCCAGATGGCGGTACAGGCCGCCAGGCAGCCGCCCGCGCTGTCCCCGTAGAGCATCACGCGCTGGGTATCCACCTGCAATTCTTCTGCGTGTTCAAATACATATTGCAGCATATCACAGCAGTCCGCCATGACCTCACCGCAGGAGACATTGGGTGCATATCGGTAATCCGGCAGGAACACCTTTGCTCCACATTCGGCGGCAAGAATCTCGCTGTTCTGCATCATGGCTTTCTGTACGGGGAACATGAACCCGCCCCCGTGATAGTAAAGAATTGCAGGATAGCGCGGCTTCGTTTCTTTCGGGGTAAAGGCATAGTAGGTTCCTGTCTGCCCGCCGCGCAGCGGGTAGCTGCACACCTGTTTTTCGGCTCTCTTGGGGTGGAAGCCATCTGTCTGGAATTTCAGCACTTTGGCTGTCATACCCATTTTGCCGCTTAAGGCCAGCTCGCACATATCATAATCCGTGCCGACGGCGTTTGCCTTCAATTCATTACTGTACGGATACTTTACAGCCATAATGATAAACCCCACTTCCTGTAGTAAATTCTTCGCCGCTGGGCAGAACGATTTGCGCCGTTGTGTTGCAGGGAATCGTCACATCCAGTGTAAAGTCCTCCCCTTCCCGTTTCCAATCCACTGAAATTTCGCCCTGCATGGATTGGAACGTGCGTTTGCAGGCGGTCAGTCTTTCGTCCGGAATCGGGCAGATGCGGACTTTTGCAAAGCCGGGGCAAAGCGGAACGATGCCTGCCTCCCGCTGGAAAATCCAATCTGCCACTGCGCCAAACGCATAATGGTTGAAGCTCAGCGAACCGGGATTGCCCTCGGCATCATAGCCGAAGTTGTTTTCCCAAATGGTGGTAGCCCCCTGTTCGACCTCCGACAGCCACGAGGGGCACTTTGTCTGCCACAAAAGCTGGCAGGCAAGGTCAGTCCGGCCGATTTTATCCAGCGCAAACAGCAGATACGGCGTTGCCAAAAAGCCCGTATCCATGCAGCCATCATTCTTTGCAATGGACTGCACAAGGGCGTTGGCAAATTTTTGTTTGTGTTCTTCGGGAACGAGGTCAAAATAGATAGGCAGAACATACGCGCCCATCAAGTCGGCGGGCATACTGCCGTCGGCCCCTATAACGCCTTTCTGAATGGCATTTTTCATCTTGTCGGCAATCGGGCGGTACTTTTGGACATCCGTTTCATACAAGGCGTTGTCCGCGGTATCCCGTGCAAGGATTGCGGCGATTTCCGCAAAGGTGGAGACTGACAGCCAGCCGAAGATGGGCGCTGTGTAGGCGGCACTCTGCTTCATAATGACGCCCAGCTTCTTCATATCCAAGCCGTTTTTGTTCTGGCTGGGGATAAGCCATTCACCATAATGGTAGCCGGTATCCCAAAGATACTGCTCGATTTCCGCCGGGCGGGTGCTGTCTTTCGGCTTGTGGTCGGCAGCCTCGCGGATGATGTGATCGACCCAGCGGCGCATACAGTAATATTGCTGCTTCAAAATTTCGGTGTTACCCGTGACCTCGTACATGGAATACGGCACAATAACCGCCGCATCGCCCCAGCCTGCGGAGGTGCCTTTGCCCTTGCCGCCGTTGCTCAACTGCAGGAGCTTGCCTGTCATCGGGTAGCTTCCGTCCTCAGGTACAACCATCGGCACGATGCCATAATTGTCTTGGTCGCACTGCATATTGTACAGCCAGCGGCTGAAAAGCGTGGTGCAGTCCTCGTTCAGCATGGCTGTTTTGGCGTAGACCAGCATATCGCCTGTCCAACCGGCTTTCTCGCGCTGTGGGCAGTCGGTAGGAACGGACAGCATATTGGCGCGCTGCGACCAGCGGATGTTTTGATACAGCCGGTTCAGCTTATCGTCGGAGGATACAAAGCTGCCCACATCCTCTTTCTGCGTGGAAAGTGCAACCGCTGTAAAATCTTCGGGATTTACCGTCTCCGGGTTCGGTGCTTTTCCGTCAATGGTCAGCCGCACAAAGCGGAAACCGTGGTAGGTAAACTGGGGTTCAAAGGTTTCCTCTTTGCCGCTGCTTATAAATTCGTCGGTCTGGTCACAGCCTCCGATGCCTGCCGCTGACATAATATTGTTGTAATAATTTCCGTCCTTATCCAGAACCTCGCAGTGTTCCATGCGCAGGGTCTGGTCTTTTTGCAGATGGGTATCAACACGCACCCAGCCCGCCAGATTCTGCCCGAAATCGAGAATCGTCTCCCCTTTTGGGGAGGTTTTCACGCTGACAGGCTTGCACTCGGCCACGCGCAGGACAGGTTCGCCAAGCTGCGCTTTCAGATTTTCAAAGCCGTAATTTTTTACGGCAGTGGATTCCCATGCGGCGGCGTCAAAGTCTGCCTTGCTCCAATCCGGCTGCTCTTTGCGTGCATCGTACAGCTCCCCGGCGAACAGATCGGCAGAACGCACCGGGCCGTCGGAAACAACAGCCGTGGTGTCAGAGCCGATGACCTGACGGCGGCCATCACGGTAAACCAACTCGATTTGATACAGTGCCGCGTGTTGGTTATCCGTTTTCATGTTGGGCTTTGCGTTCGGGCAGTGGTACCAGCCATCGCCAACGACCATACCGATGGCATTGCTGCCTGCGCAGAGCAACGGCAGAATGTCATACGTCTGGTAGCACAGGTACTTTTCATACACGGTATGCTCCGGCGCAAAGACGCGGGCATCGGGTGCCATGCCATTCAGATATACCGTATAGATGCCGTGGCAGGTTGCATACAGGCGCGCGGAAACAATCTCTCCCTCCACGGAAAACGTCTGGCGGAACATCGTGGCCGGGCGGCCCTTGCCAAAGCCTTTTTTGCTCGGCTTTGCCTTTTTCTTGGGCGCGATCCATTGGGCACTCCATTCCTCTGTGGACAGAAGCGCCGTCTCAAACCATCCGCCGCCCTCGGCGGTGTTTCCGTAGTTGTCCTGTATCGTAACCTTTACCGTGTAGCGGCAGCGGGAGTGTAGAGGCTCTCCCGCATACGCAAGGTAGGTGTTTTTGCTGCCCTCGACCGTTCCGGTGTCCATGACAATGCGATCTTCGGGGTCAGCCACGGTCAGCCGATACTGGGTCTGTACCGTATCGGGGCGGTCACTGCACAGCTTCCACGAAAAGTAGGGCATTACGCCGATACCAAGCGGATCTGTCATGTGCAGTGTCTTGAATTCTGTGATTTTCATTGCTTGTCTCCTTCTTTGAATTTCGGCAGCAGCATACCGTTGTTGCTTACATTATAGCATCAAAAATTATTGTAAATAAGCTGTTTTGTTGCTATAATACTATTAGAAATTGCCCTGCAAATTCAAAGAAAGGAGTGTGCAGACCATGTTCAAAGGACTTCCGCTGCATACGCTGGAACACAGCTACACGGCTGATACGATTACAAAATCCGAGCTGGAGGCATCCGATTTGGCCGCCATCACAGACGCGGATTTCAAAATTGAGGGAAACACTTCTGTTTTGGCACTGCCGCCGCTAAAAAAGGAAGAATATCCCTTTACCCTGTATCCGCAGACGTTTTCCTATATGAAGTCCACCGGGAACTACTACACCACGCGGAAGAATTTTGCCTCTTACCTGCTGCTTTTCACCTACGAGGGTGCCGGTGTTCTGGAATACGAGGGGCAGACCTATGCCTTGGAAAGCGGAGACGGCTTTTTGATCGACTGCCATAAGCCCCATACCTACCGCACGGACGGTGTGCAATGGGTACACAGCGACCTGCATTTCGGCGGCGATTTCGCTGCGCCGCTGTACCGTACCTATTTTGAAAACACTTCGCCGATATTTCATTACAAGGTACAGGAAGAATACCAACGCGCGTTGGAGACCGTACTGCATACGGCACTTTCCCCCTCGACGCGCAGAGGCCTGGAATGTTCCGTAAAGCTCCAGCAGCTGCTTTTGGATATTCTGGCACAAAAATCTGAAAGCGCCCACAGCCGAGAGGTCATCCCCTACGGCGTGCAGACCCTACAGGAATATCTGGGCGAGCATTTCCGTGAGGACGTATCGCTGGACGAAATGGTGAAAATCAGCCATACAAGCAAATACTATTTGATACGCACTTTTAAGCAGCATATCGGCTGCACACCAAAGCAGTATATCTATACCTTGCGCATCCAGCACGCGCGGAATCTGTTGGATGTGACATCCATTCCAAGCTGCAAAGTCGGGGAACTGGTCGGCTTCCCCAATGAAGCAAGCTTTATCGCGCATTTCAAAAAGGCTGTCGGTATGACACCGGGAGAATACCGCAAGCGTTGAGCATTGCATGGTTCACCCTTCCCGGTATTCCATCGGGGTCTGGCCTGTGACTTCCTGAAAAATGCGGCTGAAATAATTACGGGTGTTGAAAGCGAGCGACGCCGCAATATCCTGTACGGTCATGTCAGTGCTTTTCAAGAGGACTTTTGCGCGCTCGATTTTGGCAAACTTGGCGTAATCGGTCACGCTTAAACCTGTTTCCTCTTTGAATTTGTGGGTTAGGTAATATTCTGTATAACCCACCAGCGCGGCCAAGTCGGCGGCGCGGATCTTTTCCTCCAAGTGCATCTCAATGTAGTCTACACATTTCTGCACCTGCATACTCAGTTTCGGGTTCGTGCGGCACTTGTGAACGCGGCGGATGAAATCGTCGTACATCATGTGGGACAGCGGGTTCAGATCATCCAGCGATTGCGCGGACTCAGCGGTCTGAATATAGCTGTCGCCCAACGCATAGGCTTCTTCCGGCGAAAGCCCTCCCTCGATGGCAGCACGGCAGACGAGCGACGTGAACACGATAATGCTCGTCTTGCTTTGACGCAGAATGTCATCGCTGCGCACGGGTACGCCCGCGCTGATGCCCATGCTGGCGGACAGCGCCTGCTTATAGTTCAAATCGCCGGTGCGCACCATCTGCAAAAGCCCCTGTTCTGCCATCCAAACCTTGTGGCGGTCATGGGTGGGGGCTTGGGCTGCGTCGGGTGTCTGCGGCACTTTATCGTTGCCGATGTCACTGACCGTAAGATGTTCCCCGGTCAGGCAGTAGTGCAGCATCAGCGTGTAGCGGTTCAGAATCGTGCTTTGCAGCACAGGTACGTTTTTGATGACCTCATACAGCTGCATCGTCCATGCGACACTGGTTTCCATGCGGCTGTAATATTTAAGGCCCTGCTCAATTCCGCGCAGGGAAACGTCCTGATAAAATACCGGGCCGATGACCCAGATGCGTTTGAGTTCGCCGTCCTCTTTCTCAAAGGCAGCCGCCCACACCATGCCCAGCGCCGTGCCAAGCCCTACTGGGGTGGTGTGCTCCCTGCCGTATTCCAGCATCCGCTGCTTGCAGCCGAACAGGTCAAATGCGCCCGACAAAAATGCTTCGTCCGGGCAGTTGCTTTTCAGCAGCGTGCCGTCGGCATCATAGCACCATGTATACACATTGCCGCCGCATTGGATCAGCTCCGAAAAGAGCAGCATATTGGGGATAACGTCCATCCGAGCCACCTCACTTTTTATCAGTATAACACAGAAAGAGGGTTGCCGTACAGCAGCCCTCTTAGGTTTATTTTACTGCGCGTACCCACCCAGCACGGCAAGGCTCGGCTTCGCGGTGCGCTCCATCGTTTCACGGTTCACGGCAATCAGGCCAAAGTTCATGGCGTAGCCCTTCTGCCACTCGAAGTTATCCATCAGACTCCAGTGGAAGTAGCCCTTGACGGGCAGACCGTCAGCAATGCAGCGCTGCACACCGGCTACGGCCTGTTCAATAAACGCCACACGGCGGGTGTCATCGGCGGTGGCAATGCCGTTTTCGGTGACGATCAAATCACCGTGGAAGTCCGCGGCCACCTTGCGGATGACATTTTCGAGTGCCTGTGGATAGAACTCATAATCCATCTGGGTCAGCTCGGCACCCTGCGGGGCGGGCAGCTGACCCTGCGGGCCGTACAGCGTGCGGGTGTAGTTCTGCACACCGAGGAAGTCGTCCTCTTTAATATAAGGAAGGTAGTGGGTGAACTCCTCCTCCCATGCGGCGGCGGCAAAGGCTTCGCCACCCTTCTCCGCCTGCAGGTCGTGCAGGGAGAGCGTCAGGCCAACTTTTACGTTGGGGCAGACGGCCTTGATGGCTTCGCGGGCGGCCACATGGGCGCGCATGACGAGCAGATCGCCCTCCGGCGTGCGCTCGCTGACGAAGATCTTTGGCTGCGGGTCGCCGAACACACCCGCGTTCTCGGCAGCGGCAAACTTCATATTTTCCATCATCTTTTGGAAGTTCATGCCCACCTGGACCGTGCCCTCGGCAGATTTGCCTGCGGTGGCAGCAGCTTTGGCGGCCTGCTCAGCCATCAGACGGAAACGCTTGGAGATGGCCGCCAGCTGCAAACCCATGTTAGCCTCGTTGATGGTGCAGACGATATGCAATTCACTGCCCAGCTGCTCCATCACATAGGTGACGTAACGCTTGAAATAATCCACGGTGGATTCAGCCTCCCAGCCGCCCTTGGCAATGAGCCACTTGGGGCTGGTGAAGTGCAGCAGCGTCACAACAGGCTCGACACCGTGGGCCTTGCAGCAGGCAATGACCTTGCGGTAATGCTCGATCTCGGCAGGGTCAAACTTACCCTCCTCCGGCTCGATGCGTGCCCACTCGATGGAGAAGCGGTAGGCGTTCAGGCCCGCGTCGGCCAGCAGTTTAATGTCCTCTTCATACTTATTATAATGGTCGCAGGCAATGCCGCTGGGTTCGGCGAAGCTGGTATGGGGCAGCTGCTCCTGCGCCCAGTAGTCGGAATGGACGTTGTTACCTTCGACCTGATGGGCGGCAGTGGCCGCGCCCACGAGGAAGCCTTTTTCAAATTTCTGCATGGTGATTCTCCTTCTATTTCACGGTAAAACGGGTGAGAAACTTCTGTATTTGTATCATACCATACAATATAGGCCTCAAAGGGACACTTTTCATAAAAATAGTGTAAAAATTCGTGCAGATCGAAAACCTCACGAATTTTAATCTTCTTTTCAAAATTTTTATCCTGCATAGGGTTTCCGTTTCTGGTATAGTGATGCCAGTGAGAAAAACCACTGCACACAATTTAGGAGGAAAACGAAATGTTCAAAAAGAAACCCACAGCCTCAGAAGTGGACGGCGTGCAATACCGCCGCGCAAAGTTATGGCAAATTATTCTCTGCGCCAGTAACGCGCTGCTCGGCCTGACGGTCTACTCCCTCATCGGCATGGCAAGCTATTCGGCCAGCATCGACTACGGCATTGCCACGGCAGCGGTCGGTGTCATCCTGACCGCCACCCGTATCTTCGACGCCGTCACCGACCCGCTGGTTGCGTTCCTCTATGACCGCGTCAACACCCGCTTCGGCAAAGTTCGCGTACTGTTGGTTGCCGGTTACCTCATTGAAGCGCTGGCCCTGTGGCTGATGTATGATGTGCTGTCCAGCAAGGGCTTCGGCATTGTCGTGTTCACGTCGCTGTATGTGCTGTACGTTATTGGTTATACCATCAACAACATGACCGTGCAGACGATGAACCCGCTGCTGTCCAACGACCCGCAGCAGCGCCCGACCATCGGTGTCTGGAACACCATCTTTAACTACTGCGTTCCCATGGTGTTCTCCATTGTGCTGAACGCCGTTTTGCTGCCCATGTGCGGCGGCACCTACAACCAGATGTTCCTGTCCAAGGCCGTACACCTTGTTATGATCGTCGGCGGCATTGGTACGATTCTTGCCTGCATCGGCATTTCCGCCTTTGATAAACCCGAAAACTTCGAGAGCATCGGCAAGCGCGAACCCCTCAAGCTGAAGGACATGATTGAAGTGCTGAAGCACAACCGCCCGTTGCAGTGCTACATTGCCTCCAACGCATCCGACAAGATTGCCCAGCAGGTCGCCAGCCAGTCCATCATCGGCACGATGCTGTTCGGCATCATCATCGGCAACATGGCCCTGTCCTCTATCCTGAGCGTGATCGCCATGCTGCCGTCCATCATCTTCGCGGTGTTCGGTGCCAAGTACGCCGGCAAGCACGGCAGCAAAAAAGGCATTGTGACCTGGAGCGCCGTCAGCATGGCCGTGGCGATCATTATGATCGTCTACTTCGTTGTCATCGACCCGACCAAGATTGCCTCGATGGGTCCCATCATGATTATCTACGTGCTGCTGACGCTGGCCTTCAACGGCGCAAAGATGTGTGTCACCACCTGCGGCACGGCCTTTATGGCAGACTGCATCGACTACGAGCTGTACCGCAGCGGCAAGTTTGTGCCCGCCGTTGTCTCCGGCACCTACAGTCTGCTGGATAAGATCATCTCCTCTTTCGGCGCATTGATTGCCACGGGCGCAGTTGCCCTGCTGGGTTACACCACCACGATGCCCCAGCCCGGCGACCCTGTCACCACTCCCCTGTTCTGGATGACGATGTTCCTCTACTTCGGTCTGCCCATCATCGGCTGGATCGTCTCGCTGGTCGCCATGCGCTACTGCGACCTGGACAAAGCCAAGATGGTCGAGGTTCAGAAAGCCATCGCTGAAAAGAAAGCCGCTGCCAAGGCAGAGGTCATTGCTGATAACATGAAGTAAGCATTTCCCATAAACCGAAAGGGCGCATAACGCTCTTTCGGTTTTGGAGGTTATAAAACAAGGAGTTATTTTCCCATGAGCAAGACGATTCTTTTGGATACCGGCTGGACTTTTTCCAAGGAAGGCCGTGACGAGCCTGTTACCCTGCCCCACACCTGGAACGCCATTGACGGCCAGGACGGCGGCAACGACTACTACCGCGGCACCTGCTGCTATGCCCACACACTGGAAAAGCCGGAAATCCCCGCAGGCGGCCGCGCCGTGCTGCAATTTGACGGTGTCGCCATGAGCGCCGTGGTCTACCTGAACGAGCAAAAAGTGGCCGAGCACAAGGGCGGCTACTCCACCTTCCGCGTGGACATCACCGACACCCTGCGCGACGGCAAAAACCTGCTGCGCGTGACCGTGGACAACAGCGACAACGACACCGTCTACCCGCAGAAGGCTGATTTTACGTTCTACGGCGGCATTTACCGCGATGTAACGCTGCATATCGTGCCTGCCGCGCACTTTTCCCTTGCCGAAAACGGCGCTGTACCCGTCAAGGTCACGCCTATCGTGACCGATTTGGATGCCCGCCGCTGTGAAGTGGCCGTGGAGGCCGCTGTGGTTGGTGCGGAAAGCGTCACCTTCACGCTGGACGGTCAGGAAACAAGCGCCGCCGTTGAGAACGGCACGGCTAAGGCTGTGTTCACGCTGGAACATGCCCGCCTGTGGGATGGCATCGATGATCCGTATCTCTACACCGTCACCGCGCGGCTCGACAACGGCGAGACCGAGACCGCCCGCTTCGGTTGCCGCAAGTTTGAGATTAACCCGCAGAAGGGCTTTATCCTCAATGGCCGCCCCTATCCCCTGCGCGGCGTATCCCGCCATCAGGACCGCAAGGGTGCGGGCGTTGCCATCACGCGCGAGATGATGCAAGAGGATATGGCGCTGATTCTCGAAATGGGCGCGAACACGATTCGCCTTGCCCACTACCAGCACGCCCAGGCGTTCTACGACCTGTGCGACGAAAAGGGCGTTGTGATCTGGGCGGAGATTCCCTACATCACGATGCACATGACGAACGGCCGCGCCAACACGCTGACCCAGATGGAAGATCTGATCGTCCAGAACTACAACCACCCCTGCATTGCCGTGTGGGGCCTGTCCAACGAAATCACCGCTGCGTCTGCTGTGAATGAGGAACTGCTGGAAAACCACCGCGCCTTGAACGATTTAGCTCACAAGCTCGACCCTACCCGCCCCACGACGATGGCAAACGTGTTCATGCTGGAAATCACAAGCCCGATCCTTGAAATCCCCGATGTGAACAGCTACAACCTGTACTTCGGCTGGTATCTGGGCGAGCTTGACCAGAACGACGATTTCTTTGACACCTACCACGCCAAATACCCCGACCGCTGCATTGGTTTTTCCGAGTACGGCGCGGACGCAAATCCCGCCTATCAGTCCAGCCACCCCGAAAAGGGCGACTACACCGAGACATACCAGTGCGTTTACCACGAGCACATGGCGAAAATGATTGCCGACCGCCCCTGGCTGTGGGCCACCCATGTGTGGAATATGTTCGACTTTGCCGCCGATGGACGCGACGAGGGCGGTAAGAACGGCGAGAACCAGAAGGGTCTTGTCGCATTCGACCGCAAAATCAAAAAGGACGCGTTCTACCTCTACAAAGCCTATTGGAGCAAGGGGCCGTTCGTCCACACCTGCGGCAGCCGCTATGTGGACCGCGCCGAGGATGTGACCGAAATCAAGGTCTACTCCAATCTGCCGGAGGTTGCTTTGTATAAAGACGGCCAACTGGTCGAGAAAAAGCAGGGCAACAAGGTGTTTGTGTTCACCGTGCCCATCAGCGGCAAGCACACCATTGAGGCCCGCGCCGAGGGGTATTCCAGCGTGATTCTCGTCAACCGCGTGGCCGAGCCGAACCCCGCCTATGCGATGGCGAACCGTCAGGTCGTGAACAACTGGTTTGACGGTGAGCTGGACGAGAGCTGCTGGTCTATCAAAGACAACATGGCTGCCGCAATGGCAGATGCCAAGGTTGGCCCGATTTTGCGGAAGATCAGCGACCAAGCCGCCGCCAGCCGCGGTGACGTGGCCGCCGCCGTCAAGGATAACCCGGCCCTCGTCGCCATGATGGAGCGTGCCATGCAGCGCATGACGATCGAGAGTATGCTCAAACAGGCGGGCGCGGACACCGAAAGCATGAAACAGCTGAACCGCGTTTTGCAGGGCATCAAGAAAGAGGGCTGACCCATGAAAACGGTTTTGCCGTACATTATGGTGGCGGGCGAGGTGCATAACTCCGCGTCCTCCACCGCCGAGGCGATGCAGCCCGCGTGGGATAAGGCCGATGAACTGCACCTGAACACTGTGCTGGCCCCGGTCAGCTGGGAAATGCTGGAGCCGCAGGAGGGCGTGTTTGATTACACCGCCGTGGATATGCTGCTGGCGGGTGCACGGGAACACAAAAAGCATCTGGTTCTGCTGTGGTTCGGCGCGTGGAAAAACGCCCAGTGCTACTATGCCCCCACGTGGGTCAAGCAGGATTTAAGCCGCTTTGCCCGCGCCGAGGTCGAGCCGGGCAAGCCCAAAACCAGCCTTGCGCAAAATCACGGCATGGGCTACACAACGCTGTCTGCGTTCTGCGTCGAGACCTGCCGCGCTGATGCCCGCGCTTTTGCCGCATTGATGGCACACCTGAAAGCCGTGGACAGCGCCGAGCATACCGTGCTGATGGTGCAGGTCGAGAACGAGACCGGCTTGCAGGGCGCGGCGCGGGAACACTCCGCCGCTGCAGATGCCGCCTTTGCCGCAGACGTGCCCGCCGATTTGATTGCCTACTTAAAGGCCAACACCGCCGAAATGTCCGAGGACGTGCGCGCCGCCGTGGAAGCCGCCCCGTCCGGCGGCGACTGGCAGACGGTGTTCGGCGATGTGGCCGAGGAGATGTTCAGTGCCTATTACACGGCATCCTATGTTGAGCAGGTCGCCAAGGCGGGTTATGATGCCTATCCCCTGCCCTTCTCAGTCAACTGCTGGCTGAACTGCGGACAGGTGCCGGGGCAGTATCCCAGCGGCGGCCCCGTCGCCCGCATGATGGAGGTCTGGCAGCACTGCGCACCGCACATTGCAGTGTTTGCGCCGGACATTTACCAAAAGGATTTCTGCGATGTCTGCGATGAGTACGTCAAGCGCGGCAACCCGCTGTGCATCCCGGAGACCGCCCCGCACGGCCATGTCGGCCCGCGTCTGGTGTATTCGGTGGGGCATTATCACGCGCTCTGCTTTGCACCGTTCGGCTATGAGGATATGGGCATCAGCCAAGATGCTCCCGACACCGCCATGCTGGCGATGTTCGGCATTGACACGAGCGACCCGCTGCTGATTACCCCGCAGAGTGTGCCGGAGTACGCCTTTTACGCCGACGCGATTCGCGGCATGATGCCGCAGCTGTTGGATGCCTACGGCACCAACCGTTTGCAGGCCGTCATCAGCGAGCGCCCCGATGATGCCACAATGCAGTTTGACTGCTTTGCCATCCACGCCGTTATGAACCACCCGTTCATTCCCCGCAAGGACGGTGTCTGCCTTGCCTTGCAGACGGCGGAAAACGAGTTTTACGTTTTGTGCAACGCCTGTGCGCTGGCAGTGGCTTCCCATGATGCAGAAAAGCCGAATGTGGACTTTCTCTCGCTGGAAGAAGGCCGCTTTGTGGACGGACAGTGGCACACGACCTGCCGCTTGAATGGTGATGAGGTCGCCAAGATGATGTACAGCCGCCCGACGCTGCTGCGCATGAAGCTGTTTGCGTATTGGTTTAGGAGGTCTTTCCATGAAAACCTACAGCAACCCGCTGGATTTAGGCTACCGCTACCAGCATATGAAGGAGGGTCCGCGCGCGGCGGGCTTCCGCGAGGGCGCAGACCCTACGCTCGTCTATTTCAAAAATAGATACTACCTGTTTGTGTCGATGTCGGCGGGGTTCTGGTACTCCGACGATCTGCTGCATTGGGACTTCCACGCCGACCCCGATTTGCTGATTTACGACTACGCACCCGATGTGCGCCAGGTCGGCGATTATCTATATTTTTCTGCCAGCCGCAAGGGTCGCAACTGCCCGATCCTACGCACCGCCGACCCGCTGACCGAGCCGTTCACCGAGGTCAGCATCTCGTTTGAGTTCTGGGACCCCGATCTATTCTGTGACGATGACGGCCGCGTCTACTTTTACTGGGGCTGCTCCAACACAACGCCGATCTGGGGTGTCGAGTTGGACCCCGCCACGATGACCCCCATCGGCGAGAAGAAAGAACTCGTCTTTGGCCGTGAAAAAGAGCTTGGCTACGAGCGTCCCGGCGACAACGGCGTGGTGAACAAAGAGGCCAGCGTACTGTACAAATCACTGAAGCACCTTTATAATAAGGAGACCGGCAAGCTGGAATTTCCGCCCGAAATGCAGAAGATGGGCAATTTCAGCGCCGAGGCCCTGACCGCGATGTTTAACGCCATCGACAAGCCCTATATCGAGGGCGCGTTCATGACAAAGCACGATGGCACGTACTATCTGCAATACGCCTGCCCCGGCACGCAGTACAACACCTACGCTGACGGCGTGTATACGTCCAAGTCGCCGCTGGGGCCGTTCACCTTGCAGGCGTCCAACCCGTTCTCGTCCAAGCCGGGCGGCTTTATGACCGGCGCGGGCCACGGCAGCACGATTGCCGACAAATACGGCAACTACTGGCATGCGTCCACGATGCGGATTTCGGTCAACTATGACTTTGAGCGCCGCGTGGGGCTGTTCCCTGCCGGGTTCGATGCGGACGGCGTGCTGTACTGCAACCAGAATTTTGCCGATTATCCGCACGCCATCCCCGCAGGCCCATTTGACGCCGCCGCGCAAGCCCCCGAATGGATGCTACTGAGCTATCGCAAGGCCGTCACAGCGTCCTCGACCGCCGAGGGCAGCGACACGGCCTGCGCCGTGGACGAGGACTGCCGCCGTTGGTGGAGCGCGGGCAGCGACAAACCCGGTGAGTGGCTGTGTGTGGACTTGGGCCGCGCCTTTGACGTGCGCGCGATTCAGGTGAACTTGGCCGATGAAAAGCTGGTCGTGGACTTCCCCGCCGATACCTACGGTGACGACCGCAAAACGCGGCACATCGAGACGCGCCCGCAGATTTCTTGCTACAAGGTGGAAACCAGCCTCGACGGCGAGACGTGGACGCTGCGCGAGGATGTTGCCCGCGAGTGCTCCAACGGCTACTATGAGTACGCCGACGGCATCCGCGCGCGGTATGTCCGCGTGACGGGCGGCGCGCTGCCCTACGGCCAGACGCTGCGCGTCAGCGGTCTGCGGGTGTTCGGCAACGGCGAGGGCGACCGCCCCGCACAGGCCGACGCCAAGGCCGTGCGGGTGGATGCACTGGACGGCAAGGTTTCTTGGCAGCATATCGAAAACACGCAGGGCTGCAACGTGCGCTACGGCATTGCCCCCGACAAGCTGTACCAGAGCTGGCTCGTCTACGATGCCAACGAGGTGACGCTGTCCACCTTGATTGCAGGACAGGACTACTACGTCTGCGTGGACAGCTTCAACGAAAACGGCATCACTACGGGAAAAATCATCAAGATGGAGGGCTGAATCATGCCCACAAAAGCAGTCCAGCAGTTTATGCTGGGAACCGTTTTAAGCAACGAAAATCAGGCACGGGAGACGCTGGCCGCCATGAAGGCCGCGGGCTACGACGGCATTGAGCTGTGCGGGTTTATGATCCATCCCATCGGCTTTATGGTGCGGCTGTTGACCAAGGCCGCGGGTATGCCCGTGGGCAAGGGCGGCAATCTCGACTGGCACAAGCTGGTGAAAGAAGCGGGCTTGCAGGTTGTCAGCCTGCACATGGATTTGGGCAGCTTGGAGCGTGACGCCAAAGCCGTGGCCGACGAAGCCAAGCGCTTCGGCACAAAGTATGTCGTCATCACGGGCATGTACCGCTTTGACTACGGCGACGAAGCCACGATGCACGACTTGGCCGCACGGCTGAACAAGGCGGGCGAGGCGTTGGCCTCCGAGGGTGTGCAGCTGCTCTACCACAACCACAACTGCGAGCTGCGCCGCGTGAACGCCGAAAAGCGCGCCTATGATATTTTGTTGGAGGAAACCGACCCTCGGTACGTCAATTTCGAGTTCGACAGCTATTGGTTCACCGAGGGCGGCGCGAACGCCCTCGCGTGGATGCAGCGACTTGGCACGCGCATGAAGCTGTGGCACATCAATGACCGCGGCACGCGCATCACAGGCAGCGCCGTGACTCCGATTCTGAAAACCGACAGCATGGAACTGGGCACCGGCAACATGGATCTGGACAGCCTGATTGCGCAGGCGCTCTCGGTCGGCGTGGATGCCGTAATTTTGGAAAGCCACCGCAACTGGGTGGACAACTCCCCCATCAAGAGCTTGCAGGTCAGCGCGGAATATTTGAATAAACATATGTAACAGCACACCCCCTGCCCATATCGGACAGGGGGTGTGCTGTATAGTCCGTTGTTTTTATAATTTCTGCGTGGTATACTTAGTGCAATAAATCGGAAGTTGTGGAGGTATATTATGAAAATTGAACACGTTGCTCTGTATGTAAATGATTTGGAGAGCGCTCGCAGCTTTTTTATGAAGTATCTGGGCGCAAAATCAAACGATGTCTATCATAACCCGAAAACAAATTTTCGCTCCTATTTTCTTTCGTTCGATGATGGCGCACGCCTTGAAATTATGAACAAGCCAAAAATGCTTGATTTTCCCAAGGAACTTGCTCGCACTGGGTACGCGCATATCGCATTCAGTGTGGGCAGTAAGGAAAAAGTTGACGAGTTGACCGCAGAACTAAAAACTGGCGGTTATGAAGTTGTCAGCGGCCCCCGTACAACGGGAGATGGCTACTACGAAAGCTGCATTGTTGTAATCGAAGGCAATCAAATCGAAATTACGGTTTAAAGTTAACAAGTTCGCGATTGTGAGAAACGGAGCGGAACCATGAAGTCCCCAGCGGGGACTTTAAGCGACGGAACGGTCTTGACCCAGCAAGATGGAGGGGCTCCGCCCAGACAAATTCCAGTTTATCGAAAAGCTAAGCGCCCCGCCGTGAATCGCTTGGATTCACAGCGGGGCGCTTAGCTTTTATTTATTACTCAAAGTCTTCCCACCGCCAGCTGTCGTGCCAGTGGATCTCCGGCTTGCCATCGTGGAAAGTCAGCGGCAGCCAAACATAGGTGGAGCGGTTCGTGTTGTTGCGCTCCAAGTCGGGACGGGCGGCAAAGGCCTGATCTTCCTCCGGCGTGGCTTTGTAATGCTCGGCATCGTAGTGGGAGGCCACCACGCGGCGGATGGCGTTGGCCTCCCTGCCGTCCAGCAGGTGATCGGGCATCCAGCGGTCGGCCACGGCGATGTACAGCTCTTTTCCCGGCACGCGGAACACCTGCGAGATTTGGCTGTTGAACGATGCCATCGTATCATCGTCCACGTGCGGGTCGCCGATGGGCGTGAAGTTCTCCGTCCAACTGTCCGCCACGGCGCAGTCACTTTGGTTCGGCGTGTAGCCCGTTGTGCCGCTGGTAAGCAGATATTTTTTGCCGCCGTGGGCAAATAATGTCACGCCCTCGCGGCAGAACGGCGGGGTCAGGTTCTCGTACTGGCTGCTGACCTCTCGTGTTACCGAGCAATAGTCCGCCGCCAGCTCAAACCCGGCAACACGCTTTGGGGTGGTGTCCACATACAAGTACGCTTTGCCGTCCTCATCCACAACGAGGTCAAAGTCACCCACGCTGTTGCCCAGCGGGTAGTAGTCCTCTGTCACAACGGTATACGGCCCGGTCAGCTTGTCGGCCTGCAAAATCGTAAAGCAGCTTTCGGCGCTGGAAATTTTGACCCACATCACATACTTGCCGGTGGCGGCGCAATGGATAATGTGCGGGCGGTCAACGTATTTTTCGGGGAACAGGTTGCCGTTCGGGTTGCTCAAATCCGGCTCGGCAATCAGCCCCAAGTCCTGCCAGTTATAGAGGTCGGTGGAACGGTACATGCGGATGCCCCATGTCCAGATGGGGTTCTTGCCGTCGGTAAATTCCTTGTTTTCGCCGTACCAATACCACGCGCCGTCCTCGTAGTAGACCGCGCCGCCGTGGGTCTGGATGGGGTTGCCGTTGGTGTCCAGCCACACTTGGCCGGGGTGGAACGCGTCATACTGCACGGCGCGTTCGGGGTGGGGTTCCGTCTTACGGGCGGCCTGCATGGCGCGGTATTTTTCTACCTTGGCCGTCTCCTCCGCGCTCATCGGACGGGTCTTGCCGTATTCTTTCAGCGCCTTGTCCAGCGCTTCGACCTGTGCGGTCGGGAACATCTGCGGCGCATAGCTTGCCGCCGTGCGGATGGCAATGCGCGCCGCGCCGGGGGCCTGCCCCGCCAGCATTTCCATAGCGGGCAGATACTGCCGCACCAGCGCCAGTGCGCCGTCGTCGGTTTGCAGGTCGTTCCATGTCAGATTGATGCCGTATTTCATTGCGCGTTCTCCTTATACCGTGTGTTTGCCGGGGGCAAGGGTCAGGGTGCGGCCATCGGGCAGGGTAACATCCGCCGTCAGGTTTGCGGGAATCTCAAACTCATAGGTCACGGTGTCGCCGTCATACCGCCAGCCGCTGACAATGCGGCCTGCCGGGGAATCGTAGGCGGCCTTGGCCCAGCCCAGCGATGTATCGGGTGCGGGGGCAATCGTCAGCGCGCCGTCGGCATAGTGGATGCCACACACGCCGCCGAACAGCCAGCCGCAGATTGCACCGTAGCTGTAATGGTTCAGCGAGTCGTGGGGCTTGTCCTCGGTGTCGATGCCCGTCCAGGTCTCCCACACGGTGGTTGCGCCCTTGCCGACCTCGTACAGCCAGCCGGGGGCGTCGGGCTGAAGCAGCAGCTTGTAGGCCGTGTCGGTGTGGCCGTATTTAGCCAGTACGCTGCACAGGAACGGTGTGGAGAGGAAGCCCGTATTGAGGTGATAGCCGTTTTCGGCCACCATCTTGTTCAGCGTGTCGGCGGCGGCTTGGCTCTCGGCCTCGCCCAGCAGAGCGAACTCGATCGCGCGGACGTACTCGCACTGGCGGTCGGACGTGATCACGCCGTTGTCGGTGAACGCGGCGCGGTAGGCCTTGACCGCGTTGGCGGAAATCTCGCGGTAGTTGGCGGCATCGTCTGCTTTGCCTAAACTCTCGGCCACCTCGGCTAGAAGCCGCCCGGAGTAGGCCAGATACGCCGTGCCTACGCTCTTGCACGGGTTCATCATCGCCTGCATCGGGGTCACGCCCGGCTCGCACCACTCGCCGTAGTCCAGGCCGTTTAGCACCGTGTACTTGGCGTAGTCGCCGCCCTGCTGCTCCTCAGTGGTCTGCTGCGCGCGACCCAGCAGGAAAGCGTACCACTTCTGCATCATTTCGTAGTTGTCAGTCAAAATTTTGCGGTCACCCGTGCGTTTGTATAGGGCGTAGGGCACCAGAATCGCCGCGTCGCCCCACCCTGCGGACATGCACAGCATCGGGGTCATGGGACCGGGGTGGCCGTTCGGCGGCGCAATGTTTGCCATACGACCATCCGGGTACTGGTTTAAGCGGCACTCGACCAGCCATTTTTCGACTACGGGATAGCAGTCCATCAGGGTAAGGCCGGTCTCGATGAACACGCCCATGTCGCCCGTCCAGCCTGCGCGCTCGCGGGTCGGGCAGTCGGTGGGGATGTCGCAGAAGTTGCCCTTCTGGCTCCAAATGCTATTTTTGACCAGCTGGTTCACCGCGTCATTGCCGCAGGCAAACTCGCCCGTCACGGCCATATCGGAGTAGACTGCGTGGGCCGTGAAAACGGCGTCAGTCAGGTCGGCGTCAGTTTCGACTTTCGCGTAGCGGAAACCCATAATCGTGAAGCTGGGCTTGAACCGGTTCTCGCCCTCTTTGCAAACCAGCTCCAGCATCTGCGCCGTGCCGCCCTCGCTGTGGCGGGCGCGGTCTTGGAAGTTCTCTTGGGTGAAGTTGCCGTTCTCGTCCAATGTCTCACCGCAGGTCAGCTTGACGCGCTGGCCCGCGTGGGCGGTCAGGGTCATCTCCACATAGCCTGCGATATTCTGGCCGAAGTCGAGCACCGTCTCGCCGTTGGGCGTAATAATCAGTTTGCCGGGGAAGGCTTCCTGTTCTCGAATCGGCACGGTGTTCATGCCGACGATGGGGAGGTCGTTCTGGTAGGTGCGCACACCGTGCCAGCCGGTCAGCGCATCCTCGCGGCGGGCATCGTAAACTTCGCCCTGCTGTATGTCGTTCTGGCGAATGGGGCCGCACTGGGTCGCCTGCATCGTGCTGTCGGAAACGCAGACCGCCTTGCCGTCCACTTCCAGCTGGAACAGCACGCCGAGGGTGTCGCCGAACAGATCGCGCCCGCCGTCCACGCCGCTGGTGCTGCGGTGCCAGCCGTCGCCGAGGGCAATCAGCAGCTCGTTCTCGCCGTCGTGCAAAAGCGGCGTCACGTCGTAGGTCTGCGCACCGAGGTGCTTGTCTCCGGTAAAGCTGCCAGGAGCCAGCACCATATCACCGACACGCACACCATTCAGCCACGCCACATACAGACCCTTGGCGGTAATGTACAGCCGTGCGTCGCCTTTGGGGGCAGTAAAGGTTTTGCGTAGGTAGGATGCCGGGCGGTGGGGCTTGTACGGCTCGACCGCGCCCTTGCCAGCAGCTTCCTTCTCGGCCTGCTTGCGCTCCCAGTTCGGGCGGGCAAAGGCATTGATGGCATCATCGCCGGGGATGTCGATTTCCTCGGTTTCGGGGTCTACCCACTCCCCTGTCCAGTCGGCAGCGGAAAGCGCCGTCTCAAACGCGGCTTTGCTCCACGCACCGGGCACATCGTTCTCATCCCACAGGCGGACTTTCCATGCCCCGCGCACACGGGAGCCGCCCACAGCGGGGACATCGGCGTGCATGGCGCTGCTTTGCACCTTGCCGCTCTGCCAGATGCTCTTGCCGTCCGCGGTCACTTCGATTTCATACGCCGTCTGCCGCACGTCGTCGGCGCACTGCCACGCCAAAAACAGCGGCCCGGTGTCTATGCCGATGGGGGCCGCCAGATGATTAGTTGTAAGGTTGGTTGCTTGCATTGCAGTGGTCTCCTTTTTTCATCATATCCTACTTATATTATATCGAAATTGCGGCAAATGAGAGATGCAGAAAACAATAATCAGGGATAAAAATTCATGCAATATCTTATAAAGATGAATTACTGTACTGATTTGTTATTTTTTAGCTTTACGTAAATCAAAATTCACCATACTATGTTATCATGCAAGCGATGCCACCTCTTGGTTCAGTTCATTTGCATAACCACTGCTGCAAATAATATTGGAAGGAGAAAAAACATGGCAGATTGGCTTCTATGTCCTCTATGCAGAAGAAAAACAAAAGTTAAAATCCTGCCTGAAACCGTATTACTGCATTTTCCTTTATACTGTCCGCATTGCAAAAAAGAGAGTATCATCAGTGTGGTAGAACGCAAGATGATGCTCGAAGAAGCAGAATCATAGAGCCAAAAGGAGCCCGCATTCTGAAAGTCCATTTGGACTAAACGAATGCGGGCTCTTTTTTCTTATACAAGTGCTGTTTCTTTTTCCGCCTGCGCAGCATCCAACACGGTATCGCTTCGTGTAACACGAAGCAAGGATTCTGCAAGGGCGTTTATCAATTTGATTTCATGTTCACTGCACCCTGCAAGGTGTGTTTGCAGCTGACGATAAGTTGGAACCTTGTCCATATTGCTGTCAACTGCATTGCGAAGCGTTTCCGGGTAAAAAATAGCATCTCCCGGTATGTTCAGATATCGGACGCTGCGAAAGAGTGTATCGAACCGAGGATTGCCGCTGCCGCTTTCCGCACCGCCAACTGTGCGTATCCCGGTGCCGATTGCATCGGCAAGTTCTTGCTGAGTCAAGTTTGAGTCTTCCCTCGCCCGTTTTAATGTATTGCGTAGTTCTTCCTGCGCTTGCAGTACAACTGCTTGGAGTTCTTGTTTCTTGTCAGGCATTATAATCACCTCAAAACTATTTTATAATGCCGTTCATGTTTCATAAATCCATATATAGCGCCGATTTATAAGCGATATATTGCCGATTCAGGAAGATGTGCCTTATTTGCTGTAAAAATGTAACATCAAAAAAAGCCTTACTTCATTTTCGCAGCAGTATGCCATTTCATCTGCGTTAAATTGCCGATTTGAGCCATTGAAGAATTTTCTTCATGGCTCCTTTTTTATTTTCGTTGAGTGCCGCGGTCCTCCCTCACCCCATCAGTTTGAAAATTTTCAATCTGATGGAGGTACAAAATGGCTTACAACAAAGCCAAAGCCGAATACATTTGGCGCAAGCGTAAAGAGCAGGAAGAAAGAAAAATGCGGGTGTTAGGAGTTGATGAAGATACTATTCAGCGATTATCTTGCCATGTATGATGAGCGCACCGATACGCCCGTACCGCTTATGAAAACTTTCCCGCAGACCGGCAGCATTTTATAAAAACTGTGCCGAGTTGTTACACTGCGCACAATTTCCGAGGAGTGATTTTTTGTCTGTTTCCTGTTTTACTTCCACCAATTCGCATCTTTGCAAGTTCCTGCGCACCACAGGCCGCGATTGGCGCAACACTATCTACATCGAGTGCGGAGACTGCCAGCGTGCCGTGAGCCGCAGCTGCAAGAATCTTCTCTGCGCCTTTGACTCGTCCGGCGCGCCGGTAATCGTGCCGGTGCATGATGTTGAATACCTGTTCAGCACCACCGTAGACAAGTCCGAGTGCCGCGCTGTCCTCACAAAAGGCAACTTCTGCGAGCTGTACAAAGGCTGGATCGACGAGCATATCCGCGACCCCCACGCCTGTCCGCTGAATGATCTGTACGTCAGCTGGGATGTTCTCGATCCTTGCGCGCCGAGAATTTTTCTGAATCGTTGAATCGAGTAGGAGGCTCTCCTAAGTAGAGAGCCGACCTCTCACACCACCGTGCG
>CAVKDR010000034.1:0-7446 GCA_963655125.1 Bulleidia sp.
CCTTATTGTTGCTCACATAAAAATTAGGTGTAGGGGGCGGTGTCCTCAACGCCCCGTGCAATTTTACGTTATTGCCCAATTGCAAGGAGGGGTCAAGACCCCTCCCTACGGAGCAAACGTGAATGATTGGCAAACCGTAAATGGTCGGCTATCCGCACATGTGGGCGGATATGGAATCCTCCCCTACGGTAGACAAGAAATGGGCAGCTATCCGGTGCGGGGCGATGACGAGCGTTGGTCCATACAGTATGGGGTGTTTTGGCCCCGGAGGGGTCAATCGGAGAGAAGTGAAAAAGCGTGAAGAAAAACGCAGCACTCCTGCGTTTTTTAGCTTTTTTGCTTCTCGACCACATCTTTGGGGTTCTTAGGGGCGAGTAGCCCCTAAGCCGTGCCCCGCGCCTCGGAAGTAGCGGGACTTTTCTGCTACTCTTTTGGTCACAAAAGAGTAGGTATAACGGGTGTTGCCCATTAAAAAAGGGAGACACCGCATGATGGTGTCTCCCGCAGGGGCGCAAAACAAAAATTAAGAAATAAACGAAGAAAACAGCGGGCAGAGGATGGCGGTCATGATGCCGGCTACGGCGACCGCAAGGCCGCTCATGGCACCCTCGACCTCGCCCATTTGCAGGGCCTTGCTGGTGCCAACGGCGTGGGCCGCTGTGCCAATGCCGATGCCCCGGGCGATGGGGTGCGTAATATGGCAGACCTTGCAGACCGTCTCGGCCATGAGGGCACCCAGGATGCCGGTGAGGATGACAATTGCGCCGGTCAGGGCCGCGATGCCGCCCAGCTCTTTGCTGACATCCATGCTGATGGCGGTGGTGACCGACTTCGGCAGCAGGGTGATGTATTGGCTGTGATCCAGTTTCAGCAGCAGGGCCAGCACCAGAATGCTGCCCAGGCTGGCCAGGGTGCCCGCCAGAATACCCATGACGATGGCAAGCACATTTTTGCGCAGCAGGTCCCATTTTTCGTACAGAGGGACCGCCAGGCTGACCGTGGCAGGCAGCAGCAGGTAGCTGACCGGCGAGGCGCTGGCCTTGTAATCCTCGTAGGGGATTTGGCAGACGCTTAAAAACACGATGACGAACACCGTGCCCAGCAGCAGCGGGTTAAAAATGGCTTTACCCGTTTTGTGGTTGATGAAGGTACCCAGGGCGAACGCCGCCAGCGTGAGCAGCATACCCCAGGTAGCCGAGGTGGACAGAAAATCACTGAGCATCGTCATTTGCAAGTTCCTCCTTAAGTTCGGGTTCGGCTTTGGCAAAGCGCTGGGTGACCCGGCCTGCCGTAGCCATGACCAGGAATGTGACAGGAATCAGCGCAATCAGCACCGGCAGCAGCATGGCGTGGAGTTCGGCCCACAGATCCATGACACCCGCAGCCGCCGGAACGAACAGCAGCGGGAAGATGCCGATGAGGAACAGCGCCGCCGTGCGGACGTTTTCCAGCTTGACCCAACCCAGTTTGAGAGCGACCAGCAAAAGCAGCAGGCCGTAGACGCTGGCCGGGATGGGCAGCGGCAGAAAATTATGGCAGAGTTCGCCGGCGAAGCAGAATGCCATAATGCGGAGGAATTGGAAGATCAGGTCCATTTGATGCGCCTTCTTTGATGAATTTTGGTGGGAAAAGTTTGTGGCTGAAGGGGCCACCCCTCAGTCCGCTGCGCGGACAGCTCCCCTCAAGGGGAGCCTTAAAATGGGCAGCAAAAACCGCCGCCGGGAGGAACTTCGCGGCAGCGGTTTTGAAGTTTTGAGTAGAGGTACTAAGTAGAGGTACTAAGTAGAGGTACTAAGTAGAGGATGCGAGTGCGACTGCGCTAAGTAGAGGGGGCAGCGCTTACTCGGCGGCGGGCTGGTCGGGGCGGACCATCTCGCGGACGGCGGTGACGATGTTCTCGGCGGTCAGGCCGTAGTCACGCAGGACTTCGGCGGCGGGGCCGGAGTGACCGAACTGATCCATGACACCGATGCGGCGCACGGGAACGGGCATCTTCTCGGCGACGACAGAGCAGACGGCTTCGCCCAGGCCGCCGATGATGTTGTGCTCCTCCACCGTGATGATGCGGCGGCACTCGCGGGCGGCGGTGAGGATGATCTCCTCATCGATGGGCTTGATGGTGGGCATGTTGATGACCCGGATGGAGATGCCCTGGCGCTTTGCCAGCACGGCGGCGCGCAGTGCTTCGGGAACCATCAGGCCGGTGGCGATGACGGCGACATCGTAGCCGTCCGTCAGCTTTTCGCCCTTGCCGATCTGGAACTGATAGGTCGCAGGATCGTGGAAAACCGGCGTAGCCAGGCGGCTGAAACGCAGGTAGACGGGGCCGTTGTAATTGTAGGCGGCGATGACGGCGGCGCGGGCCTCGACATCATCGGCCGGGCTGAGGATGACCATGCCGGGGATGGAACGCATGAGAGCCAGATCCTCGCAGCACTGGTGGGAGGCGCCGTCCTCGCCAACCGACAGGCCGGCGTGGGTGGCGGCGATCTTGACGTTCAGGTGGGGGTAGCCGATGGAGTTGCGGATCTGCTCGAAGCCGCGGCCTGCCACGAACATGGCAAAGCTGGACACGAAGGGCACGTACCCCATGGTGGACATGCCGGCGGCTACGCCGACCATGTTCTGCTCGGCAATGCCGCAGTCAAAGTGACGGTCCGGGAACTCATTGCGGAAGATCTCGGTCTTGGTGGCGGCGGCCAGGTCGGCATCAAACACGACCAGGTTATCAGCGCCCTGGCGGGCAAGTTCCACCAGCGTGTTGCCGTAGCTTACACGGGTGGCAATTTTTTTCATATCAGCCATTGATCAGCTCAAGCTCCTTCTCCAGAGATTCATGGGCGGCTTTCAGCTCGTCCATGGCCTGTGCGTACTCCTCATCGTTGGGGGCCTTGCCGTGCCATTCGACAGCGTCCTTCATGTAGCTGACACCCAGGCCCTTGGTGGTGCGCAGCAGGAAGCAGGTAGGCTTGCCGCTGCCGTGGGAGAGGTCAAACATCTTGAAAGCCTGCTCCAGCTCGGCAAAGCTGTTGCCGTTGCAGACGATGGTGTTGAAGCCGAAGGCATCCATCTTGAGGTCCAGCGGCTCGGAGTTCATGACATCGCGGGTTGCGCCATCGATCTGCAGACCGTTGACATCCACCATGATGCACAGGTTATCCAGCTTGTAGTGGTTGGCGAACATGAAAGCTTCCCAGCACTCGCCCTCCTCGATCTCGCCATCGCCCAGCAGGGTGTAGACGTTGATGTCGCTGCCGGCCTGTTTGGCGGCCAGTGCCATGCCGCAGGCGGCGCTGACACCCTGACCCAGAGAGCCGGTGCTCATGTCCACACCGGGGACGGTGTTCATGTTGGGGTGGCCCTGCAGGTAGCTGTTGGAGTGGCGCAGGGTGGGCAGGTCAGCCACGGGGAAGAAGCCGCGCTCGGCCAGCGTTGCGTACAGGGCAGGGGCGCAATGGCCCTTGCTGAGCACGAAGCGGTCACGGGCAGGGTCCTGGGGCTGCTCGGGGTCGACACGCATCTCACGGAAATACAGGTAGGTCAGCACGTCTGCGCAGGACAGGCTGCCACCCGGATGGCCGCAGCCTGCGCCGTGGGTGCCCTCGATGACACCCATCCGCACACGGGTCGCAGTCAGCTTTAACTGCAGCGTTTCCATTTTTGTCATAATCAAGTTCCTCCGGTCCCGTTTGGGGTTTTGTTGGCGGTGATCGCGGCCTGCCGGGCGGCGCGGGCTTTACATATTATATATAGCATATAGGGTATGCAAAGGCGGGTGCGCGGCCTGGCGGGGGTAGGATACCGCAACATAATTCACTACTTTATATTATACACGGTTTCGGCACGGGTGCAAGAGATTTTATGGAAATTGTCGGATTTTAACAGTCGGGGAGAGCGGCTGGCGTTCCGCGCCACCCTGCGGCGCTCCACTCGTTTTAATGGGATGCTTCCATTAGATGTTCCTTTTGGACACCCAAAAGGAACCGAAAAGGTGCCCGCTACTTCCGATAGCGCGGGAGGCCCGGCTTAGGGGCTGCTCGCCCCTAAGAACCCCAAAGGGGTGGTCGAGAAGCAAAAAAGCTAAAAAATGCAGGAGTGCTGCATTTTTCTTAACGCTTTTTCGCTCCTCTCCATATTGACCCCTCCGGGGCCAAAACGCAACCTTCGGTTGCCCGTGGGATTGGGCGTGACTGCAACATATACGGGTAATGATTTATTTATGATTGCTCCGTAGGGAGGGGTCTTGACCCCTCCTTGCAATTTTGCAATTACACAAAATTGCAAGGGGCGTTGAGGACACCGCCCCCTACGGGTGGTTTTTATGGGAGCAACAATAAAGGAAGGGGTGGTTATGGTAAGGTGCCTTGGAGGGGTCAAGACCCCTCCCTACAGTGCCAATGGAAAAAGGAGCGTAGGGGCGAACAGTGTTCGCCCGTGGAGTCTAGCGTAACCACAAAACCGCACGGGCGCACAATGTGCGCCCCTACAGCCTCAACAAACCAGACGTAGGGGGCGGCGTCCCCGACACCCCGTTTTGGCCCCGGAGGGGCCAGACGGAGAAGGACCCAAAAGCGTTAAGAAAAATGCAGCACTCCTGCATTTTTTAGCTTTTGGGTTCTTCGACCACCTCTTTGGGGTTCCAAGGGGCGAGCAGCCCCTTGGCCGGGGTTCGCTGCCTCGGAACAGCGAGACTTTTTCGCTTCCTTTTTGGTCACAAAAAGGAAGGCTCTTATGGAAGCAACCCATTATAAAAGGGCATCACCGCATGGTGGTGATGCCCGTAAGGATGCAACATAAAGATATCAACACAGCGGAGCCACCAACCGTAGGCAGGCGCTGAGCATGTTGCCCAAAAATCCATTTCGGCAGTCATCGGGGCCGAGACGGCGGGAGACGGCTTCGATGTCGTCAAAATCCCGGCGAATATCCGCTAAAACCTCGCCGCCGTAGAGGACGGTGCTGTTCTCGAAATGCAGATACAGGCTGCGGTAATCCAGGTTGACCGTGCCCACCGCCGCCGCGCGGTCATCGATAAGCCACGTTTTAGCGTGTAAAAATCCCGGCGTGTAGCTGTAAATTTTCACGCCCGCCTTGAGCAGATGGGGGAAGTAACTGCGGGACAGCTGGTAGATCGTCTTTTTGTCCGGCACACCGGGGGTGTAGATGCGCACGTCCACGCCGCGCTTGGCGGCCAACCTTAAACAAGTCAGCAGGTCGTTGTCCAAAATCAGGTAAGGCGTACAGATGCGCAGGCTGTGCTGCGCCTGGTTGATGAACTCCAGATACACATTTTTTGCTACCACTTCCCGGTCGACAGGGCTGTCGGCAAAGGGCTGCACCAGGGGGCCGCCGGTGTGGGCTATGGGTGCCACCTGGGGCAGCAGGCGCTCATAATCCAACGTTTCATCGGGAAAATGTGCCCGCCAGAACGTGAGGAACACGTTGGCATAGCTGCGGGCGGCGGGGCCTTCCAGGCGGATGCCGCTGTCCTTCCAGTGGCCGAAACGAGTCACTTTATTGATGTATTCATCCGCCAGGTTCACGCCGCCGGTGTAGGCGATGCGGCCGTCCACCACCATGATCTTGCGGTGGTCGCGGTTGTTCAGCACCAGGTTCAGCACCGGGACGCAGCGGTTGAAGCTGAACGCCCGGATGCCGTCCTGACGCAACAAATCTACATAGTTGTGGGGCAGCAGGCTCAGGCATCCGGCATCATCGTAGATGACACGAACGTCCAGGCCGGCGGCGGCTTTCTGCCGCAAAATTTCGTGGATCTGCCCCCACATCTCGCCCATGCCGATGATGAAACTTTCCACAAAAATGCTGTGCTGCGCGGCCTGCAGGTCGGCCAGCATGTCGGGCAGCATCACATCGCCCACGGGGTAATACTTGGCAGCGGTTCCACCAAAAACAGGCGCAGCAGCGTAGTTTTGCAGATAATCGGCGGTCTCGGCCAGGCGCGGGTCGCGGCGCTGTAACTCGGCGCGAGCGGCAGGGTCACCGGTGCGCAGAGGGGCCAGCTCGGCCTCGGCGCGCTCCATGCGGCGGCGCAGACCGATGGCCGGGCGCTTATCGCCCCACATTAAATAGAGGATGCCGCCCTGCACGGGCATGAGCATGAACAAAATCATCCAGCTGATCTTGAACTCCGGCGCGGTGGAGTCTTTGCGAACCAGCGCCAGGCACATGAGCGCGCTGACGGCCAGCCCCGCGCGGGAGATGATGCGCGAGTAATCGCCCAGCCAGTAAAATACGCTGAACAGCCACACCGCCTGCGCCAGCAACAGCAGCACAGTGACCACGGCGCGGCTGAAGATGATGGACAGGACGCGGTGAAGCAGCCAGCGCCAGTCTTTGGGTTTGTGCGGCTTTTGCATAGATACGTCCTTTTTAATGGGATGGAAAAACAAAGCCCCCTCGGCACGGCCTTGCGGCAGCGAAACCGGGGGGGATTGCAAACAGCCATACCCAAGCTATAGCCGAAAGCAACCGCGAAAATTATGCGCAGCACCGTGCATTGCGGGCTGCCGGGGGTGGATCAGGCGTGGAGACGTGCGTCGATGGCGGCCATGCAATCGTCCATGGTCAAAAACGTGACGGCGCAGTCAGATCCGATAAACCAGCGTTCTTCCCCGTTGCAAACGATCTTGCGGATCAGTTTGCCGTGGTACTCCGTCTGGATGTAGATCCCATTCGGCATGCGGTTAGCCCTCCTTACATTTCTATGTATTGTGGGGGCAAGCCCCGGATCGAACTCGAACTGATATTATTATCGCATAAATTGGGCGGTTTGACAAGTGGGGAAATAGACAGATATTTGCGGATTTTTGGGGGTATTTTGTACGTGGGCAGGTATACATTTTGTACGGTTTTACGTGATGTTTTATTAACTTTGCAAGGGGCAGCTGGCGGCCCTGCCTACCTTGCGGCAGGGCCTTTTATAGTGGGGTACTGCCCGGTAGCCATCCTTTTTGGACACCCAAAAAGGAAGCGAAAAAAGTGCCCGCTACTTCCGATAGCGCGGGAGGCCCGGCTTAGGGGCTGCTCGCCCCTAAGAACCCCAAAGAGGTGGGTCGGAGCACAAAGCGCCTAAAAATGCAGGAGTGACTGCATTTTCTTAACGGCGCTTTGCACTCCTCCCACATTGACCCCTCCGGGGCCGAAACGGGGCGTCGGGGACGCCGCCCCCTACGGCCAACCATACGTGGGGTGTAGGGGCGAGCATTGCTCGCCCGCGGAATCTGGCGTAATCACAAAACTGCACGGGCGAACAGTGTTCGCCCCTACAGCCTCTACGCCCTTACGTTTTGGCCCCGGAGGGGTCAATTGGAGAGAAGTAAAAAAGCGTGAAGAAAAACGTAGCACTCCTGCGTTTTTTAGCTTTTTTGCTTCTCGACCACAACTTTGGGGTCCCTAGGGGCGAGCAGCCCCTAGGCCGGGCCTCCC
>CAVKDR010000035.1:0-5480 GCA_963655125.1 Bulleidia sp.
AACTGTTACCTATCTTCCTTCCCTACCTGTTACCTATGTTACTACTCTGTACACAGTGTTCGCCCGTGCGTTTTTTTGTTATTCTAAATTGCACGGGCGGATATAGAATGCTCCCGTGGAACCTTGCGCTGCCGCGAATTGCTGCGGGCGAACAATGTTCGCCCCTACATACTCTACAAACGGAGGTGCAGCTTTTCGATAAGCTGTTCCTCCCAGAGGGAGGCTTTAGCAGCAGCCCACGCCTCAATGTGCCAAAATTTAACGATTCAAGGAATTTGTAAGTGCTTACGGGCAATTGTGCAGAAAAGACAAAATCCAGACCAAAATTTTGTGTATAAAATAACAAGCGGCGTAAAATTTCGTCATTTTGTTAGAAAATCCCGTTATTTTCTTGTCAAATCCGAGAATTGCATCGGTTTTTGTCGTGTGCTATGATGAATATGTTGAAAGCGCTTACAAAGCGCTGCATCCCACAGGAGGTATTACTTGACCATTTATGATGTAGCCCGGGAAGCCGGGGTCTCGATTGCCACGGTCTCCCGTGTGCTGAACGGCGGCAAGGTGGGCGAAGCCACCCGTACCAAAGTGCAGGCTGTGCTGGACAGCTGCGATTATCAGCCCAGCCAGGTAGCACAAGGCCTTGCCACCCGCCAAAGCCGCTGCGTAGCCGTTATGACGGTGGACATCCGCGATGTACACCACGCCGCCATTGCCTATGAGATCGAGCGCACGATGGCCTCCGCCGGGTACAGTACCATCCTGTGCAACCTGGGCGGCACCCCCGCCCGCGCCAGCGAGTATCTGCGTACGCTGAACGCCCAGCAGATCATCGGCGTATTCTTTGTTGGTTCGGTATTCGTGACACCGCAATGCCGCGAGTACATTGCCAAATATGTTCCCGATATCCCCATTTTGTTTGCCAACGCGGTTTTGCCGCTGCCCAACGCCTACGGTGTCCTTTCCGATGAGGAGGACGGCACCTACCACGCCGTCAAGCGGCTGGCCCAGGCCGGGCGGCGCAACATCGCCTTTGTCAACGATGACGAGACCGAGAGCGAGGAGCACAAGCTGAACGGCTACCGCCGCGCCATCCAGGAGTACGGCCTGTCGGAGCGCTGCTACCGGGCCGAACGTTCCATCGAGGGCGGCCAGTTCGTAACCACCCGCATCCTGCGGCAGGATCCGAACACCGATGCCATCGTCTTTTCTGAGGATACCACCGCCGTGGGCTGCCTGCACACCCTGCAGGCCACCGGCAAGCGCATCCCGGATGAAGTGGCCGTCATTGGCTGCAACAACAGCGTCTACTGCACCATCTGCTACCCGCAGCTGACCTCGATCGACAACAGCCTGCACGAGACCGGCCGCACAGCCGCCAAGCAGATGATCCGCCTGCTGAACCACGAACCTGATGTGGAAAAGACCATCTGTTTACCCTGCCGGTTGGTCCTGCGGGACACCACCCCGCCGATGGTGTAAAGCCTCGTTTGGCGGTATGGCACGTTTGTAGGGGTCGATGCTTGCATCGACCCGCGGGCGGATGCGAGCATCCGCCCCTACAGGGAACGCGCCGCATCATCTATTTTTCCCTGTATTTTATACCGTCGCGTAACGGGAAACGCCGAATCCCGCTGCGGGCTGCGGTATAGAAAATAAAAAGAACGAGAGGAACCTGTTCACTATGAATGTCGCAATTTCCATTATTCTTCTAATCAGTTACCTCGCCTTCGTAATTTACATTATGAAGGGCGGCAACCTGCTCATGGGCTTCATCATGATGTCCTGTGTGTGGATCCCCGTTGGCGTTCTGGGCGGCCAGATCGATTGGGCTACCTTTAACGGCAACATCATGCAAACAGCACCATCCAACATCGGCGGCAACGTCGTCTTGATCTTCATCGGCAGCTGGCTGGGCCAGGTGCTGCTGAAAACCGGCATCGCCTCCACCATCATCCGTAAAACCGTTGAGCTGGGCGGCGACAAGCCCCTGTTCGTTGCGATCCTGCTCAGCGTCCTGACCACCCTGATCTTCTGCAGCGCTTACGGCGCTGGTGCCGTCATCGGCATCGGCGTTATCGTTCTGCCCATCCTGCTCTCCCTGGGTGTGCCCAAGGCAGTGGCTACGGCCTCCTACCTGATGTCTGTCGGCGCAGGCATGTACACCAACGCAGTTATCTTCAGCGAGAAGCAGGCTGTCCTGCTGCTGAACGAGACCAACCCCGAGTACACCTACCAGGTTTACAAGCAGGTTGGTATGGTCGCCACCGGCGTTCAGCTGGTCATCATCGTCCTGATGCTGGTCACCATGCTGGGCCGCAAGAAGAAGAACGTCCACGCCTGGGCCGCCCCTGCCGGCGATGCCGAAGGTGCCTCCAAGGATGCTCCCCTCTACGCCCTGCTGGCTCCGTTCCTGCCCGTCATCCTCATCATCTTCTTCAAGTGGAACTCCCTGCCCGCTTTCCTGGCTGCCATCTTCTACGCACTGTTCACCTGCGGCTACGCCAAGAGCTTCAACAACCTGGGCGACACTATCAACCGCACCCTGTATGACGGCATCATGGATGCTGCTCCCCTGATCGGCTTCCTGTTCTTCCAGGGCATCTTCACCGCCGCCGCCAACTGTGACGCTGTCTTCTTCAAGGAGACCCTGGGTGCCATCATCCCCACCAGCACCCTGCTGCTGACCATCGTCTTTGCCATCGGCACTCCTCTCGGCCTGTTCCGTGGTCCTCTGTCTGTTTTCGGTGTCGGCCCTGTCACCTTCGCCGTTATCAACAGCCTGGGCGTGTTCGAGATCCCGTTCCTGTTCGCTGTGTTCCAGTTCACCGGCATCGCAACCACCATTTCCAGCTGCGTTACCCAGTCCTGGAACATCTGGGCCATCAACTACACCAAGGTTTCCACCAAGGACTTCATGCTCACCGCCTTCCCGTGGTGCTGGGTCGCTAACATCATCAACCTGGCGATCCTCTTTGTCCGCATTGGCTAAACTAAACTAACGCTTTACCTATTGGGGCGCGCTTTCCCTGCCGCGGCAACGCGCACAGCGCGCCCCACTTTTGTTTTTACTGATTTTACAGGAGGCAACATCTATGCACAAAGTATTGCTGATCGGCGCTGGTTCTATCTGCCGCACCCACATCGATGCGTTTGAGGGGCTGCACGGCCGCGCCAAGGTCGTGGGCATTGTGGCCCGCCATCAGGAATCCGCCCAGAAGGCCATCGACAACGCCGGTCTGGACGCCAAGGCCTACACCGACTACAAGCAGGCCATTGCGGATTCCGGCTGCGACATTGTATCTGTTATGACCCCGCCGGATACCCACAAGGAGATCACCGTCTACGCGCTGGAGCACGGCTGCCATGTCATGGTGGAAAAGCCCATGGCCCCCTCTCTGCAGGAGTGCGATGCGATGATCGAGGCTGCCAAGCGCACCGGCAAAAAGCTGGAAGTTGTAGCCCAGAGCCGCTGCCTGACCCCCATCTACCGCACCAAAAAGCTGATGGAGAGCGGCATTGCTGGCAAGCTGCTGTACACCCAGATCAACTCCTTCTGGTACCGCGGCCGCAGCTACTACGACCTTGCCTGGCGCGGCCAGTGGGCCAGCGAGGGCGGCGGCTGCACCTTTGTGCATGCAGTACACCACATCGATCTGCTGGCCTGGATGGCCGGTATGCCCAGCCAGGTCTCGGCCATGATCGGCAATGTCTCCCACACCAACAGTGAGGAGGAGGACCTGTCCATGGCGATGCTGCGCTACCCCAACGGCAGCTTTGCCCAGCTTTCGGCCAACCTGGTCTGCCATGGTCAGAAGCAGGCCCTGACCTTTGCCTGCGAGAAAGCCAACCTGGAGATTCCCCATGCGTTCAGCGCCGATACCCCGCTGGAAAACGGCTTCCCGAAAGAGAACACCGAGTTCCTGAAAGAACTGAACGATGCTTTCGAGGCCATCCCCGCCCTGGAGTACGAGGGCCACGCCGGCCTGGCTGACGACCTGGTCCGCGCCATTGACGAAGACCGCCCGGTGCTGATCGACGGCGAAGCAGGCCGCGCCACGATGGAACTGATCATGGCGATCTACAAGTCTGCTGCCGAGGGCCATACGGTGGACCTGCCCCTGGCCAAGGACGACCCGTTCTACACCCGTGAAGGCGTACAGGACAAGATGCCCCACTTCTACAAAAAAACCGGCTTCCTGGCTAAGTTCGAGAAGGACGAGATCGTGCTGGCAAGCAGCAACATGAAATAAAAGTTTGGCCCCCTCTGCGAGGGGGCTCCCGCGAAGCGGGTGGGGGAGAGAAATTCAGGGAAGTTTCTCTCCCTCCGGCGCTCCGCGCCACCTCCCGCACAGCGGGAGGCTCTAACACTCTACCTTTTATAAAAGGAGCACACCGTGGCAGAACTGGAAAAGAAAACCGACATGGCGGAAGATTTGAAAATGGCGCTTGCCCTTTTCACTTTTAAAGGCCAGATGGACCGCTACAAGCCCCAGCGCGGCAGCCGCCTGCCGCTGGCCCCGATGCTGGCCTCCCTGCAGGGGATGAGTCCCCGCCAGTGGGCGGCCTACGCCTTTGGGCGCGACCCTTTGCGCGGCAAATTTACGCCGGAGCAGATGCTGGAACTGGCGGATAAAGCCCTTGCCTGCGGCCAGGAAGAAGCCCGCAAGCTGCTGGATGCCCACCACGGCAAGGTGGAGCCTACCCTGCTGGCGCGGGAACTGGGCCTTTCCATTGACCGGCCCGACATGCCCAACGGCGGCGGCCAGGTCATCTTTGCCCAGTATGAGGAGCCGGACAAGATCACCGTGTTTATGGACACGGTGGACAAGGCCAACGCCCTGTTAAGCCGCCGCCCGGACCTTGTGAACCTGCTGGGCAAGCGCAGCATTGAACAGGTGCTGGTGGCCCACGAGATTTTCCACGCGGTGGAACTGCGGGCCAAAGATACCATTTTTACCCAAAGCTACCGCCTGCAGTTGTGGAAGTTAGGTCCCATCAAGAATGAATCCGGCGTGGCCTGCCTGGCCGAGATCGCGGGCATGGAATTTGCCCGTACGCTGCTGGATCTGGACTTCTGCCCCTACCTCTACGATGTGTTCTTTGTATCGCTGTATGATGCCCAGGCCGCCAGCGACCTGTACCGCAGCATCTGCCGCCTGTGCAGCCAGCCGTCCATCGAGGAAACGATGTCCCCGCAGGAGCTGTGCGCCGCATTGGATGCAGAAAACGAATAAGACATTCCCCAACTTCGTCATATACCCCAAGCAGCAAAGCAGCACCTGACCTCCCAGGTGCTGCTTTGTGGTTTATGGGGCGTATTTGTACAAAAATAACAAAAAATCCACTATTGACGGCAAAACTTCTGCACGGTATACTGGTGTTATAGGTGATTTTCGGGTAGAATTTCGCCAGAAGGAGAGAAATAAGTATGTTGGACGTTCTGATCATTGGTGCAGGCGTTTCCGGCTGCGCCGCGGCGC
>CAVKDR010000036.1:0-23171 GCA_963655125.1 Bulleidia sp.
AAATGCAAAAGCCCGCCTTGGCGTGACTGCCAAAACGGACTTTTTCTACAAGCTGGGGGCAGCCCGTTATAGGCTGCCCCTTGGGTTAAGTATGTAATTTTCAGTATTGTGCATCTACCTCCTGCTGGTCGGTGGCATCTTCGCTTTCTTCAGCATTTTCGGAATCGAGGTCCGTATCCTCGGTTTCTTCCGGCTGAGTGCTTTCATCGCTGTCCTCGGAGGATTCATCCTCATCGGGTTCGTCCTGTCCGAACTCATCCTCGGCCGGTTCGCTCTCGTCCGGGGTATCTTCATCCGTGGTCAGGGTATCCTCGTCTGCGGATTCATCCGTTTCTTCGGCAAGCTCGGCTGCTTCAAATTCCTCGTCCGCTTCGTCCAGCTCCGCTTCGATCAGGCTAATGACGAATTCTTTCTGGCTCAGCTTACGGTGGTGGACTTCCTCATAGCGGGCAAGGTATGCTTTGACGCGCTGGAAAAGTTCCTCGGATACCTGAAATGCTAAAGTGCGTGTTGCCATGTTGGTTTCTCCTTTCGAGTTTTCAAAAAAGTTGGTTACGGCTTGCTCGATAAACTGCGATGTGGTGATGCCCTGTTTTTCCAGTTCTTCACGGATTTTCTGGTGCAGGTCATCTGGGATGCTTACGGTCAGTTTGCTCATAGGTACGCTCCTTTCCTTTGTTTGCAAGGCAATCATATCACAAAGGCTGGGGCATAGCTATTCACAAGAACCAACGATAATTCATCCAATTTTCTCGCAAAAGCAGCCAGAACCAACAAAATCTTACTGCATGGGAATCACCCCCTCAAAGTGACGATAGGAAGTCTATTGCGGCAGGCGGAACAGGTTCAGCGGGCTGCTCGCGGAGAACAGTCGTAAGGTCAAGCTGTTGGAATTCCTCCTGCATGACCTTGCGGATGATCTTCTCCAGCCTGTTATCCTTTTCGGTGGCAAGGATGGATCGCACCAGAAACGCTTTCCGCTGGCCGGACGGAACCTGCTCCAGGATGGCCCACGCTTGCCGCTGCTGCGGATCGTCCAGGTTGGGGCGGAAAACATACTGGGGCTGTTTCACGCCTCGCTCTGACGGCGCGACACAGCGGCCAGCGCGCGCTCGAATCCGACTGCGTTCACCTTGTCGTCCAGCAGGAAAATCGTCTTACAAAGGCCGTCTTTGGGGCTGAGGTGGCGGCTCACCACGGATGCTCCGCCGCCCAGCAGCACGGCTGGGATGGCGTGGAGGTCGAAGCCAGCTTCCATGGTGGCAGACAACAAATGCTCCGTGTATTTGCGGCCCTGCTGGGTCACGATGTCACGCACCGGCTCGCTGACCGTGCAGGGCTGGCCTGCCAGCATGTTCTCAATTTGGGCATCCGTGAGCGACAACCCGGTTTCCCGGCGTATCTGCTCCCGGATGTCATCCACGCAGCGGATCATGCCAAGTTCAAGGCTGTGCGCAGTGTCGGCCACGGGGATGGCGTTGTCAATCCGCATGAGATCCACCGTCCAGCCGCCCAAATCCATGAGGAGCATAGACGGCTCGTCCTGCAACAGCCCGGTTTCGGTCATAAGGGCGGCATAGCCTTGGGGGAAGATGGCGACTTCCTCAATGGTGATGCTGTACTCCACGCCCTCGAAGCGAAAGTTTACAGGCTGCTTGCTTCGTAGCAGATAATCCCGAAACTTCGTCTTGTCGCGCCCGAAGCTGGTCAAGGGTAAGCCCGCCGCAATCCGCACCGAACATTCGGACGGCAAACCTCGCTGCTGGATTTCCTTGGCAATGGCCGCCAGCGTCAGCAGATAATAGTTGTCATTCACGGTCTTGTCTCGCTGGATAGGCTGCCGCCCGGTGCCGCAAACAAAAAAGCACCCGTCAAACTCTAAGAGTCCTTGCTGGGTGTAGGGTTCGTGTTCTCCGTAGCTTGTAAGCCCTGCCGGGAACGAGCAGTGTGCTGTCTTGATGGCGTAGTAGCCGTGGTCGATGCCAATAATGATGCTCATGGAGAAAACCTCACTTTCTTAAAATTGGTGTAAAATGGAAAATTTGAAAACAAACTGAAAACTGTCGGGGAAAACAAAAAATCCCCGCAGCCAACGGGAAATTGGCTGCGGGGAAATTGAAAACATTCTGAAAACAACGGAAAAAAGATGGGATTTCCGCTGAAAAACTGCAAAACCGGGCGGCAGGGGAGGGAAAAACTGCCCCAAACCACCCAACAAAAAAGTCCAACCGCCTGAAAACAGTTGGACATCTCTATAAAACGCACTTTGAAAATCGGTCATCGACTTTGCCGATTTTGTGCTATACAACAAAGAAAAGAGCCTGCGACATCTTTTATGTCACAGGCTCTTGGTGCGCCGGAAGAGACTCGAACTCCCGACCTTCTGATTCGTAGTCAGACACTCTATCCAGCTGAGCTACCGGCGCGGAACGTGTATTATAATACCATCCGTTCCCTCAAATGTCAAGCGTTTTTTCAAAAAAAGTTTTTACTTTTTTATATTGGGCTGCAGCGGCCAAATTCAGGGCGGTATACTTGCAATTCAGGGCCAAACGTGATAAATTTATAACAACCACTATGCTGATTTTTGATCGCATCTGCCGGCGCTGCAAGATTGCGGCGGCGCTGGCCCGGGAAAGGATATTCTACCATGACCAATACAGAATTGTTTGACCTCTGGCGCGCCCGCGCAGTGGAGGACCCCGACCTGCTCACCGAACTGAACGGCATCCAGGGTGATGCCGATGCCATCAACGACCGCTTTTACCGCGACCTGGCCTTTGGCACCGGCGGTCTGCGCGGCGTGATCGGCGCAGGCAGCAACCGCATGAACATCTACACCATCCGCCGCGCCACCCAGGGCCTGGCGGACTACATCAACGCTGCGGGCCTGCCCAAAAAGGTAGCCATCGGCCACGACAGCCGCCACAAGGGCGAACTGTTCAGCCGTGAGGCTGCCCGTGTGCTGGCCGCCAACGGCATCACCGCCTACCTGTACCCCCGGCTGGAGCCCACCCCGGCGCTGTCCTGGGCGGTGCGTTATCTGGGCTGCGGTGCGGGCATCTGCGTGACCGCCAGCCACAACCCGGCCAAGTACAACGGCTACAAGGTCTACGGTGCTGACGGCTGCCAGATCACGCTGGAAGCCGCTGCCGCCGTGCTGGCCGCCATTGACAAGCACGACTACTTTGACTCCATTGAGCTGACTGACTTTGATGCCGCCGTGGCTGCCGGCAAGATCGTCTGGATCGATGACAAGTGCCTGAGCGACTTTGTGGATGCCGTGCTGGCCCTGCGCCCCGGCAACGATGTCTCCAAGCTCAAGCTGGTCTACACGCCGCTGAACGGTTCCGGCCTGGAGCCTGTCAAGATGCTGCTGGACCGCATGGGCGTGACCCAGGTCACCGTGGTGCCGGAGCAGGAGAAGCCGGACGGCTCCTTCCCCACCTGCCCCTACCCCAACCCTGAGATCCGCGAGGCCATGGAAACCGGCCTGAAGCTGTGCGACACCGTCAAGCCCGACCTGATGATCGGCACCGACCCCGACTGCGACCGCATGGGCTCTGCCGTGCCGGACGGCAAGGGCGGCTACCGGCTCATCACCGGCAACGAGATGGGTGTGCTGCTGTTTGACTACATCTGCCGCACCCGCATTGGCAACGGCACGATGCCCAAAGACCCCGTAGCCGTGACCACCATCGTGTCCACCGACATGGCTACCCCCATCGCCAAAAAGTACGGCGTGGAACTGCGCCGCACCCTGACCGGCTTCAAGTTCATCGGTGAGCAGATCGGCTTCCTGGAGGCCGAGGGCCACCCCGAGCGCTACATCTTCGGCTTTGAGGAAAGCTACGGCTACCTATCCGGTGCCCACGTCCGTGACAAGGACGCTGTCAACGCCGTGATGCTGGCCTGCGAGACCGCCGCCTACTACGCCGCCCAGGGCATGAGCCTGCTGGATGCCGTGAACGCGCTGTACAAGGAGTTCGGCTTCTACCGCAACGCGCTGGAAAGCTTTACCTTTGAGGGCGAGACCGGCATGCACAAGATGCAGGGCATCATGGCCGGGCTGCGCGCCAACGCCCCCAAGACCATTGCCGGGTACGAGGTTGCCGAAGTGGTGGATTACGACACCGACGGCACCGGCCTGCCCCGCGCCGATGTGCTGGAATACCGCCTGGCCAACGGTGCCAAGCTGATGGTCCGTCCCAGCGGCACCGAGCCGAAGATCAAGGTGTACCTGTCCGCCGTGGCCGACAGCGAGGACGCTGCCGATGCCATCAACACCGCCATGGCAGATGCGGCCAAGGATTGGATGAAATAATAAAATAGCAACGACATAAAAGGCTCCCTCTGGGAGGGGGCTCCCGCGAAGCGGGTGGGGGAGAGAAAATTGCGTTGTCCGAAGTTTCGGATAGTGGAAAGTCTCTCTCCCTCAGTCAGCTTCGCTGACAGCTCCCTCGCAGAGGGAGCCTCATGTCGCAACAACACAAACGGCATCCCCGTTTTTACAAGGGGATGCCGTTATTTTTATTTCCCGTATCTCGCCACGCCGGACTCGATCAGGATATCCGGCTCCATCTTTAGCCCCGGCTTACGCCCTTTTTGGGCTTCGACCAAAAACAGCCAAGGGGTGCTGCCCGCGCGCTGGCGCACAAAGGCCAGGCGCTTGGGTTCCAGGCGGGCGGCGCGCAGGGCGCACAGCACCTCTACCAGCTGGTCGGGGCGCTGGCACAGCACAAAGCGGCCGCCATCCCGCAGGGCGCGGCGGGCGCACTGGGCCACATCCTCGGTGGTGCAGGTCACGGTGTGGCGGGCGGCGGCCCGCACCGGGTCGGGGCTTTGGGGGCCTGCCGTAAAATAGGGCGGGTTGCAGGCGGCAAAATCATACTTTCCCTGCTCCGGCCCGGCGGCGCAGAACGTCCGCAGGTCGCCCTGTACCGGGGTAATGTGGTCGATGCCATTCTCCGCCACCGCCTGGGCGCACAGGGCGCTGGCATCGGGGTCCAGTTCCAGCGCCGTGCAGGGGCCGCGATGCCCGGCATCGTGCCACAGCAGCGAGATAATGCCGCACCCGCTGCACATATCCAAGGCTCGTTCCGCCCGGCGGGGCTGAGCAAAACGGCCCAGCAGCAGGGCATCGGTGCCAAAGGCGGCGCGGGGGGCGGTCAGTACCTTGGTGCCGTTGTCTAAAATTTCTACGCCGCTCATGCTTTATCCCGCAGCAGGGCGTACTTCATCAGGCCGATCTGGGTCTTGCTGTCCTTGATCTCGCCGCGCAGCACCATCTGCAGGGCCTCCTCAAAGGGCATGCGCACCACATCCAGGAACTCCCCGGCATCCAGGTGCTGGCCGCCCTTGTGCAGGCCGGTGGCAGCCCAGAGGTAGATCTTCTCGCTGTCGTAACCCACCGTGGGGTAGACAACGCCCAAGTCGATGTAGTTGTCGGCGGACAGGCCGCACTCCTCGCTCAGTTCCCGCTTGGCGGACTCAAAGGGATCCTCGCCGGGTTCCAGCTTGCCGGCGGGCAGTTCCCAGATTTCCTCTCCCAACGCGTAGCGGAACTGGCGCACCAGATAGATGCAGCCCTCGTCATCGATGGGCAGCACACAGGCACCGCCGTGGTGATGCACGATCTCCCGCAGGCTGGTGCGGCCATCCTCCAGGCGGACGGTGTCCAGCGTGACATGGATGACGTGGCCGTCAAAGATCTCTTTGCTTTCCAGTTTGGTTTCGGTATGCGGCATGGGGCAACACTCCTTTATGTATAGCAGTCACAGCAGGCGCAGGCAGAAATCGATATACTCCAACGTATACCGCTGGGTGCGCACAAGGCTGGAATCTTTCAGGTTGGACATATAATCGGCCAGTCGGTTGGCCAGTGCAACATCCTGCATCGTATACTCGCGGCAGAAGCCCTCCCGCGGGTCGTCGGACAGGGTGCAGAACACCACGCTGCGGCCGCGGTAGGCGGTCACGGTAATGCGCGGGTCCAGGGGGAACGCCTCGGCGCTGACGATGCGCAGTACCGAGGGGCCGTTCTCGCAGGCAGCGCGCATCCGCAGCAGCAGTTCCCGCCGGGCTTCCGGGGGCAGCGGTCCGGTCAGGGCCGGGTCCACATCGGTCAGGCAGCCGGTGCGGGCAAAGCTCATCAGGCCGTCCTCACTGAAATAGAACTCGTAGGGGGCGGTGGTCCAGGCTTGCAGATAGTCCGCCAGGCAGGGCATGGTTTCCAGCGCTGCCATGGCCTGGGGCGCGTAGCGGGCGATCAGGTCCATATCGATGAACTTGGACAGCGGCGGCTGGGCGCGCATATAGCAGGCCTCGATGCCGCCGTCCAGCAGTTGGCTGCCAAACTCCATCGACTGGGCAAAGCTGTGGGCATCCGATGCCAGCGAAAAGAGCACCGGCGCTTCCAGATATTGGCGGCTGAACTCCATGCGCAGGCACTGCACGATGGACGGCTCGGTGGAGCAGATGCACTTTTGCAGGTTGAAGTCCATCATCACGGCCACATCGGGAAACAACACGTATACCGGCATCAGAATGCCGGGCAGCGGCCCCGCAAAGGGGGAGCGGGAAAGCCGCGCCTCGTACTGCATCGAGCGCAGCATCAAAAAGGGCAGCGTACGGGATACCGTGCGCACATTGCCGATGAAGTTCTCCTGGGTCTCGTTGTTGGCTACGAAGCGCAGCAGGTGCCACACCGGTTTGTGGGTGGCTTCGGCCGAAAAGGCACCGATAAGGATCGAGCTCAGGGCATGCTCCCCCACAAACGGGGAAAGCATCAGCGGGCGTTTTTCATCGCTGCGCAGGTAGCGGATCAGCAGCAGGTACAGCTGCTGTGTCACCGCCTGGTAGCCCTGGAAGCATTGGGTGCGCCAGGCGGCTTCCAGGTCGGCCTCACTGCGGGGCGCGGGGGTCACCACATCGTTCATCAAATGGTCGTGGGAGCGCAGTGCCGTCTGCAGCAGCTCGTACAGGGCTTCGTCCGTGCGGTGGGCCTGGGCACCGCTGCGCAGTTCATCGTACTGGGTAGTCAGGTGTTCGGCCTGGCGGGCGCTCAGCCCCAGGGCATGGATGAGCCGCTGCAGCTGGGCGCGGTTGGGCATCCGCTTGCCGTCCAGTATTTTATATAAGGAAGAACGGTCGATCTGCGCCTGGCGCGCCAGTTCGGTCATCGTGCCGGGATAGCGGTCCACCAGGATCTTCAGGCTTTTGCTCAGGTCATTCATGGGGGAGTCTCCGTTGGTTGGTTTGTTACCTGTATCATACCGCAAAGCGGGGAAATATGCAAATGTTGGTTTGATGGATTTGTTTTGCCGCTTTGGCCAGCCAAAAGAAACCGAATCCGGAGCCAAGTTTCTTGGCACTGTAGGGGCGCACATTGTGCGCCCGCGGAGTCTGGCGCTACCACTCAACTGCACGGGCGAACACTGTTCGCCCCTACGGACCGGCCACAAATGAAACAACTGCCCGGTGCGGGCCGATGACGAGCATCGGCCCCTACAGCATGGGGGAAGTTTTAGCCCCGGAGGGGGCAATCCGGAGAAAGGCCCTGCCGCAGCAAACCTCTCGCCAAAATTAAACAATTTTCCCCAAAAAGCGGAAACCCGTTTTATTATTGCGCAATTTGTGTTATGATAAACTCAATTCATTTTCCGGGAATGGTGCATGCGATATGATGAGTTACGAAGAATTTACCCAAAAGGAATCCGCATTGGAAAACGCCCCGCTGGCAGAGCGTGAGGCGTTCTATGCGGAGATCCTGGAAAAGGAGACGGCCAAAACCGATGTGCGGATGATGGCCTACTTCCATGCGGCACTGCTGCATTACCGGGAGGGCGACTTTCGCGCCGCGCGGGAGATCCTGGACCCGTTCGTGTTTGACTACCAACGCTATGCCTACCGCCCGGAGATCATCGCCTGCTTTAACCTGATGGGCGTGGCCGCCTACTGTGAGCGCTCCTATGCCCTGGCCCGCTTTTATATCCATGAGGGCCTGAAGATCGCGCGGGAACACCACGAGGTGAGCCGCTACTCCTACGAGTACAATAACCTCGCCGTGACCTACCTGGCCCAGCGCGAATACGAAAAGGCGCTGGGGGCCATTCGGGAGTCCGAGCGCAACCTGCCCGATTCAGACCTGGAAATGCACGCCTATGTCTACCGCAACCTGGCTGAGATCTGCTGCCATTTGGGCCGCCTGGACGAGGCTCAGGCCGCGCTGACCCGCTGTGTGGAGGAGTACAACGGCAGGACCCTGCTGCCGAACGATGTCCTGCTGGTGGAAATGCTGCTGTCCTACAAGCTGGGGGATGCCGAACGCTACCAGGAATACCGGGATAAGGTCTGGGAGAAGCTGCCCACCCTGCATGCGGCAGAGTTCAGCAGCATGACCAAGAACCTGTTTGCCTGTGAGATGGATGCCGGAAACTACCCGCAGGTCGAGCGCATCCTGGCGGCCATGGATGACTACCTGGCCCGCAACCCGCAGGAAACGCAAATCGGTGTACAGACGCAGGAAAAGCACTACGCCTACGCCAAAGCCCGGGGCGACCGGGATGCCATGCTGGCGGCGCTGGAAAAGAAAGAGCAATACGATACCCAGCTTTTGTCTCACGCGGAGGAAGTCCGTGTGCGGGATGTGGACCGCTACCTGCGCATTGGGCAAAAGCTGCAGCAGGCCCTTGCCAATGAGGCTGCCGCCAACCACACCAAAACGCGGTTTTTGGCCAATATGTCCCACGACATCCGCACCCCCATCAACGGCATTATGGGCATGCTGACCATCATCGACACCTGCCGCGACAATAAGGCGAAAATGGACGACTGCCTTTCCAAGATCGATGTTTCGGCAAAGCATCTGCTCTCGCTGGTCAACGATGTGCTAGATATGACCAAGCTGGAACGGGATACCTTTGAACTAGAACAGAATCCCTTCAACCTGGACAAAGTCTGCGCCGAAGCGGACGAGATCGTGCGCTTCCAGGCAGAAAACGCCGGTCTGCATGTGGAAGAACAACACCCCGATGTACACAATGTCAACCTGCTGGGCAGCGAACTGTATCTGAAAAAGATCCTTTTGAATCTGTTCAGCAACTGCATCAAGTACAACAAACCCGACGGGGCCATCTACACCCGCATGCGGGAGCTGGAACGCACCGATGACACCGTGACCTATGAGTTTTTCATCCGGGACACCGGCATCGGCATGACCCAGGACTTTATCGACAATCATCTGTTTGAAGCGTTCACCCAGGGCGACAATGCGGCCCGCTCCCAGTATGGCGGCACGGGCCTGGGCATGTCCATCGTGGCACAGCTTATCAAAAAGATGAACGGCACAATAAAAGTGGAAAGCACCGTGGGCGAGGGCAGCAGCTTTACGGTGGTGCTGCCGTTTGCCATCGACCATAACCCGCCCGCAGCAGCCGAGAAAGCCGCCCCCACCGGTGATCTGCGCGGTAAGCGCCTGCTGGTGGTCGAGGACAACGAACTGAACATGGAAATCGCCGAATTTATGCTGAAAAGCGCCGGGGCCGAGGTTGTCCCCGCATATGACGGCGCGAGCGCGGTCAAAGCCTACGCCGAGGCCGCGCCCGGCACCTACCAGGCAATTTTGATGGACCTGATGATGCCGGTCATGGACGGCTACACTGCCACCCGGGCCATCCGGGAATACGACCGCCCCGATGCCAAGACCATTCCCATCATTGCCATGAGCGCCAACGCCTACGCCGAGGACGTGCAGAAATGCCTGGACACCGGCATGAACGCCCATGTCAGCAAACCGCTGTATAAGGATGTTATGTTGGAGACCATTGAGCGGTTTATATAATAAATAGAGAGCGGCTCCCCTTCGAGGGGAGCTGTCACCAAAGGTGACTGAGGGGTGGCCGGATGGCAGTGCTCGACTGCGTAGCCACCCCTCACCCGCTGCGCGGGAGCTCCCCTCAAGGGGAGCCTTCATAAAAACGAAAACGACCGTGCCTTACAATAGGTACGGTCGTTTCCGTTGGTATAGGAAAATGAGGGAATGGTAAGTTGATTGCCCGCGTTACACGATCTTGCGGGACTTGTGAACGCCGGTCTTTAAGAACTCGACCCACTCGGCCACGTTGACGGCATGGTCGCCCAGGCGCTCCAAGTATTTGGCAATCATGAACAGATCCAGCGCGGTCTCAGCATCATCGGGGTGGGCGGCAATGTACTGGGCGATCTCGCGGCTGATTTTGCTGAACATCGCATCGCAGTCATCATCCTTGGCAATGACCTGGGCGGCGGTGGAAAGATCCACCTGCACATAGGCACCGATGGCCGTTTTGACCATGTTCAGCGCCACATCGCCCATTTTGTACAAATCATCCATCACGCCCACGGCGGCAGCGCCTTCGGCATGGAGATGCAGGGTGATCTCGGCAATGTCGCTGGCCTGGTCGGCGATGCGCTCAATGTCGGTGACCATCTTTAATGCGGTAGAAACTTTGCGCAGGTCGCCGGCCACCGGCTGCTGGCGCAGGAAAAGCGTCAGGCAGCGGTGCTCGATCTCATGCTCGGCGGCATCGATCTCACTGTCCCGGGCAATTACACTGCGGGCCAGCTCGGCATCACCGGTGCGCAGGGCGGTCATGGCGCTTTCGATCGCGCCGCCTGCGGCGTGGCCCATGCGGGCCAGCATTGTATCCAGTGCCATCAGTTCGGCATCATACACTTTGCGTAGACTGGTTCCCATTTGGTTCTTCCTCCCTGTATCAACCGAAACGGCCCGAGATGTAATCCTCGGTGCGTTTGTCCACGGGCGTGGCGAATACGCGCTCGGTGGGGCCCATTTCTACCAGCTCACCCAGCAGGAAAAATGCCGTTTTATCGCTGATACGCGCGGCCTGCTGCATGTTGTGGGTGACCATGACGATGGTGTACTTCTCTTTCAGTTCCATCGCCAGTTCCTCCACCTTGGAGGTGGAGATGGGGTCCAGGGCGCTGGTGGGTTCGTCCATCAGCAGCACTTCCGGCTCCACAGCCAGGGCGCGGGCAATGCAAAGGCGCTGCTGCTGGCCGCCGGACATGCCCAGGGCGCTCTTGTTCAGGCGGTCCTTGACTTCGTCCCAGATGGCGGCACCACGCAGGGATTTTTCCACGATCTCGTCCAGCTTGGCCTTGCTGCGCACACCGTGGGTGCGGGGGCCGTAGGCAATGTTATCGTAGATGGACATGGGGAACGGGTTGGGCTTCTGGAACACCATGCCCACCCGCTTGCGCAGGACGTTGACATCCATTTTATCCTTGTAGATGTCCACGCCGTCCAGCTTGATATCACCGGAGATGCGGCAGCCCTCGACCAGGTCGTTCATCCGGTTCAGGCTTTTTAAAAAGGTAGACTTGCCGCAGCCGGAGGGACCGATAAAAGCAGTGATCTCCCGCTCCGGGATATTGATGTTGATATTTTTCAGCGCATGAAAGCTGCCATAGTATAAGTCCATGTTGGAGACTTCAAATTTATTCACAGGTATCCTCCTCATTTCGAGAGGCTCCCTCTGTGAGGGAGCTGTCGCCGCAGGCGACTGAGGGAGAGAGCCTTACCGAAATCCAAAATTTCGGACAATATCAAATCTCTCTCCCCCACCCGCTTCGCGGGAGCCCCCTCACAGAGGGGGCCTTTTGCGTTACTTCTTCGCCAGCTTGCCGGCAATAAACCCGGACAGGCAGTTGATCGCCAGCACCAGCAGCAGCAGCACCACGGCGGTGCCGTAGGTCTCGTTGATGTACAGGCCCTCGTTGGAGAGCAGGTACATATGCACGGCCAGCGTACGGGTCGAGCTGAAGATGCTCTTGGGAATCTGGGGCATCGAGCTGGCGGTGTAGATCAGCGCGGCGGTCTCGCCCACGATACGGCCCGTAGCCAGGATAACGCCGGACAGGATGCCAGGCATGGCGCTGGGCAGCACAATGGTAAACACGGTGCGCAGCTTACCGGCACCCAGGCCGAAGCTGCCCTCGCGGTAAGAGTCCGGCACAGCGATGAGGGCTTCCTCGGTGGTGCGCATGATGACAGGCAGCACCATGATCGCCAGCGTGAATGCACCGGCGACCAGCGAGTAGCCCCAGTGCAGCTGGGTGACGAAGAACAGCATGCCGAACAGACCGTACACGATGGAGGGGATGCCCTGCAAAGTTTCGGTGGTCAGGCGGACCAGGCGCACCAGCTTGCTGCCACGGCGGGCGTACTCCACCAGCCAGATGGCGGCAAAGATGCCCAGCGGCGTGGCGATGACCAGCGAGAAGGCGGTCATCAGCAGCGTATTGATGAGGGCGGGCATCAGCGAAACATTGTCGCTGTTATATTCCCAGGCGAAAAGGGAGGGTTTGAGGTTGGGGATGCCGTTGACCAGGATGTATCCAATCAGGAACAGCAGCACAGCGGCGGTCAGGGCAGCAGCCAGGCCCACCAGGCCGCGCAGCAGGGCGGCCTGCAGACGGGCACCGGTGCGGTTGCGGCCCCCGTTGGGGTAGATGGCTTTGGCGGCGGCACGGCTCATGTCCGGCACAGCAGTGCCGTTGTTGGCAATGGTATCAGGCATGGTCCTTGCCTCCTTTCAAAACGCTGAAGCAGAGGTTGATCAGGAGAATGAAGACGAACAGCACAACGCCGGTGGCGATCAGTGCTTCGCGGTGCAGGTCGGTGGAGTAGCCCATCTCGATGACGATGTTGGAGGTCATCGTGCGCAGACCCTGGAACAGCCCCTTGGGCATCCAGGTCTGGTTGCCGGCGACCATCACAACGGCCATCGTCTCGCCAATAGCGCGGCCGATGCCCAGGATGACGGCGGACAGCACACCGGACTTGGCGGCGGGCAGCACGGCGTAGAACACACTGCGCTCATGGGTAGCACCCAGGGCCAGACTGCCCTCGTAGTAGCTTTCGGGCACAGCATCCAGGCTGGTCTTGCTGACGGTGATGATGGTGGGCAGGATCATGATGCCCAGCAGCACACTGGCGGTGAACAGGCTCATGCCCTTGCCGCTCTTGACGTGCAGCACTGTTTTGAAAAAGTCGCTCTTGACCATCGCCTGCACGGCGGGCACCAGCACGATCATGCCGAAGAAGCCGTACACGACCGAGGGGATACCGGCCAGCAGCTGCACGGCAGGCAGCATCACCCGCTTGATGGCGGGCGTCGCGAACCGGGACAGGTAGATGGCGGTGAGCAGGCCAACGGGCACACCCACAATGATGGCCCCGGCGGTGACGTACAGCGAGCCGAGAATCATGGGCAGGATGCCGTAGATGTCGTTGCCGGGCTTCCAGGTGGTGCCCAGCAGGAACTTCAGCGGGCCGATCTTGCCAATGGTAGGCAGGCCGTTTGCAAACAGGAACACGCAGATCAGCACGACGGCTAAAATCGAGATGCAGGCGCAGGCAGTAAACACGGCTTGCATAATGCCTTCCCGCAGATGAGCGGTCTTCATTTCCCTATACACTCCTTTATTACTATAGAAAGGCTCCCCCTTGGGGAGAGTTGGCTTGTCGAAAGGCGGGCTTTTTATGGAGTAGAGGCTGTAGGGGCGAACATTGTTCGCCCGCAGAACCTAACGCTACCTCCAAACTCCACGGGCGCACACTGTGCGCCCCTACGGAGCAGATTTCCGACAATCTGAACTTTTCCTCAAAGGGGAACCTATTGAAAATTACTGCAGGTCGCTCCAGACGGTCAGCTCGCCGGTGTAGACACCCTTGATCTGGTCAACGGTCAGGTCCTCAACGGTGTTGGCGGGGTTGACGACCACGGCGATGCCATCCAGTGCCAGGACGGTAGCCACAGCGCCGCCCTCGGTCTCGGAGTCTTTCAGTTCACGGCTGGCCATGCCGATGGTGTAGCTGCCATCCAGGGCACCGGAAACACCAGTGGTGGAATCAGAGGTCAGCAGTTCCAGTTCCGCGTTGGGGTTCACAGTCTTGTAAGCTTCGATCAGCTTTTCCATCAGCGGAGAAACGGAGGTGGAACCACCAACGGTGATCTTGCCTTCCGGCTGGGTGGAGGTGTAATCCTCACCCTCGCTGCCAACGTAGCCTTCCTCGGTAGCCAGGGCCTGACCGTCCTTGCTCATGCAGTAGGCGATGAAGTCAACGGCCACGGGATCGGTGGCTTCGCCATTGGTGACAATGTTGAAGGGACGAGCCAGGGTGTAGCTGCCGTCCTGCACGGTCTCGGCAGAAGCATCCACACCGCCGACCTTGACAGCCTTAACGGAGTCATTCAGGGAGCCCAGGCTGATGTAGCCGATGGCGGTCTCATCATTGGCAACGGCGGTCATGACACCGTTGGTGCTGGACTGGATGGCGGCAGCCTCGGTGGTGTTGTCGACCTTCTGGCCGTCAGCGTTCTTTTCCTCCACGCCGGTCAGCTCAATGAAAGCGCCGCGGGTACCGGAACCATCCTCACGGGAAATGACGGTGATGTCCTGGTCGGTGTCGAAATCACCGGTGCTCTCGGCAGGGGCGGCCTCGCTGGAAGCAGCCTCACTGGAAGCGGCGGTGCTCTCAGAAGCAGCAGGGGTGGAATCAGCTGCGGAGCTGCCGCAGGCGGCAAGGCTCATCATCATAGCAGCGGCGGTAACAACAGCAGCAACAGATTTGCGTTTCATAAATGTACTTCTCCTTTGCCCAAGGGGGCATTGCATTACGGCCAGGCGGCCGGCCCCGTTTTCCCCGGGTGCAAAGCTATTGTACCGCGCCGCCGGGCAGGTTTCGACCATAGTCAGGTACAATCTCCGTAAAGCTTGTGCAAAGACGATGGCTGTTTTGCAAAGGATTTGTAAAGTTGGTAAAGTTTTGATGTAAGCAGCAGATCCTGGCCGATGGCTGCCTCATCAACTACTATAAGAACCACTAAAACAAGCAGCTCCCTGCCCGAAAGAGCAGGGAGTTTTTGTATGCTTTATTGTCCCGCCCGCAGCGCTCCGCGCCGGAACTCTGTTGGGCCGCAGCTGTACAACTGCCTAAACGACCGGGCAAAGTAGCTGGAATCCTCAAACCCGCATTGGGCGGCGATGGCGGTTACCTGCAGGGTGGTGCCGCACAGCAGTTCAGCGGCGCGCTGCAGGCGCTGGCCGCGCAGGTACTGGTTGGGCGTGGTGCCAATCATATCGTGGAAGCACCGCAGACACTCACTGGGGCTGATGGACGCGCTGGCGGCGATCTGCTCCACCGTCAGGTCCTCGGCATAATGGGTTTGCACAAATTGCAGCATCGTTTTGATGCGGTCGGCGCTGCGCAGTGCCTTTTTGGGCACGGCGCGCATGGCGGGGGCGCGGGTCACCAGCAGGTACATCATCTCGGAAAGTACAGCCCGCGTCTTGAACTCGTACCCCGGTATCTCGTTGACCACGGCGCGGAAGGCCCGTTCCATGCAGTCCATCGTTTCCCGCTGCCAGTCCACGCTGCGGCGCAGCACGGCGCAGGGGCGGCTGGGGTCGGTCAGCAGCGGCTGCAGATATTTTTGCCAAAACACGCTGTCCGGGCTGCCGCCCACCAGCCGGGGATGGAACACGACACTGTGCAGCCGGCAGCGCCCGGCGGCCAGCGGCCAAGCGGCATGCAGCACCCCGGCGTTGATGAAGATGCCATCGCCCTCGTCCAGCTGGTACTTTTCCCCGGCAGCCGCCACCAGTACGCCGCCCTCGCTGGCGACCAGCAGTTCCACTTCCTCGTGCCAGTGCCAGGGTACAGGCTCGGCTTCCAGGTCATCGTGGTAGCAGGCAATGGGGAATGCCGCGGTGCCGTGGGCTGTCAGTTCCCGCCCGGCGGCATCAGTCTCGGTGTTGCAGGCAGACAAAGCCATGGCAAATCCTCCTTTTCTGGTGAAATAATCCTACTGATTTGGCGAAATAATGCAATACATCCGCCAACTTTGATGATATAATCATAGTGCAAGCAAAAACACCTGTCAAGGAGAAAATTTTATGATTTCGCTGCTGCTTCCCGTAATTTATTTGGCTTTTATCAGCCTGGGCCTGCCGGATGCCCTGCTGGGCGCGGCCTGGCCCAGTATGTACCAGGGCCTGGGCGCGGGCCTGTCCTGGGCGGGCGTGATCTCCATGATCATCTCCGCTGGTACAGTGGTGTCCAGCCTGGCCAGCGATGCCCTTACCGCCCGCCTTGGCCCCGGCAAGGTCACGGCCATCAGCGTGGGCATGACGGCTGCGGCGCTGTTCGGCTTTTCCACCTGCACGGCGTTCTGGCAGCTGTGCCTGTGGGCCGTGCCTTACGGCCTGGGCGCGGGCAGCGTGGATGCCGCCCTCAACAACTACGTTGCCCTGCATTACGAAAGCCGCCACATGAGTTGGCTGCACTGCATGTGGGGCCTGGGTGCCAGCGGCGGCCCGGTCATTATGGGGTGGGCGTTGGCCCGCGGCAGCTGGCAAAACGGCTACCGCATCATTTCGGTGCTGCAGGTGGTGCTGACGGCCATCATCCTTTTCAGCCTGCCGCTGTGGAAAAAACCGGGCGAGGAGACCGGCGAGGAAGTGGTGCGCGAGCACCGCACCCTGCCCCAGCTGATGAAAGTGCCCGGTGTGCCCGAGGTCATGGCAATGTTTGCCTGCTACTCGGTGGTCGAGACTACGGCGGGCATGTGGGCGGCCAGCTATTGTACGCTGCAGCGCGGCATAGATGCGGGCACCGCCGCCAGCTGGGCCAGCCTGTTTTATGTAGGCATCACGGTAGGACGGTTTTTAAGCGGCTTTATCGCGATGAAACTCAACGACCACCAGATGATCAACCTGGGCTTCGTGCTGGTGGCCCTGGGCATCCTGCCCATTCTGCTGCCGCTGGGCAACGGTATGCTGGTGGTGGGGCTGGTCACGGTAGGCTTAGGCTGCGCACCCATCTATCCCAGCGTCATCCACGAGACACCGCTGAATTTCGGCCGCAACTTAAGTATGGCCCTGACCGGTGTGCAGATGGCCGCCGCCTACGTGGGCAACGTGGTGTTCCCGCCGCTGTTCGGGCTTTTGGCCCAGTATATCAGCATCAGCCTGTACCCGTGGTACCTGCTGGCCGCGCTGGTGCTGATGGCCGCCATGTCCCGCGCCCTGCACCGCAAGACCGCCGCCAAACGCGCCGCCAACGGATATTGAGAAAATTCCCCTTTTTGCCGGAGAAACCGTGAGATTTCGCGTTTTCTCCGGCTTTTTTTCGTTTACATCCGGGGCGGCATCTACTATAATATAAACTGTAATTTTATGTGCCAGGAGGTGCCTCTATGGAAAAGTGCAGCTTATGCGGCGGCAAAATCGTTGACCACCGGTGTGTGGACTGCGGTATGCCCTACCCGGAAAAACCGCACTACACCCTGCGCAGCGAAAGCGCCCACCCCCACAAGGTCAACGGCGAGGAAGTGCTGCACCGTGTGCGTTCGGCTGCAGGCAAGGACCCCGTGTATACCCGTGACTCCGAGGACGAGCAGGACCGCATCGACCTGGAAGGCGCGCGGGCGCACCTGCATGCCCCGGCCCGGCCGGCGTACCAGGCAAAGCCGCAGCACCGCCAACCCCAACGGGATAAGCGCCGGGGCGGGTGGCTGGTCACGCTTATCATTTTCGGTCTAGCCTTGCTGCCGCTGGTGTTCAACCTGGCCGCACGGGCGGCCTACAGCTTGACCGGCCTGGGCGGCAGTATCGGCTACGCCGAGGCCGAAGCACCGGAGGCGGAACTCACCCCCGAAGCCCCCGCCATGGACATGACCGGTGTCAACCCCTACGAGGGGCTGGACTGGGGCCTGCCCGCTACGAACCAAAGCTACGGCTGCCAGCTGGAACCGGGCTGTTACACCATTGGCAAGCAGATCCCCGCAGGTGTCTACACCATCACCCCCGACGAGGGCAGCTCACTGACCATGAACCATGATGACGACACCAACCACTGGTACCAGACCACCCTGCTCAACTGCCCCGAGAACGGAAATCCGGAACTGGTGCTGACCAACGTGCAGCTGGCGGCAGGCGGCACCCTGTGGGTGGAGGGCAGCGGCACCCTGACCCTGGAAACCGACAATGCCCAGCTGGACACCCTGCCCGAACCCTATGGAAACCCGGCGGGTGAGTCCTTTGAACTGCGCGCCTGGGGCGATGATACCCAAGCCTACACCGTGGGGCTGGAGATCCCGGCGGGCGTGTATGACGTGAACTGGTCCCAGGGCATCGGCTGCCTGGGCTGGGATACCCAGAGCGCGTACCATCTGACCTATTACGGAACGGCCAACAGTGGCACGACCACCTTCCACAACCTGACCCTGGCCGAGGGCGACACCCTGACAATGGAATGTTATTCCGGTGAGGATTTCATCCTGTGGCTGACCCCGGCTGCGGAGGTATACAACTAAACCGCTGTCATGTAGGGGCGGATGCTCGCATCCGCCCGCGGGTCGATGCAAGCATCGACCCCTACAGCTTTCCCCTGGCATAAAATATAAAGGTCAATCAAGGAGTATCTATGGTTTTCAATTCGGCACAATTTTTGTTGTTTCTGCCGCTGGTGGCGCTGGGGTATTTTGCGGTGCCCCAAAAGGCCCGGCGGGTCTGGCTGCTGCTGGCCTGCTATTTCTTCTATTTCTGCTGGAACCCGGCTCACGTCCCGGTGCTGGCCTTTGTTACCGCCGTGGGGTATCTCGGCGGCCGCCTGCTGGACGGCAAACCCCGCAAGGGTGTGCTGGCGGCGGGCATTGTACTGGCCCTGGCCCCGCTGATCGGCTTCAAGTACCTGGGTTTCCTGACGAAATCCGTGCTGTCGGTGTTGGCACATGTGGGGGTGCAGATCGCCCCGCCTGCCTTTGACTTCCTGCTGCCCATGGGCATCTCGTTTTACGCGCTGCAAACCGTGGGCTACCTGGTGGACACCTACCGGGGCGAAAAAGCCGAGCGGAACCTTTTGGACTTCGCGCTGTTTGTCGGATTTTTCCCGCAGATGGTCTCCGGCCCCATCAGCCGGGGCAAAAGTTTGCTGCCCCAGCTTTCGGCGGCCAAGCGCCCCACCTTTGACGACCTGCGGGATGGTGTGCTGCTGATGATCTGGGGTTACTTCCTCAAGATCGTGGTGGCGGACCGTGCCGCGCTGTTTGTGGCGGCGGTCTACGCGCCGGAAAGCGAGTTCGAGGGCTGGTTCTACATCGTAGCCACGCTGCTGTTCTGCCTGCAGTTGTACGGCGATTTCGGCGGCTGCTCGGTCATGGCGATGGGCACAGCCAAAATCCTGGGCATCGACCTTATTGATAACTTCAACGCACCTTATTTCTCGCAGTCTATCGCCGAATTCTGGCGGCGGTGGCATATTTCGCTGTCCACCTGGTTCCGGGATTATCTCTACATCCCCCTGGGCGGCAACCGTAAGGGCAAGCTGCGCAAGTACGGCAATGTGCTGGTCACCTTCGCCGTCAGCGGCCTGTGGCACGGCGCGCAGTGGAACTATATGGCCTGGGGCCTGCTGAACGGCCTGTACCAGGTCATTGGCGCGGTGCTGATGCCGCTGCGCACGGCGGTGGTGAACGCGCTGCACATCGATCCCAAGTCCCGCCCCCACAAACTGCTGCGGGTGGTGGTCACTTTTGTGCTGTTCAACTCCACGCTGGTGTTCTTCCGCGCCTACCGGCTGATGGATGCGGTACACATCCTTGTCAGTATGGCGACCGTACATAATTTTGAGATTTTTACCGATGGTTCGATCTTTGCCTGCGGCATCGATGCCTTCAACTTTGCGCTGCCGGGCATTTATGCGCTGGTCATCTTTGCCGCCGATGTATGCAAGTACAAGCAGATCAAAGTGCGCTCTGTCATCGAAAAGCAGCACTGGCTCTGCCAGGTAGCTGTGGTGGTGCTGGGTGTGCTGGCGGTGCTGCTGCTGGGTGTCTACGGCCCCGGCTTCGAGGCATCCAACTTCATCTATTCGCAGTTTTAAGGGAGGAGAGCAGAAACTATGGCAAAAAAACTGGCAGCGATCCTGCTCTGCGTGGTACTGATTTTTGTTGGTGTGCTGGCGCTGGGGCACCTGACCCGTCCCCTGGGCGATGATGTAGCCATCGCCAATGTGGAAAACTTCCACAAACTGCCGGAAAATTCCATCGATGTCATCGTCTACGGTTCCAGCCACGCCTGGCGCAACGTCAATGTCAACGAGATGTACGACAAGTACGGCATTGGTGCCTACAACTATGCCGCAAACTGGCAGCACCTGGACACCACCTGGCTGTTTGTGCACGATTCGCTGGCAACCCAAACGCCCAAAGTGGCGCTGATCGAGGGTGTACACGTCAACAGCAACGAGTTTGACACCGATATGGACGGTGAAATTTACTACACCACCCCCATCCCGGAATCGAAATATAAGCGCGAGTACCTGAAAATGTGCTTTGAAAACCACATAGAGCGGTACATTTCCTACTATTTCCCGCTGGTGGCCTACCACGAGAACAAAAACGCCCTGACGGCCGAAAGTTTCAGCAAGACTTCCAACAGCATTGATTTTATGGACACGATGGGCTTTTACCCCCGTGACGGTGTGTTTGTGGCCGATGTCAAGGATTGGACCCAGATGGAAGATTGGGTCATCGGCGAACGCTCTCTCGAGCTGATGGACGACATGGTGGCGGCCTTACAGGAAAAAGGCTGCCAGGTGGTGTTCTGGGTGGCCCCCTGGTCCACCGAGGAGTACCAGTATTTCAACGTGCTGCAGCAGTATTGCGAGGAGCACAACTGCGGTTACATCAACATGTTTGAGCACATGGAAGATGCGGGCATCAGCGCCGAGACGGACTTCTGCGACCCCCATCACCTGAACGTAAGCGGTGCCACCAAAATGGCGGATTACCTGGGTGCTTATTTAAAGGAAACCTACGACCTGACCGATTGGCGGGAGATACCCGGCAATTTGTGGGAGAATCATAGCTGATTTTTGCTATGATTCTTTGCTGATTTTAATACGCACCTTGTCGGCCCTGCCTACCTTGCGGCAGGGCCTTTTATAATGGGATATGTCCATTAGATGATCCTTTTGGAACCCCAAAAGGAACCGAAAAGGTGCCCGCTACTTCCGATAGCGCGCGCTTGGCGGCGCACAACGAGCGCCGCCATCCCGCAAAGCGGGCCCGCTCGTGTGCTTCAAAGCCCCACAGGGGCTTTGATTGCTTCGCAACCGCACAGCAGCCCGGCTTAGGGGCTACTCGCCCCTAGGAACCCCAAAGTTGAGGTCGGTCAATGAAAAAGCTAAAAATTGCAGGAGTGCTGCAATTTTCTTCACGCTTTTTCATCGCCCTCCACATTGACCCCTCCGGGGCCAAATCTCCCGGACTGTAGGGGCCGATGCTTGTCATCGGCCCGCTCGGGCGGGCACTTGCTTGCGGGGCGATGCAAGCATCGCCCCCTACATCTCCCTTACCGGTGGTACTGTAGGGAGGGGTCTTGACCCCTCCTAGGGGCCTTACCTTGCAACATGTTTTACTGTTCGTTACAAACAAAAATCAAACCGTAGGGGCGGATTCTATATCCGCCCGCTGCTCAATGAATGTTATTGAGACTGTAGGGGCGATCATTGATCGCCCGCGGAATCTGGCGTAACCACAAAACTGCACGGGCGAGCAATGCTCGCCCCTACAACGTAATTCCCAATTGCGTTGTAGCCCTTATGGGTGCAATCCATGATAAAAGGGCATCACCGCATGGTGGTGATGCCCGAATAGCAACATAGTAAAATCAACAATCAAAAATAGCACTTGATCTGGAACTTATCCGCCGGGGCGCTCTCCTCGACCACCAGTTTTTCGTGGTTGAAATCAAACTTCACGCTCTTGCAATCATCGGTGTTGCGGGTCAGGCGCAGCAGCTGGTCTACGCGCTTCTGCTCGTCTTTGGTGTAGAACAGATAGCTCGCGCCCTGCTTGCGGGCACGGCCCGTGCGGCCGATGCGGTGGGTATAATGCTCGTTTTCCTCGGGCACATCGTAGTTGATGACCGCATCCACGTCCGAAACATCAATGCCGCGGGCGGCCACATCGGTGGCCACCAGCACACTGATCTCACCGGCCTTGAACCGCGTCATAATGCGGTTGCGCTCCGCCTGGGACAGGTCGCCGTGCAGGCAGTCCACGTTAAAGTTCAGGCGCGCCAGCTGGTTAGCCAGCATGCCGGTGTTGTACTTGGTGTTGCAGAAGATCATCACCCGCTTGTACCCCTCGCTGATGATGATCTGCGCGGCATCGGCCAGCTTGTCGCGGCCGGTGGTCAGCAGCTTGTACTGGGCAATTTTGGGGCTGGAATCCTCCACCGGCTGTACGCTGACCTCGGCGGCGTTGTGCTGGTACAGCCAGCCGATGTCCAGCACCTCGCGGCTGATGGTGGCCGAGAACATCGAAAGGCTCTTACGGTTCTTCATCGTGTCGATGATCTGCTTAACGTCCTTGTAGAAGCCCATGTTCAGCATCTCATCAGCCTCGTCCAGCACGATGGTCTCCACATGGGAAACATCGATGGCATGGTGGCGGTAATGATCCATCAGGCGGCCGGGGGTGGCGACCACGATCTGGCAGCCCGATTTCAGCTGGCGCTGCTGCTTGTCCAGCCCGGCACCGCCGTACACGCAGACAATTTTGATGTCCGGCAGAAACTGCGCCAGGTTTTGCAGGTCCTGGGCGATCTGCTGGGCCAGCTCGCGGATGGGGCTTAAAATGACGGCCTGGGGCTTCAGGCTGGCGGGGTCCACCTTGGACAGGATGGGGATGCCGAACGCCACCGTCTTGCCGGTGCCGGTGGGCGCCTTGGCGATCATATCATGGCCATCCAGCATCAGGGGGATGGCTTTCTCCTGGATCTCGGTCATTTCGGTAAAGCCCATGGCCTGCGTAGCCTGCAGGATCTCGGGCGCAACGCGGGTAAGTTCCGTAAACTGCATGTTTTGTACTGCCTTTCGTCTGTTTTACACTTATCTTTTATTATAACAGGCTTTGGGGGTGGTAGCAATAGTGGTGGGTAAAAATGTAGGGGTCGATGCTGGCATCGACCCGCGGGCGGATGCACAGCATCCGCCCCTACAATAGGCAGGCAGCAAAAAAGCCCCCTCTGCGAGGGGGCCACAGCTTGTAGAAAAAGTCCGTTTTGGCAGTCACGCCAAGGCGGGCTTTTGCATT
>CAVKDR010000037.1:0-6026 GCA_963655125.1 Bulleidia sp.
GAATATTACGAGAAAAAGGCCACCTTACGGTGACCTTTTTCGACAAGCTGAGGCACGGTCGAAACCGTGCCTTTCTTCGTTATGACGCATTTTTAAAATACGCAATCAGAATATCCTTGATGTAATGGTACCGCCGGGCGTAGCTGTTTTCTACGCGGATCAGCTCAAAACCGTGTTCACGGCAGATGGCATCTTTCTGGCGGTCGCGGGCCTGCACGGCGGGGTCGCTGTGGTGCTCCAGGCCGTCCAGCTCAATCGCCAGCACCGGCAGTTCCTCCCGGCCCTGCTTCTGGTACACCACAAAGTCAAACCGCCCGGTGTAAAACAGGTCCCGGCCGGGCACATCCTCGGTAAATACCTGGGAAATCGGCACCTCCTTGTGTACCACGCAGCGGCTACCGCCCAGCAGGGCGTTGTCCAGCGCATGGTTCAGGTTCTCCAAAAAGGCCGATTCCGTCCGGGTGCTGTAGGGCTTGATGCCCAGCGCACGGGAGTTGGCCGGTTTCTCGCTCACCTGGGATTCGCCCCGGGTGCGGGTGTACTGCACCAGTTCGTACAGGTCGTCATCGCCGTCCGTGCCGCTGTGCAGGCGGTCCAGCTGGGCGCTGTTGGACAAGATCACCAGCTGTTCCCGCGCGCGGGAGACCGCCACGTTGATGAGTTCCTTGTTGTTTTTCAGCCAATTATAGGTCCGCTGCTGGGTACGGTTGGTCAGCGCCAGAGAGAAGATGACCACATCCTTTTCGTCCCCCTGGAACGCATGCACGGTGCCGCAGCTGGCATCGGTGATGCCGTTGGCCCGCAGCGTATCCTCGATCAGCGCCCGCTGCCGGGCAAAGGGCGTGATGATGCCCACGCTTTTGTCCGGGTACTTTTGCAAAAAGCGCAAAATCGGCTCGATCTCACCGGGGGCGGTGTTGCGCTCGGTGGTGGTATCGTTCTTGACTTCCACGTAGATCAGTGGTTTTTCGCTTTCCACATGGCTGGCAATGTGCAGCCGGTGATTATAATATTTGCGGTTGTTAAAGTCAATAATTTTCTCGTGGCAGCGATAATGATAGCTTAAAAGCACCTCGTCACTGACGGCATCACAGGCCAGGAAACACTTGTAGATGGAGTTCTGGATGTAATCGTACTCATCGGTCACGCCGTATTTGCGGCGCAGGATCTCGTTGTCCCGGGGGTCCAGCACCACCACCGGGCTAAGCTGCTGCGGGTCACCCACCAGCAGCAGGCTGCGCCCCCGCAGCACCGGCACCAGCGAGACTGCCGTGTTGCACTGGCTGGCTTCGTCCATGACCACCATGTCAAACAGCGGTTCCGGCTCGCCCAGCTTGTAGGCCGAACTGCAGGTGGTAGCCACCAGCGGGAAAATTTTCAGGAAATTCTTCAGGTTTTCCTGGTTCGAGAGATATTTGTTGAAATCCTGCACCAGTTCCTCCGGTGTCAGCGGGGATTCCAGAATTTCCCGCAGCGGTGTGTTTTTCTTATCGCCGATGCGGCGCAGATATTTGGCCGAGGTAAAGTTTAAGTAGCGGTACAGCTCGCCATAATTGCGGTCCAGCAGGGCCAGCGCGTCCTCGGTGGTGATGGTGCCGCTTTTCGCCAGCTGCTTTTTCACCGCATCCAACTGGCCCAGCAGGTCTACCTGGAAGTCCATCTGCCCACGGGCTTCCAGCAGGCGCTCCAAAGTTTCCTTGCGCTCCCGCAGTTCCAGGATGTCCTCGTACCGTTTCAGCAGTTTAGCCAGTTCCCGGGCACGGATGGTTCGCTCCTTTTTGTTGCGGTCCAGCGTTGCTTCCACAAACTGCATCTGGCGGCAGCGGGTCCACAGGGCGCGCATGGTGGCAATGGCCTCTTTGACCATGGCGTTGCTGCCCAGCCGGATGATGGGGAAGGGGATCTTCTGGCCCTTGTATTCCAGGTTTTGCAGCTTTGCCACTACGCCATCGATGGGATGGTTGTTGTAGCTGGCAAACAGCACCGTGCGCTCGTTGAAAAAGGCCGTGGTCAGCACATTTAAAATCGTGTTTGTCTTGCCGGTGCCCGGCGGCCCCTGCACGTAGGCCAGCTGGTTGCGGAAAGCATGGTTCATTGCCAGCAGCTGGTCCAGGTTGACCTTATCATTCAGCAGGGCCAGGGGCACAGCGCCACGGCGGGGCGGTTCTTTCGTCAGTTCGCCAAAAAATGCCCGGATCGGCACCGGCACGTCCTTTTCGCTCTCGCCGCCGTACAGCGCCAGAATGCCGTTGTACTGGGTCTGCAAATCCACCAGGCAGTCCCGCCCGATAGCCACGAGATAGGGCATATCGTCCACGCCGCCCACCTCCGGGTTCTGGCGGGTGATGCAGTCCTTGATACGCTCCTGGTTGCGCTCAAAGTCATCCAGCAGCGCCAGGTCATCGCCGTCCAAAAACAGGCGGATGCTCTGGGTCGCGCGCGGGTCATTTTTATAGTCCAGGCAAAATTCGCGGCAGATCACAACATCCCCGGCCACCAGGCAGCGCTTGCGCACATCCAGGCGCAGCGGCCTGTAGGCCAGCACATAAAGCCCCTGGCGGGTGTTCAGGCTGATAAGGTTTAGGCCCAGATTGGTAATATGCACCGGCTCGCCGGGGCGGTGCGGCTCTGTGCTTTTTTGTTGGAACCGTGTTACGATCTCGTCAAACTGTACATCGGTCAGCGGGCATTTTCCTGCGGCAAACTGGCTTTCATCAATTTTATGGATCAGCTGGTAACTTGCCTTGTAAGGGGTGGAATCCAATTGGCTGCAGGCGGCCAGATAATCCAGTACTTTTAAGTTGGTGATATGGGTAAAAAACCGGGCGTAGGCATGGGGACGCTCGGCAATGTCTTTGATAAGCGTTTCGTTGCGCTCACACCAGGTGCCCTCCACGATCTTGGCCGACTGGATGCCCTCAATGTGCAAAAACAAACGGTTGATCGTATGATCGTGCAGGTGCATACCCTCCACCTGCACGATCCCGTTGCGGGGGGTCAGCCCCTGTACAGCGCCCCAAAAGCTGGTGCTCTGGCCGGAGAGGTTCTTGTATTCAATGCTCAGCCATTTCCCCTCGTGCAGGGCTCGAAACAGATTGCGGCTGACAGAGTCCATGGCTTACGTCCTCCTTTCCGGGGTGGTGTTAAAAATCTGCTTCCGGGTGGTCGCGGCGGTAATCCTCGATGGCGGCAAAGAACGGCTTGCCGTACTTGGCAAACTTGCGCTCGCCCATGCCGTAGATCTCTTTCATATCTTCCAGCTGGTGGGGCGCTTTGGCGCACATGTCCACCAGGGTCTTGTCGCCAAACACCAGGTAGGGCGGCAGCTTTTCGGCCTGGGCCAGCCGCATGCGCAGGGCGCGCAGCTGCTCGAACAGATCGGCGCTGTCGCCCGCCAATGCGGTTTTGCCCTTTTGCGCTGCCTTGCTGGCCTTGTGCTTTTTGGGCGCTGCTTCGGCAGGTTCCAGCTTGGGCGGCGGCTTGACCACCACCTGCGCGCCCTGCTTCAGCGGCGTGATGTTGCCCATGCGCAGCACCGCGTACTGGTCATCCGTCTGGATGAGGTAGCCCTCCTCCAGCAGCTGGGCCAGCAGGCAGTCCAGTTCCTCCCGTGTGCAGTCTTTCAGCTGGCCGTAGCTGCGGTAATCCACCGCGCCCAGCTCCCGCAGACGGGCCATGTTGGCACCGCGCAGGGTGTTCAGCACCACGCCCTTGCCGTAGCGGCCATGGGTCTCGGCCACGCAGTTGATCATCCACTTGGCCTGGGCGGTCATGTCCACTTCCTCAAACTCGCGGTCACAGTTGCCGCAGCTGCCGCAGGGTTCGGCGGGCTCCTCGCCAAAATAGCGCAGGATGTAGTTGCGCAGACAGCCGGTGGTCTGGCAATAGTTAGCCATGGCCTGCAGCCGCTGGTTGTCCCGCTCCCGCAGCAGGTCGGCGGCTTCCTCGTCCAGATCCTCGTTCTCCTTGTGGTCCAGCAAAAAGCGGTTGATGACGATGTCCTGGGGCGAGAACAGCAAAATGCACTGGGACGGCAGCCCGTCACGCCCGGCACGGCCTGCCTCCTGGTAGTAGTTTTCCATGCTTTGGGGCATGTTGTAGTGGATGACGTACCGCACGTTGGATTTGTCGATGCCCATGCCAAAGGCGTTGGTTGCCACAATGACCGGCGCGGCATCGTAGATGAAGTCGTTCTGGCTCTGGCGGCGCTCCTCGTTGGTCATGCCTGCGTGGTAGCGGGCGGCAGGGATGTCCTCGCCCTGCAGCATTTCCTGCACGGCATCAACATTTTTGCGAGTGGCGCAGTAGATGATGCCGCTCTCGCCGGGGTGGCTGCGCACGTAGTCCGCCACAAAGGCATCCTTGCGGCGGGTGGTCTCGACCCGGTAGTAGAGGTTGGGGCGGTCAAACCCGGTGATGACGATCTCTGGGTCGCGCAGGCGCAGCGTTTGGGCGATGTCGTCCTTGACCGCGCGTGTTGCGGTGGCCGTAAACGCGCTGACGATGGGCCGCCGGGGCAGACTGTCGATGAAGTCCAGAATGCGCAGGTAGCTGGGGCGGAAATCCTGACCCCACTGGCTGATGCAGTGGGCCTCGTCCACCGTCAGCATGGAAATTTCTGCCGATGCGGCGAAGTTTTGGAAAGAGGGACTTTCCAACCGTTCCGGTGCCACATAGATGATCTTGTAGCTGCCCTGGGCCGCCAGCTGCAGGGCCTTGGCGATCTGGTTTTCGGTCAGCGCCGAATTGATGTAGGCCGCCGGAATGCCCGCCGCGCTCAGGCCCTTAACCTGGTCCTGCATCAGCGAGATCAGCGGTGAGATCACCAGCGTCAGCCCCGGCAGCAGCAGCGCCGGGATCTGGTAGCACAGCGATTTGCCCGCACCCGTGGGCATGATAGCCAGCGCGTCCCGCCCGGACAAAATGGCCGACACCACCGTGTCCTGCCCGGGACGGAACGAATCATAGCCGAAATAGGTTTTTAATGCTTCCTGCGCTGTCATAACTGCCTCGATTTGTTTTAGTATTATAAAGGTATTATATACGATGCCCGGTAAAATGGCAAATTTCGACCTTTGGGCAAAACCTTGCAAAAAAAGCTGGCAGTCGGTCGTATTCTATGATATACTAACTATGTATCGAAATTGCTTTGGGAGGCCGCAGCGGCATGGGTTTGATTTCTACCATTCAAAACAAAACAGAACAGGCACGCGCCAAAGAGCGCATCAAGCCCCTGCTGGAAAGCCGCATGATGCGGGACATCCTGCTGGAAGTCGGTCAGCGCGGCACCGAGAAGCTGGACCCCCAGAGCGTCCCGCTGGAGCAGCGCCCCCGTGCCGCCAAGTTGGCCGCCGAAAACGGCACCGCCGGGCTGCTGCAAAGCGTCATCAGCGAGGTAGTGCTGGACGAAAAGGGCATCACCCTCCACGCCGGCAGCGATGAAGTGCAGTTTTTGTACGGCGATTATAATTACGAGGACATCGATGACACCGACTGCCTGCCCGCCGTGGCACAGTTTTTGGTGCAGCACCTGCGGGGATACTATAACATCAGCCGCACGTTCTACACGGTGCCCAAGCATAACGGCCGGTCTATCACCGAAAAGACCCGCCAGGTCTTTATCCGCCGCCACCACGAGGATTCCCCCTTCGACCCCACCCCGACCCAGAAGCAGCGGCTGTTCTGATTGACAAATAGGGATAAGTTTGGTATACTATGATGTACTGTGTGTACGAGGTATGGTAAGGCGTAAACCATCCTGCCTATGTAACATGCTGCAAACCCAATAAGCAGACGTATCGAAGCGGTCGTAACGAGATTGACTCGAAATCGCGCCTTGCGGGAAGTTCCGCGCAACAAAATTAAATATGCAGATGTACTCAAGAGGTCGTAAGAGGGAGCACTCGAAAGTTTGCATCCAACAGGTCACCTTGTCCGCAGGAAATCCTATAACGGCGGGCTTTATCGGGTATTGCGTACCCAACATTTCATCGTTATCTTGCATCGAAATCTCGCATTTTTCCAAA
>CAVKDR010000038.1:0-66103 GCA_963655125.1 Bulleidia sp.
ACGCACGGTGGTGTGAGAGGTCGGCTCTCTACTTAGGAGAGCCTCCTACTCGATTTCCTTATTGCATTATGAAACGCAGTCGTAGAGGATAGCGCCGTTATAGGCGGTTGCAAGGGTATAATCAAGATTCACGTCATTCATAAGATTAAGCACTGCAATCTTGTCCCCCTGGCCATTGGTTTCCAAATAGTTTTGCAGTGTTAAGGAAGCACTGCGCAGACTTTCTAGTATCGTATTCCACTGCGATTTCGGTTCATCGTATCCATTCGCAGCCAGCGCCGCCGTTGCTGCCGTGCCGTCCGTCCATACGTTTATCGTATAGCCTGCATCATCTCTTGTTATCTGGTGATTGCTTCCAAATCCGAGCGTTACAGCCTGCTCAAGCAGTTCTTGCATTTCATCGTCCGAAACAGCTGTACTTGGCTCATAATCCGAAACATAATCGTAGTTGAGTGTGAGATATTTGCTGCCTGTATCGCCGTCCTCTCTCATCAACGTACCGCTTAGACATTCACCTTTTGAACCAAGTTCTTCCGTCCCTGTTCCATTTTGGTCCTGCATCTTTACTGTTGCAGTTAATTGATAATTTCCAACCAGTTTATTCATCTCGTCCCGGAAAGGCGCGCTCACTGCTTTCCCGTCAGAAACTTTTACTTTTTGTTCTTCCAAATATCCATTGTCGTTTTTAAGCACAAGCGAAATAATTACCCCTGACGGAAGATTCGTCTGCACTTCAAATTCGGGCTCGCCTGCTTCGCCTTCGACAACAATATCCATCGTTGCATCAATTTGTTTTAAAACAAAGCAAGTGATTTCGATGGGCACATTGCCCTCATATCTTGTCCCCTTTGTAAACAAATTATTTCCGTCTACAGTAATCTGAGACACGGTTTCAGCCTTACTTGCCCGGGATGTCTCTTTTTCAATCTTTTTTATGTTGGTAAAACCTGCATCTTCCAACTGCTCCACAATTTCACTTGTCGATTCTTTCTGCCAGTCACTGTTGCCAAACGGTATATCGGCCGGATTCTCGTACTTTTTACAGCCCGTCATTGCAATACTGATCAACAATGCAATTATCAGAATGAAGGGTTTCTTTTTCATTTTAACGTCTCTCCTCTTTGCAACTTCAAGTCCGTTTTTTTTAGCAATTTGCGGGTAGGGTTATTTATAATATAGTAAATATATTTACTAATGTCAAGAAGAATAAATTTTGCGTGTTACCATACCTTATAGTAGAAGTTTACCTTTTCGAGGAATGGAACATGGACTATATCCGCCGTATGCGTGACCTGCGCGAGGATGCTGACCTGACACAGGCGCAGGTCGCCGCTGTATTAGGCACATCACAAACAATGTACGCCCGCTATGAGCGTGGCGCAAACGAACTGCCGATACACCATCTTATCAAACTGTGCGAATTATATCGGGTTTCCAGCGATTATTTTCTGGGCTTGCGGGATACGCCCTGACTGTGGCTGCGTTTGGCGGCCGCAGTATTTTTTTGCCAATTTATAACTATAAAACTCCCGGCAGGTTGTAGGGGTCGATGCTTGTCATCGACCCGCGGGCGGATGCGAGCATCCGCCCCTACAATCTGCCGGGAGTTGGAAGTTCTTATTTTGTGTAAATCAGGCCATCAGTTCCTTAACAGTCTCGGCCAGCTTTTCATCTTTGCAGGCGGGGAAGAAATACTCGGCAAAGTGCTCACCGGCGAAAGCGCCCCTGACCAGGTCGCGGTCGAGGTCTTTCAAGATGTCGCTCAGATCGCGGAAAGCAACTGCGCGCACGCCGTCCAGGATCTTCTTGTTGCGCTGCTCGGGCTCGACGCGCTCCTTGGGGTAGCCCTGGCCATGGCCGAAGCCGAACAGCTTCTCGAAGGTGTACTCCAGGTTCAGCTCGCCGCCCCAGCCGAAGCCCTTGGCAAAGGGCAGGGCCACAGCGTTGCCATCATTGACGTGGGCAAAGGTGTAGGCATCCACAGGGTCCTCCACATGGCCGCAGACCACGCCGGGGAAGCTGTTCAGCGCCAGCATGGCACCCTCGCCGGTGCCGCAGCCGGTGATAACATAGTCGGCCGCGCCGGAGTTCAGCAGCACAGCGGCCAGGATGCCGTTCTGCACGTAGGTCAGCTGGGCGGCATCATCGGCAGCGTACATGCCGTAGTTGACGACCTCGTGGCCCATCGGCTCCACGACCTTGCGCAGGGTGGCTTCCACCAGGGCGCTCTTGGCGGCCTGGCTGTTTTCCATAATCAATGCGATTTTCATAGTACAGTTCCTTTCTTGCAAAGGGTTCTATCAGACAAAATCATTATACCAAGGGCCGCGCCGGAAAGCAAGGCGCTCCCCTGCCCTGCATCACATGACCAGCTGGCGGAAATAGTGGGTGTTGATGCTCTTGTCGTCCTCGGCTATCTTGGCAATGCAGGCATCCAGCGTGTGGGCCACATCGTCCAGGCTGCGCCAGTTGGGGGCATCGGGCTTGACCTCGCGCTCCAACCAGGGGGCGATCTCGGTGTGGGAGGCAGCACCCTCGATGAGGTAGGCACCCTGCCGGGCGGGCTGGGTGTCGGGCTGGTAGTTGTCGGCGGTGCCAAAGGTGGTCAGCACAAACTGGCCCTTGCGGTTGCGGCCGCCCACCAGCAGGCGCACACCCACGGGCTGGGTGGTGACGGTGGGGGCTTTCTCGCACAGGATCTTAACGACCTTTTCCAGCGTGAGGTAACGCACATCGTACTGGTCCAGGGCGTTGATGATCTGCACGGCGGCCAGGGTGTCGCCCGCAAAGCCCACCAGCACATTGCGGTTCACCTTGCGGACCTTGGGCAGTTCATCGCTGATGATATGGGGCTTGTCGCCGGTGATCGGCTCCTCGACATAGCGGCCATCGCTGACCATGGCGCAGAAGGCATCGCCGCAGACGGCTAAAATTGCACTCATATTGGTACTTCCTTTAAATAAAAATTCTAATAGCAGTATAACACAAAAACAGGGCGCACCGCAAGGTACGCCCTGGCATAGGCAGGTGGTTATTTGCTGATCTTGATGAGGTCTGCGCCAGGCTCCACAGCACCGGAAGCTACGACCTCGACACCGGCAAAGTCATCGGTGTTGGTGACAACGGTGATGACCACGGCGGGGTGAGCGGCAGCGGCGATCTTGGCAAGGTCCATCTCCAGCAGCAGGTCGCCCTTCTTGATCTTGTCGCCGACCTTGACTTTGGGGCTGAAGCCATCGCCCTTCATCTCAACGGTATCCACGCCGACATGGATAAGCACCTCGACACCGCCAACGCCCTGGATGCCCAGTGCATGGCCGCTGTCCGGGGCCTGGGTGATCTCGCCATCGATGGGGGCGTAGACCTTGCCCTCGGTGGGATCAATGCCGCAGCACTGGCCCAGGATGCCCTGTGCGAAAACCTCATCGGGGATCTGCTCCATCGGCACAACGGTGCCCTTGGCATCCGCAACCAGCACCAGCGGGAAAGCCGGGGCAGCGGGGGCGGCCGGTTCAGCAGACTTTTTCAGAAAATCAAAAAATCCCATCTCAGATAATCTCCTTTACAATGTCCCGCAAAGTGGGGAACGGGTTGTTAAAAGTATACCGCAATTGCCTGCGAAAAGCAACGGGAATTTGCGGTGGAGTGTAAACGTATTGGTGCGGCGTAAATGCGGTGTAGGGACGCACAGTGTGCGCCCGCGGGCCGATGCTCGCATCGGCCCGTATTACAACAATTCTTTCACCGCGCGGATGGCCTGCCAGGTGATGGCGGCCATTTCCTCCGGCGGGGGCTGGCAGTCGGCATCCTGCCAGGCTACAATGCTGCCAAAGCAGCCGTTTACCGCAAAGGCCAGCAGGTATTGCTGGCGCTGGGTGCCGCCGCCGTTGGCCTGCAGCTGCCCCAGGCAGCGGCGGGCGATCAACTCTTTGGCGTTGCGGGTAAAGTCCGACTCCCAGTTTTTGCCGTAAAACGCATGGCAGACTTCGGGGTTATCGTTCATGTAGCTGAAAAGCGCCGTCAGTGCGGGGGGCACATCCTCCCGGCTGATGTTGGGGATCAGGCTGTCCATCAGGCTTTCCAGCCGCGCCAGCTGGACAGACTCCATCTGTTCCATCAGGGCGTAAATATCGGCATAGTGGAAATAAAAGGTGCCGCGGCTGATCCCGGCAAGTTCGGTCAGCTCCCGCACCGTGATCTCCCGCAGGCTTTTTTGCTGCAGCAGATGGATCAGGGCTTCATACAGGCGTTGCTTGGTTTGGCGCACACTTCGGTTGGCATCTCCCTTGGCGTTCATTGCGCACACCACCTTCCGGCGTATTTGTATAGTTAAAGAATAGTCGTTTTAAGGCAATTTGTCAAGGATTTTTCCTACTTTTTGCACGAAATGCGCCGTAAAAGTGGGAAAAATATTGTGCGGAATGTGCTTTGCACCCCGCGTGCCATGTGCTACAATAGACCAGAGGTGATTTTTATGACGCTTGACCGGCCCCATGCCCGGCAGGCATTTGCCGAATATACATCCCATTACAACGCTGCCGACCCGAAAGTGAAGCTGAAAATCGACCACACCTACCGCGTGGCCGCTTTGTGTGAGAGCATTGCCAACAGCCTGAATCTGCCCGCGCAGGACATCGACCTGGCCTGGCTGTGCGGCCTTTTGCACGATGTAGGGCGGTTTGAACAGCTGCGCCGCTACGGCACCTTTCTCGATGCCCAGTCCATCGACCACGCCCTGATGAGCGTGACCGTGCTGTTTGACGAGGGCTGCCTGCGGGATTACATTGCTGACACCAGCGAGGACGCACTGCTGCGCACGGCCATCCGTCTGCACAACGCCTACCGCCTGCCGGAGGAACTGGACGACCGCACACGGATGTTCTGCCAGATTTTGCGGGACGCGGATAAAATTGACATCCTGCGGGTGAACGTGGAAACGCCGATGGAGCAGATCTACAATGTCAGCACCGAGGCGCTGCGGCAAAGCCCGGTCTCCCCTGCCGTGCTGGATGCCTTTTACGAGCACCACTGTGTGCTGCGCACCCTGAACCACTACCCTGCCGACAACGCCGTGGGGCATGCCTCGTTTGTATTTGAACTGTGCTACCCCGAAAGCCTGCGCGCCGTGGCCGAGCAGGGCTGGCTGTGGAAGCTGCTGGATTTTAAAACCAACAACCCGGACACCGCCAAAGCCTTTGCCGGGATGAAAGCGGAGATGCAGCGGTGGCTGGATAAACACACTAAGTAGGGGCGAGCAGTGCTCGCCCGTGCCCGCTTGCTATGTGTGAAGCCTTCCCGAAAAGCCGCTGCTTCGTCAGGCCGGCGGGCGAACAATGTTCGCCCCTACATACTCTATAAAGAGAAGATTGCACCCCTGCCGGGGCAACTGGTCGTAGAGTTTCCTTATATACCTGATTACTTGAATACTAGATTAGTAGTTTTTACTACAAAAGCCCGCAAGCACAATAAAGCACGTATATACGTATAAAATACAAATAATATTGTTAATAGACTATATGTTATAAATTATAACAAAAGGTTTGTTAAGAATATATTATACATAAATACGTACTATTTTGCAAATAGGCTGGGAGCAAAAGTACTAACTGGTATTCAAGTTATTTATATATAAAGAGTACTTGGCGACCACTTTGTAACTGCAATTCCGGTAAAAACAAGACCCCCATGCCAGCACGGACATGGGGGTTGCTTATTTATAGGTATAAAGTTTTACAGCCCCTGCACCAAAATCACCAGGATCAGCACGGGCAGTACAAAGCGGAAGTAATTCTTCAGCCAATGGGGCATCTTAAAGCCGCTGCCGGTGTTGCACTCGGCCAGGTAGTTGTCAAAATTCCAGCCCCAGCGGGTGACGCAGAACAGCAGGTAGATCAGACTGCCGCCGGGCAGCAGCAGGTTGCTGACGAGGAAATCCTCAAAATCCAGCACCGTGCTGCCAGCGCCCATGGGCTGGATGAAACTCCAGGCATTGTAGCCCAAAGCGCAGGGCAAGCCCAGCAAAATCAGCGCAATGCAGCCGATGGCGCAGGTCTTGCGGCGTTCCCAGCCGAAGTTGTCCATGCAGGAGGCAATCAGGTTCTCGAACACCGCAATGACGGTGGAGAAGCTGGCGAACGTCATGAACAGGAAGAACAGCGTACCCCAGATGCGGCCGCCGATCATGTTGATGAACACGCTGGGCAGCGTGATAAAGATCAGGCTGGGGCCGGCATCCGGCGAGATGCCAAAGGAGAAGCAGGCCGGGAAGATGATAAGCCCCGCGCAGATGGCGACAAAGGTATCCAGCACACAGATGCGCACGGCCTCGCCGGTCAGGGTAAAGCGGCGGTCCATGTAGCTGCCGAAGATCTCCATCGCGGCGATGCCCAGGCTTAACGTAAAGAACGACTGGTTCATTGCGGCGGTGATGACATTGCCCAGGCCCTGCTCACTGGCGCGCTGCCAGTCCGGCAGCAGGTAGAAAGCCAGGCCCTCTTTCACGCCGGGCAGCACAAAGCTGTGGGCCACCAGCACCAGAATCAGCACCAGCAGGGCACCCATCATCCATTTGCCGATGCGTTCCAGACCGCCCTGCAGGCCCTTTTGGCAGACCAGGAAGCCCAGTACGGTGATGACCACCATCCAAACCACCTGCTCGCCGGGGTTTGCCAACGCATCGCTGAACACCTGGGCCGAAGCGTCCGGGGCCAGGCCGGTGAAGCGGCCGGTCAAAAATTTGAAGAAGTAGTCCAGCATCCAACCGGCTACCGTGGTGTAGTACATCATCAGCAAAGCGCAGCCGATCATGCACACCCAGCCGTGCAGATGCCACTTGGTGCCTTTCGGCTCAAGCGCCTGATAGGCTTTCACCGCGCTGTTGTGCCCGGCACGGCCTACGGCCAGCTCCATGGTAAGTACGGGCACACCCATCAGAACCAGGAACAGCAGGTAGAACAGCACGAACACGCCGCCGCCGTTCTGCCCCGTTACCGTGGGAAAGCGCCACACATTGCCAATGCCGACCGCACAGCCTGCACTGACCAGGATGAAACCAAGGCGGGAAGCAAAGCCCTCCCGCTGTTTGCCAGAATCCATAATTTTCCTCTTTTCTTACGGGTTTTAAAACATGCACAGGTTATTATACCCGTAATTTCGCAGGGTTGCAAGCTTTGCGGGCTGGCGTTATAATAAAAAATACGGAATTTGCAAGAAAAAGGAGTGCCTGTATGCTTCGTTTTGAATGTGACTACGGCGAAGGTGCCGCCCCTGCGGTGCTGGAACTGATGCAAAAAACCAACTTTGACCAGACCCCCGGCTATGGCGAGGACAGCTATTGCGCCGCCGCAGCCGATAAGATCCGCACCCTGTGCGATGCCCCGGATGCCGCTGTACACTTTTTTGTGGGCGCTACCCAGGCCAACCTGACGGTCATCGATGCGGCCCTCAAGCCCTGGCAGGGTGCCCTGTGCGCTGACAGCGGCCACATCCATGTACACGAGACCGGCGCGGTGGAAGCCACCGGCCACAAGTGCCTGGCCCTGCCCAATAAAAACGGCAAGATCACGGCACGGCAGATCCGCCGCGCGGTGGAAGAACACCGCGCCAACGCCAGCCATGAGCACGAAGTCCAGCCCGGCATGGTCTATATCTCCAACCCTACCGAGGTGGGCACCCTCTACACCAAGGCCGAGTTGACCGACATCTCCGCCGCCTGCTATGAACTGGGACTGTACCTGTTTGTGGACGGTGCCCGCATGAGTTACGGCCTGATGAGCGAAGCCAACGACCTGACCCTGCAGGACTACGCCGCCCTGTGCGATATGTTCTACCTGGGCGGCACCAAGTGCGGTGCGCTGTTTGGCGAAGCCGTGGTCATCACCAACGATGCCCTGAAAGAGGACTTCCGCTATGCCATCAAGCAGCACGGCGGCATGCTGGCTAAGGGCCGCCTGCTGGGCGAGCAGTTCCTGGCCCTGCTGGACGGAGAGGACGGCACCAACAACAGCCTGTACTTTACCCTGGCCGCCGAAGCCGACCGCCAGGCCATGGCGATCCGCAAAGCCTTTGAGGAAAAGGGCGTGAAGCTGCTGCATGATTCCTACACGAACCAGCAGTTCTTTGTGCTGCCGGATGAATGGTACGAGGTTTTGAGCAAGGACTTTGCCATGACCCACATGGGCAAGCCCGACAAGACCCACACCGCCGTGCGCATCTGCACCAGCTGGGCCACCAAGGGCGAGAATGTGGAGACGCTGATTGGGGCAGTGAAAGCGTTATAATCTGGCTGTAGGGGCGGATGCTTGCATCCGCCCGCGGGTCGATGCGAGCATCGACCCCTACAACAAGTGGTGAAAAATATTGGAAACCTAAAGGCCCCCTTGTGCAAAGGGGGCTGTCACCGAAGGTGACTGGGGGATTGTGACATTGCCCGCAAATCGACCTGCCTTCGTAAGGTCACAATCCCTCCGTCTGCGCTACGCGCATCCACCTCCCTTTGCACAAGGGAGGCTTTTACTCTACAAAACAAAAAGCTCCCGAATCTCAAAGGTTCGGGAGTTTTTCTTATCATAATAACGATTTTACTTCTGAATCCGCTTATCGCACTTTACGGCAAGCTTGGTGCCTACGGTTTGCAAAATCTGCACCAGCACCACCAGCAGGGCGGTGGCGAAGAATTCCAGCACCACATTAAAGCGGTAGTAGCCGTAGTTGATGGCAATCTTGCCCAGGCCGCCGCCGCCGATGATACCGGCCATAGCGCCGTAGCCCATGATGGTGGTAGCGGCGATCGTGATGTTGGCTACCAGGCTGGGCATGCTTTCGGGCACCATCACTTTGGTGATGATCTGCAGCGGCGTTGCGCCCATGCTCTGGGCGGCTTCGATCACGCCGGGGTCAACCTCGCGCATGCTGGTCTCGATCAGACGGGAGACAAACGGGAAAGACGCAATGACCAGCGGCACGATGGAAGCCACGGTGCCGATGGAGGTGCCCACGATCAGACGGGACAGCGGGATAACAATAATCATCAAGATCAGGAACGGCACACTGCGCAGCAGGTTAATAAGGCCGTTCAGCAGCGCCATGACCCATTTGGGCAGCGGGCGGATGCCGTTGGATTCGCCGGTGACCAGCAGCACACCCAAAGGCAGGCCGATGACCAGCGCCAGCAGCGTGGCAACAACTGTGGACCAAACGGTCTCCCAGGTTTCAAACGGGATGGTGGGCAGGATCTGCAGAAAAGTCTGCCAGTCCTTGCCTGCAAAAAATTCAGCCATCAGTTGTTCACCTCCTCATAGGTAATGCCGGGATAGTTCTTGATGTACTCCAACGCGGCTTCGGCGTGTTCGTCCTCGGGCAGGGCCAGCAGCATGCTGCCCAGCGTCTGGCCGTTGACGATGCGGGTGTCCGCACCCATGATGGAGACCAGGGCACCGCACTCGATGGCAAGGCTGGCGACCAGCGGCTTGTCGGTGGTCTGGGTACCGCCAAAGGCAACGCGCACCAGCTTGTGGCCGGGCAGGTTTTCGGCCTTGGGGGCACCGGCGGGATACACCAGCCGCTTGGCGGCGGCGCTGGACGGATGGCTGAAGATCGCCTGGACCTCGCCCTCCTCCACGACCGTGCCGTTATCCAGGATAGCCACGCGGTTGCAGACTTCCTCGACCACACTCATCTGGTGGGTGATGATGACCACCGTGATGCCCAGTTCCTTGTTGATCTTGCGGATCAGTTCCAGGATGGCATGGGTGGTGTTGGGGTCCAGGGCGCTGGTGGCTTCATCGCACAGCAGCACCTTGGGGTCGGTAGCCAGCGCACGGGCAATGGCGATGCGCTGTTTCTGGCCGCCGGAAAGCTGGGCCGGATAGGCTTCGGCTTTGTCCGGCAGGCCGACCAACTCCAGCAGTTCGCGGGCGCGGGCCTCGGCCTTGTCCTTGGGCACCTTAGCCAGTTCCATCGGGAACATGATGTTGCGCAGGCAGGTGCGCTGCATCAGCAGGTTAAACTGCTGGAAGATCATGGTAATCTCCCGGCGGGCAGCGCGCAGTTCCGCTGCGGACAGTTCCTGCATCTGGCGGCCGTTGACAACGACCTTGCCCTCGTCCGGGTGTTCCAGCATATTGATGCACCGCACCAGCGTGGACTTACCAGCGCCGGACATGCCGATGATGCCGTAGATGTCGCCATCCTGGATCGTCAGGTTGATATCATTCAGTGCAACGACCGTGCCGCCCTGCGTGGCAAAGCGCTTGGTCAGGTGTTGCAGTTCGATCATGGGTCTTTCCCCCTTACCCCTTACAAAGATAGTGAATAGGCTGTAAAAACCTATTCGCTACTATTTTACTATGAAATTAGCCGCATTACAATAGCTTCTTTTAAAAATATCCCTATAACGACAATGTTTTTTGCGGCAAACAGGCTTTTTATCGCGGCTGTCCCCTTTTGCCGGAACACTTACGGATCCGGAGGCAAGGGGCTGGAAAGTTGCCGCAATGAATGCTATAATAAAGGCAATGAGCGGGGGCCAAGCCCCGCGTGGAAACGGAAAGGGTAAAAAATGCTGGAAGAATTAAAGCAGCAAGTGTATGAAGCCAACATGGAACTGCCCCGCCATGGGCTTGTGACCTACACCTGGGGCAATGTATCGGGCATCGACCGGGAAAAAGGGCTGTTCATCATCAAGCCGTCCGGCGTGGAATACGACAAACTGACCCCGGACATGCTGGTTGTCATGGACCTGGACGGCCGCAAGGTCGAGGGCGACCTGAACCCCAGCAGCGATACCAAAACCCACCTGGAACTGTACAAAGCGTTCCCCCAGCTGGGCGGCATTGTGCATACCCACTCCACCCACGCGGTGGCCTTTGCCCAGGCACGGCGCGACCTGCCCGCCTTTGGCACGACCCACGCCGACTACTTCTACGGCCCTGTCCCCTGCACACGGGAGCTGACCCCGGAAGAAATTGACGAGGACTACGAAAAGAACACCGGCAAGGTGATTCTGGAAACCTTTGCCCAGCGCGGCATTGACCCCGTGCATGTGCCCGGTGTGCTGTGTGCCAGCCACGGCCCCTTTACCTGGGGCAAGGATGCGGCCCAGGCGGTCTACCACGCGGTCGTGCTGGAAGAAGTGGCGAAGATGGCGATTCTGACCTTGACGATTGACCCCAACGCCGCCCCAGCCCCGCAGCATGTGCTGGACAAGCATTTTATGAGAAAACACGGACCCAACGCTTATTACGGGCAGAAATAATAAAGTGTATTGTAGGGGCCGATGCTTGCATCGGCCCGCGGGCGCACACTTTGCGCCCCTACAGTAACCGCAGCTTTATAGTAAATAAAGGAGGAACCGACATGAAATTCTACATCGATACCGCCAATGTGGAGGAGATCCGCAAAGCCAACGACATGGGCATTATTGCCGGTGTCACCACCAACCCCAGCCTGATCGCCAAAGAGGGCCGCGACTACGCCGAGACGCTGAAAGAGATTGCCGCTATCGTGGACGGCCCCATCTCCGGCGAGGTCAAGGCCACCACCACCGATGCCGAGGGCATGATCGCCGAAGGCCGTGCTATCTACGCGCTGGACCCCGCCCACATGGTGGTAAAAATCCCCATGACGGCCGAGGGGTTGAAAGCAATTAAAGTTCTGTCCGCAGAGGGCATCCCCACCAACTGCACCCTGATTTTCAGTGCCAACCAGGCACTGCTGGCCGCCCGCGCAGGCGCGACCTATGTCAGCCCGTTTTTGGGCCGTCTCGATGACATCGGCCAGCCCGGCATTGAACTGGTGGAGACCATCCACGATATGTTCCTGAACTACCCGGACATCGAGACCCAGATCATCGCCGCCAGTGTGCGCAACCCCATCCATGTGACGGACTGCGCCCTCGCCGGGGCAGACATCGCCACCGTGCCGTACAAGGTCATCGAGCAGATGCTGCATCATCCCCTGACCGATGCCGGCATCGAAAAGTTCAAAGCGGACTACACCAAAGTGTTTGGCAATTGATGCCATGTGCGCTCACCCAACGTATGTAGGGGCGCACATTGTGCGCCCGTGCCCGTTTGCTTTGTAAGAAACTTCCCGGAAAAGACGTTGCTGCGCCAAGTCGGCGGGCGAACACTGTTCGCCCCTACATTCCCTATAAGGCAAAACCGATATTTTTTGATATACTGAAGCGGCCTGCCGTGAGAAACCTCTCACGGCAGGCCGCTTTGTGTAGGATTAGGATATTGGATTAGAAGATGGGCACAACAGCGCCGTCGTAGGTGTTGTTGATGTAATCCTTGACGGTGTCGCTGGTCAGGGCAGCGTACAGAGCCTGGATGGCAGGATCGTTCTCGTTGCCTTCCTTCACGACCAGGATGTTGGCGTAGGTCTGGGCAGCCTCAGAAGAAGCATCCTCGATAGCCAGGGCATCGGTGCCAACGGAGAAGCCAGCCTCCATTGCGTAGTTGCCGTTGATGACGGCGAAGTCAACATCGGCTACGGTGCGGGGCAGCTGCGCAGCCTCGATCTCCTCGATCTTGACGTTGTGGGGGTTCTCCTCAATGTCGTTGACGGTAGCGGTCAGGCCAGCGCCGTCACGGACGGTGATGATGCCCTGGGCGGCCAGCAGCTGCAGAGCGCGGGCCTCGTTGGTGGTATCGTTGGGCACTGCGATCACAGCACCGTCAGCGATGTTCTCCAGGTCGCTGCTCTTGCCCGGGTAGATGCCGAACGGCTCATAGTGGATAGCACCAACGCTGACCAGATGGGTGCCGTTCTCCTCGTTGAAGCTCTCGAGGTAGGGACCATGCTGGAAGTAGTTGGCATCGACCTCGCCGCTCTCGGTGACCAGGTTGGGCTGGACGTAGTCGCTGAACTCAACAACTTCCAGGGTGATGCCCTGCTCGGCCAGGATGTTCTTGACAGCGTTCAGGATCTCTGCGTGGGGCGTGGGAGAAGCAGCAACCTTCAGGGTGGTGCCAGCCAGGTCAGAGGTGGCCTCGGTGGTCTCCTCAGAAGCGGCTTCGCTGGTGGAAGCAGCCTCGCTCTCGGCGGGGGCGGTGCTTTCGGCAGCAGAGGAAGCGGAAGAACCGCAGGCGGCCAGGCTCAGGGCCAGGGTACCGGCCAGGGCAACAGAAATCAGCTTTTTCATAGTAGGTATCTCCTTTTCATGTGTTGTGTGTGTAAATGTGTTTTTATACGGTCATAAGTCCCTCAACCATGACAGCGGCACATTCGCACACCGGGCTGTTTGTAGATCGTAATCATACAAGTTCCTCCCTCGGATTTATCAAAGCGGTAAAGCGTAAGATGCAAAGAAAAAGCAGGGCTCCGAATCGCTTCGGCGCCCTGCTGCATGCTACCCTTATGCGCCAGGTTTTGCGCACGAGGAAACAGGCACAGACTGCCGAAGCAAGCTGCACATGCACATGCACATCATCATAGTGTTGCTGCGGCTCATGGTCGTGTACCCCTTTCCTCAAGTTTTGCTCAGCACCCGGCTGGCTTCGATGTTTGCAGTATACGCCCCTTTTGGGGGAATGTCAACACTTTCCCTGCACATTTATGCACGAAAAATGCAGATTTGGCGAATTATACAAACCTACCGGTTTAGCAGGTTATAGACTTGCCAAAATCCTACAAAAGTGCTATACTATAATCATACTACTAGGAAAAAGGGAGAGCCTGTATGAAATTTTCGACCCGTGACCGCTATGCCCTGCGGCTGATGGTGGAGCTGGCCAACCGTGCCGGTACCGGTGCGCTGGTGCCGCTGAAAGAGATCAGCGATGCACAGCAGATCAGCTTAAAATATCTGGAGCAGATCGTAACGCCCCTGACCAAGGCCGGGCTGGTGCTTAGCGTACGCGGTGCCCAGGGCGGCTACCGCCTGGCCCGCCCGGATACCGAGATCACCGCCGGCGAGATCCTGCGCGCGGTGGAGGGCGAACTGACGGCGATCCCCTGCCTGGCTTCCAGCGTGGAGTGCCCCCGCCGGGGCCAGTGCCACACGCTGGATTTCTGGAGCGGGCTGAACGATATTATCAACGAGTACGTAGACGGCGTGACCCTGCGGCAGCTGCGGAATCTGCCGGAAGAAGAACAACCGAAAGGCCCCCTTGTGTAAAGGGTGACTCCCCACAGTGTGGGGAGATGTCGCGAAGCGACAGAGGGGTCCGGGCCCGAAGGGCTCCGCGAAGCGGTGGGGGATTGTGGCCTTGTGGCTATATCGACCTACTCTCGTAAGGTCACAATCCCTCCGCACCTTCGGGGCACCTCCCTTTACACAAGGGAGGCTTTGTGACTGGCAATAAAACAAAAAGGCAAGTGCATTGGTTTCTGCACTTGCCTTTATTTTATGTGTTTTGGTTTTCTGTGCCGGTATCGCCGCTGTTATCTGCAGGTTCCGGGCTGGATGTTACTTCCGATTCCGGTTCCTGTGTCGGCTCCGGCGTGTCGGTGATTTCCGGTGTCGGCGTGGGAGTCGGTGTCGGCTCCTCCGTAGGCTCTGGGGTCGGCGTGGGTGTCGGCTCCTCGGTTGGTTCCGGCGTGGGGGTCACTTCAACATAATCGTAGTTATCCTCGCTGTCCGAGGTATCCTCCGATTCCGGCTCGTAGGTCTCGGTGCTGGTCACGACCGGCGTGGTGTACGTTACCACGTCCTTTTCGCCGGTGTGCTTGGCGACCTTGGTCAGGGTGGGGCGGTCATCCTCGGTAATATAGCTGTGGGTGCGTACGTAGTTGAACAGCACTTCCATGGCCGCGCGGGTCAGGTGGATGCCATCGCTGCTTTCCACATAGCCGCTTTTGGCGTAGCCGGTAGCGGAGTCCTTCAGCATCTCGGCGCTGTTCAGGAACTTCCAGCCTTTCTCCTTGCACATCTCCACCAGGGCCTTGTTGTACTCGTCCACCTGGGTCTGGGTCAGGCTCTGGTTGGAGTGCTGCTGCCCCAGCGGCGGGATGGCGTTGATGATGATGTCCACACTGGGATAGGCTTCGACAATGCTCTCGATGCCGGTCTGGTAGTTTTTGACAAAGTCGGCCGCCTTGTAGCTGGGGCTGAGGTCGTTGGTGCCAAAAGTGATGATGACCCGCTTGGGCTGCATGCCCGCCACGGCCTTAGCCATGGTGACATAGCTGCCGGAGTTGTTCAGCTCCACACAAGCGTAAGTAGCCAGGGATTTGGCGCTCATGCCCACCGAGCCGATGGCGTTATCGTAGGTGCAGAAGTCAAACATGCGGTACATGCGGGCGGTGTTGCTGTCGCCCAAAAAGAGCGTTTCGTCCACATAGGTCTGCCCGGCATCGCTGCTTTCCGGCAGGATGGTGGCCGAGTAGGCCGTGGTGTCGATGACGTTTTCCTCTTTATCGTAGCCGCTCTCGGTAATGATGGATTCGGGCTCTACGGCAGAGTTGGAAGCAGCATCTTCGCTGCTGCCGAACCCGCCCACCAGGAAAAAGGCAACGCCCACGCTGGCCAGCAGCATCAGGCTGCAAATGACCAGTACAATGTACATTTTGGCCCGGAGATCCAGCCGCATTTTGGGTTGTGATTGTTTCGTCTTGCCTGCCATTGGCTGATCCTTTCCGATAGGAGTTTACTATAAGTAAAAAACACGTACCTACTATTGTACACCATTTCGGGCGTTTACGCTACCCTTTTCGCAATTTTTACAAATTCAAATTTTCACAGGTGCAGCCGTTTGGCGATCTCGCTGCGCAGGTCGCGCCCCTTAAAGATGACCAGCCCCAAAAAGGTCACGATGCTGATAATCAGGCAGTTGACCCAGGGGATGCTGTGGCCGTCAATGCGGCCGCGGTCGATGCGGAAAAACAGCAAAATATACGGCAAAAGCCCGACACCGATGTTCATCAAAAGATACACCAGCGCATTGGCGGTGAACCGGCTGTGCAGAAAGGCAAAGATAAAATTACATACCAGCGTTACACTGCACAGGATCGGCACCACAAGGTCGAGGCTGTAGCCGGTATAGCCGGTGAACCAGTCGGTAAACACGATGAGCGCCGAGACGAGCAGCAGCAGATTGAACACCAGCCGGGGGCCGTTGTAGCGGCGGCGCAAAAGCACCCGCAGCACGCCCAGCCCGGCCACGCCCCACACCAGCATCAGCAGGCTGAAATGCAGGTGGGCGGTATCCAGCAATAGGAAATCCATCGCCCCGGCAATAACCGTAAGGGTCAGCACCACAAAGGTGACGATCTTATAAAACAGGCTGGCGCGGTGGATGCGCGGTGCTGTGGGCGGGAACCAGGGGCTCCCCTGCTCCCCGTTCAGGCGGTTCTGGCACAGCGGGCAATAGCCGGTGTCGCCGCCCACCTGGATATGACAATGCGGGCAGGTTTTCATTTTTCCACCTCCGTTGCATACAGCGTTACCTGCAGCCCGGCCTCGGCAAAGCCGCGGTAAAGCCTGCGCAGTACATTGGTGCTGCGGTAGGACGATGCCGTGCCCAGCATCAGGTCATCCCCGTAGGATGCCACGCAGGTAAACAGATCCTCGCAGCTGGAAAACGCCGCGAACTGCTTGATATACGGCTTCATGGCATCGGGCAGCGTAATGCGCCCCATGTTGGAGATGACCGCCGTAACGTGCTTTTTCTCCAGCGCGGTAAAGAACTTTACGGTCAGGTTCTTGACCACCAGCGGCACCGGGCGGATGCCGGGGATGTGTTCCAGCTTCTCATACTCGTCCATCTGCGCTTTGATGTTTTCGGGGGTCAGGGCTTCTTTCAGCTGGGCATCAAAGGCTTCGGCCACCGACTGCATCGTGTCGTTTTCGGTCAGCGTCAGGATGACATAGACCGAGTTGAAGAAGTTGCGGGCGGTCTCGCTGGGATAATAATTGCGCAGGTTGACCGGCAGGCTGATGGCGATGGGGTTGCTGCGTTCCAGCGCGGGCATCTCGGCATAGATCGCCAGCATCAGCGAAGCACCCAGGTAGCTGGTCAGCGAAACATTCAATTTATGGGCCTGGGCCAGCACCTCTTTGGCGCTGAGGTGCCCCTCAAAAAACTGCAGCTGGTCGTAAGGCAGGCGCATGCCCCGCAGGTGGTAGGCTTTGGGGTGCTTGGCCTTGCCGTCCCGCTTGGTGCCGCCGTAAAAGTTGCGGAAGCTGTCCTGCTCCAAAGCTGCTGCCGAGGCGCTGTTGGGGGTGGGCACATCCTGCATCTCGGCCGGGTGGGCCAGTGCCAGATAGTTGCGGACGATGGACTTTAAAAACAGGAATCCGCCGTTGCCATCGGTCAGCGCATGGAACATTTCCAGGTTGATGCGGCTGCCGAAGTAGGTCACACGGTAGATCAGCCGATTGCGGCGCTCCGGCACATACAGGGGCGCACAGGGGGCCTTATCCTCGGGGTGGCAGGTGGGCAGCTGGTCGGTGGACTCAAAATAATGCCAGAATAAACCACGGTGCAGCGTTACCTGGAACTGCGGCCACTCCGGCGCAGTGATGCGCAGGGCCTCGTTCAGCAGTGCGGGGTCAACTTCCTCCTGCAAGGTGCAGGAGATGCGGAACACCCGTGGGTCGCGGCGGGTGTTGGTTGCCAGAAACACCTTGGCTACGTTATCAACTTTATACCAATCCTGGGCCATGGACAGCCCCTCCTTACATCATGCGCTGCACAAACCGCCCGGCAGATTCCATCGCCGCCACGGCGCGGTGGATGGGCATTTGCTGAAAGACGTGCCAGCACTCCTCGTACACTTCCAGCACGGCATAGCCGCCCGCCTTCTGGATGGCTTCGGCCAGCCGCTCGCTGTCAGAACGCAGAATTTCGTTGGTGCCTACCTGCACAAGGGTAGGCGGCAGGCCGCGCAGGTCCGCAAACAGCGGGCTGTAGCAGGGCTTGGCCCAATCGGCATCGGGGCCGGTGTAGGCGGCGCGCACGGCTTCAATATATTCATGGGTCAGCATCGGGTCCAGGGCCTTGCAGCTTTTGTAGCTTTTGCCGCTGGCGGTCATGTCGGTCCAGGGGCTGAACAGCAGCAGCGCCCGGGGCTGGGCACGGCCCTGCTCCTTGAGTTTTAAGCAGAGTTCCAGCGCCAGGTTGCCGCCGGCGGAGTCCCCCGCCACTACAATATCCCGGGCACCGTAGCCCATGTACATCAGGTAGTCCCACAGTGCCAGTGCATCCTCCACGGCGGCGGGGTACGGGTTTTCGGGGGCCAGGCGGTATTCAAACGAAAGTACGTCAAATCCTGTACACAAGGCAAGTTTGCTGGCCAGGATGCGGGCATAGCCCAGCTGGCCGCAGGTGTAGCCGCCGCCGTGGCAGTACAGCACGGCGTGGCGGCGGTCATGCCCGTGCTCCAGGCTGACCCACTCGGCGGGGATATTGTTGACGCTGAGGGCATCGCTGCGGATGCCGATGGACGGCGTGACCAGCCGGGCGAACAACTCCTGCGCCGCGCGCTGGTGTTCCAGATCTTCCGGCGTGGTGGAGGTATGGTCGGTGGCGCTGTGTACGGCCTTGATGGCGCGCATCATGGGGCCCAGGTCATCGGCATTCTGCCCATGCTGGGGGATCAGCGTTTTGATGACGGTCTCCAACCGCTGGGACAGGTCTTTCTTTTTCGGCATGCGGGGTTCTCCTTATAAACGAGCAAGCAGGCGCACCCACAGGGTACGCAGCAGCGGCGGATGGGCGGCGGGCAGACAGCAGAGCCGGTGGACTTTTTCCAGCGGCGGGAAGCTGCCCTTTTTGGCGTAGCGGCGGTAGAGCACCGCCAGCTGGCGGTCTTTCGCCGCGCCGGGCAGGTGCAGAATACACACGGGGTCCAGCGTGTAGTTGGTGGAAACAAAGTAGAACCGCCCGCCCAGCCAGTAGCGGAACAGGTAAGCGTTGGCGGCGCGCACCGGCTGCCCGGCCAGCAGACTGCGGTAGGCAGCGCCGCACCAGATGGCTTCATCCCCCTCGCGGGGTGTCAGGCCAATGGCCTGCAATTGGTTGAAGTATTGGCGGCAGAGCGCCATAAAATCCGTGAGCCGCGCCTTGCTGCCTGCCACCAACTCGCCGCCGAAATGGGTCAGCACATGGGGCGCACCCTGCGGCTCCACGGCATCGTAAGCTTTGCCGATGGCGGCGGTCATGCCCTGGCTGGCGGCGTGAGGAACCTGGTACAGCAGGACAGCTTCGGCGCACTCCCGCCACAGATCGTCCAGCGGGTGCTGGGTGTAGGTGTCCAGATCCAGCATGGCGGCGTTGGCGAAGTTTTGGTTTGCCAGCACCCACTCCATAGCGCAGAGTTTGTAGTAGGCCAGCGCCCAGTTGGTATCCGCCGGGACGCGGTAGCTGGTGAACGGGCAGTCCCAGATCTCAATGCCCGCAGCGGTAAGCTGGCTGCGGTACGGCTCCGGCGGCGGGGCGTTGGTGACCAGCGCCACCGTGCAGGCGGGGTTTGCCAGCTTGGCGCTGCAAAGGGCGACCACGGTGCAGCGGTCATACACAGCGCGGCCCAGGTTGGCGGCATCGCCCTCGCGATAGCCCTCCAGCGCCGCAAACGCGCCAAAGATCAGGTTTTGCATGGTGGTGGTCCTTTCCGTGACGCGAAGGCTCCCTCTGTGAGGGAGCTGTCAGCGAAGCTGACTGAGGGAGAGACAATACGGCCATAGCAGCTTTTAAGCGAAGGCTCTCTCCCTCACCCGCTGTCGCGGGAGCCCCCTCCCAGAGGGGGCCTTTTCGCAGTCTCCATAGTATTGCTATTTTACTTATTATAATCATTTCCGCCCCTTTTGTCTATGCTGTGGGCAAAGCGGCAAAAAACTTCGCCGCAAATCTTGCCGAAACGTCATGCAGCCTTTATAATAAAGTTGTAAACTTTGTAAATTTTTCGTGAATCCCCGAAAAATCCGAAACGGAGCAGTTTGTATGGCGTTTTCCTCGGTGCAATTTCTGTTTATATTTCTGCCGCTGTCCCTGGCGGTGTACTGGCTGCTGCCCAGGCCCCTGCGCAACGGGGCGTTGGGGGCGTTCAGCCTGCTGTTCTTTGCCTGGGCAGGGCTGAAAGGCGCAGCAATCCTGCTGGTGCTGGCGGTCATCACCTGGCTGGGCGGTCTGCTGCTGGAAAAACTGCCCCACAAAAAGCCGCTGCTGGTCCTTTTGATATTGGCACACCTGGCGGTGCTGGCAGCGTTCAAGTACGCAGGCTTTGCGGCCCGCAGCGTCAACGCCCTGGTGCCGGACCTGCTGCCTGTCTTTGCCCCGGCGCTGCCGCTGGGCATCAGCTTTTACATTTTTACCGCCATCGGCTACCTGGTGGATGTGTCCTCCGGCAAAGTCGCCGCCGCCCGCAGCCCGTTCCGCTTCTTCGTGTTCCTTGCGTTCTTTGGCCACGGCCCCTCCGGCCCTATTGTGCGATATGATCAGCAGCTGCCCTATCTCGATGCCAAAGCGGCCGAGCGGCAGGTCAGCCTGGACCGTTTCTGCTACGGCATCAAGCGGCTGGTGCTGGGCCTTGCCAAAAAGACGCTGATCGCCGACCAGCTGGCTTTGATTTATGGCCGTGTCACCTCGGTACCGGCGGCCACCGTGCCCGCCCCGGCGCTGGTGCTGGGGTATCTGGCCTACATGATGCAGCTCTACTTCGATTTCTCCGGCTACAGCGATATGGCGATCGGCATCGGCAGCTTTTTCGGGCTGGAACTGCCGGAAAACTTCGACTACCCCTATCTCGCCCGCTCGGTAGGTGAATACTGGCGGCGCTGGCATATCAGCCTGTCGGGCTGGTTCCGGGACTATGTGTACATTCCGCTGGGCGGCAGCCGCTGCTCACTGGCGAAAAACTGCCGCAACCTGCTGATCGTTTTTCTGCTCACCGGCCTGTGGCACGGCGCGGCGTGGCAGTATGTGGCCTTTGGCCTGCTGCACGGTGTGCTGCTGTGCCTGGAACGCCTGGGCATGCGCAAAGTGTTGGAGCGCATCCCGGCGCTGCTGGCCCACGTTTACACGCTGGTGGTGCTGTGGTTCACCCTCATCATCTTTGGTGCCCACGGCCTGGCCGAGGGTCTTGCCGCGTGGAAAGGCATCCTGACCTGGCAAAGCGGTGCCCGCGGCTATACGGCCGCCGCCTTTGCCGATACCAAACTGGTGGTGCTGCTGGCGGTTTCGCTGCTGCTCTGCGGTCCCCTGCAGGCCTGGTTCCCCCGCCTGAAAAAGGCACTGTATGCCAAAACCGCCCCCGGTGTGGCGGGCATGGCGGGGCTGTTGGTGCTGCTTTTCTTCTCGCTGATGCGGGTGACGGCGGGCACTTACAGCGCGTTCATCTATTTCCAATTCTAAAAGGAGGTGCAGACCATGAGAAAAGCAACCAAAATTGGCTTCATCGCCGTGTTCTGCGCCACCATGGGGCTGACCTTTCCGGTGTTCAACATCTTTTCCAAGCAGCTCTCGATGGACAGCCACGAGAACCGCCTGATGACCGGCCTGCCCCAGGTGCTGCAAAGCCCCCTCTCCCAGCTGCCGCGCAGTCTCGATAATTTTTTTGCCGATAACTCGCCGTTCCGTTACCAGTTTGTGCTGCTCAATGCGGGCATTGATTACGCCATCTTCGGTACGAGCCAGAGCGACCAGGTGCTGCCCGGTAAGGACGGCTGGCTGTTTTACAAGGACGGCCCCACCGCCGCCCAGCCGGTAGCCAACTACCAGGGCTTGACCGACATCAACGACAGCGCCGAGGTACTGGCCCAGGCCAGCGCCAAGCTGCAGATTTTAAACGACCGCCTGGCCGAAAACGGCTGCACACTGGTGCTGGACCTGACCCCCAGCAAGGACCGCATCTACCGCGAGTACATGCCCGATGGCTACCCCATCGTCAACGAGGAAAACCGCACCGACCTGCTGGCCGGTTACCTGCAAAGCCACACCACCGTGCCGGTGAACTGGCCTTACCAGGAACTGCGCCGCCAGGCCCGGTTGAACCCGGATCAGCTGCTGTACTACAAGACCGACACCCACTGGAATTCCATCGGTGCGCTGTATGGGCTGGACGGTATTTTTGACACCCTGGGTCTGCCCACCCTGCAGCCGGGGGATTACCCCGTGGAGCCTGCCGGAACCACCACCGGCGATATGGCGAACGTGGCCGCGCTGTACGCCAGTCTGCCGCCGGAGCAGACCTACACGGTGCCCGGCTACGCCGACTTATTTACAAAGGATGACCGCGTGGTGCGGGTGATCGGCGACTCGTTCAGCGAGTATTACATGCCGTACCTGGAAGCCCGCTTTGCCACCACCTGGCGCGAGCACATCGATGGCTTTGACCCCGCCATCGTGGAGCAGCCGGGCTGCGATATCCTGATTTTGGAGTTCAACGAGCGCAGCCTGGATAAGCTGCTGGCAATTTTGGACAACTATTGATTTTTGTAGGGGTCGATGCTTGCATCGACCCGCGGGCGGATGCAAGCATCCGCCCCTACAGCAAAGGCTCCCCCTGCCAGATTCGGCAGTGGGAGCCTTTTACAATATCATATCAAAAATTTACCCTTTTCTCCCCACACCCAGATCTGCCAAAATATCTGTCCGGGTATCCAGCGCCAGGGCGGCTACGCGGCGGATGCGTTCGGGGGTCATATAGGGGGCCAGGCCGCTGATGGAAAACGCGCTGTCCGCCCGCCCGTCCGGCCCGGGGATGGCGACCGCCACGCAGCGCACACCCATCTCGTTCTCCTCGTCATCGATGGCATAGCCGTTGGCGCGCACCTCGGCCAGCTGGTCCTGCATTTCGGCCAGGTCGACTACCGTGCGGTTGGTCAGCTTTTTCAGGCTGCTGTGGTTCCACACATCTTCCACTTCTTCGGGCGGCAGCGTTGCCAAAATCGCCTTGCCCACGCCGGTGCAGTACAGCGGGCTGCGCAGGCCGACCCGGCTGGACATCCGCATGGGGCCGCTTTCCGTTTTGTAGATGTACACAATGTCCCGCGCATCGCGGATGACCAGATGCACGGCCTCGCCGGTGCGCTGGCTCAGCCGTTCCAGGTGCGCCTTGGCTACATCCATGATCTCCATGCTGTTGACAATGCCGCTGGACAACTCAAACATTTTTAAAGTCAGCCGGTAGCGGCCGGTCTCCGGCTCCTGCGCGGCATAGCCCAGGCTGACCAGGCTTGCCAGCAGCCGATGCACGGTGCTTTTGGCAAGGCCGGTCTCCTGCGCCAGCCGCTGCAAGCTGGCCCCGGCCGGGTGGGATGCCAGCTGTTCGATCAGCTGGAAGATGCGCTCAACGCTTTGTACGCCGCCTTTTTCGGTCAAAATGGGGTTCCTCCCTCGAATATTTACAATTTGTTAATAATTTGTAACCGCACAACAGAAACACGGTTGCGTTCCGCAATATGGAACGATTATAGCAAAGTTCGGCCGGTTTTGCAAGTGCTATGCCGAATCGCGGAATTCTGGGCGAATACGACAAAAAATGTGTGCTGTAACCTGTTCAATTTGACCGATTGACGGCGCAACCGTAGCCGATTATAATTATAGTAACCGAGTGTGGTCAGGCACCTGTCTGAAGGGGTCTGCCCCACCCCAAACTGCAACATATAGTAAAGGAGAATTGCTATGAATTCTGTTTTGCAGCGTGTTTACGAGATCGGTATTATCCCTGTTATCGCTTTCAACAGCGTGGATGAGGCCCTGCCCCTGTGCAAGGCCCTGATGGCTGGCGGCCTGCCCGCTGCGGAGGTCACCTTCCGCACCGCTTGCGCCGAGGAGTGCATCAAGAAGATCCACGAGGAACTGCCCGATATGCTGCTGGGCGCTGGCACTGTCCTGACCGTTGATCAGGCTGACCGCGCTATGGCTGCCGGTGCTTCCTTCATCGTTGCTCCCGGCTTCGACCCCGAAGTCTGCAAGCATGTCATCGATAAGGGCGGAATCATGATGCCCGGCACCGTTACCTCCGGCGAGATGCAGCAGGCCATGAACATGGGCTGCGAGGTCGTCAAGTTCTTCCCTGCCGAAGCTAACGGCGGTGTGGACAAGCTGAAGAACATCGGCGCTGCCCTCAAGACCTGCAAGTGGATGTGCACCGGTGGTGTCAACGCCAAGAACGTGAACAACTACCTGGGCTACAACCAGATCATCGCTGTCGGCGGCACCTGGATGTGCAAGAGCGACAAGATCAAGGCCGGCGCTTGGGACGAGATCACTGCCATGAGCCGCGAGGCTGTTGACGTGATGCTGGGCCTGCAGCTGGGCCACATCGGCATCAACTGCGCTGACGAGGCCGAGGCTGCCAAGACTGCCGAGACCATCGGTGCCCTGCTGAGCATGGCTGTCAAGCCCGGCAACAGCAGCATCTTTGTTGGCAAGAAGGAATTCGAGATCATGAAGAAGCCGGGCCGCGGCACCCATGGTCACATCGCTATCCTGACCAACAACGTTGATCGCGCTATCTATCACCTGGGCCAGCGCGGCGTTAAGTTTGATATGGACAGCAAGAACGTCAAGGACGGCAAGACCATCGCCATCTACTTTGCTGACGAAGTCGCCGGCTTTGCTATCCACCTGGTGCAGAAATAATCAGTTTGCCTGATTATCTGTTATAAACCGTTCTTTATTAAAAATAACAATAAAGGAGTTCCACCATGAAAATCGTTACTCTCGGTGAAATCATGATCCGTCTGCAGCCCTACGATCATCTGCGCTTTGTGCAGACCGATACCCTGCAGTACACCTACGGCGGCGGCGAGGCCAACGTGGCTGTTTCTCTGGCCAACTACGGCGCTGACGTTGCTTTCGTCACCAAGCTGCCCGCTCATGCCATCGGCCAGGCCGGCGTGAACGCTCTGCGCCGCTACGGCGTTGACACCAGCAAGATCACCCGCGGTGGTGACCGTGTTGGCATCTACTTCAACGAGAAGGGCGCTTCTCAGCGTGGTTCCGTCTGCATCTACGACCGTGCACATTCTGCTATGGCCGATGCTACCGTTGCTGACTTCGACTTCGACAAGATTTTCGAGGGCGTTGATTGGTTCCACTTCACCGGCATCACCCCGGCCCTGGGCCCCAATGTTGTCGAGATCTGCCTGGCTGCCTGCAAGGCTGCTAAGGCTCACGGCGCTAAGATCAGCTGCGACCTGAACTACCGTGGCAAGCTGTGGACCCGTGCAGAGGCTCGTGAGGCCATGAGCAAGCTGTGCGAGTACGTGGATGTCTGCATCTCCAACGAGGAGGATGCTAAGGACGTTTTCGGCATCGAGGCCGAGGCTACCGACATCTACGCTGGCGAGATCAACCGCGAGGGCTACAAGAGCGTTGCCAAGCAGCTGGCTGACAAGTTCCACTTCGAGAAGGTTGCTATCACCCTGCGTGAGAGCCATTCCGCTTCCGACAACGGCTGGAGCGCCATGCTGTACGATGTTGCTTCCAACGAGTACGCCTTCAGCAAGAAGTACGAGCTGCGCATCGTTGACCGCGTTGGCGGCGGCGACAGCTTCGGCGGCGGCCTGATCTACGCCCTGCTGAGCGGCAAGTCCACCCAGGAGGCTGTTGAGTTCGCTGTTGCTGCTTCTGCCCTGAAGCACTCCATCGAAGGCGACTTCAACATGGTCACCGTTTCTGAGGTCGAGAAGCTGGCTGGCGGCGACGGTTCCGGCCGTATCCAGCGCTAATTTCTCCCTAATATGCACTTTTGCCCTGCGGGTTTCGGCCCGCAGGGCTTTTGTTTTGTTGATTGTCAACCTCTTTCCGTATATCGCGTTGACATTTAATTGTCAACCGCGCTATACTGGATGACAGTTGGGCTGAAAGGGGGCTACGCCATGGTAAAAGCGGACGTACTGGCCGCGCTGGATGCTGCCCGGGGCAAATACATCTCCGGGCAGGAACTGGCGCAGCAGCTGGGCGTGAGCCGCACCGCCATCTGGAAAGCCGTTGCCGCCCTGCGGGCCGATGGCATCCCGGTGGCGGCGGTGACAAACCGCGGCTATACCCTATCCCCTGCCGCCGATGTGCTCAATGCCGCCGCCGTCACGGCGCAGCTGGCCCCGGATACCGCCAAGGCACTGCAGGTCGAAGTTGTCGACCGCCTGCCCGGCACCAACGCCGCCCTGCGGGCAAGGGCCGAGGATGGTGCCCCCGAGGGCCTGGTGCTGATCGCCCAGGCGCAGTCGGCCGGGCGCGGCCGGGGTGGGCACAGCTTTTTCTCGCCCCAGGGCGGGCTGTACCTCAGCATTCTGCTGCGGCCGGAGATCGGCCTGCGCCAGGCTGTGCGGCTGACCGCCATGGCCGCTGTTGCCGCCTGCCGCGCCGCCGAGAAAGTTTCGGGCGCGAAACTGCGCATCAAGTGGGTCAATGACCTCTGGCGGGATGGCCGCAAAGTCTGCGGCATCCTGACCGAAGCGGCGCTGGACATGGAAAGCGGCATGCTGGATTACGCCGTGCTGGGGCTTGGCTTCAACATTACGGCCCCGCCCGATGGCTGGCCTGCCGAACTGCAGGATGTGGCCGGGGCGCTGTTTGACGATGCTCCGCCGCCGGGTGCCCGCGCGGCGCTGGCTGCGGCATTCCTTAACGAGTTCTGGGCGCTGTACCACGGTGTACCCAAGCCGGAATACCTGCCGGAATATCGCACTCGCCAGGCGCTGCTGGGCCAGACCGTGACGGTAACGCCCCGGGGCGGCACCCCACGCAGGGCCAAAGCGCTGGACATCGATGAAGAATGCCGCCTGGTCGTCCGCTTTGAGGGAGAACACAACTTGACCCCTCTGCGCGGCGAGGAAGTTCATTTGGGAAAGTACCTGTAAAGGTCTTTGATAAATTAGAAAAGAGGAATATGTTATGAGAACTGCTGAAAGCCTGCGGGTGCGCCGGATGGTCCTGTGCGCCCTGTTTGCTGCCCTGACTGCCGTGTGCAGCCAGATCGCCATCCCCATGCCCTGGGGTGTGCCTATCAACCTGGCACTGTTTGCCGTGTACATGGCAGGCACCATGCTGGGCGCTTTCTGGGGCACCGTCAGCCAGCTGGTGTTTGTGGCGCTGGCCGCCATCGGTGTGCCGGTGCTGGCCGGTTTCCAGGGCGGCCCCTCTGCCATTTTTGGCAAGACCGGCGGCTACGTGCTGGGCTACATCCTGGCCGCGCTCATCACCGCGCTGATTACTAAGGCCCTGGGCCGCAAGTTCTGGGCGCTCTGCGTGGCTATGGTCGTGGGCTGCGCCGCCTGCTACGTGCTGGGCACCATCTGGTTCATGACCCTGACCGGTGCCGACCTCGTCAGCGCCCTGGGCTGGTGCGTTCTGCCCTACCTGCCGGGTGACGTTATCAAAATCATTCTGGCCGCGATCCTGACCATCCAGCTGGATAAGCGCATGCCCAACCTGTAATTTTTGCCCTTTCGCAGCCCGTGCCGGGGAGCGTTGAACGCTTTCGGCGCGGGCTGTTTTTATTGCGTCTGCGCCCGCAATGTGGTATACTGATACCATCAACCACGAAAGGACCCAACCTGTATGAAATGGCTTGCTGTTGACTACGGCGACTCCCGCACGGGGCTGGCTGGCTGCGATGCCGGCGAGACGATCACCAGCCCCATCACCCCCCAGATCGAAGAAAAAAGCATGAACAAAGTGGCTGCCGCCGTCACGGCTGTGGCCCAGGCCCGAGGGGCCGAAGCCCTGGTCTGCGGCCTGCCCAAGAATATGGACGGCACCGAGGGGAGCCGCGCCAACAAGAGCCGCCGCTTTGCCCAGCGCCTGGCCAATACCGCCAACCTGCCGGTGGTGCTGTGGGACGAGCGCCGCACCACCGTGTCCGCCGCCGCCATCCTGGCCGATAACGACACCTTCGGTGCCAAGCGCAAAGAACGGCTGGACTCCGTTTCCGCCGCTGTCATTCTGGAAAGCTTTTTGAACTGGCGCGCCCACCATCCCGATGAAGAACCGCCCGAGATGCTGCGCCCGCAGCCTGCTGAAGCCTGAAACAACTGATAAATGCACGATAAAAGGAGAAAATCTGCCATGCCGCAAGATACTGCTGCCCGCTTCCCTACCCATGTTGCCATCATCGTGGACGGCAACCGTCGCTGGGCCAAACAGCGCCTGATGCCCGTCAGCCTGGGCCACAAGGCCGGGTTTGACCGCCTGCGGGAGATCACCCGCTACGCCGTGGGTGACCGCGGTGTCTTTGTGCTGTCGCTGTACGTATTCTCCACCGAGAACTTCTCCCGCGATGCCAAAGAGGTTGGCTACCTGATGGACCTGTTTGCCAACAACTTCCGCACCATCGCCGATGAGATGAACGAGCGCGGCTGCAAGGTGCTGTTCAGCGGCCGCCGCGAGGGTCTGCAGCAGTGTGTGCTGGATGCCATGGACTACATGATGGACCTGACCAAGGATAACGACAAGGGAATCGTGAACTTCTGCCTGAACTACGGCAGCCACGCCGAGCTGACCGATGCCATGCGCGCCATTGCGGGCGAGGTCAAGGCAGGCACCCTGCAGCCGGAGGACATCAACGAAAAGACCATCGAGAGCCACCTCTACCGCGATCTGCCCCCGGTGGACCTGATGATCCGCACCAGCGGCGAGGAGCGGCTGTCCAACTTCCTGCTGTGGCAGTGCGCCTACTCGGAGTTCTACTTTACGCCGGTCCTCTTTCCTGATTTCACCAAGGAGTACTTTGATAAGGCGCTGGAAGAATACGCCCGCCGCGACCGCCGTATGGGTGGCAATACCAAAAAGTAAAATTCTGTATTCTGCATAAAAAATCCCCGCAAAGTCTGGCAATTCTGCCAAGGCTCTGCGGGGATTGTTTTGTTGCATGTTACATATAGTAGGGGTAAAGGAAATCGCCCATCAGCCAACGCTGCTGTCGCTGGCGGCATCTTCCTCGGCCGCAGGGCCGGGATAGGTGGTGATGGTCACTTTCTCAATGGTGATCGCTGCATCCTCGGTGGGTTTCCAGGTGTCATTGCCGTCCGCGTCTTTGGCGGTCTCCACACAGGCCATGGCATCCACCACGTCCATGCCCTGGTACACCTGGCCAAAGACGGTATCGGTGTTGTCGAGGTACGGCAGCCCGCCTACGGCCGCGTAGGCGGCCACCTGGCTGTCGGTGTAGCCGTTCTGGGTCAGTTCGGCCTGCTGGTCGCCGCTGCTCACGCTGTCCGGCAGGGCCGCAACAAAGTAAAACTGGCTGTTGTCGCCGGTGACATCGCCGCCTTGGGCAAAGGCCGCGCACAGCGCCCCGGCATAGTGCTTCAGCGAGACATCGGCTTCCAGCGGGTAGGGGTTGTTGCTCCAGATCGTGGAGCCGCCGGTGCCCGTGCCGGTGGCATCGCCGCCCTGCACCGCAAAGCCGTACTGGCTGCGCCAGATGATCGTGCCATCATAGTAGCCGCTGCGGGCCAGCCCCACAAAGTTGTACACCGCCATAGGGGCTGCGTCCGGGTAAAGCACGGCGCGCACCTCGCCCAAACTGGTAGAGAAAATGGCGATAGTGTCGCCATCGCTGGGCGCGGCAAACTGGCGCTCCTCGCTGAGTAAGCTGTCGGGGCGCGTGGGGGGCTTTTTGGCGTTGCTGCTGCAGCTGCACAGCAGTACGGCGGCCAGCAGCAGGGGCAGGCAGGCGGAACGTTTCATGGCAGATCCTCCGGGGTGTTCCAAATCTATATAGTGGTATTATAGCACAAAAAATATAGTATGAACACCCTTGACGTTTGGTAAAAAAAAAGGTACACTATATACAAGAAATTTCAAGACCACAGGAGGTCACCTATGTCTGACGAACTGAGCCCCGAAATGCTCGAGGAAGCCACGCCCGACCTGCTGACGCTGGAGGATGAGGATGGCAAAGAGGTCACTTTTGAAGTGATCGATGCCACCGAAGTGAACGGTACCCGCTACCTGGCAGTGATTCCGTATCAGGAAGATCCGGAGAGCCTGCAGGAGGATGCCGAGCTGATCCTGATGCGCATCGGCACCGATGAGGAAGGCGAATATATGGATATCGTGGATGACGATGAAGAACTGCTGACTGTCGGCAAAGTCTTTGAGGAACGCCTGAGCGCGATGTACGACATCGACGATTCCGAGTTGGAGTAAAAAACATCCCTGCACGGTTTGATTTGTTGCGGTCATTTATGAATCCTACTAATCAAATTTAGGGAGCCCGTTGTCCCTGGCTGGATCGCAGACCTCCCGCCCTAGGCGGAAGAAGGGAGCGTGAACGTCCGGGTAGGGCACCCACCTGCCTGTACCGGTAGGTTTTGATTGGCTGCAGACGGCCGCGCGGGGGTTTTGTGTTTTTCAGTCGGACAGTCCTGCTGTCCGGCTTTTTGTTTTAGATTTTTTGGGGAAAGGGGGCCGCCGCCGTGGGCGAGCGTATTGCAGTGGGAGATAAACTCCCCTTTTTTGTGTACGATACCCCCTACAGCGCCCAGAACCGCTTCCGGGACCTTTTGCAGCGCAAAAGCCCGCTGGTGCTGGTGTTTATGGCTAACTTCGGCCACCCCATCACCCGCACCTTTGCCAGCCGCTACGCCAATACATACGGCTCCCTGCGGGATGGCGGGTTTGCGTTGGTGGTGCGCTCCCGCGCGGACAAACTTTCGCGCAGCATCGGTCCCAACACCCTGCCCTATCCCCTGCTGTGCGATGCCGAGGGCGTGTTGTATGAGCACCTGGACATCCCCCAAAGCAGCAGCGCCCTGATGACCTACTCGCTGGAAGGCTGGCGCATCCTGCGGGAAGCCAAGCGCCAGGGCTACCAGGCCGCCAAGGGCCAGATGCAGCAATTGCCGCTGACCCTGATTCTGGACAAGGACGGCACGGTGCTGTTCTGCCACTATGGTGCCAGCCTGACCGATGTGCCCACCGACTGTGAGGCCATGCAAAGCCTGCTGGAAGAATTGGAACTGGTGCCCGATGTGCCGGAATTGGAAGATTTGGATTACGACAATCTCCCAAGACTGGACGATGCCGATGAACTCGATGAGGAATTTGACACGTTCCACTAAGTAAATACCGCAAAACAGCAAAGAGCCGCATCGATGCGGCTCTTTTTGTATGTGTTTTTATTGCAGCAGCGCGGTTTTGGCGGCGCGCACAGCGTCAGCATCCGTCTGCTGGATGTGCCACTCGTCCAGCCCGGGCAAGCCCATGGGGACACCCTCGCGGCGGAAGCGCATACCGCTTTCCACCAGCTTTTTGCCGCTTAAATGGAAGGCCCGTGCTCCAGGCAGGGCGGCGCGCAGTTCGATGATGACGGCGGCGTTGACACCTGCGCCGATCAGGACTTCCGGCCCCTGCAGCTGGTCCCGCAGAGCGAGCATCTCGGCTAAGGCGGCGGCCCCCTGTCGGCAGCTGGCCGCACCGCCGCTGGTCAGAATCGTATCGATGCCTAAGGCTGCGGCATCACGGTAGGTTTCCGCCAAATCGCGGGAAACATCGATGCAGCGATGCAATGTGACGGGCTTGTCCCCACAGGCATCCAGCAGTTGTGCCATGGCGGGTTTATCCAATGTGCCATCGGGGGTCAGCGCACCGATGACGAAGCCGTCCGCGCCAGCATCCTGCAAGGTGCGGATCTGGGCGCACAGCAGGTCAATCTCGTCCTTTGTATAAAGGAAGTCACCCGCCCGGGGGCGCATCAGGCAGCGCACCGGCAGGCTGCACTCGGCTTTGATCTGGCGCAGCAGTTCCGGGTAGGGGCTTAGGCCGCCCACGGCCAGCGCACTGCAAAATTCCAGCCGGTCGGCCCCGCCCGCCTGCGCGGCGCGCGCCGAGGCCAGGCTGTCTACACAGACTTCCAGAAGTTTTTTCATGGTATCTCCTCCCTGTCTGCTGCTATTGTACCATAGGTTGTGGAAAACAACAATCCCCGCGCGCCGGGGCACACGGGGACTGCCGGTTATATGCACCCGGATACACCGAGGGTACGCAAGATCAGGCCGCGCGGCCGCCCCGTACAACGCGGAAAACCGGCTGCTGGCGCTGGGGCGCAGGGACGGGCTTTGCCTTGGGCTGGGCAGGCTGTCCCTCCAGCAAAACACCGCAGGCGGCATTCAGGCCCACCAGGCCCGCAATGGCCACGATGACCGCCGCCCAGAACGGCACCGCACCGGACGCAACGGCGGGCACCAGAATGACAAAGAGCATAACCACCAGGTTGGAGATAAGCTTGCTGAGCCATACTTTTATAGTGTGGAAGTTCATGATAAGGTTCCTCCTTCAGAATAGCCGTACCGCAAATCCGGCTGTTGTGCGGTTGTAAAGGACACCGCGTTGTTCTGTATCTCTACTATAATACTACTGACGGTTGTTGTCAAGACACTGCAACAACTTTATTTAGAATTATTTTTCAAAAAACTCTTTACAAACACGCCTTGCAGTTGTATAATGGGGACAAATAAGAAAGCCCTGACCACAAGATAGAGGAATTGTCGCCCGGCAAAAGGAGTACGTTATGTTTGCAGACCGCCTGAGAGAAGCCAGAAAAGCCAAACGGTACAGCCAGACCGAGGTTTCGCGTATGCTTGGCGTTACCCAGCAGGCCGTTGGCAAATGGGAGACCGGCCGCTCGACCCCGGATCCCCAGACGGTGGCCCGCCTGGCTGAAATTTTGGATACAACTGCCGATGCCCTGCTGGGTCTGCAGCAGGCCCCCACGGCTGCCCCGGCTGTGGGCCGCAATGCTTTCAGCCGCTATACCGAGAGCCTTGTCCCCGTTGTGGGCACGGTGCGCGCCGGTTACGGTGCCCTTGCCTTTGAGGAGGACTATGGCAAAGAGTATGCCAGCGTCAAGGACCCGCAGAACTACTTTTATCTGGTTGTAAAAGGCGACAGTATGGAGCCACGCATCTCGGATGGTGACCTGGCCCTTGTTCACCGCCAGAGTACACTGGAAAACGGCGACCTGGGCGTATTGGTCTACGGTTCGGACGGCGAAGGTACGCTGAAAAAGTACATCCAGCGCGGCAACTCGGTCATCCTGCATCCCTTTAACCCTGCGTATGAGGAATTGGTCATCAAGGGCGAAGAACTTGACCACCTGTATATCGCCGGCAAAGTGGTGGAGACCAAGGCTAAGTGGTAATTCCTGCCCTCTGCTTTTATTGTAGCATAGTGTGTGTCCCATAATTCGGACATCCAGGGCAAAAATACAATTTTATAATTTATAAAAATGCTGCCCGCGGCATCGCTGGCTGTTTGTAAACAGTCAGGTTATGCGGCGGGCTGTATTTTTTATACCCTTTTTTAGGAGAAACAGCGATGGATCTTGCGGAAAAGCTGGAAATTCTGGCCGACAGCGCCAAATATGATGTGGCCTGTACCTCCAGCGGCGTGGAACGTGCCGGGAAGCACGGCAGCCTGGGCAGCTGCGCACAGGCGGGCATCTGCCATGCCTTTACCCCGGACGGCCGCTGCGTTTCGCTGCTGAAAGTGCTGTACTCCAACGCCTGCGCCTACGATTGCAGCTATTGCGTCAACCGCCGCTCCAACGACCGCCCGCGGGCTACCTTTACCCCGCGGGAGCTGGCGGAACTGACCATCGGCTTTTACCGCCGCAATTATATCGAGGGGCTGTTCCTGTCCAGTGCGGTACTGGGCACACCCGACCGCACGATGGAACTGATGATCGAGGCACTGCGCATTCTGCGGGAGGAGTTCCACTTCAACGGCTACATCCACGCCAAGACCATTCCCGGCGCGGACCCGCTGCTGGTGCAGCGCATTGGGCTGCTGGCGGACCGCCTTTCGGTCAATATCGAACTGCCCAGTGAGGTCAGCCTGAACCAGCTGGCCCCGGATAAAAAGAAAACAGCGATCCTGCGCCCCATGGGGCAGATCGCTGTGCAGAGCGCCCAAAGCAAGCGGGAAATGGCGGTGTACAAAAAAGCCCCCGCTTTTGCCCCTGCGGGACAAAGCACCCAGATGATTATTGGCGCGACACCGGAGACTGACCGCCATATCATGGACTTGACGGAAAGCCTATATAAAAAGTATGCGCTGAAACGTGTGTTTTACTCGGCGTACCTGCCGGTGGTGCAGGACAGCCGCCTGCCTGCGCTGAATTTCCAGCCGCCGCTGCTGCGGGAGCACCGCCTCTACCAGGCGGACTGGCTGCTGCGGTATTACGATTTCCACGCCTCGGAGCTGCTGACCGAGGAAGAACCGAATTTTGACCCCTACCTGGACCCTAAGTGTACCTGGGCGGTGCGACACCCGGCGTTTTTCCCGGTGGAGGTCAACACCGCCAGCAAGGAGGAGTTGCTGCGTGTGCCGGGCATTGGCCCCAAGAGCGTACTGCGCATTTTGGCGGCGCGCCGTGTGCAAAAATTGGGTATGCCGGAGTTGAAACGCATTGGCGTGGTGCTCAAGCGCGCACAGTATTTTATCACCTGCAACGGCCGGGCCCCGGCCCATGCCACTCGGGCAGAGATCGCAAACGTACTGCTGGACCCCAAGGCGTTCAGCGTGGGGGTACAGCAGTTGAGCCTGGACGAATTTGTACCCAAGGCCCTGCAGGATGCGGCACCCGCCGTCCACCAGCTTACGGCCCATGGCGTGGCCGCCCCAACGGCAGCCCGCATGGTGCGAGAGGAGGCCTTGACATGCCTTACCAAGCGCATGTGAGCGACACCGCTTACTGTTACGATGGCAGTTTTGCGGGGTTCCTCTGCTGCATTTTTGAAAGCTACACCCGGCACGAGATCCCCTCGGCCGTGCTGGGGCCTGCTGAGGGGCAGATCACGCTGTTTGGCACGGAATCCGTCACAACCGACCCGGCCCATGCGAAGCGGGTAGCCAACGGCCTGACACGACTGGGGCCGATGGTAAAAGACCGCGTGATGACCGGTTTCCTCTCCACCGAAGAAGAAAAGGATCTGATTTTGCTGCGTTTCGCCCGCCGCTGCTTTGATGAGGGCCCCCGTGCCGTGCAGATGCTGGGCGACCCGGATGTTCATGCGGCGTTTGTGCTGGAACGGAACGTCCGCAATGAAGTCTGCCATTTTACCGAGTTTCTCCGCTTTGAGGAAAAAAATGGAATGCTCGGTTCGGTCATCCACCCCAAAAACAACGTACTGCCGATGCTGCGGGGACATTTTTGCAGCCGCTTGCCGGATGAGAACTTTCTGATTTTTGATGCCGCCCATGGCACAGCCCTGCTGCGGCAGAACGGCCGTGTGCAGTACCTGGCTATGGAGCATTACGAACCTGCCCGCAATGCCGATGAGCTGAACTGGCAGGCACTGTGGAAACGCTTCTTCCACGCGCTGACCATTGAGGAGCGCCGCAACGCGAAAGCGCAGATGAACCACGCCCCCAAACGCTTCTGGGCCGACATGGTCGAGATGCGCGAGCCTTATATATAAGGAAGCGGGCGGTTACTCGTAGTCGTACTCCGGGTTTTCGGCCTGGTACTCCCCCAGCCAACGCAGCAGGCGCTCGGTGTCGGCGTAGGTCAGGCGGCCGGTGTCGGCCAGCGCGCGCACCATCTTGCGCAGGTCACCGCTGTACAGCGTTTGCAAATGGGCACTGCTTACCGCGCTGCAGTAAGTCAGGCGGCGCACCAGCGGGGTGTACAGGTTTTTGTTGCCCTGCTTTTCGGTGCGGACAAAGTGCTTTTTCTCCAGCCGAAGCAGAAAGTTCAACAGCGTAGAGTCAGCCCAGCGGCACTCTGGCGGCAGGTTGGCCGCGATCTGCCGCCGCGTGGCGGCCTGCTCACAGGTCCAAAGGGCAACCATGACCTGTTCCTCACTGCGGGATAATTGCTCCATCTTCCATATCTCCTACAAATGTAATAGTTACTGCAAATATATTTTACAATTGTGGTAGATAAAAATGCAAGATGACAAAATAGACAAAAATGCGGCCTGAAATTATACGGAGCCGCGAAAAGCTTTTACAAATGTAGAATATAGTGTATCTGATAAAAAAACAATTAGCCGTTTTGCAGAAACACAACGGCTTGTGCGGCTGTTTTTTCAGTATTTTGCATGCTTGCCGGGGCGGGCGGTGCGGCCTATAATAATGCCATACCGCAACGGCGCGGCAGATGATGCAGTTCGCCGCCGGCGGGCTGCATTTTTACTACTTACTGGAGGATATGAAAATGGCTAGAGTGTACAATTTCAGCGCCGGCCCCTCGATGCTGCCGGAAGCTGTTCTGAAAACCGCACAGGCAGAACTGCTGGATTACCATGGTTCCGGCATGAGCGTGATGGAAATGAGCCACCGCAGTAAGTGGTTTGACGAGATCATCCAGAACACCGAGGCCGCTATGCGCCGGGTGCTGAACATCCCCGACAATTATAAGATCGGCTTTTTCCAGGGCGGCGCGACCCAGCAGTTTGCCATGGTGCCGCTGAACTTTATGACCACCGGCACGGCGGACTACCTCGTCACCGGCAACTTCAGCAAAAAGGCGGCCGAGGAAGCAGCCAAGTTCGGCACGGCCCGCATCGCTGCCAGCAGTAAGGATAAAAACTTCACCTATATCCCCGATGTCAAGGCCATCGATTACGACCCCAACGCCAGCTACATCCACATCTGCCAGAACAACACGATCTTCGGCACCAAGTATGTGGACGTGCCCCAGGTGGACGGCATCCCCCTGGTGGCGGACATGAGCTCGATGATCTGCTCCGAGCCGGTGGATGTCAGCAAATACGGTGTCATCTACTTTGGTGTGCAGAAGAACATCGCCCCCGCCGGTATGGCCGTGGCTATCGTGCGGGAGGACCTGCTGGGCGGCAGCGCCAAGGGCCTGACCCCCGAGCAGATCCCCACAATGATGAACTACACCACCCTGCTGAAAGCCGATAGCATGTACAACACCCCGCCGTGCTGGTGCATCTACATGACCGGCCTGGTCATGCAGTACCTGGAGAACGAGATCGGCGGCCTGGAAAACATGCAGAAGATCAACGCCGCCAAGGCCAAGGTGCTGTACGATTACCTGGACGGCCAGGATTTCTACAATAACCCCGTGGAAAAGCCCTACCGCAGCATGATGAACGTGACCTTCACCAGCCCCAACGGCGACCTGGACAAGGCTTTCTGCGCCGCTGCGACCGAGGCCGGGTTCGTCAACCTGAAGGGCCACCGCCTGGTGGGCGGCATGCGCGCCTCCATCTACAACGCTATGCCGCCGGAGGGCATCGACAAGCTGGTCGACTTCATGGAGAAGTTCCGCAAGGAAAACGCGTAATATAAAATAAGAGGGGTTCTTTATGTATACCATTAAAACGCTGAACGCGATCTCGCCCGCAGGCCTGGCAAAGCTGCCGGTCAACCAGTTCGAGGTCGATAACGAGACCGCTGCCCCCCAGGGCATCCTGGTGCGCAGTGCCGATATGCACGATATGCCGCTGCCGGACAGCCTGCTGGCAATCGCCCGCGCGGGTGCCGGTACCAACAACATCCCCATTGAGGACTGCACCAACGCCGGTATCGTGGTGTTCAACACCCCCGGTGCCAACGCCAACGCGGTGGCCGAACTGGTCATCGGTGCGCTGGTGGCGGGCAGCCGCAATATGGTCGATGCCGTCCAGTGGGCCCAGGGCCTGAAGGGCAGCGAGACCATCGCCAAGGATGTGGAAAAGGGCAAAAAGCAGTTTGTCGGCCCCGAACTGCGGGGCAAAACACTGGGTGTCATCGGCCTGGGTGCCATTGGTGCCCGTGTGGCTAACGCCGCCGTGGCGCTGGGTATGGAAGTGCTGGGCTATGACCCCTACATCTCCATCGATGCCGCATGGAGCTTGTCCCGCAGCGTACAGCACTGCGTGACGCTGGGCGATATGCTGCCCCGCTGCGATTACCTGACTATCCATGTCCCCTACCTGCCCACGACCCGCCACACCATCAACGCCCAGACCCTTTCGATGTGCAAGGACGGTGTGCGTGTGCTGAACTTTGCCCGCGGCGAACTGGTGGACACCGAGGCCCTGCTGGATGCCATGAACTCCGGCAAGGTGGCGCAGTATTTCTGCGACTTCCCGGCCGAGGAACTGCTGGGCGTTAAGGGCGTGTATTGCACACCGCATCTGGGTGCCAGCACCCCCGAGAGCGAGACCAACTGCGCCGTGATGGCCGCCGCCGAACTGAGCGACTACCTGAAAAACGGCAACATCACCCACAGCGTTAACCTGCCGGATGTCAGCCAGCCCCGCATGGGCGGCCGCCGCATCTGCATGATCCACAAGAACACGCCGGGCGCGATCTCGGCCATCACCAGCATCCTGACCACCGCCCGCCTGAACATCGAAAACATGGTGAACAAGAGCAAAAAGGACGTGGCCTACACCCTGCTGGACGTGACCGGCGATGTCACCCCCGACCTGACCAGCAAACTGGGCGGCATTGATGCTGCTATCCGGGTGCGCATCCTGTAAAACCACCAACGATTCTGCCCCTGCCGCAGCGTAAACGGCGGGGGCTTTTGTTATTGCCTAATCCGACAAAATATGCTATAATACAGCAAAAATCACGGCTTAGCTGCGTGGTTGAGGTGAAAAGCTATGAAGATCGTGGCGAAAAAGGGCAGCAATGCCCAGCGGCTGTTGGAATATGCCGCCAGCCTGTTGGAGCAATGTGCGCTGGAATATCCGCTGCTGGCGGACGATTGGGAGATCGACCTGCCCCTGCAAAACAAAGCGGGCCTTCCCTGCCCCCCAGAATGAGGCAGTATATGCCTTTGATGAGCAGCAAAGAACGGAAACACGGGAAAACATCGCCGCAGACGCGTACAACTACGATGCCCTGACCGGCCTGTACAACCGCAGCCGGTACGAGCGGGATGTTGCAGCGTTCAAAACGGCCGGGTACGCGCGTATCATCTGCGTGTATAACGATGCTGTGGGCCTGCATGAGATCAACAACCATCTGGGCCACCAGGCCGGGGATGCCATGCTGCAATGTGTGGCAGATGGCATCCGGGAATGTTTCCCGGATGGTCATGCCTACCGCATCGGCGGGGACGAGTATGTCATTTTGTGTTTTGACTGCGGGTTGGAAGATGCCGAAGAAGCGGTGTTCCAGCTGCGCAAGTATGTAAGCGCGCAGGAGTTTGAGGTATCGGTAGGCGTGGCAGAAAATTGCACCCCTGCCCGCTTGCCCGAGACCATCAACGAGGCGGAACATGCCATGCGCCGCCATAAGGCCGAGTTCTACCGCCAAAACGGTGCTGAGCGCCAGATGCGCACACTGAACCATAAGCTGGAAAAACTGCTGCTGGAAAAGCGCGATGCCAGCCAATTTTTGAATGTCATTGCTCCACGCTACAAGGGCGTATACATGGTGAACCCCAAGGATGACAGCTGCCGCTACATTTATATCCCCAAATATTTCCAAAAGACATTGGAAGAAAACAATGGCAAATTTTCGCCATCTATCCGCACCTACTGCGATGAGTTCGTGCGGCCGGAATATCGCGAGAGCTTCCGCGCATTGATCGACTACGACCGGGTACGCGCTGACCTGGATGCAGGTAAAACGATTGACTACATATACCAGAAAGTGGACGGCGGCTGGATCCGGCTGAAAATCACGATCTACGACCGCAATGCCCCGGACAGTGGCGAGATGCAGTGGATCTTTATGGATGCAACACCGCAAAATTAAACCTATGTACGGCTCCCCTGCTACGGGGAGCCTTTTGCGTTACCAGCGGGTGTGCTGGACGGCCTTGTCCAGGTCGGCCAGGGTCTTTTCGGCACCCTTGGCCAGCTTGTGGACGGTTTTGCGCATCATGCGCTGGTCCTGGGTGGCAAGGCAGACGGCCGCCGCACCCACGGCCATGCCGACAGCGGTGCCGGCCATTGTCGAAAACTGCATATCTATGCCTCCTTTTTGGGTTCTCGGCCTTAGCATGCCCAGATGGAGCGCGGCTATGCAGCAAAACAGGGCGGAAAAATCAGTCAAAACGGCAGGTTCGCCCAATTCAGCCTTTTTTTATGCGGCGGTTTATGGTAAAATAGCAGTGTTGAAAAAGGAACAAACGCGAACGAACAAAGGAATCTGACCATGTCCAATGCACCCAAAACTGTATTAGCCATCCACGATCTGCCGGGCTTTGGCCGGGCGGCGCTGTCGGTCATTGTGCCGGTGCTGTCCTGCCTGGGGGTACAGGCCGTGGCACTGCCCACGGCGGTGCTGTCTACCCACACGGGCGGGCTGGGCACCCCGGCTAAACTTTCCAATCCCGGCTACGGCCCTGCGGCGCTGGCGCACTACCAGCGGCTGGGCTTGCGGTTTGACTGCATCTACTCCGGCTATCTGGCGGACCCCGCCCAGGCCAAGCTGGTGGAGCAGGCCTTTGAGCTGTGGCCCCACGCGTTAAAAGTGGTGGACCCGGTGCTGGGTGACGGCGGACGGCTGTACAAAGGACTGGGGGCTGATATGGTCCCGGCTATGTACAACCTGTGCAGCAAGGCGGACTTGATCGTGCCCAACGTGACCGAGGCCGCGCTTTTGCTGGGCGACCCGCTGCCCGGTGTGGGCAGCAGCGAACAGTCAGCCGAGCAGGCAGCACGGCTGACTCGCATTGCCCCGCAGGTAGTGGTCACCGGCGTGACGGGCCTTTCCGATGGACGGTGCATCGGCTGCGTGGGCGCGGCCCGCGGCGGGCAGGGGTACGCGGTCAAAACGCCGCTGATCCCCCGCATGTACCACGGCACCGGGGATATTTTCGGTGCGGTGCTGGTAGGGCGCATTTTGCAGGGCAACGTGCCCCAGGCCGCTGTGCAGGCGGCGGCTGCGTTCGTGAGCGAGTGCATCCGCCAGACACCCGAAGGCACCGATGAACGCCTGGGCGTGTGGCTGGAAGCTGCCCTGCCCAAACTGATGCAGCAATAAAATAACGCTAGGAAGTAAGAAAACCATATGCCGACTTTGAACATTGTACTGGTGGAGCCGCAGATCCCCCAAAACTCCGGCAACGTTGCCCGCACCTGCGCGGTGACCGGGGCACGGCTGCACCTGGTGGGGCCGATGGGCTTTACCGTGGACGACAAAAAATTAAAGCGCGCCGGGCTTGACTATTGGCACCATCTTGATATAACATATTATAAAGATCTCGCGGATTTCTTTGCCAAAAACCAGGGGCCGTTTTTCTACTTTACCTCCAAGGGCCCCCGCCGCCATGTGGACGTGCAGTACCCGGACGGCGCTTACCTGGTATTTGGCCGCGAGGATGCCGGCCTGCCGGAAGAACTGCTGGCCGCCCATGAGGCCGACTGTGTGCGCATGCCGATGCGCCGCGGCGAGCGATGCCTGAACCTTTCCAACGCTGTTGCGGTAGGTGCCTACGAGGCTTTGCGGCAATGGGATTTTGCCGACCTGGAGACCCGCGGACAGTTGACCCGCTATGAATGGAGTGAGGACGTAAAATGAGCAAGATCGGTTTTTTGACGGATTCCTGTTCCGATATTCCGCAGGAACTTGCGGACAAATACGGCATTGAGGTGGTGGGCTTCCCCATCAACCTGGATGGCACCGAGTATATGGAGCGCAAGGACTTTACCAACGACCAGTTTTATGAGATGATGCGCAAGGCCCAGGGCGTACCCACCACCGCCGCCATCACCCAGCTGCAGTGGTGCGAAATCTACGAGCGCTATGTGGACGAGGGCTACACCGACCTGGTACACCTGAGCATCAACGCCGCCGGTTCCAGCACCTACAACAATGCCATTAAAGGCGCTGAAATGCTGGCCGAGGAACGCCCCGACCACAAGCTGAAGATCCAGATCATCGACAGCCACACCTATTCGATGCCCTACGGCTGGTATTTCTGCGAGTGTGCCCGCAAGGTGCGCAACGGCGGCGAACTTTCCACTTGCGTGGACGAGCTGAAGCGCAAGCTGGACTGCGTGGAGATCTGCCTGGCGGCTTACAGCCTGAAGCAGATGAAGAAGTCCGGCCGTGTCAGTGCCGCTGCTGCTGTGGTGGGCGACCTGCTGGGCATCCGCCCCATCATCAGCCTGAACGCAGGTGTCTCCAAGGTCGAAGCCAAAGTGCGCGGCGATGCCGCCGTGCCCCCGGCCATGATCAAGTGGGTGGAGAGCCGCGTGGATTCCATGAAAGACACCCCCTACATGGTAGCCTACACCTCCAGCACCGCCAAGCGGGACGAGCTGGTCAAGCAGTGCAAAAAGGCCTTTGGTCATGCGCCGCTGATCGTGTTCCAGCTGGGCGGCGTGGTCAGTGCCAACACCGGCCCGGACGGCATTGCCATTGTATACGAGGGCAAGCCCCGCAATTTGGAGGCTTACACCCCGGAACTGCCGTAACGCCTCCCTCTGCGAGGAAGGTGCCCCGAAGGGGCGGAGGGAGAGAGCCTTCGTGAAAATGCGACTACCGCAAGTTCTCTCCCCCACCCGCTTCGCGGGACCGCTTACGCGGCCGGGCCCCTCTGTCGCTGCGCGACATCTCCCCACGCTGTGGGGAGTCACCCTCCCAGAGGGGGCCTTACGAAAGAAAATGAGATTTTCGCCGCAGCCTCTTGCAAGGGGCTGCGGCTTTTGTTATAATGACTTTTTGTTGAGCAACTTAGGATTTTAGGCTCCGCCGCAGTCTTTTGCGGCGCAAACCGATGGCAGGCTGGCGGTCTGCTGTACGGTCAAAATCTATCCGCCGGAGTATTGTATGAATCAGAAATCCATGTCCGTCAAGCGCCTTGTGCGCTGCGCTGTCATTGCGGCGATCTACGTTGTGTTGTGCCTGGTACTGCAGCCCTTCTCTTACGGGGCGGTGCAGGTGCGCGTGGCCGAGGCGTTCTGCCTGCTGCCTATTTTTGGCACCGAGTATATCATCGGTGTCACGCTGGGCTGTTTTTTGGCTAACCTGCTGGGCTCGACCGTGATCGATGTCATCTTCGGCACGTTGGCAACCCTGCTGGCCTGCCTGGTCACCTACAAGCTGCGGGATGTGCGCATCAAGGGGCTGGCTATCCCGGCTTCCCTGCCGCCGGTTGTCTTTAATATGATTATTGTCGGCGCGTTCGAGATCACCGTCTTTTTCTCGGACACCGCCCCCACGGCCGCCATGGCTGCGTTTAACGCGGTAACGGTCGGCATTGGCGAGGTCATCAGCTGCACGATCCTGGGCGTGGCCCTGGTCAAGCTGATCGAAACCAACGCCAGCCTGAAGAAGATCTTTACAGAAGAATAATGAGGTAACCTATGCGCCCGGAACTGATTTTGTGGGATTGGAACGGTACCCTGCTGGATGATGTGGAACTTTGTGTAGACGCGCTCAACCGTCTGCTGGCGAAGCATGCCTATCCGCAGCGGTACGACCGCGATCAGTACCGGGCAATTTTTGGTTTCCCGATTGAGGAATACTACGTCCGCGCCGGGTTTGATTTCAGCCGCCACAGCTTCGCCATGCTGGCCGAGGAATATATGGACGACTACATCCCCGCCAGCTCGGCCTGCCCGCTGGCGGATGGCGCGATAGAAGCGCTGGACGCGTTCCGTGCAGCGGGGCTGCGGCAGGTGATCCTGTCGGCCAGCCCGGTGCCTACGCTGACACGCCAGGCCGAGGAACGCCATGTGACCGGCTATTTCGACCGGCTACTGGGTCTGGGCGATATCTACGCCAAAAGCAAGGTGGAACTGGGCCTGCGCTTTATGCAGGAGGAGGGCATCGACCCTGCCCGCGCGGTGATGATCGGGGATTCGGTACACGATTTTGAGGTGGCACAGGCCATGGGAACGGCCTGTGTGCTGCAATGCGGCGGCCACCAGAACCGGGAAACGCTGGCCGCTACCGGCGCACCGGTCGTAGAGGGTTTGCGCGAAGCCGCGCAGTTGATTTTGGGGTAAAAGCGCATGGCGGGCGGATATAGAATCCGCCCCTACGGGTTACGGGTACATCGGCCGTAGGGGCGCATTCCATATGCGCCCGTGGCGGGCAAGGCCCGCCCTGCACTTGTGGGTAAAGTAGTAAAGGGGAAAGTAAAATGTCTGACCGTGTAAAAGGTGCCTGCCTGACGATGGGCGGCGCGGCATGCTGGGGCGTTTCGGGCTGCATGGGGCAGTACCTGTTCACCCGCGAGAATATGGACTCCACCTGGCTGGTGCCCATCCGGCTGTTTCTGGCCGGGCTGATCCTGTGTACGTTCTACTTTATCAAGGACCGCAAAATGTTGTTCGACCCGTGGAACGTCAAGAAAAATCCCCGCAATCTGCTGGATCTGCTGATCTACGGCTTGGCGGGTGTCAGCTGCTGCCAGTTCACCTACTTTTTGACCATCCAGCTTTCCAGCGCGGGCATGGGCACCATTTTGCAGGACCTCTCCCCTGTCATTATCCTGCTGGTGGTCTGCATCCAGCAGCGCCGCGGACCGCGTTTGTTTGAGATTTGCAGCATTCTGCTGGCCCTCATCGGCGTATTTTTGCTGACGACCCACGGCAGCCTGACCGACCTGGCGATCAGCCCGGCCGCGCTGTTGTCCGGCATTGCCAGCGCCTGCTGCGTGGTCATCTATACCATGTGGCCCAAAAAGCTGCAGCAGCAGTACCCCACCCCCATGCTGCAGGGCTGGGCGTTTTTGATGGGCGGCACGATGTTCGCCCTGATCTTCCGCCCCTGGACGATGAACTATGTGCCCAGCGCTATGGGCGTGTTCGGCATCTTTACCGTGGTGGTGCTGGGCAATGTGCTGGCGTTCAGCCTGTACATGTCGGGTGTGCCGCTCATCGGCCCCCAGCGGTCGAGCCTGTACAGCTTTGCCGAGCCGGTCACGGCGGCCATCATCAGCACACTGGTGCTGGGCAGCCCCTTTACGGTGTGGGATGCCCTGGGGTTTGGCTGCATTTTCCTGATGTTGGTGTTGCTGAGCCTGCCCGCCAAGGCAAAAAACTAAATATATTTTGAAATACACCCGTGCAGGTTTGACAGCAAGCCCTGTGCGGGTGTATTATAGTATGGTATGTAGTGTAAGTATAGCTGCCCTGCCCTGGGCGGCGGAAAATACAGGGGATTTCATATGTCTTTTTTTGAAAAACTGTTTGGTTCCTTCTCGGACAAGGAACTCAAGCGCATCAACCCGCTGAAGGACAAGGTCCTGGCCCTGGAGCCGGAGATGCAGAAGCTGACCGATGAGCAGCTGCAGGCCAAAACCACCGAGTTCAAAGCCCGCCTGGAGAAAGGCGAAACGCTGGACGACCTGCTGCCCGAGGCATTTGCCGTCTGCCGCGAGGCTGACTGGCGTGTGCTGGGCATGAAGCCCTATCCCGTGCAGATCATCGGCGGCATTGTGCTGCACCGCGCCTGCATCGCCGAGATGCAGACCGGTGAAGGCAAGACGCTGGTGGCTACCATGCCCGTTTACCTCAACGCCCTGACCGGCCGTGGTGTGCATGTTGTTACCGTCAACGATTACCTGGCCCGCCGCGACAGCGAGTGGATGGGCAAGGTCTACCGTTTCCTGGGCCTGACCGTTGGCTTGGTGGTACATGGCGTGGAAGCAGGCGACCGCAAGGCCGCTTATGCCGCCGATGTCACCTACGGCACCAACAACGAGTTCGGCTTCGACTACCTGCGCGACAACATGGTCGTTTACAAGGCCAACATGGTCCAGCGCGGCCACGCCTACGCCATTGTCGATGAGGTAGACTCCATCCTGATCGATGAGGCCCGTACCCCGTTGATCATCAGCGGCAAGGGCGAGGATTCCAGCGTGATGTACAAGCGCGCCGATGACTTCGCCAAGACGCTGAAAAAGAGCGTTATTGTCGAGCTGGACGACAAGGTATCTGCCGAGGAACAGGTCGATGGCGATTACGTTGTGGACGAAAAGCGAAAGACCGCTACCCTGACCGAGTCCGGTGTACAGAAAGCCGAAGCGTTCTTCCATGTGGAGAACCTGGCCGATGCGGATAACATGTCTCTGCGCCACTACATTGACGGTGCCATCAAGGCCCGCGGCGTTATGCACCGCGATACCGACTACATCGTCAAGGACGGCGAGGTCATTATTGTTGATGAGTTCACCGGCCGTCTGATGTATGGCCGCCGCTTCAACGATGGCCTGCACCAGGCAATCGAGGCCAAGGAGGGCGTGACCGTTGCCGCCGAGAGCAAGACCCTGGCCACCGTCACTTTCCAGAACTACTTCCGTATGTATGACAAGCTGGCCGGTATGACCGGCACGGCTTCCACCGAAGCGGACGAGTTCAGCGAGATCTACGGCCTGAACATCGTCAACATCCCCACCAACAAGCCCCGCGCCCGCAAGGACCTGCCGGACAGCGTGTACAAGACCGTCAACGGCAAGTACAATGCTGTCATTGAGCAGGTGGCCGAGTGCCACGCCAAGGGCCAGCCTGTCCTGGTCGGCACCGTCAGCGTGGAAAAGAGCGAAGCCCTCTCCAAACTGCTGAAGAAAAAGGGCATTGAGCATAACGTGCTGAACGCCAAGCAGCACGAGCGCGAAGCCGAGATCGTTGCCCAGGCCGGTAAGCAGGGCGCTGTGACCATCGCCACCAACATGGCTGGCCGTGGTACCGATATTATGCTGGGCGGCAACGTCTCCTACATGGCTAAAGCTGCCCTGCGCAAGGAGCTGAGCCGCGACCTGACCAAGGACCTGGCCCAGTTGAAAGACGAGTACGAGCATGCCAAGGCCCGCGCCAAGGCTGCTGGCACCGAACTGCTCACCCCGCCGGAGGAGACCATCGATGCCCAGCTGGAGCACCTGATGACCGAGTGCGACGGCCACGCCGACACCGATGATACCGCCGTGCTGCATGCCCGCCAGCGCTTTGAGGAACTGTGCAGCGAGTTTGAGCCGGAGGTCAAGCGCGAAGCGGCTGCTGTGCGCGAGGCTGGCGGCCTGTTCATCATTGGTACCGAGCGCCACGAGAGCCGCCGTATCGATAACCAGCTGCGCGGCCGTGCCGGTCGTCAGGGCGACCCCGGTGCCTCCCGCTTCTTCCTCAGCCTGGAAGATGACCTGATGCGCATCTTCGGCGGCGAGCGTGTCCAGAACCTGATGGATAGCCTGGGCCTTGAGGAAGATGTGCCCATCGAGAACAAGCTCATCACCAACACCATCGAGAGCGCCCAGAAGAAGCTGGAAGCCTCCAACTTTGCCATCCGTAAACAGGTGCTGCAGTATGACGATGTCATGAACCAGCAGCGCGAGATCATCTACAAACAGCGCCAGATGGTGCTGGACGGTGAGGATATCAGCGACAAGCTGCACGAGATGATGCGGCAGTCCATCGATGATGCCTGCACCAACTACCTGAACGGTGAGACCGCCGACGATTGGGATTTCGCCGGTCTGCGCCGCCACTTTATGAACTGGCTGTGCCTGCCCAGTGACTTCAACTACACCAAGGACCAGTTGGAGGACCTGACCAAGGAGGGCATTGCGGACGAACTGTACAAGCGCGGCATGGACATCCTGACCGCCAAGGAGAAGAAGTACGGCTCCAAGACGATGCGCGAACTGGAACGCATCTGCCTGCTGCGCAATGTTGACTCCAAGTGGATGGACCACATCGACAACATGGATCAGCTCAAGCAGGGCATGGGTCTGCGCGGCTACGGCCAGCATGACCCCGTGGTCGAGTACCGCATCGAAGGCTTTGCCATGTTCGATGAGATGATCGCTTCCATCCGCGAGGATGCCGTGCACATGCTGCTGACCATCGAGATCCGCCAGCAGAATGCCGAGCCGAAGCGCGAGCAGATCGCTAAGCCCACCGGCGAGGGTGCCCCCACCCAGGCTGGCACCAAGGGTGCCGCCCCGGTGCGCGTGACCAAGATCGGCCGCAACGATCCCTGCCCCTGCGGCAGCGGCCTGAAGTGGAAAAAGTGTACCTGCAAAGAGTACCACCCCGACCTGTAAATTAAGGCAATGTAAGGCGCACCGTTATTTATGGCGGTGCGCCTTTTTAAGAGGTATCTGTTTATGAAAGCACGTATCATCCAGGAACCGCGCTGCGTGTTGCTGTGGCGGTTTGACGAGAAAAGCACTGGGTATGATGCCCTGGCCCACGCGGCGCGGGCATATAAGCTGAAAATTCGCTGCATCGGGGACGGCGACCTGGCCGCCAAGGTGAGCGACCTGTGCCAGGGGCTGCCCTCCCCTGCCTTTGCGCCGCTGATCAAGGTCAGCGACCGGCCCGCCATGATCGTGAGCGGTCTGCGCCACGATACCGGCGAACTGGGGCACTTCCTCGACCTGGTCAAGGCAGGCGGGGCGGAGTTCCCGCTGCGGGGTATGGTGACCCCCACCAGCAAAAACTGGACGCTGCTGCAGCTGCTGCAGGAGTTGAACAGCGAGCACGAGACCGTGACCGGGGGCAAAGCGTGAAGCGGCTGCTGGCCCTGGGGCTGGCGGCGCTCTGCCTGGCCTGTGCCCTGCCCCTGACCGCCTGTGCGCCCCAGCAAAAACTGTACAGTGCCAGCTGGTTTGACATGTTTGATACTGTTACGATGGTGCAGGGTTACGCTGCCAGCCAGGAAGAATGGGACACCCAGGCCGCCGCCCTGCATGAGGATTTGGAACATTACCACCAGCTGTTTGACATCTATCACCACTATGACGGCATGGTCAACCTGTACGATGTCAACGCCCGCGCCGGGCAGGAACCGGTGCAGGTCAGCCAGGAGTTGTTCGACTTTTTGCAGCTGTGCAAGACCAGCGGCGAAACGCTGACAGACGGCGCGGTGAACATTGCGGCAGGGGCGGTGTTGAGCCTGTGGCATGATGCCCGGGAGAGCAACGACCCGGCCCCGCCTGCCGCAGAGGACATCGAAGAAGCCTTGCAGCACTGCAATATTGAGGATTTGCAGCTGGATGCCAGTGCCCTGACGGTAGCCTTTGCTGACCCCGCTATGACGCTGGACGTGGGGGCTGCAGCCAAGGGCTATACCGCCGTGCAGGCGGGCAAAGCGGCCCAGGCGCGCGGTCTGACCCACGCTTTGCTGAACATGGGCGGCAATGTTTATACCACAGGCCCCAAGGCTGACGGCAGCGCCTGGCGCGTGGGGGTGGAGAACCCCCGCACCGGCGAAAACGAGCCGCAGTATGTGCAGACCGTGGAACTGACCGGCGGGGACTCGCTGATTATCAGCGGCGACTACCAGCGGTATTTTACCTACGAGGGCAAGCGCTACTCCCATTTGATCGATCTGACCACCGGGTATCCGGCTGCCTACTACAGCAGTGTGGCGGTGTATTCCAACCCGGATGAGGGGCTGGGGGATTTGTTCTCCACCGCCCTGTTCTGCCTGTCGCCGGAGCAGAGCCAGCAGGCCGCCGCCCAAAACGGCCTGGCCGTATTGTGGCTGGACACGGACGGCGAGGAGGCTGCCCAAACCGAGAATTGGCCGGGGAAAGCAGCATAACAAGGCATAAACAAAAGCACCGTTGTACGTGAGATTTGCGTGCAACGGTGCTTTTGCTATATAGTTATTGACTTGTAGAGTATGTAGGGGCGAACAGGGCAGCTATTGCGATGCTGCCGGGTCGATGCAAGCATCGACCCCTACATGTAGGGGCGGATTCCATATCCGCCCGTGCAATTGTTGGCTGCGCAAAATTCCACGGGCGAACACTGTTCGCCCCTACCAAAGATATAAATTTATTCTTCCGTGCTCAACAAAATGCGGTCGTTGTCCAGGGCGTGGCCGACATTCTCGGCAAAGCGCTGCAGCAGGCCGTCCACGGTCATGTGGGCGCGCTCCTCATCGGCGACATCCAGCACAATGCGCCCGTGGTCCATCATCAGGGTGCGGTTGCCTAAGGTAAGGGCATCGTGCATGTTGTGGGTAATCATCAGGCAGGTGATGTGGTTTTCGGCCACGATTTGCTTGGTCAGCTCCAGCACCTTCTCGGCAGTGGCAGGGTCCAAAGCGGCGGTGTGCTCGTCCAGCAGCAGCAGCTTGGGGGTGACCAGGGTCGCCATCAGCAAGGTCAGCGCCTGGCGCTGGCCGCCGGAGAGCAGACCCACCGGCTGTTTCATGCGGTCCTCCAGCCCCAGGCCCAGGGCGGACAGCTTTTCGGCAAAGAGGTCGCGGTCCTTTTTGGAGATGCGGGAGAACGGCGATGTGTGCCCCGATGCGCGCAGGTAGGCCAGCGCCAGGTTTTCCTCGATGGTCATGTGGGGGGCGGTGCCGCGCAGCGGGTCCTGGAACATGCGGCCGATGTACTTGGAACGGCGGTAGTCCGGCATAAACGTGATGTCCTGACCATCCAACGTGATCGTACCGGTATCCGTGATGAACTCGCCCGCAATGGCGTTGAACATGGTGGATTTGCCCGCGCCGTTGGAGCCAACGATGGTGGCAAAATCGCCGTCTTTCAGGTTGAGATCGATCTTTTGCAGGGCCAGCTTTTCGTTGACGGTGCCGGGGTTAAAGGTTTTGCTGATATTTTTCAGTTCAAGCACGGCGGGCACCTTCTTTCTCGGCGTGGGAGCGGCGGCGGCGGAACGCCGCGCGGGAGCGGATGGTGGGGGCGGCGATAGCCAGCGCCACGATGACAGCGGAGATCAGCTTGAGACACTCCGAGGGAACGTTGGCGCGTAGGGCCAGCGCAATGATGAAGCGGTAGATGACACTGCCGGCCACAGCCGCTGCAGCCTTGGCCCACATGCCGCCACGGCCAAACAGCGTTTCGCCAATGATGAGGGAGGCCAGGCCGATGACCACCATGCCGGTGCCCAGGTTGATATCGGCGGATTTCTGGTACTGGGCCAGCACCGCACCGGAAAGAGATGTCATAGCGTTGGAAATGCACAGGCCGATCGTGATGGTGAAGGCCGTGTTGATGGAGGAGGCGCGCACCATGTCGGGGTTATCGCCGGTGGCCCGGATGGACAGGCCCATGCGGGTGCCCAGGAACAAGACCAGCAGCAGGCAGACCACAACGGTGATAACGGCGGCCACCAGCAGTTTGTAGGGGAACGCATCGCCAAAAACTGCCTGCGCCATTGTAAAGATCGTTTGGGTTTTCAGCATCGGGACGTTGGAAGAAAAGCCCATGACCGCCAGGTTGACGGTGTACAGCCCCGTGTTGGTGATGATACCGGCCAGGATGGACGGCACACCCAGGCGGGTCTGCAAAGTGGCGGTAACAAAGCCGGAAGCCGCACCGGCGGCAATGGCTAAGAACAGCCCCAGCACCGGGTGCCCGGCTACCGCAGCGGTAGCCGAGACCGCGCACCCCAGGGTAAAGGTGCCATCGGTACTCATATCGGCGATATTGAGGATACGGAAGCTGAGGAACAGCGCCATAGCCACCAGCGCGTAGATGAAGCCAAGCTCCAGCGCGCTGAAGACGGTTGCAGCGGTAAACATGGGCAAAACGTCCTTCCTGATTTGATGGGGTACTGCATAAAAAGGGAGGGCAGCCCGGCTTGCGCCTTGCCTGCACCTCCCTTTGGGGAGTTAAAGTTTATTCGGCCGCGGTTTCCACTTCAACCACGGTGCTGGCCAGATCATTGAAAGCGCTGTAGTCCAGGTTCAGGGCTGCGGCGGTCTCGGTGTTGACGGTGATGATGCCGCCGTCCATGACGTGGTACTCGGGCACGGTGCCGGTCTCCAGGATGTCCAGGGCCATATCAGCGGTGTAGGTGCCCAGCTCGGTGTAGTTGACACCGCAGGTGGCGAAAGCGCCGGCGGTAACGAAGCTGTCGGCACCGGTGTAGAACGGGATGCCGGCCTTGGTCAGCGTCTCAGAAACAGCAGCGGCGGCGGCCATGACTACGTTGTCGGTGGGGGTAAAGACGGCATCCACCTGGCCCACCAGGGCGTTGGCGGCGGTCATGATCTCATCGTTGGTGTTGCCGGTCTTTTCCACGTAGGCGATGCCCTTAGCGTCCAGGTAAGCCTTGGCCTCGGCAATGGGGGTGGTGGAGTTGGCCTCGGAGTTGGAGTAGAGCAGGCCGATGGTCTTGGCCTCGGGCTGGACGGCGAAGATCATGTCCATGATGGACTGGGTGTTCAGCGCATCGGAAGTGCCGGTGACGTAATCGATATCGGTCAGGTCAGCAGCGGCGGGGTCCGAGATGGCGGCGTAGATGACAGGGGTCTTGGTGGACTCGCAGGCGGTAGCCATGCACTGGGCGGCCAGCGTGGCGATGGGGATGACGGCATCGTAGCCATCGGAGACGACCTGGGTGCCGATCTGGTTCAGCGTGGTGGCATCGTTCTGGCCGTTGAAGTCCTTGTACTCAATGGTGATGCCCTTTTCGGCGGCCTTGGCATCCAGCTCGGCTTCGATGGCGGTGCGGATCTCGTCCAGGCTGGCGTGGTCCAGCTGCTGCACCACGGCAATCTTGTAGGTGGTGGCATCGGCGGTGGACTCGGCGGTAGATTCTGCCGCGGAAGCAGCCGCGCTCTCGGCAGCAGAAGAAGCGGTGGAAGCGGAAGCACCGCAGGCGGACAGAGAAGTGAGCATAGCGGCGGCGGTCATAATAGCAACGAACTTTTTCATGGTAATTACTCCTTGTTTTGTAAATTGGTTTGTTGTGTGGCGGGTTTTACAAAACAGGTTGCCATCGTTCTTTCAAAGTAATGTGTTTCATCGTTCTTTTCCCCTCTTGTGCTGTGCCCGGGCTTTAAAAAAATAAAACTGCCCTTGCACAGAAATCCTCCTGTGCAAGGGCAGATAACAATTTATCTGTGGTGCCACCTTGCTTGCCGCGAACTATAAACTGCGGCCACTCTGTAGGGAACCAACATTCCCCTGCCCTGTAACGGGAGCTGCCCGTCAGCGGATACTCAAGGCCTTAGCCTTTTTCCCCGTGCCCTCCGCGAACCATTATGCTGTCCCGCTTTGCGCCCCATTCCCAGCAACAGGGGCTCTCTGTGGCTGCGCTGTCAGCTTTACTTTCGCTTCATTGGTTTAAAGCATTTATACCACACTGTTCCCGTTTTGTCAACGGCTTTTTGCAAAAAACTTTTTAAGAATTTGCGCTTTCCTCGGAATCTTCCGTTACATCGTCCACTTTTTCGTGCAGGATCAGCAGCTTGGCGGCCCACTCCCCTGCCGGGGTGTCGGTGTTTTCCATAAAGGCGGCGCTGGCGGCAAAGGGGCTGTCCTCACCGTCCAGGGCCAGCAGCAGATCCTTGCCCGGTGTGGCGTACTTGCCCAGCCAGTCGGCAAAGCTGTCAGCGTCCCACAAAGTGGCATCGCTGGGGGTAAAGGTACCGTCATACTCCCACTCACCGCACAGGGATACGATGGGGCAAAGCAGCTCGTCAGTTTTGGCAAGCACTTCCTGCATGCGGGCAGCCAGCGTACCCTCCACGGGCAGCAGGTCATCTACGCCGGTAAAGGCCAGAATCTTAGCGTCCGGGTAGGTTTTCAGCGCTTGCTGCAGGTCGTAAGCCAGCAGGCCCGCACCCTCATCGGCGTTGACGCTGCCCACCATGCCCTGATACAGGCGGTAGACCAGGTTATACTGGCTGCCAAAATACCGCTGCATCTGGCGGGGGTACTTCTGCATAGCAGTCTTGAACCAATAGGCGGACTCGCGGGCGGTGCCGCTCTTGATGGCATTGACGGCCTCGGCAATTTCGGTTTCCGGCGTGGTCCAGATCTGGCCGGCCAGCGTTTCCAGCGCCTGGCCGATGACGGCATCGCTCTTATCGCTGCCCATGCCTGCGGCATGCAGGCGGCCGGGATAGCTGGCGTAGACAGCCTGCCACAGGGCTTGCGCCGCATCGCGGTCAGCCTTGGGCAGCACAGCCAGATAGCGGTCCAGGCTGGCGGTGGTGCCGGTTTGTAAGTAGTTGTCCAGCAGCGCACCGGCGGCGGGGCCGTAGGGCACAGCCACTACGCTGACACCCTGCACCTGCAGCGAGGTGATGAGGCTCTGCTGCAATTCTGCCGCGCGGGTATCTTCCAACCCGGCCAGGAACAGCCGGTAGTCGGCATTGCCAAAGTCGGTGGAATCCAGCGGATAGGTCAGATCGACCGTGTGCATGTTGGACTTTAAGTAATCGGCAGTGGGGTCGGCGGCCTTTACAGCGGTCTCGCGGGTAGCGGCATCGGCCAGGCCCTCGGCCTCCCGTGCGGCGGTCTCCGGCGTGGCGGCAATGACTTCCTCGGCCGATTGATCGTTATACAAAAAGTCTTGCAGAGCCGTGGTATTTACGTACCAGTCGGGGTCGTACATCAGGCGGTCATCCATGCCGGTACGCACACCGTAGGTGCCCTGCAGGGGCATGGAAAGCTGCTCCACATCGCAGCCCAGGAAGCCCGGCAGCTGCACCAGCAGCGCGGCGATCTCGGTTTTGGTAAAGTTGGTCTGCACCAGGGGCAGCACGGTGTTCAGCAGGTTATCCAGTTCCACCACGCTGGCGTTTTTGATCTGGTCCAGCACGGCCTGGATAACGGTGCGCTGGCGCTCGATACGGTGCCAGTCGTTGTCGATCTTGCGCAGGCGGGCGTACTGCAGGGCGGTGTAGCCGTCAAAGTGGTTGAGACCCGGATCTACGTGGTTGACGATCAGCATCGAGTTGGAAGGCACTTCCCAGTTCAGGGCCTTGGCTTCCAATTCGGTAATGTCGATGTCCACGCCGCCCACGGCATTTACGATCTGCACGAAAGAGTTGAAGTTGATGCGGACATAGTGGTCCACCTGCACGTTGAAGCAGTCCTCCACGGTGTCCATGGTCAGCTTGGCACCGCCGTAGCGGAAGGTGTGGGTGATCCAGTCGTACTCGCCCTCGTAGCCGTCCAGCAGGATAGGCACACCCAGGCCGCGCTCGATGGAGACCAGGCGGATGACGTGGTCCTTGATGTCCAGCGAGACCAGGATCAGGCTGTCAGCGCGGGCATCCTCGCTGAACTCGGTGGTGTCCTTGGTGCCGTCCAGCTGGTTCAGGTGGGTGAAAGCATCGGCATCGTTGACGGCCTCGGTGCGTTCGTCCGTGCCGATAAGCAGGATGTTCAGCACATCATCATCGGCAAAGGGGCTGCCCTCGGGCATAGCCATCTCGTCCTCACTATGTACCAAGCCGGAGCCGTCCAGGTCCTGGTCCTCGTCAGCATCGATGGTGCCCATCGAGTCCACGCTGCCATCGTTATAATGCAGCAGATCCAGCTTGCCGTTGACGTACAGTGTCGCCAGCCCGGCCAGTGCCGCCAGTACGATGACGACCACCAGCAAAATCCTGCCCCAGAGAGGCAGCTTCTTTTTGGCAGCCGTGGCCGTTGCGGTGGTTTCGGCTGCTTCGTTCTTATTTTCAGTCACGTTCATATACTTCCCTTTTGCAAACGCCGCCGCGCGGCGCGAAGATCACATGCGTAGTACAAAAATGCCAGCCCGGCAAAGACGGTCAGCCCCAAAGCGCGCCAGGTGAACCAGCCGTGCTGGATGCTGTGGGTGCGCAGCAGCACGAACCAGGCGGGGGTCATGCAGGTGGTAAGCGCCAGCGGTAAAGCCCGCACCAGCGCCGCTTTGCTGCGGATGGAGAGGACAAACAGGGCAATCAGCACGGCCAGCACCGACAAAGCGGGCCAGAAAAGGTGATGGCTGTTTAACGTATCGTATAAAAAGCTAAAAATATTACGCCATGTCAATTCCATGCCATGCCAGGTATCGGCGGTGGTGCGCACCTCGGCCTGGTGCAGGGCATCGGCCAGCACATTGCGGCCGGTAACAGCCCCGGCCAGCACCCATTTGCTGGCCCAGCACAGGGCGTAACCCGTGCCCCAGCACAGGCTGCCGCCCACGGCCAAGGCACACTGCGGCACACCGCCCCGCAGCCGCTGCTGGGGTTCCAGCAGCCAGCAGGTCAGCGGCAGACCCAAAGTGATAATAGGCGTGACCAGCAGGTCGCAAAACGCCGTTGCCGTGCCCAACACCAGCAGCCCCAGACACAGCACATCGCTGCGGCGGGGCTTGGCCAGCACCCAGGCACAGCCTGCGTAGGCAATCATAAAGCAGGTAAAATACTGCACCTGGTGGGGCACAAACCATACGCTGACTGCCAGCTGGCTAAGTGCAAACCATACGGCGGCCCGCAGCCCGCAGCGGCGGCGCAGCTGCACCAGCACCACGGCCAGCAGTGCAAACAGCACGATATACTGTACGATCCGCACACCGGTGTAGGGCATAAGCAGCAGCAAGGGCCGCAGCCAGATCAGATACCCGTGCCAGTACCGCGCGTAGGAGAACGGCTCCAGCGTGGGGGCATCGGTGCGCTGGGCACCGGTGGCCCAGTCTTTTTCTATGTACCAGGCCAGGTCATCGGCCAGGGTCTCAAAGTTATCCACATTGTAGGCCGTGTTGGTCATCATGGCCTGCAGGGGCGGCAGTTCATCGGCGCTGGCGGCTTCAAACAGCATCACCGTGTCGGTGTAGTTGTCCATCTGGAACAGCTTGAAGCCGAAATACTCCGGGTACAGCCCCTCTTTTTGAATGGTCTGGGCGGAATCATAGACATGCTGCCGCACCCGCTCCCCCGGCAGGGCGTAGGCGGCCAGCAGCAGCACAAACAGCACCGCCAGCGTACCGGCAAAGGCGGCCAGCGCCCGCAGGGCAAAGGGACGTTTTTGTTTTTGCGTGCTCACGGCACACCTCCCCATTAAAAAGTACCCTCCTATTATATGCTAAATAGCGACAGCTTTCAACCGCATGAATGTGAAATCCATTTGAATTTTGCCGCCCTACACCGCATCCGTCTGGCGGGAAACCGACAGTACAATGCCCATTTCCCCCAGCAGCATGAGCAAACTGGTGCCGCCGGAGGAAAAAAATGGCAGGCTGATGCCGGTGTTGGGGATGGTGTTGGTGACAACGGCAATGTTTAAGATGGCCTGCAGCACCACCTGCACCACAAAGCCTACGGCCAGCAACGCGCCGAACTTATCCCGCGCGCGGATGGCGATGGACATGCCCCGCAGCAGCAGCGCCAGGAACAGCGCCACGGCCAAGGCGGCACCGATGAAGCCCAGTTCCTCGCATAAAATCGAAAAAATAAAATCGTTCTGCGGCTCGGGCACATAAAGGTACTTTTGGCGGCTGTTGCCCAGCCCCAGCCCGGCCAGCCCGCCGGAGGCAATGGCGTAAAGGCTTTGGATGGTCTGGTGCCCCTCCCCCAGCGGGTCGGCAAAGGGATCCCGCCAGGAGGCCAGCCGGTCGGTGGCGTAGGGCACCAGTTCCGGCAGGGCAATCACCGCCGCCGCGATGGCCCCTACCCCCAAGCCCCCGGCCAGCCCAAACCATTGCAGCCCGGTGCCGCCCACGAACATAAGCACTGCGCCGATGGATAAGATCAGCAGCGTACCCGAAAGATGCGGTTCCAGCAGCATCAGCACTGTGACCACGCCCAAAATCAGCCCAAAGGGCAGCACACCCCCGGCGAAGCTGTGCATGCGGTCGTGGTTCAGCGAGATGATGTGGGAAAACACCAGCACCACGGCAAATTTGGCGATCTCGCTGGGCTGCAACGTGCCCAGGCCCGGCAGTACGATCCACCGCTTGCAGCCGTTGTACTCCGGCATAAACAGCACAATAACGAGCAAAATCAGCGAAAGCCCCATGACCGGCCAGGCCAGTTTGTGCCAGATGTGGTAATCTACCAAACTGGCGGCGTACATGGCGGCTACGCCCAGCGCCGCAAACAGCAGCTGCGGGCGGATGTAGGTATAGGCATCGCCACGGCGGTAGAGCGCCACCGCGTACCCGGCCGAGAACAGCATAATAAGCCCATAGCACAGCAGCGCCAGCAGAATGATAAGGAACGGTACATCCAGGCTGGGCTGCTCCCGCAGGCGGGCACGCAGGGCGGCAGGGTCAAAGAACGAAGCAGTCATACAAAATCCCCCTGCGTCCAGTATACGCAGGGGGAAAATGTGCTATGCAGTTTAGGGTTTACACAAGGCCGAAATGACGCAGGGCCTTGGCAATGCCGTCCTGGTCGATGTCTGCCGTCACATAGTCGGCGGCTGCTTTGGCGGCATCACAGGCGTTGCCCATGGCTACGCCGATACCGGCATATTCCAGCATGGCAACGTCGTTTCCGCCGTCACCAAAGGCGATGGCCTCGTCCCTGGTCCAGCCAAAGTGTTTGAGCATCTCGGCCAGGCCGTTGGGTTTGCCGCCGCCTGCGGGCAGGATGTCGGCAAAATCGGGGCTCCAGCGCACGGCCAGGCAGCCGGGGCAGCGGCGGAGAAATTCTTCCTCGCACTCCTCGGGCAGAAAGGCGCTGAGCTGGTAGATGGGGTTCTGGGCAATGCGGGCGGCGATGTCGGCAGTCCCCTGCCCCAGCTCTTTGGCAAAGTTTGCGCTGCGCTCATCGATAAGGTTGAAGTAGCAGGCATCCTTTTCCACAAAGCCGATGGACAGCTTTTCTTCCTCAATATAGGGCAGCAGGGTGCGCAGGGCGGCGGGGTCGATGTACTTACTGTAGGTGACCTCGCCATCCGCCATAAAGCAGTACTGGCCGTTCATTGTGACATAGCCGTCCCAGTTCACCTTTTTTAAGGCGGGCAGATGGGGCAGGTGTACCGGCGGGCGGCCGGTGGCGATGAAGATTTTCACACCGTTTGCCTGCAAAGTATGCAGCGCCTGCACGGTGGAATCCGGCATGTCGTGGCTGCCAAACAGCAGCAAGGTGCCGTCAATATCAAAAAAGGCGGCTTTGATGGTCTTATTCATGCTTCAGGTCCCGTCCCATCAGGGCAGCCAGGGCGTTGCGGGCTTCCAGCTTGCCGCTCAAAATAGCGTCCACGCTCTGCACGATGGGCATCTCCACTTTGTACTTTTTGGCAAGGCGGCAGGCGGCGGGCAGGGCGTTGATGCCCTCGACCACCTGGCCCACCTCGGCCTTGGCTTCGTCCGCCGTTTTGCCGCGGCCCAGCAGCATACCGGCATGCAGGTTGCGGCTGTGCATGCTGGTGCAGGTAACGATCAGATCGCCCATGCCGGACAGGCCCGCAAAGGTCTCCGGCTTGCAGCCCATAGCCAGGCCCAGCCGGGTCAGTTCGGCGTTGCCGCGGGTGATGAGGGCGGCCTTGGCGTTATCGCCGTAGCCCAGGCCCAGGGCGATGCCAACGGCCAGTGCCACCACGTTTTTGATGGCACCGCCCAACTCGGTGCCGCGGCGGTCGGTGTTGGTGTAAACGCGGAAGTTGGGGGCGGTGAAGGCTTTCTGCACGGCCTTGGCGGCGGCTTCGTCCTCACTGGCGGCAACGATCAGGGTAGGCATATCGCGGGCCACTTCCTCGGCATGGGTGGGGCCGGAGAGGGCTACCACGCGGGCGGTGCGCTTGGCCTTGGCAAGTTCATCCTCGATGATCTCGCTCATCGTCATCAGGGTCTTATCCTCCACGCCCTTGGCAACGTCCACGATCAGCTGGCCGTCCGGGATGTACTTGGCAGCCTTTTTGGCGGTGGAACGCACAAAGGGGGACGGCACAGCGAACAGCAGGATATCGCGGCCCGCGCAGGCCTCGGCGATATCGGCGGTGTAGTGCATGGTGGAGGGCAGCTCCATCCCCGGCAGGTTGGGGTGACGGCGGGTGGTGCTGAGGGATTTCAACTCGGCGGGGATCGCGCTCCAAACGGTCACATCGCGGCCGTTGACCGCCAGCAGGCGGGCCAGCGCAATGCCCCAGGTGCCTGCGCCGAATACGGCAATTTTAGTCATGGGTGGTTCTCCTTACAAATGGTGTTACTGCCGCTGCAGCAGACGTGCCAGGAAGTGATGCCCGGTGCGCTCTTTCAGCACAGGTTCGGCTTCCAGGGTGACGCGCTCGTAGCAGTTGACAATGCGGGTGCTGCCATACTGGTGCTCCCGCGGGATGCTGCAGCCGTAGGTTAAATGGATATGGCCGTGCAGCATCAGCTGGGGGTGGTAGCGGTCCAACAGCTCGTGAAAGACGGTGAACCCACGGTGGGGCAGGTCGCTCAAATCGCCGTAGCCGTGCATCGGCGCGTGGGTGACGAGGATGTCAAACCCGCCGTGGCGGTCGATCTTGCCCCGCAGGCGGTTGATGCGCTTGCGCATTTCGGCCTCGGTAAACTGCCAGGCACCGGTTCGGTAACGGCAGGAGCCGCCCAGCCCCACGATGCGCAGCCCGTGGTAGACGTACAAATCGTCATCCAGGCAGATGGCCCCCTCGGGCCGGTGCTGGTCATAGCTTTCGTCATGGTTGCCGTGTACGTACAAAACCGGCACAGGGACCATGGTGGTGAGAAATTCCAGATAGTGGCGGTTCAGATCGCCGCAGGCTATGATGAGGTCCACGCCCTCGATCTTATCGGGGGTGTAGTAGTCCCACAGTGCCTTGCACTCCTCATCGGCAATGCACAGCAGCTTCATAGCGTAGCCTCCTTTTCGGCAGGCAGCTGGTCACGGTGGATGCCCTGCATGCGGTACATCGGGCGGGCCTGTTCGGCCAGGTCGTCATACTCTGGGATGATGCCATCCACGGCATCGCAGAGGTAGTCCATGTGGACGATCTGCTCCACATCCAGGCCATGGCGGCCGCTGTTGCGCACGGTGCCGTTCTGGTCGGTAATGCGGCAGGCGAACGGGTCGATCATACCGGCGGTAACGCCTGTGCGCAGGATGTGGGCCAGGTGGGCAACGTCCGAGGGCAGCTCGCGGCTGAGCAGCACGTCCATAACGCCGCTGTTCATGCCCCACCAGTAGTTGACAGCGCGGCCATCGGTGCCGGATTTATCCCGCACCCAGCCGCCGTCCAGCACACTGCGCACCACATTCTCGTAGAACTGGCCCCAGTGCCAGAACGGCGTAGCCAGATCCTGCAGCACCCCGCCCGGACGGATGAGGAAAGTACCGAACTCCCGTTGGGGGCGGCCCGGCACGGGGGCATCGCGGCCTGAAACGACCGTAATGCCCTTGCGGGTAAAGACGGCCAGCGGGTCCTCCTGGTCGGGCAGGCAGGTCCAGCGCAGTTCAATGCGGGCGCGGGGGTTGACCATCCGCGCACCCAGAGCAAAGGCGTTGATGTTGGCCGGTACGCCGAAGCTGGGATAATCGGCCACATAGCCGATGCGGTCGGTGCCCGCCATGGCCCCGGCGATGGCACCGGTGATGAACTTGGCCTCGTACACGCGGGTGTAATAGGTGCGGATGCTGGCGTAGGGCATCTCCATTGAGCAGTTGAGGATGCGCACCGTGGGGTGCTTGACCGCCGAGCGCAGGCTGGCCCCTACCAGTTTGGGGCTGGTGGTAAACACAATGTCCGCGCCGTTGGAGATGGCGGATTCGATCAGCAGGTCGGCGTTCTGGCCGGGCACAGCGTTGAAGTAGGCGAAAGTTTCCACCTTGCCCTCAAACACGCTGTCCAGCTGGGTGCGGCCAAACTCATGCTGGCTGGTCCAGGCGCTGGTCTCGGGGGTGCGCTCGTGGATGAACGCCACTTTCAGATGGCTGGGGGCCGCCGGGCGCAGCGGCAGGATGCGGTCCAGCAGTTTTGCCTGGGCCGGTGCGGCGGGCTTTTCGCTGACGGTGACGGGGTCATCGTTCTGCAGGGCCAGCACATCGTCCCACAGGGCATCGATCTTTTGCTGCAGTTCGTTGGGGCTGGCCTGGCCCAACTCGTCCATCGAGTAGAGGCGCAGCAAAAGCAGCAGTACATCCCCTACCGTGGCGCGCAGCTTGTCGCCGCCCAGGGCGGTGTAGGCTTTCTCGACCCAGTTGTACAGCGACAGTATGGCGGCGCGGTCCTCATCGGTCCACGCTTCTTCGGGGCCTTTGCCCATAGCCTTTTGCAGGCGGCCAAAGCTGCCGGGCTTGGTAAAGGTCAGCAGATAGGTCTGGATGAGCGGATAGTAGTGCATGAACTCATAGTACATGCGCACTTCCGGGGTATCGTTGTATTTGGGCACCACGCGGGTGACATTGCCGGTCACGCTGCCAGCCTCGAAATATTTCAGTACGCTGACCCGCTTGTTGCCCTCCTGCACATAGAAGCGGCCCATGTACTCAAAGCAGCGGATGGGGTCGCGGATGCCCTCGTCCACATGAGCCATGCAGAGGTTGATCCACTTGGAGCCGAACTCGGTATTCATATCCAGCAGCGGCATAAAGTTGCTGGCAAAAGCCCCGGTGCGGCCTGCGGTTTTGGTGCCGACCACCAGCCGCATGGGGATCTCGATCTGGCCCAGGGGCAGCTGGTTTTCCACCTGCACGTTTTGCAGGATGTCATCCAGCACCGGCAAAAATGGGGACTGCCCGTGGAGCATCTTCTCACGGTAATCTTTCTGGCCCAGCTTTTGGGCCTTGCCGTATTCTTCCATCGCTTCGTTGCGCAGCATAGGCAGTTCCTCCTTCAAATTTTCGTGCGGCTATCAGTATAGCACACTTCGGCAAAAGATACAAACTCAAAAAAGCCTCCCTCTGTGAGACAGACTCCCCCGGTACGGGGGAGGTGGCACGGAGTGCCAGAGGGGGAGCGGTGGCACGAAGTGACGGAGGGAGAGAGCTTTCCGGCAAGGCTCTCTCCCCCACCGCCTGCGGCGGGGGGCCTTGCCTTACTTTTCTACATGCACGGCTTTGGGGTAGACCTGGGCCATGCGGGTGTCGTCAAAGTGTTCGTCCAGGTAGGCGGCCAGGGCGGTGGTGGCTTCCTCGCCACGAACACGCTCGTTATACCGCACCAGCGCGGCGGAGCTGACGGCCATGTTGACCGCCATAAACACGCACAGCCCCCAGGTAAGCACGGTGCCAAACCGCTTGGGGATGGACTCAATAAAATGGGAAATGGGCGGATATAAAATCTTGAACCAGGCAATGGCCGCAAAGCCCCAGAAGAAGCAGTACAGCAGATTGATGCGCCCGCCCAGGTTAAACGGGATGGCGCTGTAATCCCAGAATACCGTGCCGAACACGACCTCGGTAAACACGCTGCACAGGTATTCGTACGCGCCGCCCAGCAGGGTGCCCGCCACAAACAGCCAGCTGGCGGGGCGGTCCTTGTAGCGGTAGAGCAGCTGGGTCACGGCGGCGATCGCCAGGCCCCACACGATGGAAAACGGCCCCCATACCACGCTGGAACGGCTCATCCAATACCCGGCGGTGATGCGGCAGAAGATCGTCTCGGTAATATCGCCGAGGAATGCGCCAATAAAAAAGAGCAGGATAATTTTATACGGGCTGCACCCTTCGGCAAAGGTGGTGCTTTTGGCCCGGCGCTGGCGCTGGAAAGTCAAGGCCGGGTGGGCCTTGTTCATGCGCTGCTCGACCCAGCCCAAAATAGCCATGCCGGTGTTGACGGTAAAGTTGGCTAGGCGGTTTTCGATCTCCGCCCCGGCGGCCCAGCGGTAGCGCAGGCCCATCATAGCCAGGATAGTGCCTACCGCGTCAATGGCAAAGATGACCAGCGCCGCCCACAAAATAATCGCAATCAGCCGGTGCGGCAGCAGGCTGTAGACGGTAAGCAACAGCGGGTTGCCCCATTTCAGCACCACAACGCCCAACACGCCCCAGAGCGCCGAAGCCCCCAGGCAGACATAGCCGTCCAGGTTGCAGGGCATGTCGCTGTAGTCCCACCAACGGGTGTGGCTGGTGCGCTCCAGGATGTGCCCGGCCACCCACTCAATGACCGTGGCATACACGGCACTGAATACAGCCAGGAAGAACCAGCTGTCGCTGCTGAGGTCCCGCAAAGCAAAGCTGATAAGGTGGGCACCGATGCCGTACAAAATGCACAGCGGTCCGTTGAGAACGCCGCGATCCTGGTACTTGCGCTTGACCACGGCAGTATAAAGGACCTCCCCTACCCAGCCGAGGAAGGAGTAGGCGAAAAACAGAAAGAGGAACGAATAAAAGGTCATGTCGGGGTAGGTAGTAAACGTCATACAAAACTCCTGTTACGGTTCGCAGACCAGCCGTTCACCGGGGGTGTCGGCGCTGACATAGTGGGTGGTGCGGCTCATCTGGTTGTCGAGGGTTTGCCCGGCGGCATAGCGGCGCAGGTTGTGGGCAAAGATGTTCACGATGTTTTCCAGCGTCCGGGGCAGGCTGAACCGCCCGGAAATGTGGGGCGTGATGAGCACGGTGTCCAGCCCCCAAAGCGGATGCTCCGGCGGGAGAGGTTCGGGGTCGGTGACATCCAGCGCGGCACCGTACAATGCCCCGCTTTGGATGGCGGCGGCCAGGGCATCGGAATCCACGGCTGTGCCGCGGCCTACGTTGATAAGGATCGCCCCGGGCTTGCACTTAGCCAGCCGCTCGGCATTGAACAGGTGGTCGGTCTCCGGGGTGCCGGGCAGGCTTAAAGCAATCAGATCGGCGGCGGGCAGTTCTTCGTCCAGCTTGTCGGTGCCCACTACCCGCAGGCAGTAGGGCGGGCAGGCGGCCGCATGGCGGCGCACACCAACGACCTCGGCCCCCAGGGCGTTGGCCCGGCGGGCAAAGCTGGAACCGATATCCCCCATGCCCACGCAGAGCACCCGCAACCCGGCGATGGACCGTACCGGCCGGGTGATGGGGTCCCAGCGGTGGGCGGCCTGGCGGTCCCGGTAGAGCAGTAAATCTTTGATAAGCGCCAGCCACATGCCCAGCATCCACTCACTGATGGCAAGGCCGTAGGCCCCGGTGGCGTTGGTGACGGCGCAGTTTTGCAGCAGAACGCCGGGGACTAAGTAGGGGTCGGGCCCTGCAAAGTTGGACTGGAACCATTCGAGGTGATGGTTCTGCCGGATGAGGTCCACAGGGACGTTGCCTAAAATCGCATCAGCCCAGAGGATTTCTTCTAGGGTGGCGGTCTCCTGGGTGGTGAAGCGGTAGGCAAAGGACGGCACGGCGGCGCGCAGGCGGGTTTGCAGTTCGTCGGTCAGCGGTAAGGCGACAAGGATGTGTTTGGACATAAAATAACTCCTGCTATTTGATGTAGGGGCGAGCATTGCTCGCCCGCGGGCCGATGCGAGCATCGGCCCCTACAGATAGGTTGAGGATGCCGCGAAAAGGCTCCCTTGTGCAAAGGGAGCTGTCAGCGAAGCTGACTGAGGGATTGTGGTATTACGGGGGCAAGTCGATTTACGGGAAAGGCCACAATCCCCCAGTCTGCGCTGGCGCGCAGCCAGCCCTTCGGGCCCGGCCCCCTCTGTCGCTTCGCGACATCTCCCCACACTGTGGGGAGTCACCCTTTACACAAGGGGGCCTTTTGAGGGGGGCGGCTTACACCCCGCGCTCCTGCTTGCTGAAAATGCAGCCGCAATAGTCCTGGCGGTAGAGGCCGTACTCGGCGCTTAGCTGCAAACTGCGCTTGTAGCCGTCCTTTTTGCGGAACTCGCTGGGCAGGAACCGCACATTGTATTGTTCGCCCAACTCCTGTCCCAGGGCGTTGATGCGGATGGGGTCTTTCATCGGCGAGATGGACAGTGTGGTGCAGAACCAATCGAACCCATGGGCGGCGGCGTATTTTGCGGTCTGCTCCAACCGCAGGCGGTAGCAGACGGTGCAGCGCTCGCCTTTTTCCGGCTCCTGCTCCAAGCCTTTGACGGCGGTGTAGAACTCCTCCGGCTCATAGGGCAGTTCGATGACCGGGTAATGGTAGCCCGCCTGTTCCACAAAGCGTTCCAGTTCGGCTTCGCGGCGGTGATACTCGGCGGGCGGGTAGATGTTGGGGTTGTAATATAAAATGGAAAGCCGGAAATGCTCGGTCAGCCGTTCCAGCGTGGCGCTGGAGCAGGGTGCGCAGCAGGCATGCAGCAGCAGCGTGGGTTTGGTATCGCCCAGCTGGCGCAGGACCTTTTCCATTTCCAGTTGATAATTGATGCGGTTGGGCATGGCGGTGTACCTCTTATGTGTAAGGTTTTGTGTTGCTCATATTGTACCACATTTTGGGGCGTTCGTATATCAGCAAATTTTGCGCGTGCCGTGCGTTACGGATTGTGTAGGGGCGAACATTGTTCGCCCGTGGAAATTTGCGGCATCGCAAGATTGCACGGGCGGATATGGAATCCGCCCCTACGGCATCAGGGAAATTCATCATAACGCCGTAGGGGAGCATTCTATATGCTCCCGTGGCGCATAGTGGCGGCCACAAATTTCCCGGGTCGATGGCGAGCATCGACCCCTACGGTGTGGGGATATACCATATCCGCCCGTGCAACTTATAACAACGCAAAACCGCACGGGCGAACACTGTGTACAGAGTAGTAACATAGGTAACAGGTAGGGAAGGAAGATAGGTAACAGTT
>CAVKDR010000039.1:0-12994 GCA_963655125.1 Bulleidia sp.
CAGGCAGCTATCAAGAACCCCCGCAAGTAATTGCAAGGTTCCGGCATAAGGCGTAAATAGCTGAAATAAAGCGCACCATCTGTAACAAGGTGGTGCGCTTTTTTTAGTTGACAATTCATGCGGGGGGGGGGTAAACTAAATATAAGTATATAAAAATAAAATGGCAAGTATACCGTCCCTGCATCCGCGTAAGGGGATGCGGGCTTTGAACGGCAAGGACGAGGGGCCGGCAAATACCATAAACCACCGCGTTGGAACCGTGCATACCACAAAAGGAAAGTGCGAGGGAAATCATGCAAAAACTTCGAGAAAATGTGAATCAGGTGGGCTGCTTTTTACTGTGTCTTGTCCTGCTTTTGGCGGTACTGCCGGTTCCCGGTGCGGCGGCGGAAGAACCTGAATCGAAAGTGGTTCGTGTCGGCTGGTATGAGGATGCCTACAACATCACCGGCGAAAACGGTGAGCGCAGCGGCTACGGTTACGAGTACGAGCAATCCGTGGCGGCCTACACCGGCTGGACTTATGAGTATGTCAAGGCCGGCTGGTCCGACCTGCTGGAAATGCTGAAAAACGGCGAAATCGACCTGATGGGCGGCATTTCCTACACAGACGAACGCGCCAAGTCGATGCTGTTCTCCGACCTGCCGATGGGCAAGGAAAAATATTACCTGTATGCAGACCTGAAACATACGGATATTTCTGCCTCGGATTTAAGCACGCTGAACGGCAAGCGCATTGCGCTGATGCAGACCAGCGTACAGGCAACGCAGTTTTACGAATGGGAAGCCGCGCACAATCTGCAATTACAGTATGTGTGGGCCAACAGCTTTGAGCAGGGCGTAAGCCAGGCCGAGAACCGCGAGATCGACTGCGTGATTTCCACCGAGACACCCCAGTGGGTCGAGCTGGGCATGTCCGCAATCGCCACCACCGGCGGCTCGGACATCTACTTTGCCATCAGCAAGGACCGCCCCGACCTGAAAGAAGAACTCGACAACGCCATGCGCAAAATGGAGAACGACAAGCCGTTTTACGCAGATGAATTGTACCAGCGCTACCTGTCGGCGGTGGCCAACCCGGCCCTTGACACCGAAGAAGCAAACTGGGTGGCCGAGCACGGTGCCATCCGCATCGGCTACCTGAAAAACGATGACGGCATCAGCACCATCATCCCGCAGAATGGTCAGGTCGTTGGCATCCTCAACGATTATATCGACTTGGTCAAGGACAGTGTGGGCGAAAATGCGCTGACGTTTGAATCTGTTGGCTACAACTCCATGGACGAACTGACGCGGGCGCTGAAGGAAAATCAGATCGACATGATTTTCCATTTTACGCAAAACCCGTATATCGCCGAGATAAACGGCTTTGCGCTGTCCAACACAGTGCTTACCCTCAATATGGCGGCGGTCACGCCGGAAAGCTACTTTAACGAAACTTCCGAGAATGTCGTGGCCATCGCAAAAGACGACCTGCTCGTCAAGTGGTACATCTCCTACAACTATCCTACGTGGAAAATTGTGGAGTACGATACGGACAGCGAGGTCCTGAACGCGGTGCGCAGCGGTCAGGCAGATTGCTTTGTGGCGGCATCGGGCAAACTCCCCCAGTACAGCGATGACAAGCGGCTGCACAGCTTTTTCCTGTCCAATGCGGGCAACACCGCCTTTGCGGTAACGCTGGGAAATGCCACCCTGCTTTCTATTCTGAACAAGACCCTCAAAACCATTCCTGCCTCCATGCTGACGAGCGCGATGGCCAGCTATGAGACTGCCCTGAAAAAGGTCACGCTGGAGGACTTCCTGAAGGACAATATGCTGGCGGTTGCGGCAGCGTTTACCGCCATCTTCCTGCTTGTTCTGGCGATTATCCTCGGCTCGCTGAAAAAGTCGCAGGCTGCCGAAGCCAAGGCAAAACAGGCCGCGAACGAAACGCAGGAGCTGAACCAAAAGTTGCAAAAGAGCCAGCATGAACTGCAAAACGCCCTGCAAGCTGCCGAGACAGCCAGCAAGGCCAAGACGGACTTCCTCTCCAACATGAGCCACGACATCCGCACCCCCATGAACGCGATCGTCGGCCTGACCAGCCTGATGGAGACGGACCTGAACAACGCGGATAAGCTGCACGAATATCTTGATAAGCTGAAAGCGTCCAGCAACCACCTGCTGAACCTGATCAACGAGATCCTTGATATGAATAAGATCGAGGCAGGCAAGGCCACACTGCACATTGCACCGTTCAGCATTGCCGAGCAGGTCTCGCAGATCGAGAGCGTCATCCGCCCGCAGGTCAAGGCACGGCATCAGCGCTTTACCATCCAAACGCACAACATCCGCCACGAGAATGTGGAGGGCGATGCCACCCGCTTGCAGCAGATTCTGCTCAATATCCTGTCCAATGCGGTCAAGTATACGGACCGCGGCGGTCATATCGAGCTGGACATCGAGGAAATCCCCCGCAGCGGCCATTATGCCCGCTACAAATTCACCGTGACCGACAACGGCATGGGCATGAGCGAGGAATTCCAGAAGCACATCTACGAGTCGTTCTCCCGCGCCGAGAACTCCACCACCAACCGTGTGCAGGGCACCGGCCTGGGCATGGCCATCACCAAGAGCATTGTGGACCTGATGGGCGGCAGCATCTCCCTGACCAGTGAGCTGGGCAAGGGCAGCCGCTTTGAGGTCATGCTGGAATTTAAGGTGGACGAGGCCGCCGACAAGGCCGTGCAGAAGCTGAACGTACTGCTCCTGCGCTGCGGCGATGACCACTATGCCCGCATCAAGGATGCCGCCGAGCATAACGCGGTCAGCGTTTCCCGCAGTGCCGACACGACTGACGCAGAGAAAATGCTCAAAGAGAACCACTACGATGTGATTCTGCTGCTCTATCAGCGCTACGGCGATGAACTGAAAGATGCCGTGCAGCGGCTGCGCGCACTGGCGGGCGAGGAAACGATTCTGCTGGGGGTGGCCACCGCCCCGCACGATGAAGCCGCCGCTACGCTCTACGACAAGGGGCTGGACGGCTTTGTGGCGTTGCCGTTCTTTGTCTCCAATCTGGAAGCCGAGGTCGCCCGCGTGAAAGAGCGCCGTTCCTCCGGCGATAAGCAGCGCGAGCAATCGGTGCTTGTGGGCATGAAATTCCTGTGTGCCGAGGATAACGAGCTGAACAGCGAGATCCTGCAAGCCATGCTGGAAACGCAGGGAGCGTCCTGCACGATCTGCCGCGATGGTGCGGAAGTGGTGGAAAAATTCAAGACCGTGCAGCCCGGTGAGTATGACGCCATCCTGATGGACGTGCAGATGCCCAAGATGGACGGCTATGAAGCCACCCGCGCCATCCGCGAGAGCGAGAACAAACTGGGCAAGACGATTCCCATTATCGCCATGACCGCCAACGCTTTCAGCGAGGACGTGGAGCACTGCCTGAACGCCGGTATGGATGCCCACATGGCCAAGCCTGTCAACATGGAAACCCTTGAAAAGACGGTAAAAAAATTCCGCATAACGGGGGGGGGTAAACGGTACGGAGTACCGCAGGCGTAAGCCGTAAGCACCGCCAACAAAAAAGACCTTTGCCCAAGGTTCGGGCAAAGGTCTTTTTCTTCTATAATAAAACCGCCGGGGGCGTTCGGCTCCCGGCGGAAAGGTGTTTTACAATATCGATTTAGTTATCCATATCCTCAAAGGCTTCCAAGCCCTTTTTGGCTTCTACTTTGGCATCGCCGTGTTTGACGAAGCACATGGTCACAAAACTCAGCGCCACAAACAGGGCGGCGTAGGGGAACAACACGCGGTAATCGATCGCCCGCATCAGCGAGCCAGCCACGATGGGGGTTACCACCTGGGCGGCCATCGAGAAAGTGTAGTAATAACCGGTGAATTTGCCAATGTCGCTGCCGCGGCACATCTCGACCACCATGGGCAGGGAGTTGACATTGATCGCCGCCCAGGCCAGGCCCACCAGCGCAAACACCACATACATAATGGGCTGGATGGAACTGTAAGTGGTGGTCAACACATAACCCAGCATAAAGCAGGTGGCCAGCAGCACAATACCGCACTGGATGGTCCGCTTGCGGCCGATTTTGGCAGCCAGCGCGCCGATGGGAATGTACGACGCGATCGCGCCTGCGGTGGCGACCAACAGGCAGGTGGATGCGCCGCCCAGGCCCTCGCCCATGACGGCCTCTACATACTTGGTAAACCACGTTGTAACGCCGTTATAGCCAATGAACCACAGCGAGATGGAGACCAGCAAAAAGCCCAGGCTGCGCTTGACCGGCGCGGGCAGGACCTCGTGGCCGGCACCGTCATCGGTGGCAAGGTTCCATTCGGGGTGGGCGGCTTCCAGCTTCTGGTTTTCTTCCTCCAGCTTGGGTTCCTTAATGGTCAGGTACAAAATGACCACAGCCACCACCATAATCATCGAAACGATAAAGAACAGCGGCCGATAGCTGACGTGCTCCACGCCCTTGGTTTTGGATGCCGGATACAGCACCGCCGCCAGCCCCAGGTACAAAATGCCGCCCACAGCGCCCATCAGGTTGATGATGGCGTTCGCGCGGCTGCGCAGGGGCTTGGGGGTCACATCGGGCATCAGGGCCACGGCGGGGGAGCGGTAGGTGCCCATGGACACCAGCAGCAGCCCCAGCACAATGATGAACAGCACCAGGGTACCGGTGCTGGGATTGGCGGCATAGCGGTCGTCCAGCAGCGGGATCAGGTTCATCAGGATGGCTGCCGCTGCGGTGCCGCCCACGATAAAGGGCATGCGCCGCCCGATGCGGGTGTTGGTCTTATCGGACAGCGCCCCAAAAAACGGCAGCAAAAACAGCGCCAGTACGTTATCGGCGGCCATGATGGCCCCGGCGAAAGTTTCGTTCAGTTTAAAGGTATCGGTCAAAATCAGGGTCATAACGCTGTCGTACATCTGCCAGAACGTGCAGATCGACAAAAACGCAAGACCCACCAAAATGGTACGGCGGCTGTTCAGCTTCACGGCGATTCTCCTAACTTTGGGGCGCAGCAGGCCCCTGTACTTGATTCTATTGTAGCATTGATTGTACGGAATGTCTATAATTTTGCGAATACTGACAAGAATTTTACTTGAAATTGACGAATACAAAAGGGCTGCTTGACTCGTGATCTATAATAAAATGAGAAGAAACTGTATTTGGCTGGTTTTCGAGACAGCTTAGAACGTTCCTGGCAAGTGCTGCGTATGCGGCGTGACGGTAAATGCTTTGCGTATCCGCACCCCCCGCCGTATTTCGATGCAATACTTCTTGACAATTGCCTTAAATAACGATAAAATTGTAAACAGGAATAAAAGGATCATCGCCGCACCTTATCCACTGCCTGTGCGGCTGCGTCCATAGGGTGTCGCCCACCGGGAACACCGCTTTTTTACAATACAGTATCCGCCTGTTTTTGGCTTAGTTACGTTTTATATTGCATCCTTGTGGCATAAGTGTGCGTTTTTCTGCCCACTTTTGCCGCGCTGTGTTGCTTTTGCCATAAAAAACAAACAAACCGTATATTGAAAAAGCGTCCCGCTGTGCTGCGCCCTCCTGAGTTTGCAATTTGCCAAAATTAAGGAGTGAACTGACCATGAGCCCAATTATCACTGTGCTGCTGGTCCTTGTTGCTGCTGCTGTTTGCGGGGCGCTCGGTTTTTATCTGGGCGGCGAAAACCGCAAGCGCACGGCCGAAGCCAAGATCGGCTCGGCAGAAGACGAAGCCAAGCGCATCGTGAACGATGCCATCAAGACGGCTGAAGCCAAGCGCAAGGAAACCATCGTAGAAGCCAAAGACGAAGCCTTCAAGATCAAGAGCGAAGCTGACAAGGAGATCAAGGACCGCCGTGCCGAGATCACCCGCCAGGAGCGCCGCATGGACCAGAAAGAGGAAGCGCTGGACAAGCGCACCACCGCCATGGAGCGCAAAGAGGAGGATCTCAAGCGCCGCACCGAGACCGTGGAAGCCCGCCTGGACGAACTGGAACAGCTGAAACTGCGCCAGACCGAAAAGCTGGAAACCATCGCCGCCATGAGCCAGGAAGATGCCCGCGCCGTGCTGTTGAAGCAGGTGGACGATGAACTGACCCACGAAAAGGCCATGAAGATCAGCGCCTACCAGGCCAACATGAAGGACGAGTGCGACAACATCGCCCGCGAACTGGTCGGCCAGGCCATCGCCCGTTGCGCCGCCGATGCCACCAGCGAAGCCACCGTCAGCGTGGTGCCGCTGCCCAGCGATGAGATGAAGGGCCGTATCATCGGCCGTGAGGGCCGCAACATCCGCGCCCTCGAGACTGCCACCGGCTGTGACCTTATCATCGATGACACGCCGGAAGCCATCACCCTGTCCAGCTTTGACCAGACCCGCCGCGAGGTCGCCCGCATGGCCCTTGAGCGCCTGATCGCTGATGGTCGTATCCATCCCGCCCGCATCGAGGAGACCGTTGACAAGTGCCGCCGCGAACTGGAGATCCAGATGAAGCGCGAGGGCGACAAGGCTGTTATGGATCTGGGCATCCACAGCCTGCACCCCGACCTGGTCAAGCTGATCGGTCGCCTGAAGTACCGCACCAGCTACGGCCAGAACGTGCTGAGCCACTCGCTGGAAGTTGCCTGGCTGGCTGGCCTGATGGCTGGCGAACTGGGTGTCAACGTCCAGCTGGCCCGCCGCGCCGGCCTGCTGCATGATATCGGCAAGGCCCTTGACCACGAGATCGAGGGCAGTCACGTGCAGATCGGCGTTGATATCTGCAAAAAGTACCGCGAGAACCCGCAGGTCATCCACGCCATCGAGGCGCACCACGGCGATGTGGAGCCCAAGACCACCCTGGCTTTCATCATCATGGCCGCCGATGCCATCTCCGCTGCCCGCCCTGGTGCCCGCCGCGAGAACATGGAAAGCTATATCAAGCGTCTGGAAACGCTGGAAGCCCTCTGCAACGGCTTCGAGGGTGTCGAAAGTTCCTACGCTGTCCAGGCTGGCCGCGAGGTCCGCATCCTGGTCCAGCCGGACAAGGTCAGCGACGATCAGGTCATCCTGCTGGCCCGCAATGTCGCCAAAAAGATCGAGAACGAGCTGGATTACCCCGGCCAGATCAAGGTCAGCGTCATCCGCGAAAGCCGCGCCACCGAGTACGCCAAATAATTTCCGCAGCCTGCCGCATGCCGGTGGGCTGCTTTTTGCTTTAAGGCCCCCTCGCAGAGGGAGCCTTTTTCATATTAGCATCTTGCATATTTATCGGTAAAGCTTTATAATAAATAAGAATACTGTTATAAGGAGGGGTGCGCCACGACGGAGAAAAACCTGCCGCAAAACCCCCACAAAGAAGTCCTGGGCATCCTGGGTGGGCTGGGGCCTGCCGCCAGCTGCTACCTGTACCAGATGCTGATCGACCACACCCCCGCATCCTGCGACCAGGACCATATCGATATCGTCATTTCCTCCCGCGCGTCCACACCGGACCGCACGGCGTTCATCATGGGCAAAAGCAAAGACGACCCCTTTGCCGTCATGGAGCAGGACGGTTTCAGCCTGGTACACTACGGTGCCACGGTCATTGCCATCCCCTGCAACACCGCCCACTATTTCTACGACCGCCTGGCCGAGGCCCTGCCCGTGCCGGTGCTGAACATGCCCCGCCTGACCGTGGCCGATGCCAAGGCCGCTGGCTGCACCAAGCTGGGCATCCTGGCTACCGATGGCACCCTGCAGGCCGAGACCTACCAGATCGCCTGCCGGGACGCGGGCATCGAGTGGGCCGCTCCCACCGGCGACCACCAGGACGATGTGATGTCGGTCATCTACGATGACATCAAGCAGGGCCGCCGCGCCGATATGGCAAAATTCGGCGGCGCTGTACACGACCTGAAAAAGCAGGGCTGCGATATGGCCGTCCTGGGCTGCACCGAGTTAAGCCTCGTCAAGCGGGACGAGCACCTGGGCAAGTTCTTCATCGACAGCACCGAAGTGCTTTGCCGCCACGCACTGGAGGCCTGCGGCGTAACGCCCATCGGATTTTAGAAGTAAACACACCTACGCGGTTTGTTATAAGGAGAGAATCATGGATCAGAAAAAATTCTACATCACAACGCCGATCTACTACCCCAGCGATAAGCTGCACATCGGCCATACCTACTGCACCGTGGCTACCGATGCCATGGCCCGCTACAAGCGCCTGCAGGGCTACAACGTCAAGTTCCTGACCGGCACCGATGAGCACGGCCAGAAGATCGAACTGAAAGCCAAAGAGGCTGGCGTTACCCCGCAGCAGTTCGTGGACAACATCGTTGAGGGTCCCAAGGGCGTTAAGGACCTGTGGAAGCTGATGAACATCAGCTACGACCGTTTTATCCGCACCACCGATGATTATCATGTTGCCGCCATCCAGAAGATCTTCAAGAAGATGTACGAGAAGGGCGACATCTACAAGGGCACCTACAAGGGCAAATACTGCACCCCCTGCGAGAGTTTCTGGACCGAGAGCCAGCTGGTCAACGGCTGCTGCCCGGACTGCGGCCGTCCCGTTGTGGATGCCGAGGAGGAGGCCTACTTCTTCCGCCTGTCCAAGTACGCTGACCGTGTGCGCGACCTGCTGGTCAACACCGACTTCCTGCTGCCCCGCTCCCGCGTGAACGAGATGGTACACAACTTCATCGATCCGGGCCTGGAGGACCTCTGCGTCTCCCGTACCAGCTTCAAGTGGGGCATCCCTGTTGACTTCGATCCCAAGCACGTTGTCTACGTCTGGATCGATGCCCTGTTCAATTACACCACCGCCCTCGGCTTCATGAACGATAAGTACCCCGACAGCGACTACGAGACTTTCTGGCCTGCTGACGTGCATTTTATCGGCAAGGAGATCGTGCGGTTCCATTCCATCATCTGGCCCGCCATGCTGATGAGCATGGATATGCCCCTGCCCAAGCACGTCTACGGCCACGGCTGGCTGCTGCTGGACGGCGGCAAAATGTCCAAGTCCAAGGGCAACGTGGTGGATCCCTACCTGCTGGCCGAGCGCTACAGCGCCGATGCCCTGCGTTACTTCCTGCTGCGTGATTTCCCCTTTGGCTCTGACGGCAACTTCTCCAACGAGCTGCTGATCAACCGTATCAATATGGACCTGGCCAACGATCTGGGCAACCTGCTGTCCCGTACCACCGCCATGGCGGACAAGTACTTCGGCGGCACCCTGCCCGCTGACCAGGCCGAAGGCCCCGAAGATGCCGCCCTGCTGGAAAAGGTCGGCGGCCTGCGCGCCCGTTACGAGGCCGACATGGAAGCCTATGCGTTCCAGAACGCCCTGGCCGATGTGTTTGAGGTCATCGACAACGCCAACAAGTACATCGATGCCACCGCCCCCTGGGTGCTGGCTAAGAGCGAGGAGACCAAGCCCCGCCTGGCCCGTGTGCTGTACAACCTGGCCGAGACCCTGCGCATCTGCACCGTGCTGCTGCAGCCGTTTATGCCCACCACCTGCGAGAAGATCTTTGCCCAGCTGGGCGTGGATGACAGCCTGAAAACCTGGGACAGCGCCGCTGCCGTGGGTTCCATGCCTGCCACCGCCACCCTGCACAAGGGCGAGAACATCTTCCCCCGCATCGACACCGCCAAGGAACTGGCCGAGCTGGATGCCCTGGAGGCTGCCCAGAAAGCCGCTGCCCAGGCTGCCAACGCCCCCGCAGAGGAGCCGAAAGCCGAAGCTGCTGCCGCCAGTGCGGAACTGATCGGCGACCATGAGGCCGAGATCAGCTTTGATGATTTCTGCAAGGTGGAACTGCGCGTGGCCGAGGTCCGTGCCTGCGAGCGCATGAAAGAGAGCAAGAAGCTGCTGCACCTGACCGTCTTTGACGGCGAGCGCGAGCGCTGCATCCTGTCCGGCATCGCCAAGTGGTTTGCCCCTGAGGATCTGATCGGCAAGAAGATCGGTATCGTAGCCAACCTGGCACCCCGCCCGATGATGAAGGGTAAGTATGTCAGCGAGGGCATGATCTTCGCTGCCGATACCGACACCGAGGGCGGCTGCTCCATCGCGTTCTTCCCGGACAACACCCCCGCTGGTGCGCGTATTCACTAAAGTTACGAGGGTTTTGTTCCTTTCTTGAAAGAAAGGAATCGAAAGAACTTTTAATTAAAATCGCATAGTTATGCGATTTGGGGAAAATAAACGTGGAAAATACAAAATCACGGCTGGATACCTTTTTCGGAAATCCTGCGGCTGCGGTTGCTATGGCTATTCTCTGCAACATTCTGTGGGGGTCGGCGCTGCCGTTTATCAAGATGGGGTATCGGATGTTCGCCATCGATTCTTCCGATACAGCAACGATCCTTTGCTTTGCAGGCGTTCGCTTCATGATGGGCGCGGCGCTGGTCTGGCTGGCCGGGTTGGCGCTCAACCGCCGCCCGCTGCCCATGCCCCACGGCAAGCAGCTGGCCGTCTGCTGCGGGCTGGGCCTGTGGCAGACCGCCGCACAGTACTTCTTCTACTACTCGGCAGCCGCGCTGCTTACCGGCGCGATGGGCGGCATCATCAACAGCACCCAAAGCTTCATGGGCGTTATCGTGGCCCATTTCCTGTATGGCAATGCCGACCGCATGACCCCGCGCAAGGCGCTGGGCTGTGTGCTGGGCTTTGGCGGTGTGCTGTTTGCCACCCTGGGCAACTACGGCAGCGGCAGTGCCAAGGGCATTTTGTACATGCTGCTGGCATCGGCCATCTTCTCGCTGGCCGGGCCGTGGAATAAAGCCGCCGCCAAAAAGACCGACAGCTTCACCGTCAGTGTGCTCAACCTGGGCTGCGGCGGGTTTGCATTGGCCGTCATCGGCTTTGCCATGGGCGGCAGTCTGCACCCGCAGCAAGCCGGGGCCATCCCGGTATTGCTCGTGCTGGCGTTTATTTCTGGCGCTGGCTACGTGCTGTGGGCCTTGCTGATGAAGAACAATCCCATCTCCCGCATCGCCATTTTTGGGCTTATCATCCCGATCATGAACGTGCTGCTCTCCGCCCTACTCAACGGCGAACCGTTGTTTGAGTGGCAGTATATTGCGGCGCTGGCGCTGGTCTGTGTGGGTATCTTCCTGGTCAACCGCGCCCCGCAGCCAAAGGAAAGCTGAACCATGACGAATATTTTTGACACCCATGCCCATTATGCCAGCGGCCAGTTCAACGGCGACCGCGCCGACCTGCTGACCGCGCTGCCCCGTGGCGGCGTGGTAGGTGTGCTGGAATGTGCCACCCACTCCGGCGATGCCCAAAAGGTGCTGGAACTGGCGCACACTGCGCCTTACTTCCACGCCGCACTGGGCATCCACCCGGAAAGCCTCATCGAGGAAGATGCCGCCACGGTGGCTGTTTACCACGGTGACTGGCGCGCCGAACTGGCCGCCATGCGCCCATTGTACGATGACCCCGCCGTTGTTGCGGTGGGGGAGATCGGGCTGGACCACCATTGGCCTGTCCCCCGCGAGGAACAGTATGCCCTGTTTGAAGCCCAGCTGCAGCTGGCTAAAGAGCTGGATCTGCCCGTGTCGGTCCACGACCGGGAAGCCCACGCCGAAATGTACGAACTGCTGCGCAAATATAAGCCCCGCGGCGCACTGCACTGCTACAGCGGCAGCGCCGATGATGCCGCCTGGCTGGTGGAGCAGGGCATGTACCTGGGCTTTGGCGGTGCCGTGACCTACAAAGGTGCCAAGCGCGCCGCTAAGGTACTGGCCGCCATCCCCCATGACCGCGCCCTGCTGGAGACCGACTGCCCCTACATGGCACCTGAGCCGGTGCGCGGCACCCGCAACGACAGCCGCAACATCGCCCATGTGGCCGCCTACATCGGCACGATCTGGGATATGGATGCCCAGGCTGTGCTGGACCAGACTGCCGAAAACGCCCGGCGTTGTTTCGGGCTGTAAATCTGCCTGAATATACAAAACGTATATTTTTGATAAAAATCACAGGAGTGTATCATTATGAAAGCACGTATCCCCAAACACCGCGAATTCATCATCGATTTCCCCCAGAGCATGGACCAGGCCAAGGCTGACGAGGGCTGGGCAAAGCTGAACGAGATTGTGGAGGAGTACAAGAAGGCCCACAACGGCCAGAGCGTCTACTCCGCCACTTTCATCGAGGACTGCGAGCCTGCCGTGAAGAAGCTGCAGGCAGAGTACGGCTTCAACTACACCATCCAGGAAATCAAATGATGCAGCGGCGGACAAGTGCGTCCGCCGTTTTTGTTTTACGATGTGTTATAGGATTGGGGGAATAAGCATGCCCAAAATCACGATCCGCCCGGCCGGGGAAGGGGACATCCCGGCCATTGTGGCGCTGTACCGCCAGCTGGACCAGGCGCTGGTCGATTTGCAGCCGGAGTTTTTCTGCGCCGCCCCGCGGGAGGATGAGTTTGTCCGCCAGGCCGTCAAGGCCCCGGATGCCGATTACCTGCTGGCCGAGGAGGACGGCGCAGTGATCGGTTTTGCGCTGGTGAACTATGCCGGTTGGACACCGGAGTTCAGCTGTGTGCTGCCCCACCGCTATGCCTGCCTGGCGGATCTGGTGGTAGACGAAGCCCACCGCCAGCAGGGCATTGGCAGTACGCTGCTGGGTGCCGCCAAGCGCTGGGCGCGGGACCGCCGGTTGGAATACCTGGAACTGAACGTCCTATCCCAAAACGCCCCCGCCATCGCCCTGTACGAATCCCACGATTTCGTAGAGGCCACTCGCACCATGCGGTGTATGTTGTAGTGGGAAATCACCCAATTGTAGGGGCGGATGCTTGCATCCGCCCGCGGGTCGATGCAAGCATCGACCCCTACAGTAGGTTAGGGACGTAGGGGCGGATTCTATATCCGCCCGCTTTATACAACACCAAAAAGCCGGGGCGAACATTTTTGTTCGCCCCGGCGGTCTTACTTCTTCGGAGTCATAGCCTCATAACCCTTACTCGTTATTTTTCGGACTGTACCCTTGTTTTCAT
>CAVKDR010000040.1:0-56970 GCA_963655125.1 Bulleidia sp.
GTCCCTCGCGAGACAGCTTGATTATTATAGCAAGGTGTATGACCTTTGTCAAGCACTTTTTTCGCTTTTTTTGACAAAGTTTTTGGTGTGGATTTGGGCAAGGTGTATATTGTGGGCGCTGTGTAATTGTAACACCATTTGTAGGGGTAAAGGGTGGTGACGCAAGATTTCAATCCCTCAGTCAGCTTCGCTGACAGCTCCCTTTGCACAAGGGAGCCTTTGGGGGGGACAATAACGGTAGGTTCGCAGCTAAAAGAGCCACCCCTCAGTCAGCCTTCGGCTGACAGCTCCCCTCTAGGGGAGCCACGGGGCGTCGAGGACACCGCCCCCTACATATATAAATGGAGTTCGCACCGGGCGACCAACATAACGCGGGTGCCAGCATAAATCCCCTTGCGCTTTTGGGTTGCAGGCTTTATACTGATATTATTATAATGTATGGATGGTCGACTGCCATGATGAAGATTTACCGCACACAGGATAAGCAGCTTACCCGCGTTGATGAGATCGGCGAGGGATGCTGGGTCTGCCTGAACAGCCCGGATGAAAACGAGGCCCGTCTGGTGGCCTCTACCTTAGATATAGAGCCTGCCGACCTGATGGCCGCCACCGACCCGGAAGAATCGGCCCGTATCAGCCTGGAGGACGGCTATACCTTAATCATTGTGGACATCCCCATCAAGGTGCCCGACTCCGGCGAGGGCATCTACACCACTATCCCGTTGGGCATCATCCTGACGCAGGAGTTGATCGTGACGGTCTGCTCGGTGGACACGCCGGTCATCGGCGACTTCACCGCCTGCCGGGTCAAGGGCTTTTCCACCCGCAAAAAGATGCGGTTCGTCTATCAGCTGCTTTATCGTGCGGCTTCGATGTACCAGCAGGAACTGCGGCTCATCGACCGCCGCCGCCAGGCCATCGAGAAAAACCTGTCCGGCGATTTAAAGGACAGCGATCTGATGGAACTGCACGGCCTGGAATCCACGCTGGTCTACTTTGCCACCAGTCTGCGGGCCAACGCTACGGTTTTGGACCGCCTGACCCGCTACAAGCGGCTGGAGCAGTACCCCGATGACCGCGAACTGCTGGACGATGTTATTGTTGAGATCCGCCAGGCCATTGAGATGACCAGCATCTACCGCGATGATATAAAAGGTACGCGGGAACTGTTCAGCTCGATTTTGGACAACCGCCTGAATAACGCCATGAAATACCTGACCAGCATTACCCTGCTGATGGCCGTGCCCACCGTCATCAGCGGCCTATACGGCATGAACGTGCAAGCAGACGGCATGCCATTTGCCAACTCCACCGCCGGTTTTGCCATTGTGCTGGGGCTGACGCTGGCGCTGTGCGTTCTTTCCGCCTGGGTGCTGCACAAAAAGCACATGTTGTAAAACCAAAGCCTGCCGCAAAAAGCAGGCTTTTGCTGTAACAATTCCGCCCGCTTTCCTTATATAAAGGTATAAAGGAGGTTTAAGCATGGAGGATGCTGCCATCGTGGCCCTGTATTGGGCCCGGGACGAGCAGGCGCTGGCCGAGACCGCCGCCAAGTTCGGCGCGTACTGCCGCAAAATTGCCGACAATATCCTGCACAGCGCCCACGATGTGGAAGAATGTGAAAACGATACCTGGCTGGCCGCCTGGAACAGCATGCCGGACAATCGGCCCGCACGGCTGGCCCCCTACCTGGGGCGCATCACCCGCAACCTGGCGCTGGACCGACTGGACAAAGCCACGGCCCAAAAGCGCGGCAGCGGGCAGACCTTCGCCCCGCTGGATGAACTGGCCGAATGCGTGGCTGCCCCCGGCAGTGTGGAGGATATCTTTGATGCCGCCGAGACCGGGCGGCTTATCAGCGAATTTTTGCGCACCCTGCCCGAGGAGACCCGCAATATTTTTCTGCGGCGATACTGGTACTGCGATGCCACCGCCGACATTGCTGCGCGTTACCACCTGACCGAAAGCAAAGTGCGGGTAACGCTGCACCGCACCCGCGGCAAGCTGGCCGCATACTTACAAAAGAAAGGGGTGGCCGTATGAACGAACGCCAGTTATTTGAGTCCATCGGCCAGGTGGACGATGACCTGATCTTGGCGGCCGACCGCCCTGCCGTGCGCCGCCGCAAAAAGCCCGTATACTGGATGCCCGCGCTCTCGGCAGCTGCCTGCGCCGGATTGTTGCTGGTCGGCGTTGTTGGCTGGCGCGCCGGAAGCAGCAAGGGTGACTTTGTGGAAAGCTCCGCCGCTGCCGCCGAGACTGCCCCCGAAGCAGCCGCCGCCCCGGATGAACCGCTGATGGGTGCCGCCAGCCCCTATGCAAACGAGGGCAGTTCCCCCGTGGAGGGCAGCACCGGCGGCACGTATAAAGCCGAGGACAGCGCGGAGTCCCGCATCGCCATAGCCCCGGCACACGCCGTGATGTTGGAAGGCATCGTCTACTACGACACCGGCACAGCCAGCGGCACCGATGCCAGCGCCGCACCCGATGGCACGATCACCTCGACCGTGGACAGCGATTCCTTCCCCGCCGAAGATGGGCAATCCAACTTCGGCACCGGCTATGCCTACCGCTACGGCACCGAGGACGGCACACTGGAAGTGCTGATCGATGGCGAATGGTGGATCTTTGCCGCCAACCAATAAACAAATCGTCTTTAGCAAAACGCCCAAAACTGTGCAATCGGTTTTGGGCGTTTTGCAGATTTAGCTACTATATTCTGCTTTTTGCTTGCAGTTTTTGGTGGTTATGCTACAATAATTTTAATCATTGCAAATACCCGCCAAAGGAAGTGCCTTATGAAAAAGTACATTATGGCGCTTGACGCCGGAACGACCTCGAACCGCTGCATCTTGTTTGACCACGATGGCCAGATTTGCAGCGTGGCCCAGAAAGAGTTTACCCAGTATTTCCCCAAGCCGGGCTGGGTCGAGCACGATGCCAACGAGATCTGGACCACCCAGCTGGGCGTTGCGCTCTCTGCCATGAACAAGATCGGTGCCACCGCCGAGGATATTGCCGCTATCGGCATCGCTAACCAGCGCGAGACCACCATCGTGTGGGACCGCGACACCGGCGAGCCGATCTACCACGCCATTGTGTGGCAGTGCCGCCGCACCAGCGAATACTGCGACCAGCTGAAAGCCGAAGGCTACACCGAAATGATCCGGGAAAAGACCGGACTGATCATTGATGCCTATTTCTCCGCCACCAAGCTAAAGTGGATCTTGGACAATGTGGACGGTGCGCGGGAAAAGGCCGAGGCCGGGCAGCTGATGTTTGGCACCGTGGAGACCTGGCTGATTTGGAAGCTGACCTGCGGCAAGGTGCATGTGACCGACTACTCCAACGCCAGCCGGACGATGCTGTTCAACATCCACACGCTGGATTGGGACGATGATATTTTGAAGCTGCTGGACATCCCCCGCAGCGTACTGCCCAAGCCTGTTTCCAACAGCGAATTTTACGAGTACGCCGACCCGATGCACTTCTGCGGTGCTATCAAGATTGCCGGTGCGGCGGGCGACCAGCAGGCGGCACTGTTCGGGCAGGCCTGCTTTAACAAGGGCGAAGCCAAAAACACCTACGGCACCGGCGGCTTTTTGCTGATGAACACCGGCGACCAGCCTGTGCGCAGCAAAAACGGCCTGCTGACCACCATCGCCTGGGGACTGAACGGCCAGGTGAATTATGCGCTGGAAGGCTCGATTTTCGTAGCGGGTGCGGCCATCCAATGGCTGCGGGACGAGCTGAAGATCCTGGAGGACAGCCGCGACTCTGAGTATATGGCCCGCAAAGTGCCGGATACCAACGGCTGTTACGTGGTGCCCGCTTTTACCGGCCTGGGTGCCCCCCACTGGGACCAGTACGCCCGCGGCACCATCGTGGGCCTGACCCGCGGCTGCAACAAAAACCATATCATCCGCGCCACGCTGGACAGCCTGTGCTACCAGGTCAACGATGTGCTGGATGCCATGAGCGCCGACTCCGGCATCCGCCTGGCAGCGCTGAAAGTGGACGGCGGCGCGGCGGCCAACAACTACCTGCTGCAGACCCAGGCCGACATCAGCAATGCGCCGGTGGAGCGGCCTCGCTCGGTGGAGACTACCGCCCTGGGCGCGGCCTATCTGGCAGGTCTGGCCGTGGGCTTCTGGTCCGGGCCGGAGGAGTTGGCGAAGAACCACGCCATCGACAAGATGTTTGCGCCTGACATTTCCGAAGCTGAGCGCCGCAAGCGGCTGCGCGGCTGGCACAAAGCCGTGCGCTGTGCCTACAACTGGGCGCGGGATGACGACCAGGACGAATAAACTTCCCCAAGGCTGCCCCTTTCGACAGGAGCAGCCTTTTTTCACATCCAATTTTCTATTGAAAAAGCAGCCTTATAATGTTATTATAAAATGAATGGCTGTTTCCCTGTAACCGACAGCCGGGACAACGGAGGTCCTGCATGCACTATCATAAATCCAAATTTCTGCGGTTCGCCAATGCCGCTTTCGAAATTCTGCTGCTGATCCTTACTTTCATCTTTGCTGGCTGGCTGCGCAGCTACACCCCCATGGGCAGTCAGTTCTTTATGTGGGATATCTGGACGTTTTTGCCCATTTCGGCCCTGTATGCACTGGTGATCGTAGGCTGCAACGCCGTGCTGGGCAGCTACCGCACCCTGCACCTGCGCAACAGTCTCAAGCAGCTTTTTCTTATAGCACTGACCAGCCTGATGGGCCTGGCGCTGATGGCCACCGCGTTTTACGTGTTCCGCGTCAGTCAGCTTTCCCGTTTGCTGCTGGTGTATTATTACCTGCTGTCGGTCATCGTTATCTACCTCAAGCGGCTGATGTTTGACAAGCTGGCCGATGCCTATGTGCGCAAGCACGATATCGTGCCCCGGGCGCTGCTGATCGGCGGCGGGCAGCTGGCGCACCGCTTTTTCCGCGATGTGATCGAGGGCCACGGCAGCACGGCCATGCAGTACGTGGGCTATCTGGATGCCGCCCCCCGCGAGGGTCTGCCTGCCTACTTAGGCACGGTGGACAGCCTGTACGAACTGCTGCAGACCCACAAGGTCGATATGCTGGTGCTGGCCCAGGACGTGCAGGACACGGCCACCACCCAGCGCATTATGATGCTGGCGGATAACTTCCACCTGCGGGTGACCGCCGTACCGGTGTACAACGATTACGTCAGCTCCCGCACCGAGATCAGCACCCTGGGCGGCATGCGGTTCGTGGACCTGCGCCTTTTAAACACCTGCGAGATCATGGGCGTGAACATTGTTGTCACCGACATGGAAAAGACCGTCCGCCTGCTGGAAGAAAAGCTGGAGGATTGGCGCGGCAAGTACATCTGCGTGGCCAACGTCCACACCACCGTGACCGCCCATGATGACCCCACTTACCAGGCCGTGCAGAACGGCGCGGTGATGGCATTGCCGGACGGCGGCCCGCTGTCCAAGTTCAGCCGCGAGCAGGGCTATGTGGATGCCGCCCGCGTGACCGGCCCCGACCTGATGAAAGAGATGCTGAAAGAGAGTGCTGCCAAGCACTACCGTCACTATTTCTACGGTTCTACGCAGGAAACGCTGGATATTTTAAGGGCGACCATTGAAAAGAACTACCCCGGCGCGGTGATTGCCGGCATGTACTCGCCGCCATTCCGCCCGCTGACACCCGAGGAGGATGCTGCCGTCATCCGCCGCATCAACGAGACGAAGCCGGATTTTGTCTGGGTCGGCCTGGGTGCCCCCAAACAGGAACGCTGGATGGCCGCCCACGAGGACAAGGTGCAGGCCGTGATGGTGGGCGTGGGTGCTGCCTTTGACTACGAGGCCGGCAACATCCGCCGCGCCCCCATGTGGATGCAGCGTCACAACCTGGAATGGCTGTACCGCCTGATGCAGGACCCCAAGCGCCTGTTTAAGCGCTACCTGACCACCAACATCAAATACCTGTGGTGGACCTGGAAACAATGACCCTATCGCCATCGCACACCGCGGTGGCGTTTTTTGTGAGGATGTTATATGAAACGACTCGTCATCGGTCTGCTGGCCCACGTGGACAGCGGCAAAACCACCCTGGCCGAGGGCCTGCTCTACCGCGCCGGTGTGCTGCGCAAGCTGGGCCGGGTGGACCATAAGGATGCTTTTTTGGATACCGATGCCCAGGAGCGCGCCCGGGGCATCACCATTTTCTCCAAGCAGGCTATGCTGACGCTGCCCGCGCAGGGCGATGCGGAGGAAACTACCCTGACCCTGCTGGACACCCCCGGCCACGTGGATTTTTCCGCCGAGGCCGAGCGCGCTTTGCAGGTGCTGGACTACGCGGTGCTGGTCATCAGCGGCACCGATGGTGTGCAGGCCCACACCGAAACACTGTGGAAGCTGCTGGCCCGTTACCGCGTACCCACGTTTATTTTTATCAACAAAATGGACCTAGCCGAGGCCGATGCCGCCGTGCGCCTGCGGGAACTGCGCGGGCGGTTCGGCGATGACTGCGTGGACTTTTCCACCACGCCTGACCCCGAAGCCCTGGCCCTGTGCAGTGAGCCGCTGATGGAAGAAGTACTGGAGGGCGGCCAGCCCAGCCGGGATACCCTGCTGATGGCCATCGCACGGCGGCAGGTGTTCCCCTGCTTTTTTGGCGCGGCCCTGCGGCTGGACGGTCTGGACGGTCTGCTGCACGGCCTGCAGACCCTGACCCGGATGCCGCCCGCCTGGGGCGAGTTCGGTGCGCGGGTCTTTAAAGTCAGCGAGGATGCCGGTACCCGGCTGAGCTGGCTAAAAGTGACCGGCGGTGTGCTGCATGTAAAAGATACTCTGCCAAACGGCGAAAAGGCCGACACGCTGCGGTTGTACAGCGGCGGCAAGTTCCGGCTGGTCAGCGAGTGTCTGCCCGGCACGGTGGTGGCCGTGACCGGCCCTGCCAATACCCGCCCCGGCCAGGGCCTGGGAGCCGAGGCCGATGCCAGCGCCCCCCTGTTGGAGCCGGTGCTGAACTACCGGGTCGACTGCCCCGATGCCGACCCCCACACCCTATTAAAAGCGCTGCAAACCCTGGAGGACGAGGACCCGCAGCTGCATGTGGCCTGGCGCGCCGACTTGGCCGAGGTGCATGTGCAGCTGATGGGCGAAGTGCAGCTGGAAATTTTGCAGAACATTCTGCAGGAGCGGTTCAAACTGGCCGTCACTTTCAGCGAGGGCGGCATTTTGTACAAGGAGACGATCACCGCCGCCGTGGAGGGCATCGGCCACTACGAACCCCTGCGCCATTATGCCGAGGTTCACCTGCTGCTGGAACCCGGCCCCCGGGGCAGCGGCGTACAGCTGGCGGCAGACTGCCTGCCGGACAGTCTGGCCGAAAACTGGCAGCGCCTGGTGCTGACCCATTTAGCCGAGCGCACCCACCCCGGCGTGTTGATCGGCGCACCGCTGACCGATGTGAAGATCACCCTGGCGGCGGGCCGCGCCCACCAGAAGCACACCGAGGGCGGGGACTTCCGCCAGGCCACCTACCGCGCAGTGCGCCAGGGCCTGCGGATGGCCGAAGCAAAAAACGCCGTGCAGCTGTTGGAACCGTGGTATGAGTTCACGCTGGAACTGCCCGCCGACTGCCTGGGCCGTGCCATGGCCGATGTGCAGCGGATGTGCGGCAGCTTTGAGCCGCCCATCACCCAGGGCGACACCGTGACCCTGACCGGCCGCCTGCCGGTAGCCACCGCCCGGGGCTATGCCCGGGAAATCGCCGCCTACACCCACGGCCTGGGCCGCTGGGCCGTGCTGCCCGCCGGGTATGATGCCTGCCACAATGCGGACGAGGTGCTGGCCGATTTTGGCTACGACCCGGATGCGGATATCGAAAACCCGGCTGACTCGGTCTTTTGCAGCCACGGTGCGGGGTATCTGGTGCGCTGGGACGAGGTACCCGCCAAAGCCCATGTGGACAGCGGCCTGGCCCGCCGCTTGGACGGCCCCGCCGGGGTGGATGCCGAGCCACAGGAGGACGAGGAAGCCCAGGCCAACAACGCCCGCCGCCGCGCTGCCGCCTACCGCGGCACCCTGGAGCAGGACAAGGAACTGCTGGCGATTTTTGAGCGCACCTACGGCAAGATCAAGCGCCGCGGCCAGCCCGCCGGGGCGGATACGAACAGTGAAAAGGCCGCCCGCACCGCCATGCACACCCGCCCGACCCCTGCGGTGAGTGCTTCCGCCCCCGCCAAGCCCCAGCCCTCCGGGCCGGATTACCTGCTGGTGGACGGCTACAACGTGATCTTCGCCTGGGACGAGCTGCGCAAGATTGCCGACAGTAACCTGGATGCTGCCCGCCGCCGTCTGATGGACATTTTGTGCAACTACGCCGGATACAAGCGCTGTGTGCCAATTTTGGTGTTTGATGCCTACAAGGTGCGCGGCGGCGCCCGGGAAGTGGAAAAGCACCACAACCTGTACGTGGTCTACACCAAAGAGGCCGAGACCGCTGACATGTACATCGAGCGTACCACCCACGAGCTGGCCAAGGACCACCGCACCCGCGTGGTGAGCAGTGACGGTGCCGAGCAGATCATCGTGCTGGGCAACGGTGCCCTGCGTGTCTCCGCCCGCGCCTTCGCCGAGGAAGTAGTGGCAGTAGAAAAGGAAATACGAGAGTTTTTGCAGGGGTGATAGTCCGCATTTACTGGGAAAGTTCTTTGTAGGGGCGCACAGTGTGCGCCCGCGGAGTTTTGTGGTCACATCAGGTTCTGCGGGCGAACGCTGTTCGCCCCTACACACTCTACTTGCTAAAAGCGCCGTCTTTCCCGTTATGGTCTCCTTTACACAAGGGGGCCATTTTTATTTTCTGCTATTTTTCATTTAGAAATGATTTTGAAAAACGCCTGTGCTATACTGGTGTCAAATCCAAGGAAAGGAGATGCCTGCCATGCGGCCGATTTTGATTGTCGAGGACGAACCCGCCATTGCCGATTTAATTGAAATGACGCTGGAACCCCTGGGCCAGCCGCTCATCAAGGCCCACACCGGCGATGAAGCCGCCGACCTACTGGAATCCACGCTGTTTGACCTGATTTTGCTGGACGTAATGCTGCCCGGCGTGGACGGCTTTACCCTGATGGACTACATCGCCCCCACGGGTACGCCGGTCATCTTTTTAACCGCCAAAGCCACGGTGGAGGACCGGGTGCGGGGGCTGCGGCTGGGCGCGTACGATTACATCGTAAAGCCCTTTGCCCCACCGGAGCTGCTGGCCCGGGTGGAGGGGCTTTTGCGCCACACCGGCCGCCGGGCCGCCACGCTGCAAGCCTTTGATGCCGTCATCGACCCGGACAACCACACCGTGACCCAAAACGGCACCCGCATAGAACTGACACCCCGGGAGTTTGACCTGCTGCTGGCCCTCGTCCGTGCCCGGGGGCAGCTGCTCTACCGTGAAGCTCTGTATGAGCGGGTCTGGGGCCTGGACAGCAACGCCGGGCCGCGCACGGTGGACATCCACATCCACCGCCTGCGCAAAAAACTGCACTGGGATGATAAAATCATCACCGTGCCGAAGGTAGGGTATAAGCTGTTGCAGTAGCCGCAGTCTAAAGCCTCCCTTGTGTAAAGGGAGGTGCCCCGCAGGGGCGGAGGGATTGTGGCCTTACGTTGACAAGTCTATTTCCGGGCAAGGTCACAATCCCCCAGTCTGCGCTATCGCGCAGCCAGCCCCCTTTACACAAGGGGGCCACTTAAGACTCTACCACCTCAGAAAGGAGGCCCCCATGAAACGTTCCCTCTCTATAGCCGTCTGCGGCTTTTCGCTGGTGCTGGCGTTGGTGGGCGGGTGGCTGGCGGACCGCCAGTTCACCCAAACGCTGGACACCCTGGCCAACCAGGCCGTGCTGCAGCACCAGCGCAACCTGTTTGGCTACGCCGAGACTTTGCAGGAAGTCAAAGATGACGACTCCATCCACATGATGGTGGTCAAAGACAACCTTTTTGCCCAGGCCGACAGCAAAACCTTTGCCGCTAAGCTGTTCTATGACCGCCAGCGCCTGATGGTGGGGGCCGAGCCCTGCACCTTCGCACTGCTGAACCAGGTCGGGCGGGTCCTGTACACCACCTTGCCCGATGATATCCCCGAAACAACGCTGACGGCCCTGCAGGCCGGGGACGGCACCACCATGCAGCTGTGCGGCCAGACGCTGCTGCTCTGCGACCAGGTGGCCGGGTCCACCGGCTCCCGCACCTGGGCGTGGATGGTCACCGGCATGGATGTGTCCCCTGCCTACGCCGCCCGCACCAACGCCCTGCGTCAGTGGTTTTTGCTGCAGGCGGTGCTCACGCTGGCCGCGCTGCTGATGGCCCACCACACCACCGCCCTGCAGCAGTTAAACGACCGCCAAAGCCGCTTTGTGGCCGACCTGACTCACGAGCTAAAAACACCGCTGACCAGCATGATCGGCTACGCTGACTTACTGCGGGGCGGCGAGCTGCCGCCCGAAAACCAGCGCCGCGCCGCCGATGCCATCTATCACGAATCTACCCGGCTGGAAAGTTTAAGCCAGCAGCTGCTCAGCCTGCAAGACCTGCGGCAGGAAGCGCTGACCCTGACCGCCGTGCCGGTGGCCGCCGCTTTTGAGGATGTAGCCCGCAGCCTGCCCGACCTGCCCGTCACATTGGAACGAACCTGCCCCGAAGATGCCGCCGTGCGGGCCGACCGGGTGCTGCTGGCGGACCTGCTCCGCAATTTGGTACTGAACGCCGCCCACGCCAGTGCGCCGGGCAGCACGGTAACGCTGCGCTGCCTGCCCGCCGGGGAGCACTGGCGGCTGGAAGCAGCCGACACCGGCTGCGGCATCCCGCCCGAAGCCCTGCCCCACCTGACCGAGCCATTCTACCGGGTGGACAAGGCCCGCGCCCGGGCCAACGGCGGCAGCGGCGTGGGGCTGGCGCTCTGCGCCGATATTGCCGCCGCCTTTGGCACCAAGTTGGAATTTACCAGCACCGTAGGCAAAGGCACCACGGTAGCCCTGACCCTGCCCAAGGAGGTGTATGTCCATGAAGAAGCTGACGATTGACCGCCGTTTTTGGCTGACGGCCGCCCTGTGCGCCGCCCTGTTGGCCGTGCCGCCGCTGACGGCCCGTGCCCGGGCACAGCAGTACGCCGACACCACCCTGCCCCGCCCCGAGGTCACAGGCATCATGACCGATGAGCAGCGCCTGGACCCCACGGTCAGTGCGCTGTACAGGCAGCAGGTGTTAAGCATCAACAACGGGTATAGCATTGGCGAGGAAAACTCCCACAAATACACCCAGATGCTGGGCAAGCTGCGGCAGGCCAACCGCCGGGGACTGTTGAGCGAGGAACAGCTGGCCTATCTGGTCCAGCTGGCGCAGGACACCGAAGCTGCTGAAAACGTAGAACTGGAAGCTGCCAATTATTCCACCCTGAACTTCTGCACACTGCATACCGATGCCGCCGGGGTCGAACATCTGGAACTTGCCCATTCCGTGCCGTATACGGATGACGCTTCGCCCGATACAGCATTTCAGATAGATGGCTATGTCGACATCGCCTATCTGCCCAACAACGGGCCGATCTTGGAAATGCGCATCAACTGCGATGACCTGCCCGAAGATGCCATCGACTCGGCCACCCTGCTGGACCGCTTTACCAGCCAGCTGAACCTGACCATCCCCGGGGAATGGGAGCAGGCCAACGAGACCACGCTTTTCCACCGTGCCGCCGACCTGAACGCCTACTACACCCACAGCACCAGCCAGCGATACCTGGCCGTATCGCTGAGGGTGTTGGAGTAGCTGCAGCCTAAAGCCTCCCTTGTGTAAAGGGAGGTGGCACGGCGTAAGCCGTGACGGAGGGATTGTCCCGCTTGCCGGGCAGGGGGGTCTACAATGTAAGGCCACAATCCCCCACCGCCTTGCGGCGGAGTTCTTCGAACCCGGCCCCCTCTGTCGCTGCGCGACATCTCCCCACACTGTGGGGAGTCACCCTTTACACAAGGGGGCCTTTTTCGTGCTCTATTATATAGCAAAAGGCCCGCCGTGTTTTCACGGCGGGCCGGTTCTTATATACTATTTAAATCGATCAGACAATACCCTGGCTCATCATAGCGGAGGCGATCTTCTCGAAACCGGCGATGTTGGCACCGGCAACCAGGTTACCCTTGACACCGTACTTCTCGGCGGCGGCAGCGGCATTGTGGTAGATGTTGACCATGATGCTGTGCAGGCGCTCGTCCACTTCCTCGAAGGTCCAGGCCAGGCGCAGGCTGTTCTGGCTCATCTCCAGGCCGGAGGTAGCAACACCGCCAGCATTGGAAGCCTTAGCAGGAGCAAACAGCACACCGTGGCTCTGCAGGTAAGCGATGGCCTCGGGGGTAGAGGGCATGTTGGCACCCTCGGCTACGGCATAGCAGCCATTGGCGACCAGAGCCTCGGCACCGGCCAGGGGCAGCTCGTTCTGGGTGGCGCAGGGCAGGGCGATGTCGCAGGGGACGGTCCAGATGCCCTGGCTGCCCTCGACATACTTAGCAGTCGGGACATAATCCAGGTAGGTCTTGATGCGGGCGCGCTTGACCTCTTTGATCTCTTTCATGACCTTGTAGTCGATGCCGTTCTCGTCCACGATGTAACCGTTGGAGTCAGACATGGCAATGACCTTGCCGCCCAGCTGGGTAGCCTTCTGGTTGGCGTAGATAGCCACGTTGCCGGAGCCGGAGATGACCACGCGCTGGCCCTCGAAGCTCTTGCCGGCATCAGCCAGCATTTCCTTGGCAAAGTAGCACAGGCCGTAGCCGGTAGCCTCGGTACGGGCGAGAGAACCGCCGAAGGGGATGCCCTTGCCGGTCAGCACACCAGTGTACTCGTCACGGATGCGCTTGTACTGGCCAAACAGGAAGCCGATCTCGCGGCCGCCAACGCCGATATCACCGGCGGGCACATCGGTATCGGGGCCGATGTGGCGGTACAGCTCGGTCATAAAGCTCTGGCAGAAACGCATGACCTCGGCATCAGACTTGCCGTGGGGGTCAAAGTCAGAACCGCCCTTGCCGCCGCCCATGGGCAGGCTGGTCAAGCTGTTCTTGAAGCACTGCTCAAAGCCCAGGAACTTGATGATGGACAGGTTGACAGAGGGGTGGAAACGCAGGCCGCCTTTGTAGGGACCGATGGCAGAGTTGAACTGCACACGGTAGCCGCGGTTGACCTGGACCTTGCCAGCGTCATCGACCCAGGGCACACGGAACATGATGATGCGCTCGGGCTCGACCAGGCGCTCGATCAGGCCGGCCTTCTCGTACTCGGGGTGGGCAGCCACAACGGGTTCCAGGCTCTCGAGGACTTCCTCAACAGCCTGCAGGAATTCTTTCTGTTCGGGGTTACGCTTAGCCAGGTCGTCATAGACGTGCTGGAGATACAGATTGGTAAATGCCATAGTGGTAACACTCCTTTATATAATTCTTACACCAAGTCTATAGTAGCACCATGTGCATAATTTTGCAAGGTTTTTGCAGGCATTTTCAAAAAAATGTTTGCAGCAGATGTCCGTGTGTTTTCTATGGGGCGACAGACTTTATTTTCTTAATCCCACATCTGCACAGGAGTATAGTTTTCGCTGCCGTTCAGAAAATCCTGCGGGTCGATGAAGCCGTAGTCGCAGCGGTCGTTATGCGTATTACTGTGGGGTTTATACCCGATCATCCAGCGGCCGTCGTTGGTCTGGGCCATCAGGCTGACGGCCATGTTCACGCCGTCGCGGTACTGCTTTTGGGTGATTTGTACCGATTCACCGGTGTCCAGGTTGTACAGGTAGTCCTTATCGTTCCAGATGGTGTAGCCCGATTCCTGCGCCCACACCCAGGTGCGTTCCCCGCTGCCAAACACAGGCATAAAGCCGGAATCGGTCATGGGCAGGTAGAGGTTCACCGGCAGGTCAGCCACCAGTTCGGTGCGGCTGCCTGTGGCATCGTAATAACTCAGGCTGTACTGGGTGCCCCAGTTACTTACCTCGCGGGCATTATCTTGCAGGTAAACACGGTCCTTATACATCCGTAAAAAATTAGGGTTCCCACCGGTGGGCATATCACAGACTTTTTCACGTTCCAGCGTTTGCGGGTCCAGCCAATCGAACTCATACCGGGCGTTCTGCAATGCTGCTTGGTAGACATCGCCCTCGGTATAATTGGGCATCGGCGCATCAGAGACAACGCGCAGGGTCAGAAAGCGGCTGCCCTTGGAGGTAATCACTTCCTCGTTGGCATACAGCGGGATTTCCTGCGTTTCGCCGGTGTGGATGTCAAGCCGCACGATGCGGCCGGGGGTGTTTATGTAAGTATCTCCCTCGGCACCATACATGGCTGTCCCATCGAAGTAAGAAAAGCCAAGTTCGGTCAAATCACGCATAGCATCGGTGAAAGTTATCACGGTGGTGCGCTCAGTCAGGTCATCGTTCAGGACTTCAATATAGGAAGGCGCACGTTCCATGTCATAATTGCGGCGGCAAACTGCAAGGTAATCGTCTACCGTGTCATAATCATTGGTGTAATATTCCTCATAAACACGGCGGCTTTCCTCTGCCACTTCTTCCCAGGTCTTGTCGCCGTCGTCATAGTTCCAGTAATCCATTCCCGCATATTCCACATAAACGGTATCGTCCATTACCATCAAATTTATGCGGGCCAGATTTTCTAAGTAGGCAGGACAATCGGTGTTGTCATGAGTACAGCCCGGCACGTTACACAACGGAGTCTGCTGGCCTGTTGCATAGTCCGTTTTCAGCAGCAACCCCGCAAGTTCTCCATCGCCTTTGTACACACGCGCAATCTCATAATACGCATCCCCCGTATTCCACCCCCAATATCCGCCGCAGGTGGTAGGGCAATGAACAAGCGTCCCCACCTCGCTGAATCCCGCCGGGGCGGGTTCGGGCGTGGGGTCGGCCGCGGTTTCGGCGGTCGTCTCGGTGGTGGGCAGGGTGTCGGTCGCAGCGGCTTGGGCACCGCAGCCCGCCAGCAGCAGCGGGGCCAGCAGCAAAGCCAGGGTTTTGGTACGCATGATGCACTTCCTTTCAGTGTAAGCGCCGGGGCAGGTTTTCCTCGGCGCACAGGGTAATGTTCATCGAGTAATAGGGCAGGGTCGTATTTTCCAGCTGGTAATCCTTGCAGTCAGCCGCCGCCAATGCCTGGCCGTTGGCGCTGTACAGGGCGTTGGTGTAGGTCAGGTCGTCCCGCGCGGCCCAGTCCCCCAGGCTGGCCAGCCCGGCCTGGGCCACAAAGGCCTGCAGGTTTTCGGTGGTGGCCTCTGGCATGTTCATCGGTGCGGCCTCCTGCAGGGTGGGCGTTTTCGTGTACATTGCCTCCCCTGCCGAAGCCATCGAGATCCACACCGAAAGCACCTGCCCGGTGCGGCTGTCCATCATAAGCGAGAACGCCGTGCGCAGCTGGTCGCCATACATGGCATACCGGCGGAAGGTCACGATGCCCACGCTGTCAAAGCCGTAGTACACGGTGTCCAGCCAGTAGCTGGTGTCGTAGCCCTCGTAGTAGTCGCTCTCGGTGTCGCTCCAATTCAGGGCGGCATCGGCCCACACTTGGGGCAGTGCGCCGCAGTCCACCAGGCCTTGCAGGGCATCGGTCACATCCGCCTTGTAGCTGGTGTTGCTGTTCATCTCCCACAGGGAGCTTCCCGCGCCGATGTACAACTTCACCCCATCGCGCCCCTGGTCAGGGTTGTCCGTGCGCTTTTCCACCTGCTGGCGGGCCTGCAATTGGCGCAGCACGTAGTAGTCATCGCCGTTGGGTTCCGGCGCGGTGTAGGGATCGGCCACAGTCTGCGGGTGATCCAGATACAGCGCATCCGCCCCGCGCAAGAACACCGCCGGGGCCGCCGCACAGACGGCCACCCCCAGGGCGCACAGCACCGTGGCGGCGCGGGTGGTCAGGGTATGTTTCATTGCGCCGCCTCCTTTCGCAGGGTCACGCTCACGCGGGTGCCCCGGCCCGGCTCGCTTTCAATCTGTAGTGCGCTGCCGTGGGCCTCGGCGATGCGCTTACACAGCGCCAGCCCCAGGCCGCTGCCGCCCTGCTCCCGCGCGCGGGACTTATCCACCATGTAAAACGGCTCCGTCACCCGGGAAATCTCCTCTTTGGGTATCCCGCACCCATGGTCGGCCACGGTCAGCTTCACGCCGTCCCCCGCATCCTCGGCCCAAATCTCCACGGGAACGGGCTGGCCGGGGGCGCTGGCCTTGGCGGCATTGCCCACCAGGTTGCACAGCAGATCCAGCAGCAGGTCAGCGTCCGCCTGCACCACAGCATCGCAGGCGGGCAGCTGCAGCGCCACGCCGGGGCAGGCGGCTTGCAGGCGCGGCCACAGGTCGGCCAACGGGGTGGGGCGCAGTTCCAGCCCCTCCTCGCCCAGGCCCAGCAGGGCCAGCAGCTTGCCGCTCAGCGCTTCCAGGCGGCGGCCCTCGTGGTAGATGGCCCCGGCCGCTTCGTGCTGCTCGGCGGGGGTGGTTTGTATCGTCCGCAGCATATCGGCGTAGCCAATGATCGATGTCATTGGCGTTTTCAATTCATGGGCAAAGGCCCCCATAAAGTCCTCCCGCTGCTGCACGTCCGCCTGCAGGGCGGTGATCTTTTCCTGCACAGCATCGGCCATTTTGTCAAAGCTGGCGCTCAACGTTTCAATTTCATCCCCGGTGTGCAGGCTGGTGCGGCGGGCGTAGTCGCCATCGGCAATTTCGGCGCTGGCGGCGGTCAGGGTGCGCAGCGGGCGGGTCATGCGGCGGGCAAACAAAGCGGTCACGGCCGCACCGGCCGCCAGCACAGCGGCTTCCAGCAGCAAAAAGCGGCGCAGGGCAGCATCCCGGCCCTGGTACAGCGCGGTCAGGTCGTAGGCGGTAGCCAGCTGCAAGCCGCCCTGCAAATTGCTGGCGTAGGTGGCCTGCACACCGTCCGCCGTGCGGCGCACCTCCATGGTGCCATCGGGCAGGGGGTCGCCCTCCCCCGCCAGGCACACGCCGTCCCGCCACAGGGCGGTGGGCGGGGCAAAGTCCGCCAGCAGGGCGGTCAGGACGGCATTGTCCAGGCTTTCGCCCCGGCGCTGGCGGTCAATGACCTCCCCCTGCAGCAAGGCGCAAACCTGGCGGTGGGTGTCGGCGTTGGCGGCCTCGGCGCGGGCCAGCTGGGCGGCAAAGTCGCTGTACAGCAGGTAGCAGCCGCCCACGCCAAAGGACGCACTTAGCACCAGCACCAACAGGCAGACCATTTTATAGGCAAATTTCATAGGGTTCACTCCTGCTTCAATCGGTAGCCAATCTGGTACACGGTCTCGATCTTATCCCCCCAGCCCAGCTTTTTCCGCAGTCGGGTAATGTAGGTATCCACCGCGCGGGTGGTCTCGGCATCGCCGCCCCAGGCGCGCTCCATCAGGGTATCGCGGTAAATCGCCGCCCCGCGGTTGCGCATCAGCTGTTCCAGCAGGGCAAACTCCCGCGGGGTCAGTTCCACGGGCTGGCCGCGCTGCAAAACCAGGTGGGCGGCGCTGTCCAGCGTCACATCAAAAGCCTGCAACTGGTGGCCGCCCTTGCCGGCGCGGCGCAGCACCATCTCCATGCGGGCCATCAGTTCGTCCATGGCAAAGGGTTTTACGATGTAATCATCCGCGCCCAGGCGCAGACCCAGCACACGGTCCTTTACAGCGGATTTCGCGGTCAAAAATATTACGGGCCCCCCCTGGGGGCGCAGGTAATCCAGCAGGGCGTAGCCGTCCAGGCCGGGCAGCATAATGTCCAGCAGGGCCAGGTCGTAGTCGTTTTTCTCTATCAAATCGGCAGCGGTCAGGCCGTCCGGTGCCAGGGTACACACGTACCCGGCGCGGGTCAGGTTCATTTCCAGCAGGCGGGCGATGGGCCGCTCATCCTCGGCAATCAGCACTTTTGTCATGTTTATCCCCTTTCCAACCCCAGTGTAGCGGGCAGTTGTGTACGACTTGTTACAAATCGGGCTTTTCCCTTTATTTTACCATGTTTTTTGTGCTATAATGGGCATTATTTCAAAAAAGGAGCGTTACTTTTATGTCCGTTCAGCAAAAGGCGGGTGTGGTGCTGCCGACGGCGTGTGCCGTGGCGGCCAGCTTTGACCCTGCCCTGGCGCGCAGCGTAGGCGCGGCGCAGGGGCAGGCGGAGGTCGACCCCAACATCAAGCGCAGCCCGCTGTGCGGCCGCAATTTTGCCATGTTCAGTGAGGATCCGCACCTGACCGCCGCGCTGGCGGCGGCGGTTGTGGGCGGCGCGCAAACTGCCGTGGTAGGGCCGCTGCTGTGCTGCAACCAGGTCAGCGCCGCGCCGGACCGCCGCGTGGACGAGCGCACCTTGCAGGAGATCTACCTGCCGCCTGCCGCAGCCGCCATCCAGGCCGGGCCGCAGGGGGTGCGGTACGGCGGCGGCAGCCTGAACGGCGTACCGCTGGCCGAGGCTGCCCCCGCGCTTTTGCCCGCCACGCCCGCAAAAGCCAGCGCTGCATCGTACAGCGCACCAACCCACGCGCAGGCGGTGCAGCTGGCCGCACAGTGCGGTGTGCTGGTGCAAAACCTGGGCGCGCTGCCGCTCAAGGCCGGGCAGCAGGTGGCGTATATCGGTGCCTTTGCCGAGACCCCGCGCTATTATGGCGAGGGTCAGCCCAGCCCTGCGGCCATGGGCGCGCTGGATGCCGCGCTGCTGAAAGGCCGCCGCGTGGGGTATGTGACGGGTTTCCCCGCGGACATGGACGAGCGGGACGAGGGCGAATTCCTGCGAGCGGTATCGGCGGCGGAACACGCCGATGTAGCCGTGGTGTTTGCGGGCCTGCCGGAAAGTTTCGTCAGCCCCCAGGCCGACCGCCGCACCCTGCGCCTGCCGGACTGCCAGAACAACCTGATCGCCCGCATTGCCGCCGTGCAGAAAAACACGGTGGTGGTGCTGCACACCGGCGCGCCCGTAGAGTGCCCGTGGGCGGGGGATGTTTCGGCGGTGCTATGTATGTATTTGGCGGGCGAGGGCGTGGGCGAAGCCACCGATGCCCTGCTGTGGGGGGATGCCAACCCCAGCGGCCGCCTGCCCGAGACCTGGCCCCTGCGGCTGGAGGACACGCCCTGCTACCTGGACTACCCCGGCGATGGCCGCACGGCCGACTACCGCGAGGGCGTGTACGTGGGCTACCGCTGGTACGATGCCCGCCGCATGCCGGTGCTTTGGCCCTTTGGCCACGGCATGGGCTACACCGGCTTTGTGTACCGCAACGCCCGCTTAAGCACCGACACCCTGGCCGATGGCGGCGCGGTAAAAGTGTGTGTCACCGTAAAAAACAGCGGTGCCGTGCGCGGGGCCGAGGTGGTGCAGCTGTACGTAAGTGACGAGACCGGCGCGCCCATTGCTGGCGGCCGGGTGCCCCAGGCTTTACGGGGGTTCAGCAAGGTTTGGCTGGCCCCCGGCGAGGAGCGGGACGTGGAATTTGTGCTGACGGCACGGGACCTGGCCCACTACGACCCCACCCGCCGCGCCTGGCACACCACCCCCGGCCGCTACCTGATCCGCCTAGGCCACACCAGCCGGGATATCAGGGCAAGTTTAGCGTTGAATTTTGGATAAATGGTGCATATGCAATTGTGCGTTGTTGCCAATTTGATTTTTGGCCGGCCATTTATGTTATTTTGTAGGGGCGAACATTGTTCGCCCGTAGCAATTCGCGCCAGCGCAAGGTTCCACGGGAGCATATGGAATGCTCCCCTACGGCGTAGGGGCGGATTCTATATCCGCCCGTGCAATTTAGAAATAACGCAAAACCGCACGGGCGAACAATGTTCGCCCCTACATATGAATATTAACGCCATATAAACGACAACACCCCCGCACGGTATTGCTACCGTGCGGGGGTGTTTTTGTGTTGGATCACATCGGGTTTGGTGGATGCTAGCGCGCCCACCCAGGAGCGGCAGCATTGGGTACCGCTACCCTATGGGGAAACCACACAATCTTAGATAAACCGGTATCCGTACGCCCAAAGGGCGGCGGGGTAAGGGTTTATCTTAGTCTTTCTTGCGCAGAACGAGGCTGTAAACGCCGTAGCCCATCAGCAGGGCAACAACTGCCAGGCTGCCGCCGAGCAGCGGAGCAACATTGGAAGCACCGGTCTTGGGCAGAACCTTGGTGGTGTTAGCCGGGGCAGCGGCAGCCTTGACGACCTTCTGCTCGCTAGTAGCAGTGGTGGTCTTGTTGCTGGAAGAATTGCTGTTGTTGTTAGAGTTGTTGTCGCTCTTAACATCCTGGAAGACGGGGGTCAGGGTAACCCAGGCATTGCCTTCGTTATCCCAGTTGCCGTTCAGCAGTTCCTTCAGGGTGTCGAACTTGACATGCTCGCCCTTGACAAAGTTGGTGGTGTTGCCACCGTTCTTGTACTGCCAGCCAATCAGCTTCTTGCCAGCGGGGACCTTGCCATCGTACAGGTTGTCGGTCAGGATGGTGAACTCGTCCTTAGCGGTGAAGTTGTTCTGCGGAGCAGCAACATCTTCCTGAACGCCGTCCTTATCCTCGACATACTTGATGGTGATGTTCTTCAGCTCGACGTCGGTCTTCAGGTCAGCGTAGAAGTTCAGGTAAGCAACACCGTCGTTATCGACGTTCTTGCCAGCCAGTTCCTTCAGGGACTCGAAGGTGACCTTCTCGCCAGCGGCATACTTAGCACCGTTCTGGAACAGGGTCCAGCCGGTCAGCTTCTCGCCGTCAGCCAGGTTGATGACACCAGCAGCGTCGGGCAGGACATACCACTCAGACTCAGCGGTCAGTTCGCCAGTAGCGAAAACAGAGGTAGCGCCGTCAGCCTTGGTGAAGATCATCTTGATCTTGGTCAGGGAAGCAGCAACATTCTTGAACTCGGGGACGAAGTTGACGTAAGAAACACCCTCGGCGGTGTAGTTGTCGCCGATGATAGCAGCCAGCTGCTCGAAGGTCACGTCAGCGCCCTTAGCGAAGGTCTTACCGGAGAAAGTCCAGTAATCCAGCTCCTTGCCCTCGGGGCAAGCGCCAGCGTAAACGTCGCCAGCAATGCTGTTCAGGTTGTTCTCAGCGGTCAGGGTGTAGCCAGCGGCCATTTCCTTACCAGCTGCGTCGTTGAAGCTAACAACGATTTTCTTCAGAGTGACGGGAGTGGGCTCAACAGCCTTATCCTTGAACTCGGGAACGAAGGTGACGTAAGAAACACCCTCATCGGTGTAGTTGGTGCCGATGATAGCAGCCAGCTGCTCGAAGGTCACGTCAGCGCCCTTAGCAAAGGTCTTACCAGAGAAAGTCCAGTAATCCAGCTCTTTGCCCTCGGGGCAAGCGTCGGCGTAGACATCGCCAGCAATGCTGTTCAGGTTGTTCTCAGCGGTCAGGGTGTAGCCAGCAGCCATTTCCTTGCCAGCAGCATCCTTGAAGGCAACAACAATCTTCTGCAGGGTGACGGGAGTGGGCTCAACAGCCTTGTCCTTGAACTCAGGAGCAAAGGTGACGTAAGAAACGCCCTCATCGGTGTAGTTGTCGCCGATGATTTCAGCCAGCTGCTCGAAGGTCACGTCAGAACCCTTAGCAAAGGTCTTACCAGAGAAAGTCCAGTAATCCAGTTCCTTGCCCTCGGGGCAAGCGGTAGCGTAGACATCACCTGCAACGCTGTTGACATCGCCAGCGGTCAGAGTGTAGCCAGCGGCCACGTCATTACCCTGAGCGTCTTTGAAAGCAACAACAATCTTCTGCAGGGTGACAGGTTCCTTCTCGGCTTTAAAGGAAGCCACAAAGGTAACCCAGCACTGGCCATCAGAAGTGTAGTTATCGCCAATAATAGCAGCCAGCTGCTCGAAGGTCACTTCAGAGCCTTTTGCGAAGTCCTTGCTGCCATAGGTCCAATGATCCAGGACTTCATTCTCAGGGCACTTGTCCGGATAAACGTCACCAGCAATATTGTTAACATTGTTGGTTGCAGTCAGATCATAACCGGCGGCGACGACATCATTATCTTCATTGATGAAGCTGACGTGAATCGTCTTCAAACCGGTTTCTGCAAACGCTGCAAACGGGACGCACATGACGAGCATGAAAGCGGCAGTCAGCAGAGCCAGCAGACGAGTTTTGAAGTTCGTTTTCTGCATGTTAATTTCTCCTATTCTTTAGTATTTATCTAAAGCGTTTTGCAGGCCAGTGCCCCAAGCGCACCCGCTTGCTAGCGCAGTAGATACGGACATATATCCAACACCCCCACTTGGGATGGGAGTGGTGAACCGAAGTGAGTTTGTAGGGGCTGATGCTTGCATCAGCCCGCGGGTCGATGCAAGCATCGACCCCTACAGAGGGGGTTGCTAAAAAGGGAAAATGGGATATTGTTTTAGACTCTCTCCCCCACCCGCTTCGCGGGAGCCCCCTCCCAGAGGGGGCCGCTCAAGGCGCGCAGCGCCTAATGGCTCCCTCTGCGAGACAGACTCCCCCGATACGGGGGAGGTGGCACATAGTGCCAGAGGGGGAGCACTGTCAGCGAAGCTGACTGAGGGAGAGAACTTGCCAATAGAACCCATTATTCCTTGTGCAAACAAGGAATAACAAAAGCCCTAGGGCTTTTCGGCGTGTGGAGTTTTTATTTACCCGCAGGCCAGCGGGCGGGGAGGAGCGGGTCGCTGTTGATATGTACCGTGTCGGCCGCCGTGGTCTCGCCATCCCGCAGGGGGCGGGCCAGGATGACCATGCGGGCATCGTCCATCTGGTAGGTGCAGGTGCTTAAGGTCAACAGCCGCTCGGTGGGGTAGGCGTAATCGCCGGTGGTGTAAAACGCGCGCTTGGCCACTTCGTCCAGAAACGTCTGCTCGGCGGCATCGTCCAGGTCGATATACTCGTTGAAGTGGAACACATCGCCGTCACTCTCGCGGGAGGTAACAGCGTAGACCGCTACGATTTTGTAAATCTCGCTTTTGTACAGCGTGTCCAGCTTCAAGTAGGGGTGCGCGGTGTAGTAATCGGCATCGCGGTACTTTTGCAGGTTAGAGAAGCGGTCGGTATTATTAACGCCCATGTTATGCCCGTAGATGATAAGGTGGCGGCCGTTTTGCATGTCACACTCATAATCCGCAAAGGGCATGCCGCGCTTGTCATCGGCGCGGTCCAGGTCGTGGTATAAGTAAAAGTAGTTGTCAGTCGTTTGCAGGATAGGCAGGTCAATGTCCACACCGGGGATCTCGATCCAACCTGCAAAGTCAGAATTGCGGGCGATGAGGTCGGCGTACTTGGCCCGCTGGGCGGCTTCCTCGGCGGCCGGGTCAGGGGTCGCTTCTGGTTCGTCCGTGGGGGGCGCGGTAGTCTCTACTGGCTTGATGGCTTCCATCTCTTTCTTTTCTTTATAGGAAGGAAGCCAGAAGATCAGCCCGCCGACCAGCCCTGCAAAGGCCGCGCCGGAGACGACCGCCGCCAAAAGTGCTTTGGTGCGTTGTTTCATAAACTAAGGTCCACAAAGTAAGCGTCCCCGTCGCTGCCATCTTCCAGCATTTCCTGGTAAGCAACAACGAACTCGTTGGTATCCTGCGGCAAATTCACCAGCATCCAGCCAGAAAAGCTCTCGCCGGGCTTTAAAGTTGTCGCATCGGGCATCATAACGTCGTCCACGGCTTCCAGCGCCACACCGAAGTCATCCTTGCCCCATTGGATCTGAAAATCATCCTTGAAAATGTCGTAAGTTTCATCGCTGGTATTCGTTACGGTCAACATAAAAATAACCAGCTTCTCCCCCTCGGGAGTAGTAACCGTGCTGTAACCATCCAGCACACGGGGTTTGTCACAAGTAAAATCAAATAAAGCTGTTTCTACGGTTTCGTCCGCTTTTGCGCGAACAGAAGTATCCGAACCGCCGCAGCCAGTCAACAGCAGTGCGGCCGCCAAAATTAATACACAAAGTAGGTTTTTGTATAATTTAAATGCCTTTTTACTCAAAATTTCCCTATCTCCACTAGTAAAATCTATCCCAGCGCACATTTTGCTACGATAGTTTCTATAATAGTACAACAAAACCCCAAAAATTTCAAGAGTTGCACACATTTTGTTCGCCGTAAAAATGCACAATTATTGCCCAAACTTTGTGTCATTTTGTGAATGACTTGTGCTATTAGTGTAGTTTACCGCATTACACCACAATTTGTAGGGTTTAGAAATTTTTTGGCGGGAACGCAAAAGGCCCCCGGTTGGGGGCCGGGGGCAGGGGTTGTAGGGGCGCACAGTGTGCGCCCGTAGCAATTCGCAACAGCGCAAGGTTCCACGGGCGCACACTGTGCGCCCCTACACCCTTTATTAAAATGGTACTGTAGGGAGGGGTCTTGACCCCTCCTAGAACCTTGCGGCGCAGCATGGTTTGCCGTAGAGGCGGATTCTATATCCGCCCGTGCAATTTCACATTACCGCCCAATTGCAAGGAGGGGTCAAGACCCCTCCCTACAAAGCAACGAAAATGACCAGCAAACCGCAAATGGGCAACCGCCCGCCACATACAAATTATTGCTTTCTCCCCTTTCTCCCGTACCTATTATAATATAGGCCCATTAGCCCACCGGCGGAGAGCAGGGCCAGGGCGGCCAGCAGGGGTACGGGCAGTGGGTCGGCGGTTTGGGGCAGAGCGGGCCTGGGCGCGGGGTGCGCGGGGGCCGGGGTGGCTTTCGCCGGGGCGGGCGTGGGCGTTGGCGCGGCGGGCGGGTCGTACCGGTTCTGGAACAGCAGCAGGCCGGTCTTGTCGCTGCTGCCGCCCGTGGCCCAGATCTCGGCCCCCAGGCCGCCGCCCGGCTGGTTGGTCACCCGCACCGTCACCGTGTACACCGTGGCATCGTAGGTCATGTGCGCCGTGCCGCCCGCCCGCTGGCGCACCGTGTATTGGTAGTCGCCGGGGGCGGTGTAGGTCAGCCCCGTAAAGCTGGCCGTGCCGCTGCCCTTGACCTGCACCGTGTCCGCCGCGGGCGCGGGGGCACCGTCCTCAGGCGTGAGGGTGATGGTGAACCGCTCGGCCGTGGCCGCGCCCGTGGTGCGGACCTCTACCGGCAGTTCCGCCGTGGTTTGGTAGCCTGCGGTGCCGGGGTACTCCGCCGCGCGGGCTTGCAGCGGCAGCAGCAAAAGCAGCAGTGCGGCCTCCAATATTATGCGGCGCAGCGTACGTTTTTGTGTGTCATTCATCCTTGTTTCCTCCTTTTACGTTTGGGGCAGCAGCTGGCCGAATAGCAGCACCCGGCCGTTGGTCGCGGCCTCGGTACAGGTGGAAAAGGCCACCACCGGCCCGCCGCCCGGCGCGCGGTACTGCACCGCGTGGGCCCGGATGTAGGCCAGCAGCGCGTCCGTGCCTTGGGCGGGGTCGTAGAGCACGGGGTCGTAGGCATCGGTCTGCACGCAGGCGAACAGCGCGATATTATACGCTGCATCGTCTGTTATCAATATGCCCGTAGTGTGCGCGGCGAAGTAGTCGCTTTGGGTGAACTGCACGATGTCCCCGAACATGCCGCCGTCCTCGATGTGGTGGCCGTAGACGATGCTGTAGGGCGCGGTGAAGTCTGCGGCGCAGCGCGTATCCAAAAATATTGCGCCAGAAAGCGAAAAATTGCCGTACACATCGGTATTGACGTAGACCATGTTGTCCGCCCCCTGCACGATGGGATAGTCGATGCGGGTGCCGTCCAGCGTGAGCCAGCCGCAGACATCCGGGTTGAGGGCGCGCAGCTCGGCAAAGCCGGGGCTGTCCGCAGGCGCGGCGGCCAGCGGCTTGAACCGCAGCGTTTGCTCTGGCAGGGCCGCGCGGCGCGTGGCGGCGATGTCCCACAGCGACCACGTCCCAAACAGCGCCAGCGCCCCCAGCAGCAGCCCCGCCGCCAGCGTAAGCAGCCGGTTGCCCCACCGCGCCAGTTTAGCCGCCAGCAGCATTATTCATCGCTGCTACGGCGTTTACGCAGCAGCAACACACTGCCCGTGCCCGCCGCCAGCAGCATGGCACCGTAGGGCGCAGCGTCCAGCAGCAGGCCCGTGGGCGTGGGCGCGGTGCGGCTGTTGGTGACCGTGACGGTCTGGTCGGCGGCGGTCATCCGCTGGGCATCCGAGGTTTTGTCGTCACTGCTGGTTTTGGTGATGCCATCCCAAGTGGTAGTATATTTTGCCGCTGCATCGCCGGATTCCGTGATTGTGTAGCCCGTGGTAGCAGGCAGGCCGGTGATCTCAATTTTCTGGCCGCCGGTGATATTGGTGTCAAACGTGGCGGTGCCGTCTGCGCCAAAGCGGACGATCTGGCTGGCGGCATCGGTCAAATCTGCCGTTTCAGCGCCGGTTTTTACCGTGACCGAGGTAGCGTGGGGCGTTTCATCCGGGTCGTCCAATGCGATGGTGAAGGTGAACACATCGTTGGCATTGGCGAAATTGCCGCTGAGGTGCTTGACCACCGTGAGGCCGTAGGCGGTGTAGGTGTTGGTGATCTCGCCCGCCTTGGCCGTGCCGTCCGCGTTGACGATGTTGACCTCGCTGATGCGCAGGGTGCCGTCCGGCTCGGCAGGGTTGGTGTTGACCACCCGCACCACAATGTAGCGATTGGCGGTGTCCTGCGTCAGGCCGGTGATGCCGGCGGGGGTCTCGGTGAGAGTGAAGATGTAGTCGCCCGGGGCGGCGAATTTGGTGCTTTCAAAGATGAACGGAACCTTGACGGTGCGGTCCGCGCCGGTGAACGTGGCGGTGAGTTCGGCGGATTCGATCTGCGCGGCCGTGCCCTTGATGCCGGTGTCGGCCGCCCAGCTGGGCAGGTTGCCCGTGACCGTGCCGATCGTAAACGTGATGCTGCCGTGGGGCACACCCGCGCCGGTGGCGGCGGTCATGTCGATGGTTTTGGTCAACTCGGCGTTGTAGGGCGCGGCCAGCACACCGGGGGCCGCCGTGCCTGCCAGCAGGGCGGCAGCTGCAATGGCTGCGGTGAATTTGCCGAATTTAGCGCGGGAAATGGTTGTGGTTTTCATGGTAGAGTCCTCTCTTTCAGTATGGATTTATGTTGCTTGCATTAGGGATAGCAGCAGGGTTTACAGCCCGCTGCGGCGCAGGGCGGCCAGCGCCGTGCCCAGCACCTGCCGCTGCGGGATGGGGCCGTAAAGGCGGCTGTCCGCCCCCGTGGTGCGGGCATCGCACAGCAGGAAAAGCTCGCCCTCGGCCAGGGTGACGGGGTAGGTTGGGCCGCCCTCCACCGGCTGGGTGGGGGTGATGATGTCCGGCTCGGCCACCGTGCTGCCGTTGATGATGAGCGCGCCGGTGTCGGTCACGGTGACGGTGTCGCCGCCCCGCGCCGCGATGCGCCCGAGGTGGAGCGCGCCGTCCTGCCGGTAGAGCACGACCTGCCCGGCCGCGGTGCCGCGCTCGAACCGGCTGAACAGCGCCAGGTCGCCGCTGCACAGGCGGGGTGCCATGGTGCTGCCCGGCACCACCGCCAGCCCGAACACGACCCCGAACAGCACCCAGCACAGCGTGGCGAATACCGCCAGGCGAGTGAGAAAGCGGCGGATTTCTGCTTTGGCACGTGCTTTTTCTTTGTCGGATGTCAGGAGATCCTCCCGCGGCATGGGTCACACCTCCCTGCGGCGCAGCAGCCGCCAGCCCAGCCAGCAAAGGCCGACCAGCGCCAGGTAGGGGGCCGCGCCGGTGCGCAGGCCGGTGGGGATGCCCACGTTGCGGGTGTTGATGCAGGTGATCTCGGCGGGCTGGGCACGGGGCACTTGCAGCGTGTAGGTCGCGCCGGTGGGGCCGTCATCGCCGTTGAGCTGCCAGCTGACCGTGTGGCCGCCGGGGTCGGTCTCGGTCAGGGTGAGGGTCTGGTCCGCGCGCAGGTGGGTGAGGGTGACGCTGCCGCCGCTGCGCAGGGTGAAGCCGGTGTCGGTCAGCGCCGCGCCATCGCCCGCCGTGGTGTAGGCGCTGCCCTGGCGGATCTGGGTGGTGTCCAGCGTGGCGGTGAAGGCGAAGTTTTTCGTGGTATCGCCCATATCCCCCCTGACTTTTTTGGTGATTGTGACGGACAAGTAGGGCTCATAGGTGTTGGTGAACCGCGCCTCAGCCGTGCCGCCCGCCGTAACGTCCACCGCCTGGGTGCGGTCGGCGGCCGGGGTGGTCAGGTAGTAGTTGGTCAGGTCCGGGGCGGCGGATTCGGTCACGGTGTAGCTGGCGGGGGCCAGGCCCGGCAGGGTCACGCTGCCCGCGCCTTTTATGGAAAGCGTCACACGGCCGCTTGCATCTGGGCTGACCGTAGCCGGGGCATCCGCCGGGCGGGCACCCGCACTGTACTGCGGCGTGTAGCTGCCTGCAGCAACGGATGTAATCGTAAAGGTGTTGACAGTTTCGCCGAAGTCCGTCTGCAGGACTGCCTCGGCATCGGCAGGCAGCTGTTTGGTAATAGTCAGGCTGCCGGTGGCGCGGGCGTAGGTGTTCTCAAACTGGATATTTGTTGCTGCCTGGGCGGTCAGCGCAATGCCGCTGTGTACCGGTGTGTCGGTAACTTCCGCCCACGCGCCGTCATCCTTTGCGGTGCGCACCAGTGTGCAGTCGTAGCCGGTGGGCTCGCCCCGGGCGGTCTCGGTCACAGCATAGTTGTAGGCGTTGCCGCTGCTGTCCGCCAGGGGCAGTTCCATCGTGTACTGCAGCACGTTGGGGCGGATGTTATCGCCCTGCATCGTGCTGCCGCTGAATTCCGCCACGATCTGGCGTTCAGAGTTTACAACGGTAAAGCGCAGGTTTTCTTTTGCTTGCATCAGTTCGGCATCGGTCAGGTCGGTGCCATCAGCTTTCAATAGCGTTTTGGTAACGCGCAGGATGCCGCTGCCCGCAGCCGGGGGCACCGGGTCGGTGCTGAACCAAACCCGGTCGATGAGGTTGCCGCGCTTAAGGCCCTCGGCGCTGTCGCCGCTGGCGCTGCCCACCGCCACAAAGAAGAACCGGCTGACATACTGCCCCGCCGGGACGGTGTAGGTACCGCTGTGGACACCCCACGCGGTGCAGCCGTCCGAGATGCTGCCATCCACAATATAGCTGCTGATCGGCACGGTCTGGCCGTTCACTGTGATGCTGCCGTTCAACGCTTCCTGGATGGCCGCGCGGGTGGTTTTATTTTTCAGCGTTTCAGTGATTTGCTTTGCCACATCCACCGGGGCGATCAGCAACGCCATCGTGTCGGTGCCGTCACGGCCCGCGTGGGCCAGGCTCCAGTTCAAGGCAGCGCCGGGCACAGTCAGCACATCCTGGTACAGGGCACCGTAGGCCTGGCAGTTCAACTCGGCAAACTGGCCGCCATCGTAGGCTTTGCCGATGGCGTAAGCCTGGGTCACATCGTTGGGGTCGGTAGAGGTTTCCCACACATCCTGATTCCAACGGTCTTTTCCGGTATAGACGTAATCCGAATAGTTGGTCGTAGTCGCATCAGCGATCTCAATAAAGCGGCCCTCGGCACCATCGCCCCAGCGGCTGCATGTGGTAGTCGTGTACCAGTAAATGCCGCTGTCGGATGCCGCGTCCGGAGTCTGCAAAAAGTGGCTGCGGCTTTTTGTGCTTGGGTAAAAGAAGCGATTGCTTTTGCTGTTCTCGCTGCTGACCACCGGGTACTCAAAGCTGCCGTTTTGCAGCTGCACGTAGTAGCTTACCTGGGTTTCGGCCTGCAAGGTTCTGCTGCCGGAGGTAACCTCCACCCGGTAGTGGTAGCGGTCAGTATCAGCGGCGCTGGGGTCGCTTTGGCGGGCCAGCAGGGTATCCAGCGCGGCGTTCAGCGCTTGGGGGCGTTCAGCGGTCAGGTTCTTATCCGCACCGTTGACGGCCTGCCCCGCAACCTGCTGCCAGCTGCCAGCCGCGCCGGTCTTGCTGCGGTACCAGGTATAGGTCACACCGTCCACCGGGTCGCTCTGGCCGTTGACGAGGGCCACCAACTCACCGGTGGATTCGATGTTATCCTGTATTTTCACGCTGCGCAGCGTTACCGCCTGCACGGCTGGCTTGTCCTCGTCATCGGGTGGGTCGGCGTTTTCGGGCGTGGCGGTAGAGGCCGGGGTGGGTGTGGGCAGTTCGGCCGCCGCTGCGTTCTCCCCTGCCGGGTCCGCATCCGCCGGGCCGGGCGGTGTGGGTGTCGGCTCCGCCGGGGCGGCGGTCTCGCCGGTGGCGATTTCGGTATGTAGTGGTTCGGATAATGGCGGGTCCTCGGCAAAAGCGGCATTGGCGGCCCCAGCCGCAAGGCAAAAGGCCATAAGCCCTGCCAACAGACGTTTGTTCATGGCGGTTCCTCCCCCGTTTGATCCGGGCGGCCTGTGGGACAAGCCGCCCGCTGATTTCAAGGCAGAGTATACCCCCGCCAACGGGGAAAAAACGTCACACGCAGGTTCACACAAAAAAAGACAGCCCGCACTGTTTTTCGCAGTACGGGCTGTCCCTAATTCTTTTTGGCCCCCTCTGGGAGGGGGCTCCCGCGTAGCGGGTGGGGGAGAGAACTGTAATACTTTCCGAAACTTTGGATTCCTGTCAGACTCTCTCCCTCAGTCACCTTCGGTGACAGCTCCCTCACAGAGGGAGCCTTTTTTGCATTTTAGACAGTTGTTACTAAAGTCTGGCAAGGGCCGGTCACGGCGTAGGGGCCGCTGGCGGCGGGCAGAAGGTAACTTTCGCCTTTCTTCACGGCCACGGTCTCGCCGCCGCAGGTCAGCTGGCCTTCGCCATCGGTGATGAGCAGCGAGACAAAGCTTTTCTCATCGGCCACGCCCTCAAACGCACCGTTTTTGGCATCCACGGTGAAATACTCACACTGGGCCAGGTGCCCGCCAAAGTCATGCTGTACCGGCGGGGTGCGCAGGGTCACGTCCAGCGCCTTTGCCACATGCAGGGCGCGGGGCTTGCCATCGGCACCCAGGCGGCCGTAGTCGTAAACGCGATAGGTCACGTTGGAGTTCTGCTGCACCTCGGCCACCACAATGCCCTTACAAATGGCATGCAGGGTGCCCGAGGGGATGAAGAAGCAGTCGCCCTTATGCACGGGCACGGCGTTCAAAACTTCCGTCAGGGTGTTGTTTTTAATGCGCTCCTCAAACTCTGCCTTGGAAATCTCATGGTCGAAGCCATAGTACAAAAAGGCATCCGGCTCGCAGTCCAGCACGTACCACATCTCGGTTTTGCCGTACTGGTGCTCGTTTTTCAGCGCATACTCGTTGGAGGGGTGTACCTGGATGGACAAATTGTTCTTGGCATCGATGAATTTCGTCAAGATCGGGAACTGCTCAAACTTGGCGCAGTCAGTGCCCAGTGCTTCGGGGTGGGCGGCCGCGTAGTCGGCCAGGGTGGTGCCATCCGGCAGGTAGCTGGGGCCGTCCGGGTGGCAGGAAAGCACCCAAGCTTCGGCCAGCGGGTCCAGGTCGCTCTGCACACCAAAATCGGTGCGCAGGCGGCTGCCGCCCCACAGGTAATCCTTGCAGCTGGGGGTCAGTTTGATGATTGCCATAACAGGTCACTCCTTTTTTAAGTAGTAGATCTTTGCGGGCACTTCGCCGTAGTCCCCCGGCAGGGGCAGGCCCAGGGTGTGCAGCACAAAGCCGGTGTACCGCTCGGTGGTCTCGCCATCGGTCACGGTGTACGTAGCATCCTCGTCCAGGCCCTGCAGTACCAGGCGGGGACGGGGCTTACCGCTGCCGTTAAGGGCGCTGCCCACCGCAAAGGCGGCGGCTTCGCTCTTGTCCGGGGCCACGGTGATCCATGCGGTGCCGAGGTTTTCCGCACTGGGGTCGATCAGCCGATACAGATCCCCGCCCCGCAGCAGCGCACCGTGTGTGCGATACCAGGCAATAAACGGCGTTAAAGCGTGTAGTTCAGCATCGGTGTAGGTGGTCAGATCCAGTTCAAAGCCAAAGGTGCCAAACAGCGCCATCGCCATGCGGGCTTCCGGCGTGGAGAGGTGCCCCGTGCAGTGGTTGGGCACGGTGGAGAAGTGCGCGCCCATCACGCAGCCGGGGTAGAACAGGCTGGTGCCGTTCTGGATGCTCATCCGGGCGCGGGCATCGGTGTTGTCGCTGCACCAGATCTGCGGGCTGAAGTAGAGCATGCCGCAATCGAACCGGGCACCGCCGCCGGCGCAGTTTTCCAGCAGCAGATTGGGGTATGTTTCGGTCAGGCGGCGCTGGAGTTGGTACACGCCCAGCACGTAGCGGTGGTAGACCTCGCCCTGGCGGGCGGCGGGCAGCGCGGCGCTGTAAACATTAGCCAGGCTGCGGTTCATATCCCACTTGATGTATTTGATGGGGCAGGAATCCAGGATGGATTTCAATTGTGCCCAGATGCCGTCCACGACCTCGGCGCGGGAGAAGTCCAGCGTGTACTGGTTACGAATGGGCACGGTGGCGCGGCCAGGGATCTGCAGCGCCCAATCGGGGTGGGTGCGGAACAGGTCGCTGTCCGGGCTGATGGCTTCCGGCTCGACCCACAGGCCAAAATCCAATCCGATATCGTTGATTTTTTTGCACAGGCCGGGCAGTCCATCGGGCAGTTTGCGGGTATCTGCCACCCAGTCGCCCAGGCTGGTGCCATCGTTATCGCGGCCCTTGAACCAGCCATCGTCCAGCACAAACAGGTCGATGTCCGCTTTTTTGGCGGCGCGGGCCAGGTCCAGCAGGCGGGCTTCGTCAAAGGTAAAGTAGCAGGCTTCCCAGCTGTTGATGAGCACCGGGCGGGGCTTGGCGGCATCCGCCCAGACGGGAGGCAGCAGGTGGCTGCGGATGGCCGCATGGAAGCGGCGGCTCATCTCGCCCAGGCCCGCGCTGCTGTAAACAAAAGCAGCTTCCGGCGCGGTGAAGCTTTCGCCGGGGGCCAGCGTCCAGGCAAAGTGGTAGGGGTGGATGCCCGCCACCAGGCGGGTACCGGCCTCGCAGCCCTCGACCGCCATCTCAAAGCTGCCGCTGTAGACCAGCAGCGCGCCCCAGGCTTCGCCTGCGGTCTCGGTCGCATCGGGGCTGCACAGCACCACCGCCGGGTTGTGGCCGTGGCCGGGAATGCCCTTGATGCTGGCGATGCTCTGCACACCGGGGCGGACCGCCGCGCGGTGGGGGGTGCGCTCCCCTGCCCAGATGCCATCGGTGGTGATGAAGTCCAGTGCGCGGGGGGCGAAGTCCAGGCAGGCCGAGGCCGCTTGGCGCAGGGTCAGCGGGGCCGCGCTGGTGTTGGTCAGCACAGCAGCGCGGGTGATGAGGTCGCAGTCCGGGTAGACGGCATAGAGCAGTTTGACTTCCAGCCCCGCCGCGTCCTGCAAGGTGATGGTCAGCGTCTCGGCTCCGGTGCCGTCGCGGAAAGCCGGCATGCCGGGCAGGCTGTACTTGCCGGGGGTGACGGCGCAGTCCACATAGCGCAGGTCGGCGGCTTCGGTGCCGTCCGCGTACTCGGGGCAGGCCGCAAAGATGCGGTTATCCGCCGTACCGGGCACGGGGTATTCCAGCGGCAGCAGATTGGGCCAGCAGCCGTGGTCGCCGTGGGGCGCACGGGGGTCAGCCATATCCGGGCAGGTCTCCGGCAGGCGGCGGCCGTACCAGCTGTGCAGCAGGCGGCCGTCAGCGTCCACCTTCATCTGGTAGCTGGTGTGGGGCGTGGACAGGGTAAAAGTCGAAGCTGCAGCGTCAAAGTGGATCATTGCGGAGCCTCCTCGTCTACAAAATAGTTGTTTTTACGTTCAATTTCGGCAATTTGGGGCCGCATGGCACGGGCCATGCCCCAGGCGCCGCCGCCCGGTGCCAGCAGCAAAATCACCGGCAGCAGGTAGGTGAACAGCTCGACATTCAGGCTTAGCAGCACCGGCACCCAAACGGCCAGCAGCAGCACAGTCAGCGCCGCTTGGGGCGCATGCAGGGCCAGCTGCAAACCGTTTTTGATGGCATCGCCGCCCCGGGCGTAGGTGAAGCGGGCCAGCAGGGCAAAGCCCCAGCAGACCGCCAGCGCCCAGACAGCCAGGCCCACCAGCGCAACGCCGCGCAGCAGGCCGCCCCAGGGCGCGGCCATTCCGGCACTGAAGCCCCAGTCCGCCGCCAGCAGCACAAACACGGCCAGCAGCGGCAGCCAGGTCAGGGTCGCCTGGCGGAAATCCCGCTTAAAGGCGCGGAAAAAATCCCGCGCGGCGGTGTAGTCCTGTTTGGCGGCCATTTTGTGGGCCACGGCAAACAGTGCCAGCGTGGATGCCCCCGCCGTAACGATGGGCAGGCTGCAGACCAGCCACAGCACACTGACAATGGCCCAGTCCCCCACCATGCCCATCGCCCGGAAAAACCAGTTGTCGGTATCGAGCTTTTTCATGGAATGGTCCTTTTTACTCAGAATAGGCTCCCCCATACAGGGGAGCCAAATCAAATTTTTATTATGTATTTGGCCGGTGCAGCCAGGGGTTTTACTCACCCAAAAACGCCTTGTTCTTCTCGATCAACTCAACCCGCTGTTTCACGCAATCCCGGCTGCGCAGGGGGTCTGCCGGGGTGTTAAAGGCGAAGTCCAGCAGCTTGTCCACGGTGGTGGTTGCCACATGCAGGCGGGTATCGCTGGCTGCATAATAAATATACACCTTGCCGTCATCATCTGCAATAGCGCCGTTGGTAAATACCACGTTGGAAACATCGCCCACACGTTCCCACCCACGGGGCGCGATCAGGAAGCCTGCCGGCTCGGCGATGACTTTCCACGGCTCTTTCAAATCGGTGACGAACAGGTACACCACATACCGCAGGCCCGCCGCCGTGTTGCGCACACCGTGGGCAATGTGCAGCCAGCCCTTATCGGTCTTGATGGGGGTCGCACCCTCGCCGTTCTTGGCCTCGGTAATGGTGTGATACCGGCGGGCGGAGGTGATGATTTCCTCGTCCACTACCGGGTGGGTGATATCCTCGCACAGACCAAAGCCGATGCCGCCGCCGGAACCCGTATCGATGAAATCATCCATCGGGCGGGTGAAGAACGCGTACTTGCCGTTGACGAACTCCGGCAGCAGGTCCACGTTGCGCTGCTGGGGGCTGCGCTTGGTGATGAGGTTGGGCAGGCGCTCCCAGGTTTTCAGGTCCTTGGTACGCACGATGCCCGCAGCCGCCACGGCGGCGCTCAAATCGGGGTTCGTGGTATCCTTGCTTTCGGAGCAGAAGACACCGTAGATCCAGCCATCCTCGTGCTGGGTCAGGCGCATATCGTAGACGTTGGTCTCCTCGGGGCAGGTGTCGGGCAGTTCGATGGGCTTATCCCAGAAGCGGAACCCCTCCACGGGGTTATCGCTCTCGGCCACGCCGAAGAAACTCTTGCGGTCATTGCCCTCGATGCGGGCAACCAGATAGTACTTGCCGTTCAGCTTGATGGCCCCTGCGTTGAACACCGCATTAACACCCAGCCGCTCCATAAAATAGGGGTTGGTGGCGGGGTTGAGGTCATAGCGCCACTCCAGCGGGATCATTTCCCGGGTCAAAACGGGGTTCTGCCAGCGGTCATAAATGCCGTTGTAAAACTCCTCATCGATGGCGTTGTGGCGGGTCAGCAGGGTTTCCAGCTTTGCCTTCTGGCGGGCATATTCGGGGTGCAGTTCACACTTGGACATCGGGGTCCCTCCTCATCAGTTCCAGGCACATGCGGCCGTTATGGTAGGGGCATTTCCACGGCTCTACGATAGGTTTATGGCTGGGCACACCGTTTTCATCGGTCTGCCAGAACCACTCGCCGCCGGGGCGGTGGTCCACCATTTTATCGCAGATAAAGTGGTAAATGTCGGCGGCGGCCTCGGCGTATTGGGCATCGCCGCTCTTGGCAAATTCATTCACAAAGCCCAGCACACTCTCGGCCTGCACCCACCACACGCGGGTGGTATCCACCTTGCCGCGCTCACACTCGTTGGCAAGGCTGTGCTTGGTGTAGGCCGTTTTGTAGACGTTGGCAGCCAGGTCGCTGTTGATAGTACCGATGGACTTTGCCAGGGCTTCATCCCCCAGCAGGCCGGTGCCCCAGTCGATCAGCCAGCTGGATTCGATATCGTGGCCGTAGCTGTACAGGTCGATCAGGCTGTTGTACTCGTGGTCGAAGAACACCAGCTGGCGGTGCAGGGCAGGGCTGTAGACTTTACTGGCATAAATATCCAGAATACGCAGCAGGGCGGCGCGCACCTTCTCCCCCGGTGCGGCCTGGTACAGCCCGGCGTAACCCTCAAACACATGCAGCAGGGTGTTCATTGTGCGGGTGGCCAGCACACCGTTTTCCGAAAGTTTCTCGTTGCTTTCGGGCTGCCAGTCCACCGTAAAGGCTTCGAGATAGCCGCCCGCATCGGTGCAGTGGTTCTCGATGGCGGTGAACAGTTCTCCCGCCAAAGTCAGCGCCTTCTTATCGCCGGTCAGCCGGTAGTAGGCCGACAGCGCATAGATGGCGAAAGCCTGGTTGTAGGTGTGCTTGGTGGTGTCCAGCGGCTTGCCATCGTAGGTAACGCTCCAGTACACGCCGCCGTTGGTGCGGTCAACGCAGTGGTCGGTCATGAACCGGTAGGCGTGGTCCGCTGCCGCCCGCAGGTCGGCCCGGCCGGCAGCCAGTGCCGCCGCGCTGAAGAACCACAGGATGCGGCTGTTTAAGATGCAGCCTTTCTCGGCGTGTTTGTCCAGCTTGAGGTCGTAGTCCATGTGGCCGTAAAAGCCGCCGTTTTCCTCATCGCGCAGGGCCAGCCAGAACGGAATAATATTGTCGTTCAGCATAGCCTGTGCTGCTTGTGCAATGCGCATGATTACCTCCCTGATAGAGATAATAATTTGTAAGGTCCTAAGGAGGGGTCAAGACCCCTCCCTACAGAACCTGTTTTTAAGGGGCTTTGTAGGGAGCGGTCTTGACCGCTCCGGGCGTTTGCCTTTACCGCCCCATTTAAAAGTTACCGGATGCCCAATTCCTTATCGGTCTCGCAGGCGTTATCGTTTTTCTTGATGTAGTCCACCACCTCATCCACGGTGGTAAACGCCATGCCTACGTAGGAATCGGCGCAGCCGTAGTAGATGGCAATACGCCCGGTGTCGGCATCCTGCAGGGTAGCGCAGGGGAAGCAGACGTTGGGCACAAAGCCGCGCTCCTCGTAGTCGGTCTCCGGCGTGAGCAGGAAGTTGCCGCAGCGGTACAGCACCTTGCTGGGCTCGTCACGGTCCAGGATCGCGCCGCCGATGGAATACACAAAGCCGTTGCAGGTGCCGGTGACGCCGTGGTAGAACAGCAGCCAGCCCTCGCTGGTCTCGATGGGGGCAGCGCCGCCGCCGATCTTCACGCTCTCCCACCAGTTGGAGCCTTTGCTCATCACATGGCGGTGGCGGCCCCAGAATTCCATGTCGGGGCTTTGGCTCAGGAAAATATCACCGAACGGCGTGTGGCCGGAATCGGACGGGCGGCTCAGCAGCGTGTAGTAGCCGCCGATCTTGCGGGGGAACAGCACTGCATTGCGGTTGAACGGGATAAACGGGTTCTCGATGCGGGTAAAGGTCTTGAAATCGGTGGTTTTCGCCATGCCGATGGACGCACCGTAGAAATCCTGGCACCAGATGATGTAGTAGGTACCCTCGATCTCGACCAGGCGGGGGTCGTAGGCGTAGACCGGCATGAAAGGCTCGCCTTTTTCGTTGACAAAGGGGATCTTGTCCTTATCAAAATCCCAGTGGATGCCGTCCGCGCTGCGGCCCAGGTAGATGTAGGGCACACCGTTGACCTGCTCGCCACGGAAAACGCCGATGTACGCGCCCTGGTAATGCACGATGGCGGAGTTGAAGATGCGGGCCACGCCAGGCAGCGGATTGCGGCCGATGACGGGGTTGGCATCATAGCGCCACAGCGGGGCGGTGCAGTCGGCAGGCTTCTCCTGCCAGGGGATATTCGGCAGTGCGCCGCAGTACAGTTTTACGTTAGACATATCGTTGAACTCCTCTATAAAATGCTGCTTTCAACATGTGATTGTGGGGGTCGATGCAAGCATCCGCCCCTACAGCTTACTCTTTCACCGCACCGGCGGCCATGCCGTTGTAGATCTGATCCTGGCACAGCAGGAAGATGATCAGCGCGGGGATGATGGTGATGATGACACCAGCGCAGATGTAGTTGTACTGGCTGCCCATGGGGCCGGAGAATACATACAGGCTGGTGGATACCACCTGGTACTTGGTCTTATCCTGCAGGTACAGGTTGGCCATGTAGTACTCGTTGTAGGTGCCCACGCCTTTCAGGATAGCGCTGGTCACGATGGCGGGTTTCAGCAGGGGCAGCAAGATCTTGAAGAACACACCAAAGTAGGTGCAGCCGTCCAGAATGGCGCTTTCGTCCAGGCTGACGGACAGATTCTCGAAGAACTGCAGGAAGATGTAGATGGTGATAACATCGGTGCCCATCATCAAAATGATGTAGCCGGGCATCGAGTTGACCAGGTGCAGCGCGGTCATGATCTGATACACAGTGACCTGGGTGGCAATGCCGGGGATCAGGGTAGCGATCATGAACAGGTTGCGGATGAGGCCGTTGCCGGGGAACTTGAAGCGGTTCAGCACGTAGGCCAGCATCGAGGAGATCATGATGGAGCCTGCCAGCACACAGATCAGCACGATAAAGCTGTTGATAAAGGCGTGGCCCATGTCGGCTTTCTGCCAGGCGGTGATGAAGTTATCGAAATAGGTCCAGCTTTTGGGCGGGGTCATAACGTTGGTGTTGTTGTACTCATCCACCGTTTTGAACGCCGTGATCACGCAGGACACGATGGGCACCAGCGCCACAAAGGCCGCAAAGATCAGCAGGGCATATTTGCAGATGTTGATAATCAGGTTCTTTACTTTGTAAGAGGAATCGCTCTTGACCATGATATTTCCTCCTTAACCCTTTGCCGGGCGGGCACTGGATGCCTTGGCGGCGGTGTTCTGCTCGGTGGTGACGGTCAGCTTGACGGGGCGGTTTTCGGCCTTTTCCATCATGTGCTGTGCCCACTTCTGCACGTAGGTCACGACCATGATGAGGAACAGCAGCACAACAGCCATGGCGGAAGCCAGGCCGACCTTCTGGTCGGTGTGGGCCAGTTTATCCATCACAACGAAGTAGGTGGAGGTGCCGAAGCCACCGCCGGTGACAACGTAGGGCATCTCGAAGGCGGACAGCGCACCGGAGACCGAGATGATGAGGTTCAGCACCACGATGGTGCGGATGGAGGGCAGGATGATATCCTTGAAGCGGTGCCAGGCGTTGGCACCATCGATCTCGGCAGCTTCGTACAGGGTGGAGTCCACAGAGGCGATGGCACCGATGAACATAACGATGTTCTGGCCCACATATTTCCAGATGGAGCAGGCCACCAGCACGATGTTGTTGATGGATTCATCCCGCAGCCAGTAGGGCAGGGTGTCCACGTTGAAGCCCACCCAGGAGAGCAGGGTATCCAGCACGAAGCCGTGGGTGAAGAAGAACTTGAAGATGAAGCCCACGGAGATGCCGCAGATCAGGCAGGGGAAGTACAGCGCACCACGGAAGAACTTGCCGCCCTTGACCTTGAAACTCAAAATCGTGGCGAACAGCAGCGCAACGGCCATCTGCACCACCGAGCCGACCATGTAGTACAGGCTCAACTTCAAGGCCGAGAAGCAGTCATCGCGGGTGAAAACGTTGATGTAGTTTTCCAGCCCCACAAAGGTGCGCTTGCCGATGTATTTCATTTTAAAGAAGGAGAACTCTACCATTTTAAAGAACGGCAGATAGGTGAACATGAAAAGCAGCAGCAGCGGCAAAATCAGGAACGTAACGGTAACGATGATCTGCTGGCCGCGCATGCTTTTGCACCACTGCAGAAAGCTCTTTTTCGGCTTGGCTGCCGTGTTAGCGGGTGAACTCATAGCTTGCCTCCCTCCGAGGTATCCCGGATAAAAGTCAAGGGGACAGGGCACTCGCCCTGCCCCTTGCTGGTTCTGTTTTGCTGCGCGCTTTTTGTAGGGGCGAACATTGTTCGCCCGCTGCCCGTTTGCTTTGCGAGAAGCCGTCCGGGAAAGGCTCAGCGGCGGAAAGTAGCGGGCGAGCACTGCTCGCCCCTACATTTTCCGAAACGATTATGCTTTGGGTGCCAGTTTCTCCACGGCAGCACCCCAGGAAGCGTTCCAGTCAGCCACGATGTCATCGATGGTCTCGTCACCGTTGATGGCGGCCTCGATGATGCGCATCACGTGGGTCTGGTCGGCGTTCAGGTTCAGCTCAGCCTCCTGGCGGACTTCATCGCCCAGGTCAGCGATCTCGGTAGGTGCGGGGGAATCCTCGATCAGGTCGATGCCATCGAAAGCAGCGAGGGTAGCGGGGTATTCCTGGCTCTTGAGGACGGGAACGCCGCCCTGATCGTAAGCGAAGTTGCTGGACTCGCTGAACCACTTGATATACAGTTCGGCAGCGATCTTGTTGTCGTCAGAGGAATCCTTGTTGATGCCGAAGCAGTAGTCAGCACCGGCGGAAGCGTACTGCTTGCCATCCACGGTGATGGGGAACGGCATGTAGCCGATATCGGCGGCGTTGTCGCCGGCATCCTGCATCTGGACGATGGCCCAGCTGCCCAGGACCATAACGCCGATCTGACCGTTGTTGATCATGGGCTTGCAGCCTTCCCAGTCGGTGGTGGTGGGATCATCCTCGGTCAGGCCGCGCTTGACAGCCTCGTACAGGGTGTAGTAAACAGCGTAGGGGCCGCTCTGCTTATCGCCGGTAGGTACGCCAGCCTCAAAGGGGTTGGCGGTCTGGGGCATCTCGATGTTGACCCAGTCGGCATCGCCGGTAGCACCGCCGCCGATGTAGGCATCCCAGGCGCTCATGGTCCAGCCAGCAGCGTAGTTGGTGTACAGGGGGATGGCATCGGTGTTGTCCTTGATCTTCTGCAAAGCATCCAGGAACTCATCGGGGGTCTTGGGGATCTCGGTCACGCCGGCTTCCTCAAAGACTTTCTTGTTGTAGATAACGCCCTGTGCATTGCCCGTGGAGGGGATGCCGTAGACGGTGTTATCGTACATACGGTTGGTAGCGAAGTTGTAGTCGTTCTCGATGGTGGAGAGGTCGCACAGCGGCTGGAAGTAGTCGCTCAACTCCGACAGGGGGATCGTAGTGGGGATCATGCAGATATCGCCCCAGTCGTTGCTGGTCAGGCGGGTGGTCATGTCATCGGCGTAGTTGGTCATGCCCTCGTACTTGATGGTGATGTTGGGGTAGAGCTTGTTGAACTCGGCCACATAGCCATCCAGGGTGCCGTCCTCCAGCAGGTCGGTGCGGTTGGTCAGCACTTTCAGGCTGGCGGTCAGGTCGGTGTAATCCGTACCAACGGTCAGGGTATCGTAAGTAGGTACGCCGGATGCCTCGGCGGTGGCGGAGTCGCCGCCAGTGGAGCCGGTAGAGGCGGCTGCCGAAGAAGCGGAGCTGCCGCAGCCCGCGAGCAGCGTTGCGGTCATGGCACCGGCCAGACCCAGAGCGATAAGTTTCTTCATGATGCGTTTTCCTCCTTGTTGGGTTTATCTCCCGTGTAGAGTTAGCTAATTAGGTTAAACCACTATGCCCGTTTAGGTAACTCCCGATTGCATATTTAGTATATAATTTCCTCGCGTTTAAGTCAATAAGTTCGCAAGAAGTTCCTGATTTTCGGGAAAACGTGCAAATCAGGTGCATTTTGTATGGTAAAATCCACAAGAAAATCCCGTCGAATATGACAAAACGCAAGCTAAAAAATATTTTTAGCTTGCGTTTAAGTAAACGAAATCGCGTGTGCGTCACTCTGTAGGGGCGGATGCTGTGCATCCGCCCGCGGGTCGATGCAAGCATCGACCCCTACAAACAGTGTCACACTTTTTCCGTGGATTCCCGCAATACCAACGCGCCGGGCACCATGACGGTGGGGGCGATGGGGGCTTTGCGTGCCATTTTGCGGCGCATCTGGGCCACGGCAGCAGCGGCCATGGCATCCACATCCACCCGGTAGCTGGACAGCGGCGGGTTGCAGACGGTGGAATACCGGAAGTCGTCATACCCCGCCACAGCCACATCCTGGGGCACACGGTAGCCCGCGCGGCGCAGCGTTTCCACTAAGTTATAGGCCACCTCATCACAGCTGCACACAAAGGCTTCGGGCATTTCGGCAGGCAATTGCAGCGGGATAAAGATGCCATTTTCATCGCGGTCCTCAATGCGCCAGTCCGCCCGCGGCTCAATGCCTGCCCGCAGCAGGGCCTTGGTGTAGCCCAGGTAGCGGTCCATGATGGAGCTGGTGGAGCAGACACTGCCCACAAACGCAATGTTGCGCCGCCCGGTCTTGAGCAGCTGCTCGGTCAGCTGGTACTCGCCGCTGACGTTATCGGACAGCACGCAGTCTGCCGCAATGGCATCATCGTAGAAGTCCAGCAGCAAAAAGGGCAGGCCGCTCTGCGCGGCGGTGGACAGGTACCGGCGGTCGATCTCGCCCATAAAGATCAGGCCATCCACCTTGCGGTTGACCAAAAACGTAGGCATGATGCAGCTGTACTCCGCCTTGGGCGAGACGATCTCCATCGCCACGCTGATGCCCTCGGGCGCGCTGCGCTGCAGCAGGGCGCGGTACAGGTTGGAATAGAACGTATTCTCGTTAAAAAAGTGATCTGCCACCACCACGCCAATGATTTTGCCCTCCCCCTCCTGGGTTTTGGCAGCCTTGGCGGCGGGCGGCTGGTAGCCCATCTCTTTGGCGGTAGCCAGGATGCGGGCGCGCATCTCCTCGCCCACGCCCTCCTTGCCGGCCAGCGCCTTGGACACCGACACGATGCTGATGCCCAGTTTTTCCGCAATATCCGCCATACGGACACCCTTTGCCATCCCTTACAGCACCCCTTTACCATAGATTTACTATGTACCTAATTATAAAGGCTATCTGGTTAAAGGTCAACGGATATATTAGCTAAATTTATTCGTAAATTTTAGTTAAAGCTCCTTGACAAGTTTCTTTTCTCTGCTATACTAAAGGCAATTTCCCACGCCGTAAGGTCGTTTCATCTTTATAGAAAGGGTGCTGTCCATGAAACCACTGCAAAAAAGTCCACTTTCCGCCCTGCCGCAGATACGTCCGCTGGGGCGTCATGCCGGCGTGTCCCCGCTGCCGCTGTTCTGGACAGGTGCCGGGGTCGAGCTGCTTTTTACCGGCAGCGAACTGTGGTTTGAGCTGGAATGTGACTATACCGAGGTCGAGCCGTGGGTCAGCATCGAGCTGGACGGTGCGTGGATCGCCCGGCAGGCCCTGGCACCCGGACGCAGCCGCGTCTGCGCGTTTCGCGGCATGGCTCCCGGCCGGGCCAAGCATGTCCGCCTGGTCAACGATGTGCAGGCCATGCCGGGGGATCCCGCGCACTTTTTGCAGCTGAACGCTGTGGAATATGCCGATGGCGCGTTTTTGCCGCTGCCGCAGCCTGCCTGCCGGCTGGAGTTTGTGGGCGACAGCATCACCAGCGGCGAGGGCGCGATCGGCGCAAAGCTGGAGACCGATTGGGTCGGGGCATTTTTCAGCGCCGAGAACCACTACGCCCGCCTGACCGCCAACGCGCTGGGGGCCGAGTACCGGCTGATCTCCCAAAGCGGCTGGGGCATTGTGTGCGGCTGGGATAACGACCCGCGCCACGCACTGCCGCCCCACTACGCGCAGGTTTGCAGCGTTGCGGCGGGCACACAGAACGCTGCGCTGGGGGCCGGGCAGGCGAACGATTTTACCTCCTGGCAGCCCGATGCCGTCATCGTAAACCTGGGCACCAACGATGGGAACGCCCTGCACAACCCGCCATGGTGCGACCCTGTCACCGGCCAACAGTTTGCCCTGCACAGCCTGCCGGACGGTTCCCCCTGCCCTGCTGATGCCGAGCTCATCACACAGGCAGTGTGCGATTTTCTGGCCGTGCTGCGCAAAAACAATCCCCATGCGCTTTTGATTTGGTGCTACGGCATGCTGGGCAGCCCGCTGCGCAGTGTACTGGAAAGCGGCGTTGCGCGCTACCGCAACCGCAGCGGCGATGCCCTTGCCTTTTACCTGCCGCTGCCGGATACCACGCCCGATACCCTGGGTGCCCGCCAGCACCCCGGCCTTGCCGCCCACCGCGCCGCCGCCCAGGTGCTGACCGCCTTTTTGCAGGAAGCCCTGCCGAAACACAAGGAGGAGCAACGATGAACACTGCACGTCTAAAGACTCTTATGCGCCGTGCTGCTACGGGCGAAGAACTGACCATCGGCTTTTTGGGCGGTTCTATCACGCAGGGCAGCCTGGCCGCCGAGCCCGGCAACACCTATGCGTTCCGGGTGTATCAATGGTTTGTCGATACTTTCCCCGGGGCGGTGTTCCACTATGTCAACGGCGGCATCGGCGGAACGGACTCGCTGTACGGCGTTGCCCGCGCAGTCACAGATCTGCTGATGTACCAGCCCGACTTTGTTGTAGTGGATTTCAGCGTCAACGACATCGACCTGCCGTTCCGCCAGGAGACCTACGAGGGCATCCTGCGCAAGCTGCTGACATGGCCGTCCCACCCGGCCGTTGTGCTGCTGAACAATGTGTACTACGACACCGGTGTCACCGCACAGGACGACCACAACGCCGTGGGTGACTGGTACGGTGTGCCCCACGTCAGCATCCGGGACAGCGTTTATAAGGACCTGCACACAGGCCGCTATGCCAGCCGGACACTGCTAAGCCCGGACGGGCTGCATCCGAACGACTTCGGGCACGGCCTTGTAGCGGGCGAGATCATCAAATTGCTGGAAATGTGCCGTACACGAAAAGATGAGCCGGAACAGGAACCTGCTTTTCCCGCGCCGATGACCGCGAACGCCTACGAGAACGCCCAGCGCCTGACCGCCCGCGAAGCCTGCCCGCAGCTGCACGGGTTCCGGGCTGATACGGCGGAGAAGTTCGGCCACCTTGACCACTGGAAAAACGGCTGGATTGGCCGCCGCCCCGGCGATACGATCTGCTTTTCGGTGGAAGCTTCCTGCCTTGCGGTGCAGTACCGCAAAACGATCCGCCGCCCGGCATTGGCGGCGCAGCTGGTGCTGGACGGCGACACGGCCCATCCCGTTTTGCTGGATGGCAACTTTGCCGAGGACTGGGGCGATTGCCTGTATCTGCAGCCGATCCTGCACCACGGCGAGCACAAGCGCCACACCGTAGAGATCACTATCCTGCCCGATGCCCAGCCCGATGATACCCCCAGGACCGAATTTTATCTGCTTGCCTTGATCCTTGCCTGATCTGCAAGCCGCAGCAAAAGACCAACCATCAGCCGCGCTGGTGGTTGGTCTTTTTATGTCCGTTTACGCATCGATCCTTTTCGGGACGCAAAAAAAGACATCCCCGCCGGCTGCTTGGGGCAACGGCGGGGATGTCAGCATGCAGAAAAAGCTAAATTTGCTTTACAGAGAATTGCGATTTCAGGTTACTGGTGGCTGCGTTTCTTCAGGGCAAAGGCCACGCCAAAGGCACCCAGAGCACCCAGGCAGGCAACCGCCAGCGGGACGATAGGCATATCGTCCGAGGTCTGCGGGATAACACCCGCAGCCTTAGCCACCGGTGCAGTAGTCTCGGCAGCGGTAGCGGTCACCGTGGTAGTGGGCTGCTGGGTAGCGGCAGGCTTCTCGCTGGGGGTAGGCTTAACTGCGGTGTTCTTGGTACGCCACAGCTGGCTGCCGTAGAACGGGCTTGCCGTGCCGATGATGAAGTAGTCGGTGGTTTCGGCAAAAATACGCAGGCCATGGCTGTAACGGTCGTTAAAGCCGGTGCGGGTGACGGGCTGCATCGTGACAGAGCCGTCCGCATTGTTGGTGAAAGTCAACAGGTCAAAGCCAGCCACAGAATCTTTCAGGTAAGGCAGGCACTTGACCAGATAGGTCATGTTCTCCTTGGTAGCGACCTGCAGCAGCAGCTCGTACAGGGCTTTCAGGTTATCGGGCAGGTAGTCCGCAATGCCGTCCAGCGCATCGACCAGTTCGCCGTAATACTCGGCAAACGTCTCCACCTCGGTGGTGTCGACCAGGTCGGTCAGGCCAGCCATCACGCTGTTCATATCAAACAGCATGACGGAGGAAGCTTCGTCCAGGGAGTGGAGGGTATACTCGCCGTCCACCAGGGCATCGGCCAGTTCGTTGGCCTGCTCCTCGGTCAAAACGACAGGCTTCTCGGCAGCATTGCCGTCCTGCTCGGTGCGGGCCGCATACACAGCGGAGGCATCGGCGGCATGCTCGTTGGCGGCAGCCACGGCGGCGTTCACCAGGGCCAGGGCATCGCTGCGGTTGGCCGGGGCGGCGGGGGCTGCATAGGTGGCAGTTTCGGGGGTAGCGGTCTCCGGGGTAGCGATCTCGTTCTGGGCGAACATGGCTACGCTGCTGTTGGTATTATCGGTCTTGGCCAGCAGTTCCAGCAAAACGCGCAGGTAGTTGATCTGCTTGCGCCATTCCTCGGCGCTCATGTTCAGCAGGTCGCCGTTGGTAAACTGGGCGATAGGCTCCAGCAGGGTGGTCTCGTCCATCGTGCTCAGGTACATTTTGCCCTCATGCACGGCGGTCTGCCAGGTGTACTGGGTCATGTGGGTGCCGTAGCCGGAACCCACGCCGGTCAGGCTGGTGGGGAATGCCTCGGTCGGGTCGCCCACGACTTTCTGGACATTCTCATCCTTATCCATACGGTAGAGGTCGATGGACTGCTGCAGGTTGGTATACAGGGTCTGGAAGTTCTTTTTGGTGACCATGTTCTGCAAAGCGCTGCTGACATCGTTGTAGTCGCCGATGTACAGGTAGTCACCGTAGACCTGCAGGGTGCAGGCACCGGCGCTGACGCGCTCCGGGTCCAGGCCGTAGGCATATTTTGCCTTGGCATCGCCCTCGGCATCGGTATTGCCCGCCAGCACAGACCAGTGCCAGTTCTCGCGCTTGGTGGCATCGGTGCCGGTCAGTTCGCCGCGCACGATGGCGAAAGAGGTTTTCATGCCATTGTCAGGGTTCTGAGAAGCCTCATTGCCCACACAGACAACAACGTACAGCTTATTGTTGAACTGCAGCACCTGGTAAATACCACCGCCGCCATTGACATCGCCGCGCTTGCAGGCCGGGGTCACACCCAGGCTGTCAAACTCGGCCTTGCCCAGGATCTCCGTAAAGGTATCCTGCCCGGCCGTGGGATTGTTGGAGGCCGCCAGGAATGCGCCCTCGTCTGCGTTCAAACCGCCTGCGATCAGCGCGGTTTCATTCTTGCTGTTGGTATAAGTAGAAATGGCGCGGGTGGAGGTGAAGTACCATTTATTGATGTCCGCCAAGGTCGCGCCGTTCTCGGAGGTCAGTTTGCGGTAGTCATTGACATCCTCAACGCCGCAGTTGTAGATGCGGGTGATCTTGTCGCCCTGGGTCGGGTCGACCTCGTAAACGCAGGGGAAGCCGCTCTGGATCGCAATCGCGGTCTGATACTCCTGCTCGGTCAGGCCCGGCGTATTGCGGTCAATGGTCATACCGACAAAGTACAGCTTATCGCCGATCTTCGTAGAGCCGCGCAGGATATTGATCACGCCCGTACCGCCCTCATCGGCAGACTGTGCCATCAGGATCTTGGTCTCGCCGGTCTTGACGTTGAACTTGTACAGGATGCCGCCAGCGGAAACGCCGTCCGGCTCGCTGACGTACATGTTGCCGTTGTACATCACATCGATGGCCGCCTTCGTGACCTCGGGGTCCAGGCTGCCAAAGCCGCGGGTCAGGATGGAGTTTGCGCCCAGACCGCCGTACATGGTGCCGATGTAGACCCAATCGCCGTAACTCTCGGCCGCATAGCTGTAGGACTGGCCGCGGTCGCCGTTGTTCTCGGTGCTGGCACCCTGCACATAGGGGCCGACTTTGCCGTTGCCCAGGTAGTCCACCACGCCGTCATTGGTCTCGGTGCCAAAATCTGCGTGGGAGATTTTTTCCCAGGTGGAGCCGTCCAGGCCGTCATAGGTGTACTTTACGTTGATTTGCTGCGCGCCCTCGGCAAACGCAGGCAGGGCGGTGGCCGTAAGCAAGGCCGCGCCCAGGGTAAGCGCAGCGATGCGCTTCGCAATTCCATTCAGGTGCATGCTAGGTTACCTCATCTCTATTCTTCTTGACATCGGGTGTTCTCTCATATAGGTCCAAAATACCTGATGCCAGTATACCCCCCCCCGTATGATTTTTGTCAATGCCTACCGGGCATATTTTTTCTTGCAGTTTAAAATTTCTCTCTTTTGCGCAAAAAAACGCGCACCTTTCCGCAGCAGGAAAGGCGCGCATGGCGTTATTGATTCACTTTTTTCAGGACTTCTGTTACTTTGTCCTCCGCCAGGCGGTAGCAAACCGGCTCTGGCGGGGTGTCATCGCTGCGCAGGGCGTACTGCCAGTAGATGACATCCAGCCAGCGGCCGAACTTGTAGCCGCTGTGCTTTTCTTGCAGGGCTTTGGTAAAGCCCATCCGCTTGTGGAATTCATGGCTCGTCTTGTTCTCGCCGGTCACGATGGCAAAGGCGTTGTAGTAGCCATGCAGGCGCAGCAGGTCCAGCAGGGCGGTGTACAGGCGTTTGCCCAAGCCCTGGCCGATGCAGTCCGGCGCGCAGTAGATGGTCGCTTCCACATCCCAGGAGTAAGCCTCGCGGCTGTGCCAGGGATGGGCGCAGGCAAAGCCCTGCAGGCGGCCGTCCGGGGTGACAGCCACCAAAAATGGTGCTTTTTCCAGCACACCCGCAATGTTGGCGGCATACTCCTCGGCCGTGGAAAGCTGATATTGGAACGTCTGCGTACCGTGCAGCACGTACCAGTTGTACAGTTCGGCCACCGCCGCACCGTCTGCCGGGGTTGCCATGCGGATGGTGATGCGGTTGTCCGCCGCCCACTTTTCTGCCAGGGCTTCTTTCTCGGCCTTGGGCAGCTTTTTGATGGCCGCTTCGCGTTTTAAGGCCGCGCTTTTGTCGGCGCAGCGCTCGGCATAGGCCAGTTTTACGGCCGGGCCGCCGTGGCTTTTGGTGTACTTGGCCCCGCCCTTGCCGGTGCGGTGGGCTTTTAGGCGGCGGGCCAGGTCGTTGGTCCAGCCGCCGTACAGGCTGCCATCCGGGCAGCGCAGCAGGTAGACCCAGGCGGATTCAGGGGCGGTCTGGCAGGCTTCTGCCAGGCTGGGGGCCGGGCCCCGCAGCACTGCCCCGCTCATTCGCTCACCTTGCGGCCCGCGGCGCGCAGGGTGCGGCGGCAGGCTTCGATGGCCGTCTCTTTATCGTCCGCCGTGATCAGGAACCGGCTGGGGTGGCAGAACCGCAGCCCCAGGCCGCTGATCTCCCGCAGCTGGGCTTCCGGCTTGCCGGCCCACGCGGGCGGGAAAGGCTGCTTGCTGCGCTTGGTGCGGTGGTCGGTCACGCACTGGGCGCTGTAGCCGCCGCGCTGGCTGGGGTAGACCACAAACAGCGCATCGGTTTTGTACAGGCCGTTTTTCCAGGGCATGTAGGCGGGCAGCACCACAATGCCGTCTTTCATGTTGGCGTAGGCACGGCGCACGGTATCATCGGCGCGGTTGACGGCGTTCGCAGCGGCGATCTCGTTTTCCAAAATCTGCTTCGCTACCGGCACGGCGCGCCAAAAACACTCGTCCGGGTCATCTTTCGAGTCCCACAGCGGGTTAAAGCTGCCGATGGCATCGGCCAGAGAGTTCTGCTCGCCGGTGTTATCGTTCAGATCCAACGGCTGGATGAAGTTTTCGTCCAGCAGGCGGGCCTGATGCTCGCCCACCAGCTGGGCACCCAGCACCTGCCACAGCAGGCCGAACGCCGCGTAGGGTACGCCGTTGGGGCGGGTCTCGCGGGGTTCCTGGTGGTGGTCGAACATGCCGCCGCCGACATCATAGACGATGCCATCGAAATCATCGGGCACCACAAAGCCGCGCGTGACCTGGATATCCGGCCGCACGATTTGCAGCAGTGCGGTGGAAAACACGTCATCCGCGTGGAATTTGCCCCCGTGGGTAAAGCCTTTTGCAGGTATTTTCATGGTTTGCTCCTACCTATAAATTATCGCTCGCTTGTAGGGGTCGATGCTTGCATCGACCCGCGGGCGGATGCAAGCATCCGCCCCTACAGGTGGTGGGTCACAGCCCAACCACATCCCAATGCTTATCGTTGTGGTTCAGCACTTCGCAGCCGGTCTCGGTGACAAGGACCAGGTCCTCCACTCGTACGCCGAACTCGCCCGGCAGGTAAACGCCCGGCTCGATGGAGAAGATCATGCCCGGGCGCACCTCGGTCTGGTTGGCGCTGCTGACATCGCCCTTCTCGTGGTCGGTCTGGCCGATGAAGTGGCCCAGACGATGGTTGAAATACTCGCCATAGCCGGCTTCGGTGATGAGGTCGCGGGCGGCAGCATCCAGGTCGCACAGCTTCACGCCCGGCTTGATAAGGGCCTCGGCGGCCTCGTTGGCGCGGCGCACCAGGTCATGCACGGCGGCCTGCTTCTCGGTAGGCTGGCCGCAGAACCAGGTGCGGGTCATGTCGCTGCAATAGCGGTCCTTCACGCAGCCCATATCAAACAGTACGCAGTCGCCCTCTTTCAGCACGGTGTCATCCGGCTCGTGGTGCGGGTCGGCGGCGTTGGCACCAAAGGACACGATGGTAGTAAAGCTGGGGCCTTCACAGCCATGGGCGCGGAACCGGGCATCGATGAACTCTGCCACCTGGCGCTCGGTCATGCCGACCTTGACGTAGTGCTTAGCTTCCTCGTTGACCAGGTCGTTGATGTGGGAGGCCGTGCGCATAAGTTCCTGCTCGGCCGCATCCTTGCAGGCGCGGCAGTTGTCCACACAGTCGCTGGCCAGTTTCACCGGCATGGCGGGGTGGGCTTCCATCAGCGGGATCAGGAACTTGGCAGGCCATTCCTTATCAATGCCCAGCGGCTTGTCCGCATCCACCACGGCGGCGATCTGCTCGATCGGGGCATCGGTGTCGGTATGCCAAACGGCCTGGCACGGCGGATTGGGCACGTTGAACAGCTTATTCAAAAACAGCGTGGGCTCGCCCGCCACCGGCAGGTAGAGGGCCAGCAGGCGCTCGTAGGGTTCCACGGCCACGCCGGTCAGGTACCACACGCTCTTGGGGTCACATACGATCATCTGGGTCAGGCCGCAGCTTTCCAGCGCAGCGCGTACCCGGGCGATCCGTTCAGCATGAATCTTTTCCATTAAAATCATCATCCTTTCCTTGGCATTATAACATGGTTAGCCACGGCTTGCAATTCTTATAAAGAGCCTGTACAATAAAAATATGAGGTGATGTTTATGAAACTGATGATTGCATCGGACCTGCACGGGTCCGCTTACTATACCCGCCAGCTGCTGGATGCCTGGGACCGCGAGGGTGCGCCGCGCTTATTTTTGCTGGGTGACATCCTGTACCACGGCCCCCGCAACGACCTGCCCAAAGACTATGCCCCCAAAGAGGTGCTGGCGATGCTGAACGCCCGCAAGGACCGCATCTTTTGTGTGCGCGGCAACTGTGACGGCGAGGTGGACCAGATGGTGCTGGACTTCCCCATTATGGCAGATTATGCGGTACTGACCGAAGGGCCGCGCTTGATCTACGCCACCCACGGCCATGTGTACAACACCGCCCACCAGCCGCCGCTACAGCCCGGCGACATTTTGCTGCACGGCCACACCCACGTGCCCGCCTGGCAGGAATTCGGCGCGGAGAATTTGTACCTCAACCCCGGCTCGGTCTCCATCCCCAAAGAAAACAGCCCCCACAGCTACCTGACGCTGGAGGGCGGAAAGTTTGCGTGGAAAGAATTGGATGGGACGGTGTACCATGAACTAAACATCTAATGATAGTAATGTAGGGAGGGGTCTTGACCCCTCCTAAGCGTCTTGCCATATTACAATTTTGCTTTTCACGTGTAGGGGGCGGTGTCCTCAACGCTCCGTGCAGCCTTGCACAACCGCAAAATCGCAAGGAGGGGTCAAGACCCCTCCCTACAAATCAAATTTCAAACGGCTCCCTTGTGCAAAAAAGGGAGCCGTTTGTTTTACTCCTGTATCGCCCTTTCAAACCGGTCGATCTTTTCGCTTTTGCCTACCACGGATACCGTATCCCCCTCGGCAAAGCGGTAGTCCGCCGCAAACTCCACATCGGTGCGGTGGTCGCGCTCCACGGCGATGATGTTGATGCCGTAGACCTTGCGCACGTCCAGTTCGCGGATGGTGCGGCCCAGCAGCTTGCCGCCCACGGCGATGCGGCGCACCTCAACGCCGTCATCCAGGGCGATGTAATCCAATAAATTGCCCGAGATCAGCCGTTTGCCGATGCGCACGGCCATATCGGCTTCGGGGTAAACCACCGTGGCCCCCAGCCGCTTGAGCACCTCGCCGTGTACCTCGCTGGCGGCCTTGGCGATGACCTGGGGCACCCCCAGCTTGATGACCAGCATCGTGGTCAGGATGCTGATATCCACCTGCTCACCGATGCAGACAGTCACGGTGCCACAGTTCTGCATGCCGGTTTCTTTCAGGGCATCCTCGCTCAGGTTATCCACCACAAAGGCATAGTCGGTATAGCGGCGCACGGCCTTGACCTTTTCCTCGTTTTTATCAATGGCGATGACCTCTTTGCCCGCCTCGGCCAGCGTTTTTACCAGCGCCGTGCCGAACCGTCCCAGGCCAATCACACCGTAAATGTCGGTTTTGAGTTGTTTTTTCATTATATCGTTCCTTTCTGCCCCCTCTGCGCGGCAGCGCAGACGGAGGGAGAGCGCTTGCCATTGCGGCTCTCTTGCGGAAGCTCACCCTATTGTAATGGCTTCCTCGGTATATTTGGCGCTGGGTTCGGGGCGCGTGACCCAGAGGGACAGCAGCGTAAACGCGCCCACGCGGCCGATAAACATCGTGGCGATCAGCACTGCCTTGCTGGCGGCATGCAGGCCGGATGTGATGCCCATGGTCAAGCCCGCTGTGCTGTAGGCCGAAACCTGCTCAAACAGCAGTTCCACAAAGCTGTGCTGCGGCTCCAACACGCAAAGCACAAAGGTGCCCACAAACACCACAATGGCCCCCAGCAGCGTGATGGTAGCGGCTTTTGCCAGGCTTTCCTCCGGCAGGCGGCGCTTGAACGCCCCCAGCCGCCGCTTGGAGAAGATGATGCGCACCTCCTGCATCAGCACAAAAAAGGTGGTGGTCTTGACGCCGCCGCCCGTGGATCCGGGCGATGCGCCGATGAACATTAAAATCATCATCACCAGCAGCCCGGCGTTGGTCATGGCACCGATATCGATGGTGGAAAAGCCCGCCGTGCGGGTGGTGATGCTTTGGAACAGCGCCGCCAAAAAGCTGATCGGCTCGGTCAGCCAAAGCAGCAGCGCGCCGCCCAGAATCAGCACGGCGGTGGTGGAAAGCACCACCTTGCTGTGCAGCGTCAGCCTGCGGAACTGCCCGCGATTGCGCAGCACGTCCAGCACCACCATAAAGCCGATGCCACCTAACACGATCATGGCATCGGTGACAAGGTTCAGCCAGAGGTTATCGCAGTAAGGGATCAGGCTGTGGCCGCCGCCCAGCACATCGAACCCTGCATTATTAAAGGAAGCAATGGCGTGGAACACGCTGATCCAGGCGGCATGCAGCGGCGGATAATCCTTGGCAAACACCGGGTAGCTTGCCACTGCACCGATGCCCTCCACCAGCAGGGTCATGCCCATAATGGCCCGCACCAGCTTGACCATGCCCTCAAAGCTTTCCACGTTGAGGGCCTCCCGCACCAGGCTGCGGCCGCGGAAGCTGATGCGCCGCCCCGCTGCGATAGCCAGCCCCATGCTGACCGAGGATATGCCCAAGCCGCCCAGCTGCATCAGCACCGCCAGCACGGCCTGGCCGAACAACGTAAAGGTATCGCCGGGGTCCACCGTGACCAGCCCCGTCACGCAGACGGCGCTGGTGGCCGTAAACAGGGCATCCAGCCCCGGCAGCCGCCCCTTGTGTACCGCAATGGGCAGCGAGAGCAGCGCCGCGCCGATAACGATCAGCACCGCAAAGCCAAAGGCAATGGTGCGCGCCGGGGACTGCTGTTTTGTGATTTTTTTGAAGTTCTCCACATTTTCACCTGTACTTCGTAAATTATTCCCACTTTACCACGAAAGGCCAGGGCCGTCAAGCCATACTTGACGCGGCGCACCGGGCGTGGTATAGTTACTTTATACTTTACCGGGAAGGAGGGCGCACCCATGCGCTGGCGCTTTGGTGTTCTTTTTCAGAAAAAAGGAAACCCTTAAGCAATCAGAGCTAGAAGTGTGCCCATTTTTAAAATGAACCATCCCAGTGAAGCAAGGTTGAAGTGTACACGATCGGCCCTGCAGCTTTGCTGTGGGGCCGTTTATTTTTGGGCACCCATTTTGTAAGTGTACAAAGAAAGGGTGTTCCCGATGAATTTACCAAAGCAATTGCGCGCGGTGCGCGTGTATTCCTTTACCTCCTGCCTACGGCTGACCGATGCCGTCTGGGTGGCGCTGCTGGCAGCGCGAGGCTTTACGCTGGCGCAGATCGGCCTGGCCGAGAGCATTTTCCACCTGACCAGTTTGCTGTGCGAAGTGCCCAGCGGCGTAGCTGCCGACCTGCTGGGGCGGCGGCGGAGTCTGGCCGTCAGCGCCGTGTTTGAAATTTTCTCCGATGTAACGATGGCGTTCTCCCCGAATCTGGCCGCCGTGTGCGCCGCCATGGCGTTAAAAGCCCTGGCCTACACGATGATCTCCGGCACGTTGGAAGCCCTGACTTACGACAGCCTGAAAAACGCCGGGCGGGAAAGTGAATATTTGCAGGCCGATGCTTCCCTGTCGGTTTTGCAAAAGTTAGCCACGGCGCTGGGGTCACTGGCAAGTCTTTTGTCCGGTGTGCTGCGGTTCGCCGGGTTTTACCTGGCAAACGCGGGCATCTGCTTTTGCTCGCTGCTGGCGGCGCTGACTTTGCAGGAACCGCTGGTGACCGAGGCCCAGGCCGCACGGCAGCAGCACCCCTTTGCGGATATTGCCGCCCGGCTGCGCACCCATGTGGACGACAGCACCACCGTGCTGCGCACTACGCCCCTGGCGGTGCGGCTGATTGCGGCGGATGCCGTGGTCTCTCTGCCCAGCTACTTAACCACGATGTTTGTGCAGCAGCGGCTGGTCACCCTGGGGTGGGATGCCGCCTGGCTGTTTGTCTCGCCGCTGCTGGCCTCGGCCGCCGCCATGGCGGGCACAGCGCTGGCGCGGCGGCTGCAGGTACACAGGCTGCGCCCGCTGTACCGGCTGTGCGCACTGACCTGCGGGGCCGGTGTGCTGCTGGCCGGGGCCGGCCCTGCCTGGGGCTGCCTGGCCGGGCCGATGCTGGTGCAGGCCGCACTGAGCGTATGGTTCCTGCATGCGATGCAGCGATTCAACGATGCCATCCCCAGCGACCGCCGGGCTACGCTCATCAGCGTAGACAGCATGGCCTACAGTGTGCTGATGATCCCCGCCAGCCCCCTGATCGGGCGGATCGCCGATGTGACCGGCCGCACCGGGGCCGGGCTTTGCGCCCTGGGTGCGTTGGTGCTAACCAGCGCCGTGCTGCTGCCGCGCAAAAAATAATGTGCGATACAACGCAGTTGCAACCGCCCGTTGACAAACTTCCAGCCCCACTTTCTTGCCCGCAACCAGGGAAAATGGTAGAGTGCAGACACCAGCTGATGGCACGGCTCCCCCGTAGGGGCGGATGCTCGCATCCGCCCGCCCTCGGCTGTCATCTTGCGGGCCGATGCAAGCATCGGCCCCTACACCCACTTTCCAAAGTTGCATCATTTAGGAGGTTCCCCATGATCTTTGCTGACAAACTGATTTTCCTGCGCAAAAAGGCGGGCTGGTCCCAGGAGGAGCTGGCCGAAAAGCTGGGCGTGACCCGGCAGTCGGTCTCCAAGTGGGAGGGTGCCCAGTCGGTGCCCGACATTGACAAAATTTTGCAGCTGGCCCGCCTGTTCGGCGTGACCACCGACTACCTGTTAAAAGACGAACAGGGCGAGCCCGAATACACCGCCGAGGAGGAGACCCCTGCCCTGCGCAAGGTCACGCTGGCCCAGGCCAACGACTACCTTGCCAAGGCCCAGGCCAACGCCCCCAAAGCTGCACTGGCCACGGCGCTGTGCATCGTAAGCCCTGTCATTCTGATCATGCTGGGTGCCCTGAGTGACTACGGCATGTTCGGCATCAGCAATGACTTCGCCGCCGGGCTGGGGCTGACCGTGCTGCTGGTACTGGTAGCTGTGGCGGTGATGCTGTTCATGCAGTGCAATGCCGCCGTAAAGGCCTACGAATTTTTGGACAGCGAGCCCATCGACACCGAATACGGCGTGACCGGTCTGGTACGGGAGCGGCGGGATGCTTTCGCCGCCCGGTACGACCGGGCCAACATGCTGGGCACGGTGCTCTGCATCCTGGCTGCTGTGCCGCTGTTTGCCGCCATGATGTTTGCCGATGCCGAGGTTTTGACGGCTGCCTCGGTCTGCCAGCTGCTGGTGTTGGTGGCCTGTGGTGTCTACGCCTTTGTGCGGGTGGGGACTGTGCAGGATGCCATGTACCAGCTGTTGGAGGAGGGCGACTTTACCCGCGATGCCAAAGCCCACAAGGGGATCGTTCGCACTGTGGCAGCGGTGTACTGGCTGGTGGTGGTTGCCATCTTCCTGTTCTACACCTTTGGTCCTTACGGCAACGGCCAGCCGCAATACAGCTGGTTCATCTGGGCCATTGCCGGTGTGGTATTTGCCGCCGTGATGGTCGCCCTGAAAGCCGCACAGCGCAAAAAACAATAATACGGGCGGATATAGAATCCGCCCCCAGCTTGTCGAAAAAGGTCACCGTAAGGTGGCCTTTTTCTCGTAATATTCAAAAAAATATGATATAATAAGTACGGGTGATGAACGTGCTTACGAAAAAT
>CAVKDR010000041.1:0-40271 GCA_963655125.1 Bulleidia sp.
CGCTATCGGAAGTAGCGGGCACCTTTTCGGTTCCTTTTGGGTGTCCAAAAGGAATACCTAATGGAAGAATCCCATTAAAATGAGTGAAGCGCCGCAAGGTGGCGCGGAACGGTAGCACAATACGCTTTTCCTTCTTGTTTTTTCCCTCTAACAGTGCTATATTTATAAAAGTAGAGTTGTTTCCTGCTGTGAAATGTATATTCATTGGTTTTCTTGTATAAAGTGTGCGTTTTGCTGTATATCATGCACAAAAAAGCAGAAAAAGTAGAAAATCCTTTGTGGATTTTACCGCTTGCAATTCTTGCATAAAGTTGTATAATATGCAGTATCAGATGAATAAATATTCACGGCGGCGGCAAGCAACATCCCCGGCACCCTGAACAAATAAAGTTGGGAGAGGTAAGTATTATGAAAAAGAACAAGAAAGACATTAAGAAAGTCGTTCTGGCATACTCCGGCGGTCTGGACACTTCCATCATCATTCCCTGGCTGAAAGAAAACTACAACAACTGCGAAGTCGTTGCCGTTTCCGGTGACGTTGGCCAGGGCACCGAACTGGACGGCCTGGAAGAAAAGGCCCTCAAGACCGGCGCTTCCAAGCTGTACGTCCTGGACCTGAAGAAAGATTACGTTGAGAACTACATCTGGCCCTGCCTGAAAGCAGATGCCAAGTATGAGGATTACCTGCTGGGCACCTCCCACGCACGTCCCTGCATCGCCGCTGCGCTGGCTGACATCGCCAAGAAAGAGAACGCCGATGCCATCTGCCACGGCTGCACCGGCAAGGGCAACGACCAGGTCCGTTTTGAGCTGACCCTCAAGGCCCTGGCCCCCGAGATGGCCATCATCGCCCCCTGGCGTGAGTGGGACATCAAGAGCCGTGACGAGGAGATCGATTACGCCGAGGCCCACAACATCCCCCTGAAGATCAACCGTGAGACCAACTACTCCAAGGACAAGAACCTGTGGCACCTGAGCCATGAGGGCCTGGACCTGGAGAAGCCCTCTCTCGAGCCGCAGTACAACAAGCCCGGCTTCCTGGAGCTGGGTGTCTCCCCCGAGCAGGCTCCCGATAAGCCGACCTACGTCAAGATCCACTTTGAAAAGGGCATCCCCACCGCCGTTGACGGCCAGGAGATGGACGGCGTGGCTCTGATCGAGTACCTGAACAAACTGGGTGGTGCCAACGGCATCGGCCTGCTGGACATCGTGGAGAACCGTCTGGTCGGCATGAAGAGCCGTGGTGTCTACGAGACTCCGGGCGGTGCCATCCTGTACAAGGCACACAACGTGCTGGAGACCATCACCATTGACAAAGAGGCTTTCCACTTCAAGGAGAGCATTGCCCAGAAGATGGGCGAACTGGTCTACAACGGCCAGTGGTTCACCCCGCTGCGTGAGGCCCTGAGCGCTTTCACCGATGATCTGCAGAAGACCGTGACCGGCGATGTTACCTTGAAACTGTACAAGGGCAACATGATCAACGCCGGTGTCACCAGCCCGTACACCCTGTACGATGAGCAGACCGCTTCCTTCGGCGAGGATGATGATTACAACCAGGCCGATGCAAACGGCTTCATCAACCTGTTTGGCCTGCCCATTGCTGAGCGCGCCAAGCTGGCCCAGAACTGGCCCACGCAGGACTGATCGCCCAACGCTATAAGCACCGCCAGGAGGGCGCATGCCCCCTTGGCGGTTTTGGCGTTTCTATACGCTGTGCGGGCCGATGCAAGCATTGACCCAAACAAAGCACGATACTACAACAAAAAGAGCATGGAGGAACCATATGCCGCAACTTTGGCAGGGCCGCGCAAGCAAGGCCGTAGACAGCCGCGTAAACGACTTTAACTCGTCCATCCGCTTTGATGCGCGGATGATCGAGCAGGACATCCAGGGCAGCCTGGTACACTCGGCCATGCTGGGGCGTCAAGGCATCATCTCCCAGCAGGACGTGGACGATATCCACAAGGGCCTGCACTCCATCCTGGACGACCTGCACTCCGGCGCACTGGAAATTGACCCCAACGCCGAGGATGTACACACCTTTGTGGAGCAGACCCTCACCGCCCGCGTGGGCGATGCCGGTAAGCGGCTGCATACCGGCCGCAGCCGCAACGACCAGGTGGCACTGGATATCCGCCTGAACCTGCGGGAGGCCAGCAAGCACATCCAGGGCCAGATCAAAGAGCTGATCTCCGTCCTGTGCGACCAGGCCGAAAAGGGCGCTGGTTACGTCATGCCCGGCTACACCCACCTGCAGCGCGCGCAGCCTGTGACCTTTGGACACCAGCTGATGGCCTACGCATGGATGCTGCTGCGTGATCTGGGCCGCCTGCAGGATGCCACCGCCCGCATGGATGCCGAGTGTCCGCTGGGCTCCGGCGCACTGGCCGGTACCACCTACCCGCTGGACCGCTTCTACACCGCCGAGCAGCTGGGCTTCGCCGCCCCCTGCGGCAACTCCATTGACGGCGTATCCGACCGTGACTTCTGCATTGAACTGTGCAGCGCCATGGCTACCTGCATGATGCACCTCTCCCGTTTGAGCGAGGAAATTATTTTGTGGTGCAGCTGGGAATTCAAGTTCATTGAACTGGACGATGCCTTTACCACTGGTTCGTCCATCATGCCCCAGAAGAAGAACCCCGATGTCACCGAACTGATCCGCGGCAAGACCGGCCGCGTCTACGGCGATCTGAACACGCTGCTGGTCATGATGAAAGGCATCCCCCTGGCCTACGACAAGGACATGCAGGAGGACAAAGAGGCTATTTTTGACGCGGTGGACACTCTGGAACTGTGCCTGCGCACCGTGACCCCCATGCTGGCTACGATGACCCCGCTGCCCGCCAACATGCGCCGCGCCGCCGCCAAGGGCTTTATCAACGCCACCGACTGCGCCGACTACCTGACCAAGAAAGGCATGCCCTTCCGCGATGCCTACAAATGTACCGGCACGATGGTGGCCGCCTGCATCCGCGAGGGTAAGACGCTGGAAGAACTGACGATGGAGGAATTCAAGCAGTACAGCGATCTGTTTGCCGAGGATGTGTATACCGCCATCGACCTGACCACCTGCTGCGAGGGCCGCACCAGCTACGGCGGCCCCACCAAAGCCAGTGTGCTGAAGCAGATCGAGTTGGTGAAAGAAAAGTTAGTATAAAGGGATATTTACCTCGCTGTAGGGGCGGATGCTTGCATCCGCCCGCGGGTCGATGCAAGCATCGACCCCTACATGAACCACGCAATCCAATTTTTGTGGGGTGTAAAAATGGGAAAAATGAAAATCTTCGTAGATGGCAGTTCCGGTACTACCGGGCTGCGCATTGCGGACCGTCTGGCTGAACGGACGGAATTTGAAATTCTGCACATTTCCGAGGCTGACCGCAAGGATGTCCACGCCCGCGCGGCGGTCATCAATGAGAGTGACCTTTCGTTCCTCTGCCTGCCGGACGATGCCGCCCGCGAGGTCGTGCCGCTGCTGCGGCCCGATGTCCGTGTGCTGGACACCTCCACGGCCCACCGCACGGCCCCCGGCTGGACCTACGGCCTGCCGGAACTGCACGGCACCCGCGAAGCCCTGCGCACCGCCACCCGCGTGGCTGTGCCCGGCTGCCACGCCACCGGTTTTATCGCCCCGGTGGCCCCACTGGTGGAACTGGGCCTGGTGCCCAAGACCGCTCTGCTGCACTGCACCAGCCTGACCGGCTACTCCGGCGGCGGCAAAAAGATGATCGCCCAATATGAGGCTGACCGCACCGATCCTGCGCTGGATGCGCCCCGCCCCTACGGCCTGGCGCTGCACCACAAGCACCTGCCGGAGATGGCCGCCATCACCGGCCTGACCACCCCGCCGACTTTCGTGCCCGTGGTAGCCGACTACTACGCCGGTATGGAGACGATGACTCCGCTGGATCTGCCCGCCCTGGGCCTGACCGCCCAGCAGGTGGCCGATGCCCTGGCCGAGTATTATGCGGGCCAGAAGATGGTTACCGTCCATCCGCTGAACGAGGGCACCGATGGCGGTTTCCTGGCTGCCAACAAGCTGGCCGGGCTGGACCGGCTGGAGATCTTCTGCCTGGCGAACCCGGACGGCACCCAGATGGAACTCATCAGCCTGTTCGATAACCTGGGAAAAGGCTCCTCGGGTGCAGCTGTACAGTGCATGAACCTGATGCTGGGCCTGGACGAAACCGCCGGTCTGGCGCTGTAAAATAAAAATAAGGTAACAACAAAAGGGTAATTAGAGGGAGTCATTATGGAAAACTTCAAATCGATCCCCGGCGGCATCTGTGCACCCGCCGGTTTCTCCGCCGCCGGTGTGCATTGCGGCATCCGGCATAACCATTCCAAGCTGGATCTGGCGCTCATCAAGGCGGATGTCCGCTGCGCCGGTGCCGGCTGCTACACCACCAACAAGGTCTACGGTGCCCCCATCACGGTGGACCGTGAGCACCTGAAAGACGGCTACGCCCAGGCGATCGTGGTCAACAGCGGCAACGCCAACACCTGCGCCCCCAACGGCATTGAACTGGCGAAAGAAACCTGCGAGATCGTTGCCAAGGAACTGGGCATCAGCGCCGATGACGTGCTGCCCTCCTCCACCGGTGTCATCGGCCAGGCCATGAGCATTGAGCCGTTCGCCAAGGGCATCCCCGAAGCCGCCGCCAAGCTGGCCGCAACCGAGGCTGGCAGCCACGATGCCGCTACCGCCATCATGACCACCGATACCCACTCCAAGGAAGTATCCATCGAGTTCACCATCGGCGGCAAGACCTGCCGCATGGGTGCCATTGCCAAGGGCTCCGGCATGATCCACCCCAACATGGCTACGATGCTGCTGTTTATCACCACCGATGCCAAGGTCGAGCCCGCCGTGCTGCAGGCCGCCCTGTCCAGCGTGGTGCCCGCCACCTTCAACCAGATCTCCGTGGACGGCGACACCTCCACCAACGATACCGTGCTGCTGCTGGCCTCCGGCCTGTCCGGGGCCGAGGTCAAGCCCGGCACCGCCGACTATGACACCTTTGTTGCGGCCCTGACCCAGGTGGCCGAGCAGCTCAGCCGCGAACTGGCCGGTGACGGTGAAGGCGCTACCAAGCTGCTGGAGTGCATCGTGACCGGTGCCCCCGACCTGCTGACCGCCCGCGCAGTCTCCAAGAGCGTCATCCACTCCACCCTGTTCAAGGCCGCCATGTTTGGTGCCGATGCCAACTGGGGCCGTGTTCTCTGCGCCATCGGCTACACCCCCGGCGATTTCGACATCAGCAAGACGGCCGTCCGTCTCAAGAGCAAGGCCGGTGAGGTCTTTGTCTGCGAGAATGCCGCCTACCACCCCTACAGCGAGGACGAAGCTGCCAAGGTGTTGAAAGAGGACGAGATCCAGATTCTGGTCGACCTGGGCAGCGGCGACTTTACCGCCAAGGCCTGGGGCTGCGACCTGACCTACGATTACGTAAAGATCAACGGCGATTACCGCACCTGAGCGCAAAGAGGGATAGGGGAGACTGTGCAATGAAAAATGAAGAAATGGCGCTGCTTTTCAGCGAAGCTACGCCCTATATCCAGAAGTATCACGGCAAAACGCTGGTTATCAAATACGGCGGCAACGCCATGGTCAACGATGAGCTTAAGCTGGCCGTCATGAACGACCTGGTCACCCTGACCCTGCTGGGGGTGCGGGTGGTGCTGGTCCACGGCGGCGGCCCGGCCATCAACAAAATGCTGGCCCGCGTGGGCAAGGAGTCCAAGTTCGTCAACGGCCTGCGCTACACCGATGAGGAGACCATGGGCATTGTGCAGCAGGTGCTGGCAGGCCAGGTCAACAAGGATCTGGTGGCGCTGCTGAAAGGCCGCGGCGTTGGCCTGTGCGGCATGGACGGCCACACCATCACCTGCAGCCGCAAGTCCGATGTGGACCTGGGCTATGTGGGCGAGATCGAAAAGGTGGATACCACGCTGATCGAGCACCTGCTGGCCGACAGCTTCATCCCGGTCATTGCTACCGTAGGCATGGACGACAACGGCATCCCCTACAACATCAACGCCGACACCGCTGCGGCCGAGATCGCCATTGCCCTGCATGCCGAAAAACTCGTCAGCATGACGGATATTGTCGGTCTGCTTTACGATAAGAACGATGAATCCACCCTGATCCCCGAGGTTGAAGTCTCCGAGATCGAAGGCTACAAGGCGGCCGGTGTCATTGCCGGCGGCATGCTGCCCAAGATCGAGGGTATGGCCGATGCCATCTACCAGGGCGTACACGAGGCCGTCATCATCGATGGCCGTGTGCCCCATTCCATCCTGCTGGAAATGTTCAGTGACCGTGGTGCCGGTACCATGTTCTACCGCCGCGGCAACCATTAAGGAGGGTACGCCATGCAAACCGAAAAAGTCATCAAACGCGATAACAAGTACGTTCTGCACACCTACGCCCGCAGCCAGGTCGTGCTGGCCGAGGGCCACGGCATGACTGCCGCCGACCCCGAGGGCAAGCAGTATCTGGATTTCACTTCCGGCATCGGCGTGAATTCGCTGGGCTACTGCAACCCTGCCTGGGTGCAGGCTGTCTGCAGCCAGGCTGCTACCCTGCAGCACACCTCCAACCTGTATTACACCGCCCCCTGCGGCAAGCTGGCTAAAAAGCTCTGCCGCCGCACCGGCATGGATTCCGTTTTCTTCGGCAACTCCGGTGCCGAGGCCAACGAGGGTGCCATCAAGGCGGCCCGCAAATATTCCACCGATACCTACGGCGCGGCCCGCAACAAGGTCATTACGCTGGTAAACTCTTTCCACGGCCGTACGCTGGCTACCCTGACCGCCACCGGCCAGGATTTGTTCCACCAGTATTTTGGCCCGTTCCCCGGCAACTTTGCCTATGTGCCCGCCGGTGACTTCGCCGCCCTGCGGGATGCCGCCGATGAATCTGCCTGCGCCGTTATGCTGGAACTGGTCCAGGGCGAGGGCGGTGTGGTCGCGCTGGATGCCGACTATGTTGCCAAAGTGGCCGATTTCTGCAAAAAGCGCGACCTGGTGCTGATCGTGGACGAGGTGCAGACCGGCGTGGGCCGCACCGGCAAGTTCCTGGCCTGCGAGCATTTTGACCTGCACCCGGACATCGTCACCCTGGCTAAGGGCCTGGGCGGCGGCCTGCCCATCGGTGCCGTGCTGATGACGGCCAAGATCGCCGAGCACATGGGCCCCGGCACCCACGGTTCCACCTTTGGCGGCAACCCGGTGGTCTGCGCCGGTGCGCTGGCCGTGCTGGATGCCATGGACGAAGCCTTTATGGACAACGTGCTCACCCAGGCGGCCCGTCTGCGCGCGGGCCTCAAGACCCTGCCCCATGTTACCGAGGTCAGCGGCCTGGGCCTGATGGTAGGCATCGCCTTTGAGGATGGCATCAAGGCCGCCGATGTCCGCGCCGCCTGCGAGAAAGAGGGCCTGCTGGTGTTGACGGCCAAGACCCGTCTGCGCCTGCTGCCGCCGCTGATCCTGACCGAGAACGATGTGGATGCCGCGCTGGACACCCTGCGCACAGTTCTGGAGAAGTTCTGATGAAACATCTGTTGAAATTAAGCGCCCTGACCCCCGAGGAGATTCTGCATATCCTGGACGTGGCCGATGAGTACAAGCGCCTGCACAAGCAGGGCGTGGACCCCAAGGACCTGCAGGGCAAGGCGGTGGCGCTGGTGTTTGCCAAAAACTCCACCCGCACCCGCACCAGCCTGGAGGTGGGCATCTACCAGATGGGCGGCCTGGGCACCTACCTGAGCGCCAACGACCTGCAAACCGCCCGCGGCGAGCCTGTGCAGGACACCGCCCGCGCCCTGGGCCGCTACTATGATGCCATCGTCTGCCGCACCTACAAGCAGACCACGCTGGATGCCATGGCCCAGTACAGCGGTGTGCCGGTGATCTCCGGCATGACCGACTACGCCCACCCCCTGCAGGTGCTGACCGACCTGATGACCGTGCGGGAGCGCAAGGGCAAGCTGGCTGGGCTGCGCGCCGGATTCATCGGCGATGGCTACAACATGGCCAACAGCATGATCGTAGGCTGCCTGGCCGTGGGCATGACGGTTACGGTGGCCTGCCCGCCGCGTTACCGCCCCGCCGCCGATGTGCTGATGCTGGCGAAAACCTACGGTGATAAGTTTAAATTGGTCACCGACCCGGACGAAGCCGCCCGCGATGCCGATGTGCTGTTTACCGATGTGTGGGTCAGCATGGGCATGGAGCGCGAGGTGGAGCAGCGCCGCCGGGATTTCCGCGGCTTTACGCTGGATGCCGCCCGCATGGCGCTGGCAAAGCCGGATTGCATGATCCAGCATCCGCTGCCCGCCCATCGTGGTGAGGAGATCACCGCCGAAGTGCTGGAAGCCCACGCGGACGAGATCTTTGATGAAGCTGAGAACCGCATCTACGTAGAAAAAGCCGTGCTGGCTATCCTGCTGGCAGGAAAGTGAGCGCGAACCTACTTTCTTTGAAAAGAAAGTAGGCAAAGAAACTTTCAATAAAACAAGTTATCAACAAAACGGCCCTGCCCAGTGGAAAACCACCGGCAGGGCCGCTTGCTTTTATCCAAAATCGGATGTTTGGCTTATGGAAACTTAGAACTCGTACGGCGGGTTGCCGGAGAAGTCGGCGATCAGGCCGTGGGCGTTTTCGAGGTAGAACACCTCAAAGATGGGGTTGGCGGCTTCGCCGTACTGGCCCTTTACGATGGGGTTGGCGATGCACATTTCCTTGGCGGCCATGTTGTTCTCAAACACAGCGGTACCGTGCAGGCGGATCCAGGCATAGGACGGGCTGGAAACAGAGATCTCGATTTCCGGGTTCTGCTGCATATCCTTGTAAACGTCCTTGGTGTTGTTGGTGCAGAACCACAGCTTGCCGTCCATCTCGCCGGCAAACATAAACGGGCGGCACTTTGCCTTGCCATCACGCCCGACGGTCGCCAGATACTGCACAGGGTTTGCGTTCAGAAATTCTACAACTTTGTTCATTTTAAGTACCTCCAGAATGGGTGTCTGCTTTGAAAGACCCGTGCGGCCTTTCGCTGATGTTATGATAACACTGTACAGCTATCTGGTAAAGTAAGCACTTTATTGTGCGGTAGTTACCAGATAGATACTATTGGGATCGCCGCACACTTTTTGCTGTAGGTGTTTTGCAGGTAAATGGCAGGGCTCTTTATACAAACTTGACAACTAGAAAAACACTATAAAAATTACATATCTTAGTTATATTTAAGTGTTTGTCAACTTGACAAACACTTCCAAACACCTAGGTGTTTGTCAGGTTGTCAGGTATATAAGTACCTGACAATCAGCTGTCTGGCACCTGAAAACCACCGCAAAATCGGTGCGGTGAAAGTGCCGGGTATCAGGCTGTCGAGACTGTCTTTTGTAGGGGCGAGCATTGCTCGCCCGTGCGGTTTGGTGGTTACGCCAGGTTCTGCGGGCGAACACTGTTCGCCCCTACAGGTACTACAATCATTTTCTACAAGTTCAAACACGAAATTGACAAAGGCGGAGGAACGCGCATACGCTCGATCTGCCCTTACAACAAAAACACCCCCGCCCGCCGGAAGCATTACACTTTCGGCGGGCGGGGGATTGCTTATTCAATTGCGGATAGCCGCCTGGGCGGTTACTGGATCTCGATCAGCGTACTGGGCTTTTCGGGGATCTGCTTGTCAGCCTTGGGCAGCTTCAGCTCCAGGATGCCGTTCTCGAACTTGGCGGCGACATCGGTGGGCTTCAGGTTCTCGCCCACATAGAAGCTGCGGGCGCAGCTGCCGGTGCAGCGCTCCTGGCGGATGTAGCGGCCCTCGTTGTCTTTTTCGTCCAGATCCTCACTGCGGTTGGCGGTGATGGTCAGGTAGCCGTTCTGCAGGTTCAGCTTGACATCCTCTTTCTTGAAGCCGGGCAGGTCAACAAACACGTCATAGCCGTCTTTCGTCTCCCGCACATCGGTCTTCATCACGTTCGCACTGCGCTTGCCAAACATGTGGCGAGGCTGCATCGTGCGCATAGCGCGGTCGAAGTCGCGCTCCCAATTATCGTTAAATAGGTCATCCATCAAATCATCATTGAACATATACGGAACCATCATCATAAGTCATTCCTCCAATTCTCATCGGCCGCTTACTTATTTATATAGTTGCGGTGGACTTTTGCGATTCTGGTTTTTGGTTTTTATTCTCGGGGGCTTTCTGTTTCCCCTTGAACAACTCCAGTATAGCACAAGAATTAGCACTGTCAATGCTAGAGTGCTAATGTTTACAACCCATGCAATGTTTGTTCACAAAATATGCGATTTTGGCCGGAAATTGCCCATTTTCGGCAACAAACGCCGAACTGTACTAAAAATTTAACGAATTTTTTATTGCTTTTGCGGCAGAAATCTGTATAATAAGAATTAAGGTGAGAAAGTAGCGGGCTGGGCTTCTCATACCGCGAAAAGCGATGGCAACACCGCTTGGATCACAGCCCAAAACAGACTGATAGAGAAAGAGGTATCTGCATCATGGCAAATCTGGATTTGACCAAGTATGGCATTACCGGCACGACCGAGATCGTGCACAACCCCTCTTACGAAATGCTGTTCGAGGAGGAGACCAAGGCTGATCTGACTGGCTACGAGAAGGGCCAGGTCAGCGAGCTGGGTGCTGTCAACGTTATGACCGGCGTTTACACCGGCCGTTCCCCCAAGGATAAGTACCTGGTCGTTGACGAGAACTCCAAGGACACCGTGTGGTGGACCAGCGATGAGTACAAGAACGACAACCATCCCATGACCCAGGAGACCTGGGCCACTGTTAAGGATATTGCCAAGAAAGAGCTGTGCAACAAGCGCCTGTTTGTTGTTGATGCTTTCTGCGGCGCTAACAAGGATACCCGCATGGCGATCCGCTTCATCGTGGAAGTGGCCTGGCAGGCACACTTTGTTACCAACATGTTCATCAAGCCCTCTGCTGAGGAGCTGGAGAACTTTGAGCCTGATTTCGTTGTTTACAATGCCTCCAAGGCTAAGGTCGAGAACTACAAGGAACTGGGCCTGAACAGCGAGACCTGCGTTGCCTTCAACATCACCAGCCGTGAGCAGGTCATCATCAACACCTGGTACGGCGGCGAGATGAAGAAGGGTATGTTCTCCATGATGAACTACTACCTGCCGCTGAAGGGCATGGCTTCCATGCACTGCTCTGCCAACACCGACCTGAACGGCGAGAACACCGCCATCTTCTTCGGCCTGTCCGGCACCGGCAAGACCACCCTGTCCACCGACCCGAAGCGTCTGCTGATCGGCGATGACGAGCACGGCTGGGACGACAACGGCGTCTTTAACTTCGAGGGCGGCTGCTACGCTAAGGTCATCAACCTGGATAAGGACTCCGAGCCCGATATCTACAACGCCATCAAGCGCAACGCTCTGCTGGAGAACGTTACCCTGGATGCCGAGGGCCACATCGATTTCGCCGACAAGAGCGTTACCGAGAACACCCGCGTTTCCTACCCCATCGACCACATCAAGAACATCGTTCGCCCGATCTCCTCTGCACCTGCAGCCAAGAACGTTATCTTCCTGTCTGCTGATGCTTTCGGCGTTCTGCCCCCGGTCAGCATCCTGACCCCCGAGCAGACCCAGTACTACTTCCTGTCTGGCTTCACCGCCAAGCTGGCCGGCACCGAGCGCGGCATCACCGAGCCCACCCCGACCTTCTCCGCCTGCTTCGGCCAGGCCTTCCTGGAGCTGCATCCCACCAAGTACGCTGAGGAACTGGTCAAGAAGATGCAGAAGTCCGGCGCTAAGGCTTACCTGGTCAACACCGGCTGGAACGGCACCGGCAAGCGCATCTCCATCAAGGATACCCGTGGTATCATCGATGCTATCCTGAGCGGCGCTATCAATGAGGCCCCCACCAAGAAGATCCCTCACTTCGACTTCGAGGTTCCCACCTCTCTGCCCGGCGTTGATCCCGCTATCCTGGATCCCCGCGACACCTATGCGGATGCCGCTGAGTGGGAGACCAAGGCCCTGGATCTGGCTGGCCGCTTCATCAAGAACTTCGCCAAGTACGAAGGCAACGAGCACGGCAAGGCCCTGGTCGCCGCTGGCCCGAAGCTGTAATTTAGGCGCAGCTGCTTAATTGAATTAAGTAAGACACCCCCGCACGAGCAAATCGCGCGGGGGTGTTTTTTATGGTGTAGAGCGATAAAAGGCCCCCTTGTGCAAAGGGGGCTGTCAGCGAAGCTGACTGGGGGATTGTCCCGCTTGCGTTGTGGACCGACCTGTCCGGCAGACGGGACAATCCCTCCGCCCCTTCGGGGCACCTCCCTTTACACAAGGGAGGCTTTTGCGGCTGCTGCCTTTTGAACCATCTCCAACTCCTCCAAATAAATACAATTGGGGATGGTGTTATTCTTCACGGCGGTGATCGCTTCCTCCAGGCCAAACCACCGCACGTAGTCGATCTCCTCTTTCTGCACGGTGAAATCCTCGGCATCCTTGTCCAGCCATAGGCAGAACACCTTGCTGACCTGGTTGTCTTTAAACAGCTTGCCGTGGAAAACATCCTCAAAGGTAAAGTGCCGCACACCGCACTCCTGCAAGGCATCGGCGGGCACAGTCACGCCCAGTTCCTCCCGCAGTTCCCGCAGGGCCGACTCCACAAAATCGCACCCGGCGGGGATGTGCCCGGCCGAGGAAATATCATAGCAGCCGGGGAAAGAATCTTTCGCCTGGCAGCGCATCTGCAGCAGCACTTCCACACGGCCTGCATGCCGCCGCAGGATCCACACGTGGGAGGTGCGGTGCCGGATGCCCTCGGCATGGGCCACGGCGCGGGGCACGGTCTGCCCGGTGGGGCGGCCCTGCTCGTCCACAATATCCAAAATTTCCGCCATAGGGGGCGCTTCCTCTCTTTGTAAACTGCCCCCAGTATAGCACCAGCGGCGGCCGGGTGTCAATTTCCCGGGGTATTCCCAGTTGACAGGTATGATATAATAAAAGCAATAAAACCAAGAGAGGTGTTTTCTATGCGTAAAAATTTCGGCGCTAAGGCGTTCAGCTATCCCCAGCCTGTTTTCATCATTGCAACGTACAATGAGGATGGCTCCGCCGATGCCATGAATGCGGCCTGGGGCGGTATCAGTGATACCACCGAACTGTCCATCTGCCTGAGTGAGAGCCACAAGACGGTCAAGAACCTGCTGCGCACCGGCGCGTTCACCGTCAGCATGGGCGATGCCAAACATGTGGCCGCCTGCGATTACGTGGGTATTGCCTCCGGCAACAACACCAAGGATAAGCTGGCTAAGGCAGGCTTCACCGTCAGCAAGAGCGAGAGCGTGGATGCGCCTGTCATCAACGAACTGGCTGTCTGCATGGAATGCACGGTCAAAAGCTACGACCCCGAGACCGGCCGCCTGGTGGGTGAGATCGTCAACGTCAGCGTGGACGAATCCGCAATGACCGATGGCAAGGTGGATGTAGCCAAGGTTGCCCCCATCACCTTTGACCCGTTCAACAACGCCTATCATGTCCTGGGTGAGAAGGTCGGCAACGCTTTCTCTGACGGCATGGCTCTGCGGTAAAACAACGATACAACAAATAAAAGAGGTCTGATCCATGCAAAAGGGCAGACCTCTTTTTATATGCAAAATTTACAATTTTAATAAAATCACAGCAGCGGGCTGAACAACCGGAACAAGCACTGCACACCGCGCAGGGCCAGGCTGCGCTGGCCGCTGTACTGGGGCGTTACGTTTTCGCACTGGGGGAACAGCGCCTCAAAATCTGCCCGCACATCCTGCACGGCCTGGCAGCCGCAGAACCAGCAGCCATTCTCAAAATGCAGGTACAGGCTGCGGTAATCCAGGTTGATGGTGCCCACCGCAGCGGCCTTGTCATCGGCCACAAACTGCTTGGCATGGATGAAACCGGGCGTGTACTCGTAGATCTGCACACCGCCCGCAGCCAGCCGCGCGTAGTAGCTGCGGGTGACCGAGAAGATCAGCTTTTTGTCCGGGATGCCCGGCGTGATGATCCGCACATCCACGCCCCGCTGGGCCGCCAGCACCAGGGAACGCTGCATCTCATCGCTCAAAATCAGGTAGGGCGTGGTGATATACACATACCGCTGGGCGCTGTTGATAAGGTTGAGATACACATCCTCGCCCACCCGCTTGTCGTCCAGCGGATTGTCGGCGTAGGGCAGCACGGTAGCACCCTCCCGGGCGGTGTACCGGATGGCGGGCAGATACGGCTCTACTTCCGGCGTTTCTTTCTGGGTCGTGCCCCACATCTCCAAAAAGATCAGCGTCAGATTGCGCACGGCATCGCCCTCCAGCCGTATGCCGGAGTCTTTCCACTGGCCGTAGGGGTGGGTCAGGTTGAAGTATTCGTCCGCCAGATTGTAGCCGCCGGTATAGCCGACCTGCCCATCGATGACGGTGATCTTGCGGTGGTCGCGGTTGTTCATAAAAACGTTCAGCAGCGGCACGATGGGGTTGAACACCCGGCACTGGATGCCCCGCTGCTGCAGCTTTTTGGCAAAGGCGGTGTCCACAAAGCCGATGCTGCCCATGTCATCGTAGAAAACCCGCACCTCCACCCCGGCGGCGGCCCGCTCGGCCAGGATATCCTCGATGCCCTGCCAGGCGGTGGAATCTTCGATGGCGTGGTACTCCATAAAAATAAAGTGCTGGGCCTTGCGCAGGTCGGCCTTCTGGGCTTCCAGCGCGGCGTTGGTGTCGCCGTAGTAGGTCACATCGGTGTTGCGGCAGGCAGGGTAGTGGGCCTGGGTCTGTAAGTAGTGGATCTGGTTTTGCAGGGCCGGGTCCTCCGGCATGGCGGTGCGGTCCAGCGGCGGGGCGTAGTGGGGCTGCAATTCCTTATCGGTGCGGGTGAACCGCCCGCGCATGATGTTGACGGCATCGCTGCGCCCGAAGATCAGATACAGGCAGACGCCAAAGACAGGGACGGTCAGAATAACGATGATCCACGAAAGTTTGGTGGCGCTGTTGGTGTGGCGGCCGTAGATGCGCAGCGCCAGCAGAAAGGCCAACACGCTGATGGCCAGCTGCACCCAGGCGTAGTAGCGGGTCAGCTTCATGGCAGCCCACACGATCCACAGCACTTGCAGCAGCACACCCAGGGCGGCAATGCCCACGCGGCTTACCCCGTTGGGCACGGACTCGCGCTTTTCTTCGGTCTGGTTTAAGGGATTCATGGCAAAACATCCTTTTTTGTAGCTGTAAAATAGTACCAGTGTAGCATAAAATTGTGTCTTTTTCTATTACAAACTGTCGCTTTTTCCGCAGGAGCGTCGAATTGTAGGACACTTTCACAAATTTACACAAAAAAGTCCGTGACAAGCAGGCGGGTGCTGTGCTATAATCGTTTTAATAGTTACAAAACGGAAACAAAACGCGCTGGAGGTGCTTTGCCACGCAGTTTATAAAAAGGAACGGGCTTCGCCAACTGGTATTGGCGGGGCTGGTGCTGTGTCTGCTGTTTTTGACCGCACCGCATACTTTTGCCGAGGATTATAATACCGTGCTGGACCGCCTGGGCCGCCTGCAGGCCCTGGCTAACTCTTATGTGGAGACCGAGGATTCGTCCGCCGACCCCATCGTGCTGACCCTCTCCTACACCCGCACGGGGGACTACAATACCCAGATGTGGCAGCTGACCGCCGGCGTGCGGGATGCGGCCTTTGAAAATTACGTCAACGCCAACGACAGCGACCTGGAGGCCCTGCGTGGCATGAACACCGTCACCCTGCCCGGCGGGCAGAACATCGATTTCGGCCACCTGCTGGCCTCGATGAACCTGGTGTACAACGGCATTCCCATCACCGGCAGCTGGGGCGGCGACTGCATGCAGCTTGCCAAGGCCTACTACGGCCAGGCCAGCGATGAAGCAGGCTACGCCGAGGCCATGCGCGCCACCTTTGCCATCGATGATGACGGCTCGGTCAGCGTCTTTGGCGACCAGGACCTGCGGGCGGATATCGACTCCATCAACGTGGGCGCGGAGCTGACCAGGGACACCGACATTGCCACGGCCCTGCGGGATTACTACCAGAATTTAAGCGCCACGGTGGTGGATTACGCCCGCGCCAAGCAGTTTATCATGCTCAACTTCGGCACGGTGGATACCTCGGCGGATAACTTCGGCGATGTGGTCTACGAGACTATGCTGGAGGATTCCGGCATGCAGCTGCTTTTGTACATGAACGGCATGTGGACCACCAGCGGCTGGACCGTGAACAGCGACTACGCCCCCGCCCTGCACGGTGCGGCGGACCTGCTGGCCGAATGGCTGGCAACGGCGGTCAACAACGAAAAGATCAAGAGCGATACCAACGACCGCCTGGTAGCCATGGGCGGTGAAGCCCTGGCCGAAGCCCTGGCCGCCCTGGGCGACAGCGATGCCGCCAGCGAGGCCCTGACCGCCGCCCAGAACGCCGAGGACAGTGCCAGTTCTACCGCATCGACAACGGAATCGGTGATTTCCGATGCCACGCAGACCTTGCAGCAGAAGTTTAATGTAAAGATCTTCCAGCTGGTGCTGTTGATCGTGGCGGCGGCGGCGATCTTTATGCTGATTTTAAGCTGTGCCATGTTTGCCAGCCACCACAGCAAGCGCAAAAAGGAATTCGAGAAAAAGCAGCGCGCCGCCCGCAAAGCCGCCGCCCGGAAGAAAAAAGCCGCAAAGCAGCGGAGGGAACGGGAAGAATAAGGCAGAAACGCGTTTTGTAGGGGCGCACAGTGTGCGCCCGCGGGAGCATATAGAATGTGCCCCTACGAACAGCGAAAAAGCGCAAGTACCGTAGGGGCGGATTCCATATCCGCCCGTGAAACCGGGTGATAACGCAAGGTTCATCGGGCGCACAGTGTGCGCCCCTACACCTGCTGAACACCCCAATACAGCATGTTACCATCCAAGAGGAGCCATTTTCGCTCCTCTTTTTTATTTTACACTCTGTTCATGCCCTGTTCACGAAGTGTATATTCGGGGGCAGTTATCCACAGCGTATACGGGTTATCCACGTTGAAAATGTTGAAAACCCTGTTGAAAGTGTGGAAAACTTTCCCCCATTCCACGTGCCTATGGTCGAAAACCTCTGGAAAACCATGGGAAAACCCGAAATCCCGCTGCGGAAAACTTTTTGCCCCACCACCTTCCGACAAGAGAACTGTTGCACTTCCCCGTGGAAAATGCTACAATAAATTGGTATATCTTTAACCATGATTAGGAGGGCTTTGCCCATGAACAATTGGATCGACCGGCTGGAGCACCGCTACAGCCGCTTTGCCATCCCGTATCTCATCAATGGCCTGCTGGTGGGCCAGCTGGCCGTGGGGCTGATCGTGCTGCTCATCAACTGGCAGTTCAGCGGGTTCATCTCCCTCAGCCGCAGCGCCGTGCTGCACGGGCAGATCTGGCGGCTCATCACCTTCCTGTTCCAGCCGGTGTGGCTGGGCGGTGCGCTGGGGATTCTGAACCTGGTGTTCTACTTCTGGATCGGCAACTCGCTCACCCGCGCCTGGGGCGATTTCCGCATGACGCTTTTCATCGCGCTGGGTGTGCTGGGTGCCTGGATCAGCTGCTTCTTGGCGGGCGGTGCTTCGCCGGACGGCATCTTCCTGAGCATGATGTTCGCCTACACCTGGATGTGGCCGGAGCAGGGTGTGCTGCTGTTCGGCATCATCCCCTTTAAAATGAAGTACCTGGGCTGGTACGAGCTGTTCGTCTGGGTGGTGCAGTTCCTGCTGGGCAGCCTGACCACCAAGATCAGCCTGGTGCTGGGCCTGCTGGGCTTCCTGGTGTTCTTTGGCCGCGAGGTGTTGGACTGGTGCCGCGATACCCTGACCGGCTACAAGCGCCGCCGCGACTGGCAAAACCGCAACCGTTGACCCTGCTGCGCCCCAGGCGCGAAAAGATAAAAGGAGTAATTACCATGAAACTGATCACCGCGATCGTCAATAAAGAGGATTCCAAAAACGTCTGCAACCAGCTGTTGAAAAACAAGTTCTACGTCACCCGCCTGGCTACCACCGGCGGCTTCCTGATGGCGGGCAACATGACCCTGCTCATCTGCACCGAGGACGAAAAGGTCGATGACTGCATCGGCATCATCTCCCAGTGCTGCAAGCAGCGTACCGAGATCGTGCCCGGCACCGCTACCCTGGGCCTGGGCATCGAGAGCGCCCTGCCCATGGAAGTGACCGTGGGCGGCGCTACCGTGATGGTCACCAACGTGGAGCGCTTTGAAAAGCTGTGATGCTGGAACGCCTGGCCGGTAATACGGCCTTAAAGTCGGAACTGGGCGCGGCCCTGCGCGCCGGGCGGCTGCCCCACGCCATTTTGCTGGTGGGCGAGCCGGGCTGCGGCGCGGGCTTTGCGGCTCGCTGCCTGGCGGCGGACTATCTCTACCCCCAGGGCGGCCCCCATGCCGAGGCCGTGCTGAAAAAAGAGGACACCGAATGTCTGGTTTTGCAGGGCGAGGGTGCCAGTGGGCAGATCGCCGTCAAGCGTGTGCGGGAGATGCGCGAAGCCATCCAGCACTCGGCGCTTTCCACCGATGCGGCGGGCCGTGTGCTGTTTATTTACGGCGCGCAAAACCTCAACGGCTCCTCGGCCAACGCGATGCTGAAAATCATCGAGGAACCGCCCGAAGGTGTGCTGTTTGTGTTGACGGCTACCAGCGCCGCTACCGTGCTGCCCACCATCCGCAGCCGGTGCGCCGCCTATACCATCGCCCCGGTGCCTACCGAGGAGTGCGCCGCTTTGCTGACCCGCGAGGGCCTGCCTGCCCGGCTGGCCCAGGAACTGGCCTTTCTGTACGAGGGGCATATCGGTACAGCACTGCAGGCTTTCCGCGTAGATACGTTTAAAGCAGCGCTGGGTCTTGCCAAGGAACTGTGCAGCTACGCGGCCCAGAACGACACCTACCGCACCCTGGTGCTGGTGACCAAGTACGAGCGCGACCGCGAGGGCTTTCTGGCCCTGCTGTGGCAGCTGGACCAGCTGTGCAGTGCGGTGCTGCGCCGCCCCGCCTATGGGGCCGAGCAGTGCGGCGGCCTGACACCGGACCGCGCCGCCCGCCTTTTGCAGGTAAGCGCTGCAACGCGCAAAACGGTAACGGGCAACGGCAATCTGCGCCTGGCGGTGGCGGTGTTTGCCGCCGAAGCCGCCCGGTGAGATTAGGAACCAACGGCAAAATCTGCCTTACAAATAGATAAAGGAACTTCCCATGAAAGTAATTTCTGTAAAATTCAAGGAAAACGGCCGCTCCTACTACTTTGATCCCTGCGATTTCGAGATCAAAGAGGGCGACTACGTCATCGTTACCACGGCCCGCGGCACCGAGTGCGGCGAGGTCGTGCGCGCCTCCCACGAGGTGCCGGGCTTCTCCCGCGAGGTCAAGCCGGTCATCCGTGTGGCCGATGCGGTGGACATCCGCCGTATGCGCCAGAACCGCGCCGATGTGCAGCAGGCCTATACCATCTGCGAGCAGCGCATCGCCGCCCACGGCCTGAAAATGAAGCTGGTGGATGCGGAATATACGCTGGATCGCAGCAAACTGGTGTTCTACTTCACCGCCGACAACCGCGTGGACTTCCGCGAGCTGGTCAAGGACCTGGCCTCCCAGTTCCACACCCGCATCGAACTGCGCCAGATCGGTGTGCGCGATGAAAGCAAGATGCTGGGCGGCCTGGGTCTGTGCGGCCAGCCGTTCTGCTGCAGCCGCTTTTTGAAAAACTTCCAGCCTGTGTCCATCAAAATGGCCAAAGAGCAGGGCCTGAGCCTGAACCCCGCCAAAATCAGTGGGTCGTGCGGACGTTTAATGTGCTGTTTGGCTTATGAACAAAAAAGTTACGAGTACCTCAATTCCATCACGCCGCAGGTAGGCAGCATTGTGCGTACACCGGACGGCGAGGGAACGGTCATTGAGGTAAACGTGGTGGCGGGTACGCTGAAGGTTCGCTCCAACGTGGAAATCCTGGCACCGCGCATCTATAAACGGGACGAATGTGTGTACCTGCGGGGCGGAAAACGGGCCCCCAAAGCCCCTGATAAAGAGGACGAATAAGGGACTATAAACGCAGTTAGTTGCGGCTTACCGTCGAAAATTTTCAATATATGGCACTTGCTAAATTTTTTGCAATGTGATACACTATGTATAACGCAGTAGGCAGAGCAAACCCGCTGTGTGCCGTACCGGGGAGCAGCCGTGCAGGGCCGGTAAGGTACAATACCATTCAGCACGGAGATAAGGAGTTCACGATGGCTCATACCGTTTCCAGCGAGTGCGTTGCTTGCGGTGCATGTGTTGACACCTGCCCCGTTGGTGCAATCAGCTTGGAGGACAAGGCTGTGGTTGACGCAGCTTCCTGCGTTGATTGCGGTGCTTGCGAGGGCGTTTGCCCCACCGGCGCTATCCAGGCTGAATAAGCTATTTTGCGCTTAAAGCGTAACCTGTATCCGCAGGTTGCGCTTTTTTATTTTGCATTTTATGCTGTGTGTTGCGGCGACCCGGCCCTGCCTACCTTGCGGCCAAATCCCCTTATAAAATGGTACCTCGGAGGGGTCTTGACCCCTCCGAGGTACCTTGTGTGGAGGGGGCAAGACCCCTCCCTACGGAACAACCATAAAAGGCATTTTGGCCCCGGAGGGGCCAGACGGAGAGAAGTGAAAAAGCGTTAAGAACCGTGCAGCACTCCTGCACGGTTTAGCTTTTTTGCTTCTCGACCTCAACTTTGGGGTCCCTAGGGGCGAGCAGCCCCTAGGCCGTGCCCCGCGCCTCGGAAGTAGCGGGACTTTTCTGGTACTCTTTTGGTCACAAAAGAGTACGCATAGCGGGTGCCACCCACTAAAAAAGGCCCTGCCGCATGGTAGGCAGGGCCGGTAAGGCACATACTTAAGTTTTACTCAAACACATTATCTTCGTCAGGCGTTTCTTCGGCAACGGCGTTGCCTTCGGCATCAATCCCCCGGCGGTCCAGCATGGCGTGGATGAACTCCTGCGCCAGGCCGTACAGGGTGGCAAACACCGGCACGCCGATGACCATGCCGGCAATGCCCAAAAGATCGCCGCCCACAACGATGGAGAACAGCACCCACAAGGCCGAAATGCCGATGGACTGGCCCAAAATCTTAGGCCCGATAAAGTTGCCGTCAAACTGCTGGATAATCAAAATCAGGATGCAGAAGATCAGCGCCTGGATGGGGTTGACCAGCAGCAGGATAAAGATGCTGGGCACCGCGCCAATGAACGGGCCGAACACCGGGATAATGTTGGTGATGCCGATGAACACACTGATCAGCACGGCAAAATCCAGCCGCAGCACCGTCATGCAGACAAAGGTGATAACACCAATGATGGCAGAGTCAATGATCTTGCCGATGAAAAAGCCGGTGAAGTTATCGTTGGCGTAGTGGCAGATGCGCAGCGTGTGCTCGGCTGCGCGGCGGGGCAGCAGGGCGTGGGTCACAGTGCGCAGCTGGTGCAGCAGATGTTCCTTGTCTGCCAGCATGTAGATGCTGGATGCAATCGAAGTAAAGACACTGACAAAGTTGCCTGCCACGCTGCCCATGGTGGCCATGATCTGGGGCAGGGCGGTCTTGCCCAGGCTGTAGACCTCGTTGAGCATCGCCTCGGAGTCATCCAATGCCTGGATAGCCTTGTCCAGGTCGATCCCGTAGCGGCCCTGGATGAAAAGCAGTACGTCCTGAATACCGCTGATGTACTGCGGCACATTGTTGAACAGCGTTACGATGCTGTTGATGATCTGCGGGATGACCAGCCAGGCCAGCAGCACGATCAACAGCACCGCCACTAAGTAGGCCAGCAGAATGGCTACCCACCGCCAGCGCTTGGACTTTTTCAGCAGTTTAGCGTGGAAAAACCGCACCAGCGGGTCTAAAATATAGGCAATCACGATGCCCCCGAAGAACGGGGACAAAATTTTCATCAGCGCACTGAACCCGCCCAGGAAATAGCCCAGGTTGTTCAGCAGCAGGTAAAATGCGATGCCCGCGCATACGATGGCCGTCCAGTCTAAAATGCTTTCCGGCTTTTTGTCGATAAAATGTTTTCCTCTCACAATTTCTTGCCTCTCTCAAAATGGCCTTTACGTTCATTCCCTTTATTATACTTGCATATGGGTCGTGGTGCAAGAGACAGGTTGTTAATTTTTTGCCTTTTTTGAACCAGTTTTTGCCTGCGTGGTAGGCGGCAGGTCATCGGGCAGGCCGCGAGCCGTCAGCCCGGCCCCCACCGCCTGCCGGGCCAGCGCCGCCAGTACGGCCAGCGTGGGCACACCGGCCACCATGCCGGGGATGCCGAACAACTCACCGCCTACCACGATAGCCAGCAGCACCCCCAGCCCGGACAGCCCCGTGGCACCGCCCAGGATGCGCGGCGCGATAAAGTTGCCATCGATCTGCTGCACGGCCACAATAATAATCAAAAACTCTGCCGCCTGCAGCGGGGATTCCAGCAGCAACAGCAGTGCCCCCGGTACCGCGCCCAAAAACGGCCCCAGCACCGGCACGATGTTGGTCACACCCACCACCACGGCAATCAGCGGTGCATAGTCCAGCCGCAAAAGCAGCATCAGGGCAAAGGTCTCGGCCCCCACCAGCAGCGCGTCCACCAGCTGCCCGCCGATGTACCCGCTGAACGTCCGGTCCGCCAGCCGGAACACCGAGAGCAGCTGCCCCACCGTGCGGGGCGGCAGCGCGGCCCGCAGGCAGAGCGTGGCGCTGTGCAGCAGCGTATCCTTGCCCAGCAACAAATAGACGCTGGCAGCCAGCGCCAGGCCTGCATCCGCAGCCGCCCCGGCGGTGTTGGAGGCAGCTTTCGCCGCAGCCTGCGCCGCCCGGCCCGACCAGGCCGCAAACTCCGTTTGCAGGCGGGTGGTCAGCTGCTGCAAAATGGTGTCCATTGTGGCGGTATCCACGCCAAAAGTGGCCTGCACCCAGGCCAGCAGACGGCGCAGCGTTTCCTCATAAGCGGCCAGCTTGCCGAAAAGAGAGGTCACACTCTGCGCCAACTGCGGCAAAATCAGCCACAGCAGCAGCCCCGCCGCGCCAAATAGCAGCGCGTAGCTTACCGCCGCCCCGGCCCCGCGCCGCCCGCCGAACCATTTCACCGCCAGCCACTGGGTGGGGATGTCCAGCACGTAGGCCAGCACCAGCCCCCACAAAAACGGCCGCAGCATCACGGCCAGCCGCCCCAGCGCCCCGGCCAGCGCGGGCAGCTGTGCCACCCCGCCAAAAATCAGCGCCGCGCCCAGCGCCAGCCCTAGCCAGTCCCCCACTGTGCGGGGTGTGCGACTCAGCCAATGTTTCATGGTGTTTCCTCCTGCGTTTTTCTTCTATCCTACCCGACCCGCACTGTGGGAAAGCACGAATGGGGGCCGAAATCTATTGAAACACCGCTGTGTGGCCGTAAATTGCATACACAGCGGTGCTTTTGCTTATACTTCCTTAGAAATCAGTCAACTACGGGGATGTTCAGCCCGAATTCCAACGGACGAAACCGGGGGCAGACATTTTCGGCCGTGCAGATAACCGAAGCCGCCAGGCGGCTGCCGATCTCGCAGGATTCCGGCAGGGTCTTGCCGTAGGTCAGGCCGATGACCGTACCGGCGAAGAACGCATCCCCCGCGCCGGTGGTGTCGATGACATCCACCTTTTTGGCAGGCACAACGCCGCTTTCGCCGTTGGAGCGCGCATACACAGCACCCTCGCTGCCCATGGTCACCACCATGCAGGGGATGTTGGCGCTGTGTACGTTGGCGGCCAACGTGCGGCACATTTCCTCGGGGGCCATGTGGTCGTACTCGTCCGAGAAAAGCAGCCCGGCCTCCTGCTGGTTGCAGACAAAGCAGTCGATCTCCTGCAAAAAGGCGCGGCGCTCCATGGCGATGCTCATGTTGGAGATGGCGGCATAGACCTTTTTGTTGTACTTTTTGGCGTAGCGCAAAATCTGCTTGACGGTGTCCTTTTCCAGGTCCAGCTCAAAGGCGATGCCGTCACAGTCGGCAAAGATCTCATCGCCTTTTTCTTCCAGCAGCTTGGTCAGCGGGTTGGTGTCCGGCCGCTTGGAGATAGCGGCGCAGACATCGCCGTCATTGTCAAACACAGCCAGCCAGGTGCCCATGCCATCGGGCACTTTCTCGATGTATTTGGTGTTGACCTTGTGCTTGGCCAGCTTGTCGATGACATCCTGGCCGGAGCCGGTGTCGTCCACCAAACTGACAAAGGTCGGCCGCAGCTCTACATTGGCAATATCCTCGGCCACATTGCGGCAGACACCGCCGTGGACCTGCTCGACCCGGCCAGCGTTGCGCCCGCCCGGGATGTAAGTGGAGAGCGGATAGCCTTTAATATCCACAAATACCGCACCGATGACTACGATACCCATAAGAAAAAGTCCTTTCCTATACCACAAAATAATCCTTATTGTAGCATAGTTCGATGGGTTGTGCAAATAGGGTGGCAGCGTAAAGGCTCCCTTGTGTAAAGGGAGCTGGCACGGCGCAGCCGTGACGGAGGGATTGTAACCGCATGAATGAATCGACTTACCCCCGTAAGGCTGCAATCCCTCCGCCCCTGCGGGGCACCTCCCTTTGCACAAGGGAGGCTTTAGGTTCTACAAATCAAAGCGTTCTCAGCTTCTCCAGCCGGTTCAGCGCTTCGTTTAGCGTTTCATCTTTCTTGGCAAAGTGGAAGCGGATCAGGTGGTTCACATCCTCGCGGAAGAAACTGGAGCCGGGCACGGCACCCACGCCCACATCCCGGGCCAGCATCTCGCAAAATTCCAGGTCGCTCTTGTACCCGTAGCGGGAGATGTCCATCAGCACGTAGTACGCGCCCTGGGGCGTGGTGTGTTCCAGCCCGATGGCATCCAGACCCTGCACAAACAGGTCGCGCTTGTGGGTGTAGGTTTTCAGCAATTCATCGTAATATTCCTGGCCAAAGCGCAGGCCGGGGATGACGGCCTCCTGCAGGGGTGCGGCGGCACCCACGGTCAAAAAGTCGTGTACCTTTTTGATGCGGTCGGTGATCTCGGCCGGGGCGATGGTGTAGCCCAAGCGCCAGCCGGTGATAGAGTAGGTCTTGGACAGTGACGAGCAGGAGATCGTGCGCTCCCACATGCCGGGCAGGCTGGCAAAATAAGTGTGGGTGTAGGGCGCATAGACGATGTGCTCGTACACTTCATCGGTGATGACGTAGGCATCGTACTTTTTGGCCAGGTCGGCGATGGTCTCCAACTCGGCGCGGGTGAACACCTTGCCGCAGGGATTGGACGGGTTGCACAAAATCAGCGCTTTGGGGTGCTGCTTGAAAGCGGCTTCCAATTCATCCACATTAAAATCAAACGTGGGCGGGTGCAGCGGCACATAGATCGGCTCGGCCCCGGAAAGAATCGTGTCAGCGCCGTAATTCTCGTAAAAAGGCGAGAACACAATAACCTTGTCGCCGGGGTTGGCTACCGTCATCATGGCGGCCATCATGGCTTCGGTGCTGCCGCAGGTGGTCACGATCTCGCTGTTGGGGTCAATTTTGCGGCCCATCAGGCGGGATTGCTTTTCGGCCAGCGCTTCGCGGAAGTTCTGCGCACCCCAGGTGATGGAGTACTGGTGGAAATCCTCGTGGGCAACCTCGGCTAGGCGGTTTAAGATGGCCTGGGGCGGGTCAAAGTCCGGGAATCCCTGGGAGAGGTTGACTGCGCCGTATTGGTTGGAGATGCGGGTCATCCGCCGGATGACCGAATCGGTAAAATGCGCGGTACGATTGGATAGTGGCTGCATAGTTGTACCCCTTTTAAATATATAAAATGGCTGTAATGGGACGGGCGGATATGGAATCCGCCCCTACGTTTCTCTTGCGGTATAGATGTAGGGGCCGATGCTTGCATCGGCCCGCGGGCGAACACTGTTCGCCCCTACAAATAGACGCGAAACACATAAAAAACATATACCTATTATTATAGTAGGTACATCCCTTTGTTGCAACCTGCCCTGCGGCAACCTCCCGGCGGCACCGCAAAATATTTTAAAGAAATTTTCGCTTTAGCGCAGTGAATCGAAAGAAATTTTCGCTTTTTGGCGGAAAAACACGGGCAAAAAGTTAAATATCTTACGATTTTTGGTCGATAATTCTCTCTTTGTTAACATTTTGTCTAAATGCACAGTGAATTTTTCGTCTTTTTGGCAATTTTAACAAAAAGGCTTTTCTTTTTCGCAAAAGTGTGTTAACATATATTTAACAAAGTGGTCGGCTGGCGGAACCAGATCAGCTCCACTTAAATATTTTGGAGGAATGCTTTTATGATGAAGTATCTGCAAAAGCTCGGCAAAGCGTTAATGCTTCCCGTAGCTGCGCTGCCCGTCTGCGGTATCCTGATGGGCATTGGTTACGCACTCGCTCCCGCCGTTATGGGCGCTGAGGGTGCTACCTCCGGTGCTGCGTACACCGTTGGTTTCCTGCTGATCAAGGCCGGTGGCGCTTTGATCGACAACATGGCTTGGCTGTTCGCCATCGGCGCTGCCGTGGGTCTGTCTGATGACCACGATGGCACCGCAGGTCTGGCCGGTCTGGTCAGCTTCCTGATGATGCAGCAGCTGCTCAGCCCCGGCGTTGTCGGTGCTGTCCGTACCCTGGAAGAAGGCACCGTTGATTACATTGCTTTCAGCAAGATCGCCGGCAACTCCTTCATCGGTATCCTGGCCGCCATCATCGGTGCTGCCTGCTACAACAAGTTCAAGAACACCCAGCTGCCTGACTGGCTGGCATTCTTCAGCGGCAAGCGCAGCGTTGCTATCGTGACCGCTGTTGTTTCCATCGTTGTTTCTGTCGTTCTGCTGTTCGTCTGGCCCGTCATCTTCGGCGTTCTGGTTGCCCTGGGCAACGGCATCGCTGGTATGGGCGGCATCGGCGCCGGCATCTACGCTTTCCTGAACCGTCTGCTGATCCCCACCGGTCTGCATCACGCTCTGAACAACGTGTTCTGGTTCGACACCATCGGTCTGGGCGACCTGAACCACTTCTGGGCAGGCGACGTCACCGGCCAGAACGGCGTTACCTGGAGCCTCGGCATGTACATGTCCGGCTTCTTCCCCTGCATGATGTTCGGTATTGCCGGTGCTGCTCTGGCTATGGTCCAGACCGCTAAGAACAAGAAGGCTGCTATCGGCCTGGTCGTTTCCGCTGCTATCTGCGCATTCGTCTGCGGCGTTACCGAGCCCTTCGAGTTCGGCTTCATGTTCCTCTGCTTCCCCCTGTATGTTGTCTATGCTGCTCTGTACGGCATCTTCACCATCATCACCTACTACTCCGGCTTCCGCGCAGGCTTCTGCTTCTCCGCCGGTGCTACTGACCTGGTCTTCTCCGCCAGCCTGCCCGCTGCTGCTAAGACTTGGATGATCATTCCTCTGGGCATTGCTGCCTTCGTGGTCTTCTACCTGGTGTTCCGCTTCGCCATCACCAAGTTCGACCTGAAGACCCCCGGCCGTGAGGACGAGGATGAGGAGGCCGCCGAGGCCAACATCACCCTGGCCAACAACGACTACACTGCCATCGCCAAGGGCGTTCTGGCTGCTGTCGGCGGCAAGGGCAACGTTGCCAACGTTGACTACTGCGCTACCCGCCTGCGCTTCGAAATCAAGGACCACACCGCCGTTGATGAGAAGGCCGTTAAGAAGGCTGGTGCCGCTGGTGTCATCCGTCCCAGCAAGACTGCCTGCCAGGTCGTTATCGGCCCCAAGGTCCAGTTTGTGTATGACGAACTGAAGAAAATGCTGTAAGCTTTGCGTTATTGCTTATAGCGCCCCTTGGTAAAGGTTCTGGTTCACTTTACCTAAACCGCATAACTTCCGCCAGGGGCGGGCCGCGCGCCTGCCCCTGGCGCTTTTTGTGAAATGCTGCCGGATGCTTGCGCGAAATTGCTTGGATTTTGATACAAAATTCACATTTGTATGCTTTTTCTAAACCGGTATTGTGGTATAATACAAGATAAGGAGAAACGGCGGCACCCACCTGCCCGCCCCAATAATTAGGAGGAAATTCTTATGAAAATCATCCGCGCGAAAGACTACTATGACATGTCCCGCAAGGCTGCCAACATCATCTCGGCCCAGGTCATCATGAAACCCAACTGTGTGCTGGGCCTGGCCACCGGCGGCACCCCCGTGGGTACCTATAAACAGCTGGTCGAGTGGTACAACAAGGGCGACCTGGACTTCTCCGAGGTCACCAGCGTCAACCTGGACGAGTACCGCGGCCTGCCCAAAGAGCATCCCGAAAGCTACTGGAGCTTCATGCACCGCAACCTGTTCGACCTGGTCAACATCCGCCCCGAGGCCATCAACCTGCCCGATGGCACCAACATGGATGCCGAGGGCGAGTGCGCCCGCTATGACGCTGTGATCAAGAGCGTGGGCGGCGTGGACCTGCAGCTGCTGGGCATCGGCCATGACGGCCACATCGGCTTCAACGAGCCGGGCGAGGCTTTCGAGCTGGGCACCCACTGCGTCGACCTGAAGCCTGAGACCATCGAGGCCAACAAGCGCTTCTTTGATGGCAACGAGGATCTGGTCCCCAAACAGGCCTACACCATGGGCATCAAGACCATCATGCAGGCCCGCAAGGTGCTGATGGTCGTCAACGGCAAGGGCAAGGCTGAGATCGTGAAGAAGGCTTTCTTCGGCCCCGTCACCCCCGAAGTGCCCGCCAGCATCCTGCAGATGCACCCCGACTTCATCCTGGTCGGCGATGAGGAAGCATTCAGCCTGATCTGATGGCAGGAGGTTTTCCGCTATGATTATCAAAAATGCCAAAGTTTTTACGGATGGCTGCCGTTTTGTGGAAAAAGACCTGGTGATCCGCGATGGCCGCATCGTGTTTGGTGCCGCCCCGCAGGAAAACGAGGAAGTGCTGGATGCCAAGGGCAATTACGCCCTGCCCGGCCTGGTGGATATCCACTTCCACGGTGCTGTCGGCCATGACTTCTGCGATGCCGATGAAGCCGGTCTGCAGGCCATTGCCGATTTTGAGGCCAGCAAAGGTGTGCTGGCAATCTGCCCCGCCACGATGACTTTCAGCGAGGAGATCCTGAACGGCATCATGGACGTGGCCGCAGCCCATAAAAATGAGCACGGCGCAGATCTGGTCGGCATCAACATGGAAGGCCCCTACATCAGCCCCAAAAAGGTGGGCGCGCAGAACCCCAAGTACGTGATGGCTGCTAACGCCGCCATGTTCCGCCGCCTGCAGGCCCGCAGCGGTGGGCTGATCAAGCTGGTGGATGTCGCCCCCGAGGAGCCGGGCAACATGGACTTCATCAAGGAATGTCACGATGAAGTGCGCATTTCCATCGCACACACCTGCACCGACTACGACACCGCCAAAGAGGCCTTTGCCGCCGGTGCCACCCACATGACCCACCTGTACAACGCCATGCCGGGCATCACCCACCGCGCCCCCGGCCCCATCATCGCCGCGCTGGAGGATGGCGCCGAGGTCGAACTGATTACCGACAACGTGCATATCCACCCCGCCATGGTGCGCTTTACATTCAACACCTTTGGCGATGACCATGTGATTCTGATCGCCGACAGCATGATGGCCTGCGGCCTGCCTGACGGCCAGTACAGCCTGGGCGGCCAGGCTGTCACCGTGCGCGGCCGCCGCGCCACCCTGACCGAGCAGGAGGGCACCATCGCCGGCAGTGCCACCTGCCTGTTTGACTGCATGAAACGTGCGGTGCAGGAGATGGGTGTGCCGCTGGAAAGCGCTGTCCGCGCCGCCACCCTCAACCCCGCCCGCAGCATCGGTGTCGATGCTGACTACGGCAGCCTGGAAGCAGGCCGCTGGGGCAACGTAGTGCTGGTGGACGACCAGCTGAACATCCAGACCGTGGTGCGCCACGGCGAATTGCTGTAAAGCAAAAATAAACCGGGACGTTTTGCCGCGTCCCGGTTTTCTTTTTGTGCGCCCTGTGTTACAATGGGGGCAGCAAGCAAGAAGGAGTGTGCCCCATGAAAAAAATTGCAATTTTGGGCTGCGGCCAGCTGGGCAGCATCGTAGCCGATGCCATTGCCAACGGCCTGCTGCCGGATTATACCCTCTGCGCGGCAATGAGCCGCAAACTGCCGGATGCCGAGGCCCTGTGCGCCAAAGCGGGCGGCGTGGCCTGCGCCACCCTGGCCGAAGTGCTGGCCCAGAAGCCGGACTACGTGGTGGAGACTGCCGCCGTGCAGGTAGCCAAAGAGACCTGCCTGCCGGTGCTGGAAGCAGGGCTGGGCTTTATCCCCATCAGCATTGGCGCTTTTGCGGATGTCGATTTTTACGCCCAGGCCTGCGCCACGGCCAAGGCCCACGGCGGGCGCATCTACCTGCCCCACGGCGCGGTGGGCGGCTTTGACGTGCTGCACACGGTGGCTCTGATGGCGAAAGCCAAAAACCAGCCCATCACCGCCGAGATCCACACCCACAAAGGCCCGGCATCTCTGAAAAATACGCCGCTGTTTACCGAAGAACTGATGACCACGCCGGAAAAAACCGTGCTGGCAGGTACCGCCGCCGAGGCGATTCAGGTATTGCCCACGAAAGTGAACGTGGCAGTGGCCGCCGCGCTGGCGGGCATCGGCCCCGACAAGATGGGCGCGAAGATTACGAGCGTGGAGGGCTTTGCCGGGGATGACCACTGCATCACCATGGAGACCGACGGCCTGAAAGTGACCTCCGATGTCTACAGCCGCACCGCCGAGATCGCCGGTTGGAGCATCGTCTCCCTCCTGCAAAACCTCGCCGGGCCTGTGGTGCTGTTCTAACTTCCTTTCTTTGGAAAAGAAAGGAAGAAAAGAAACTTTCAATATTTTCCATAAAAAGAGGGCGGTGCCGGAAAATGGCACCGCCCTTTTGTAATAGGCTATGCGGAGGGGTCAAGACCCCTCCCTACAATACCAATTAGCAAAGGGGTGTAGGGGCGAACAGTGTTCGCCCGTGGAATCTAGCGCAATCGCAAAACTGCACGGGCGCACAATGTGCGCCCCTACAGTCTCTACACCCTTACGTTTCGGCCCCGGAGGGGAAGCCGCCGCTTATTCCTGCGAGCCTTCACGTTCCTCGCGGCGTTTCGTCAGGTATTCGTCCATTTCTTCGGCAACCTGCTTGGAGTACTTCACGGCCTCCACAACGGTACGGGCACCCAGCACCACATCACCGCTGGCAAAAATGCCATCGCGGGTGGTGCGGCCGTGCTCATCGGTGGCAAGCAGACCGTGGCTGCTCATCTCCAGGCCGGTGGTGGTGCTGACGATGCGGTTCTGTGCACCCTGGCTGATGGCAATGATAACGCTGGAGCAGGGGAAGAACTGCTCCTCGCTGGTGGAGGTAATGTTGCCTTCCTCGTCCATCTCCACTTTCTTGTAGTAAACGCCGTCATCGGTAATGCGGCTGGGACGCATGCCGTAGTAGAACTCCACGCCATCGGCCTTGGCGTAGTCCACCTCGCGCACACTGGCGGCGGTCTGGTAGCGGCGGCAGAACACGCTGACGTGGCGCACACCCTTGCGCAGGGCGGTACGGGCCACGTCCATGGCGGAGTTGCCCGCGCCGATGACCACCAGGTTGTCGCCCAGATCATATACGTCCGGGTCTACCAGATAGTCGATGGCGTAGTTGACATGGCCCAGGCTCTCGCCGGGGATGCCCATAGCCTTGGGCTTCCACACGCCGGTACCGATGAAGATCGCCTCGTAGCCGTCACGCTGCAGGTCGTCCACCGTCAGGGTGCGGCCAATGGCCGTGTTGGGGCGGATCTTGATGCCCAGCTTGATGAGCTGCTTCTGGTAGCGGTCCAGAATGCTCTTGGGCAGGCGGAACTCCGGGATGCCGTAGCGCAGCACACCGCCGATCTTCTCGCGGCTTTCAAAAATCGTCACGTCATAGCCGCGGCGGGCCAGCAGCACACTGATGGTAATGCCTGCCGGGCCGCTGCCGATGATCGCCACGCGCTGGTGCTTCTTTTCTTCCATCTCCGGTTCCAGATGGTCGAGGTAGGCATCAGAGATATAGTTCTCGATGCTGGAAAAATGCACGGGGGCACCCTTGCGGCCCAGCACGCAGTGACCCTCACACTGCTTTTCGTGGTCGCATACCAGAGAGCAGATGACGCTCAGCGGGTTATTCTCGTACAGCATTTCGCCGGCTTCTTCCTTGTGGCCGGTGCGGAACAGCTCAATCGCTTCCGGGATGTTGGTGCTGATGGGGCAGCCCTCGCGGCACATCGGCTTTTTGCAGTGCAGGCAGCGGCGGGCTTCGTTTACAACATGGATCGCCATTTCTTCTGACTCCTTTTCTTTTCCTCGCGCATAAAAATTGACATTCCAGCGCGGGCTGTGCTATAGTTTTGGTAAATAGACCGTTAGGGGGTGCCCTTGTTATGGCAAAGGTTGCAGTGCTGCTGCCCCGTCGCGAAATGCAGCAAATGGCAGCGGACCTGATCGCATACTATCCGAATCTATCACCCTTATGTATTGAGTATACCCACACAGATGCGGCTTGTCAACGAGCAATAAGGTTACAAAATGATGGCTGCGAGTTACTTCTGGCCCGCGGCCTGCAGGCGGCACTCATCCAGCGCGCCGTACCGCTGCCGGTCATCCCGATTACAGCCACCGCACAGGAAGTTGGTGTACTGGTGGCCCGCTGCAAGCGGGAACTGGGCCTGCCCGACCCGAAGATCGGGCTGATCTCCTTTGAAAATATGCTGGGGGATACCTCCCGGTTTGGCGAGCTGTTCGGCGTGGAGCTGTGCCGCTACACCCTGCCGGACACCCAGGAGACCGACACCTCCGCCAGCCTGGCCGCGCTGGTGGACCGCGCTTTGCAGGAGGGCTGCCAGGCGGTCATCGGCGGCGATGTGGTCTGCGCTCGGGCCGAAACCCTGGGCCTGCCCCACTACTTTTTGGCATCCGGGCGGGAAAGCTTGCAGAACGCCTTTGCCATCGCCGACCGTGTGGCCTATGCCATCGACCTGGAAAAGCGCGCCCGGGCCGAGATGAACACGATGCTGGACTTTACGTTCAGCGGTATTTTGCAGATCGATGCGGAAGGCATCATCCGCCGGGGCAACCTTGTGCTGTACAATATTTTGGATAAGCACCCCGAGGAACTCATCGGCCGCCCGGTGCAGGAGGCACTGCCCCAATTGCGCACCGAACTGCTGGACAAGGCCCTGCGCCGGGGCGAGGAGGCCTACGCGATTTTACTGCCCATCGAGGGGCACACGGTGGTCGTCAACATTGCGCCCATCCGGCTGGAAAACCAGATCCGCGGTGCGATCCTGACCTTCCAGGAAGGGCGGCGCATCACCGAGATCAGCGGCGAGCTGCGGCGGGAACTCTACCGCCGTGGCTTTGTGGCCCGCGCACGGTTCGACCGCCTGCCCGTGCAGGATGCCGCGATGAAAGATATTTTTGAAAAAGCGCGGCAGATTGCCCAGTATCCTGTGCCGGTATTGCTGACCGGTGAGATCGGCACCGGCAAACGGATGCTGGCCCAATGCCTGCACAACGAAAGCCCCAACCGCGCCAACGCCTTTGTGGAATTGGATTGCAGCGCCTACCAGCCGGACTCGCTGGACACGCTGCTGTTCGGCAGCTACTCCACCCGGGCCGATGCCCCCGCCTGCCTGGCCGAAGCTGCGCAGAACGGTACGCTGTATCTGGCGCATATCGAGGCACTTTCGCCGGAATTGCAGTTTAAAATTTTGCAGCTGATCGGCGGCAAGATCTGGCGCAACGGAGCCAGCCAGCCCGCACAGGCTGCCGTGCGGGTGGTGGCTTCCAGCAATGCCGACCTGCCCGCCTTGCTGCGGGAGGGGCTGTTCCGCAGTGACTTGTACTATGCGCTGAATGTGCTTTCGCTGGCACTGCCGCCGCTGCGGGCACGGCGGGCGGACATTCTGCCCTGGGCGGACCGTTACCTGGCCGAAGCCCAGGACCAGTACAAGCGGTACGTCAACCTGACCAACGGTGCGCGGGAGTTTTTGCAAAAATACGATTGGCCCGGCAACCTGGACCAGCTGCGCAGCGTGTGTGAGCGTACCGTGCTGCTGGCACCCCGCCGCAGTGTGGATGAGGTGTTTTTGCGCGGCCAGCTGCGGGAACTGACCCCCGCCGCCCCGGCCCTGCCGGAAACGGCCGTACTGGCGCAGCCCGGCCTGGATCCCCGCGCCGCCCGCATCCGCCAGGCCCTGCAGGCCGCCGGCGGCGACCGCCAAAAAGCCGCCGATGCGCTGGGCATCAGCAAAACCACCCTGTGGCGGCAGATGAAAAAATTGGATATTACGTTTACGAAATAAATATGGAGCTATGTCGCTCTATGTAGGGGCGGATGCTTGCATCCGCCCGCGGGTCGATGCGAGCATCGACCCCTACAAAGCGTTTCGATAACATAAGCAAATCCCGCCGGTAAATCGCAAGGGTTTATTGGCGGGATTTTTGCGTTTTAATGCTTTATTTTACCACAAATTTTTCCACCACATCCCAGTCCAGGTCAATGCCCAGGCCGTCTCCCTGGGGGACGTACCAGGCCATCTTTTCATCGGCGGTAAAGGGTGTTTTGGTCAGGGCGGATTTCAGCGGGTTGGGGTTTTCTTCCGATTCCATCGGCAGCAGGCCGGGCAGGGCGGCGGCCACCTGCAGGCTGGCGGCAAACAGCACCGCCGAGCCAAAGCAATGCAGGCTGATGGGGCGGCAATGGGCCTGGGCGGCTGCGCCAATGCGCACACACTCGCTGATGCCGCCAGCCCAGCCTACGTCAGGCTGTACCACATCCAGCGCACCTACGTCCAGCATCGTGGTAAAGTTGCCTGCGCCCTGCTGGGTCTCGCAGCCCACAATTTTTAGGCCGGGGTTGCTGCGGCAAAGCAGCGTTAGGCCCTGCATGTCCTCAAAGGGGATAGGCTCCTCCAGCCAGCCGACCCCGGCTTCCACCAGGCGGGGCGCGTTTTCCAGGGCGGTGGCGCGATCCCAGCTGGCGTTGGTGTCCACGGCCAGGTTGCCCTCGCCAACGATCTCTTTCGCCGCGCGGATGCGCTGCCAGTCCTCCTCCACCGTAACGGTATCCTCGGTGATGCCCAGCACTTTTAACGGCGCGTGGGGGCGGTCCAGGTTGCGGCCAATCTTGATTTTTGCATCGGTGTAGCCCATGCGCATGTAGCCTTCCAGCTCGCGCCGCAGGCCGTCCAGCCCCTTGCCGTGGGCGTAAAAGCCGCCGCTGGCATAGCTGGGGATGCGGTCCCGCATGCTGCCCAACAGTGCGGCGATGGGCTTGTGCTCGCACTTGCCTTTTAAGTCCCACAGGGCGATGTCGATGCCGCTGATGGCACCCAGCGTCATGCTGCGCCGCCCGCTGGCCAGGGTGCTGATATATAAGGTCTGCCAGATGCTGTCGATATCGGCAGGGTCGCGGCCGATCAGCTTCGGCCCCAGGGTGTTTTCCACCAGGTATTGCATAACGGCCAGCGGTGCCCCGTAGGTGAACGCCTCGCCAATGCCCTGCAGGCCGGTGTCGGTATCCAGCAGCACCAGCAGCGCCTGCCGCGCCCGGCTGGTGGAAAGCGCATCGCTGATAGGTTCGCACTCGCAGCGCAGTGGCAAACCGCGTACCGCCGTGATCTTCATGGTCGATCCCTCCTGTAGTCCTTCTGTCTCTTTGCCCTTATTGTAGCAGGGGAACCCGCGCGGCGGCAATGTGCAAACTGCCCGAAATGCTGCCGCCCGCTTTGGCAGGTTGCGATAGAAATGCACTTTTTGCAACGCAATATTTCAAAAATGTTTCACAAATTGCAACGGTGAGTTGCAGTGAAATTGCAATCTGCGTTTCAAATTCGTTTCAAATTCCGCAACTTTTCTGTTTGTACTAAAATGTACGGCCCTTTTCCGTCACCCTGCCTATTGCCGCAAAACCCGGCATCCCGTATACTAAAGCCAGAACGAAAACCACCCACCACAAAACATGGAGGTATGCAAAACATGGAGGTATGCAATATGAAAATCGGATTTATCGGCTTGGGCATCATGGGCAAACCTATGGCAAAGAACCTGCTGAAGGCAGGCTACACCGACCTGCTCGTCAACAACCGATCCGCCGCCCCGATGGAGGAACTGGCCGCCTGCGGTGCCACCGCCGCCACCCAGCAGGAGATCGGCGAGCAGTGCGATGTCGTCATTACAATGCTGCCCAACTCCCCCCAGGTCAAGGAAGTAATGCTGGGCGCGGACGGCGTAGCCGCCCACATGAAAGCGGGCGCTGCCTTTATTGATTGCAGTTCCATCAACCCCGTTGCCAGCAAGGAGATCGCGGCGGCCCTGGCCGAAAAAGGCGTGAAGATGCTGGACGCTCCTGTTTCCGGCGGCGAGCCCAAGGCCATCGATGGTACGCTGTCCTTTATGGTGGGCGGCGATGAGGAAACTTTCAATGCCTGCAAGCCGATCCTGTCCGCCATGGGTGCCTCGGTTGTGCGCTGCGGCGAGGTGGGCGCGGGCAACACCACCAAGCTGGCTAACCAGATCATCGTGGCCTGCAACATCCAGGCGCTGGCCGAGGCCCTGACCCTGGCCCAGAAAGCCGGTGTGGACCCCGCCATGGTGTTTGAGGCCATCAAGGGCGGCCTGGCCGGTTCCACCGTCATGAACGCCAAAGCCCCGATGATGATCGCGGGCAATGATAAGCCGGGCTTTAAGATCGACCTGCACATCAAGGACCTGAACAACGTGCTGGACTGCGCCCACAGCGTGGGTGCCCCCGTGCCCATGACCGCCGAGGTGCAGGAGATTTTGCAGTGGCTGCATAACCACGAGGGCGGCCAGAAAGACCACAGCGCCATCGCCCAGTATTACGAGTACCTGACCGGCATCAAACTGGGCCGCTGAAAAGAGGGGGACGCTATGAATACCGATTTCATCAAAGGTGTTGTCGTCCCGATCCTGACCATCGTGGACGAGGACGAGAAGATCGATGAGACCAAGCAGCGCGCCCAGGTGGATTACGTCATCGAGGGCGGCGTCACCGGTATCCTGGCCTTTGGCTCCAACGGCGAATTCTATATGCTGGAGGAGGACGAAATGGAGCGCGGCCTGCGCATCATGGTGGACCAGGCGGCCGGGCGGGTGCCGGTCTACTTCGGCATCGGGGCCATCAACACCAAAAAGTGCTGCCGCCTGGCAAAAATGGCCGTGGCAAACGGCGCGGCGGCAGTCAGCGTTTTGCAGCCCATGTTCTTAAAGCCGACCCACGATGAGCTGTTCCTCCACTTTAAAACCATTGCCGAGAGTATTCCCGACACGCCGGTTCTGCTGTATAATAATCCCGGACGGGTCGGCTATACACTGACCGCCCAGTTGGTGGACGAACTGGCCCACCAGGTGCCCAACATCGTGGGCATGAAAGACACCAGCGGCGACATCACCCTGACCGAGGAGTTCATCCGCCGTACGCGGGATGTGGGCTTTAAGGTGTTCGGCGGCAAGGATACGCTGCTTTACGCCAGCCTGTGCCACGGCGCGGTGGGCGGGGTTTGCACCGCCGCCAACTTTATGCCGGAACTGATTACCGAGGTGTACAACAAATTTGCCGCCGGTGACCTGCCCGGCAGTCTGGAAGCCCAGTTCAAACTGAACCCGGTGCGGCTTTCGATGGATGCCGCCAGCTTCCCCGTAGCGGCCAAGGATATGGCCGCCCTGCGCGGGCGGGATGTGGGCGTACCCTACCTGCCCAGCCTGCCCACGCCTGACGGTGCCGCCCGCGATGGGTTTGTGTACACCATGACCGCCGCCGGACTTTTATAAAAGGAGTCTTTGCCATGAATACCACCCTGCATGCCCAAGCCGAAACCATCGTAGCCGCCAGCATCCGTGCCGTGCTGCCGGATGAAGCCGTGCGCCGCGCATTGCAGGGCTTTGCCCCGGCGGGGCGGGTGTTTTTGGTAGCCGCTGGCAAAGCAGCCTGGCAGATGGCCCATGCCGCCGTAACGGTGCTGGGCCAGCCGGACGGCGGCGTGGTCATTACCAAATACGGCCACGTGAAAGGCGAGATCCCCGGTGTGACCTGCTACGAGGCCGCCCACCCGGTGCCCGATGAAGCGGGCTTTGCCGCTACCGAAAAGGCGCTGGCACTGGTGCAGGGGCTGACAGCGCAGGATACCGTGCTGTTTCTGCTTTCCGGCGGCGGCAGTGCGCTATTTGAAAAGCCGCTGATCCCCGGTGCGGAATTGCAGGACATCACGGCCCAGCTGCTGGCAAGCGGCGCGGATATTGTGGAGATGAACACCATCCGCAAGCGGCTGTCCGGTGTGAAAGGCGGGCGGTTTGCCCAGGCCTGCGCCCCGGCGCAGGTGTACAGCATCGTGCTCAGCGATATTTTGGGCGACCCGCTGGATATGATCGCCAGCGGCCCCGCCTGCCCGGACAGTTCCACCTGCGCCGAAGCAAAGGCTATCGCCGCACGGTATGGGCTGAAACTCTCCCCGGCGGCTGCGGCACTTCTCGAGCAGGAAACGCCGAAAGCGCTGGATAACGTAACGACCAAGATCACCGGCAGTGTGCGGGAACTGTGCGCCGCTGCGGCGGATGCCTGCCGCCAGGCGGGTTACACCCCTGTGCTGCTGACCGACCGGCTGAACTGCGAAGCCCGCGAAGCCGGGCGCTTTTTGGGCAGCATGGCCCAGACCCATGCCGGACAGGGGCAAAAGCTGGCCTTTCTGGCGGGCGGCGAGACGGTTGTCCACCTGACCGGCCACGGTTTAGGCGGCCGCAACCAGGAATTGGCCCTGGCCGCCGCCCCCGCGCTGGCAGGGCTGAATGCCTGCGTATTCTCGGTAGGCAGTGACGGCACCGATGGCCCCACCGATGCGGCGGGCGGCTACACGGACGGCGATACGGACGCTGCCCTGGCTGCCCACGGCCTGACTGTGCCCGCTGTGCTGGCGGAAAATGATGCCTACCATGCCCTGCAGGCGGTGGGCGGCCTGCTGGTCACCGGCCCCACCGGCACCAATGTAAACGATGTAAGTGTTGTGTTGATAGAGGGATGACACCATACAAATGCCCCCGGAGGTTCACGACCGAATCTCCGGGGGCATTTTTGCGTTAAATGGTAAAATTACTTCTGCTCGGCCAGCCATTCCACAGCCGACAGGGCGGCAATGTTGCCCTGTCCGGCGGCTTTGATATACTGGTAAGGCTTACCGGCCAGGTCGCCGCAGGCGAAGCAGCCCGGCAGGTTGGTGCGCATCTGGGCATCCACGGCCACATGGGGGCCATCGGTAGCCAGGCCCGGCACCAGCTTGTCCGGCGCTACGGCATCCCGCAGCACAAACACGCCATCCACGGGGTGCAGGGCCTTGTCGGTCTGCACCCCCTCGGCTTTCATCGTGCCGGGGATGGACTGCACTTTCTCTCGCACCACGGTCACGCCGGGGCCGACTGTGACCTCGTGGGGGACGACCGGGAAATACAGCACCTGGGCACAGGTCTCGGCCAAAAAGTCTGCCTCGCGGCAGCTTTCGGCGTTGTAGCCCAGCACGGCCACGGCCTTGCCCTTGTAAAAATGGGCATCGCAGGTGGCGCAGTAGCTTACGCCGCGGCCCAGCAGTTCATCCTCGCCGGGGAACGGCTTGCCCATCACGACACCGCCTGCCAGAATAACAGACGATGCTTCGTACATAACGTCCGGCGTCTGGATGCCGAAATAGCTGCCCATGGCGTAGACCGCCGTGACCTGCTTTTCGGTGATCTCCACGCCCATCACGTCCAGATGGTGCTTGAGTTTGTCGGCCAGGTCGGCACCGGTAATGTCCGGCAGGCCGGGGTAGTTGCGGATGGTGTGGGCCTTGGTCATCTTGGCCGTCAGCCCTTTGCTGCCAAACAAAAGGACCTGCTTGCCGCGTACGCGGGCGGTGATGGCCGCCGATACACCGGCAGGCCCGGTGCCGATAATGGCAATATCGGCGCGGGTGGTTTCATTCATGGTAGTTTCCCTCTATGCTTTTGGTATACTTCGTACTTCCCCTATTCTACCACAAAATCAGGCGCGCGCAATATTTTTTGTGGCAATGATATCCACGCCGGTGCCCGCCACATTTTCGGCCAAAACCTGGCCGATGGCAACGGGCGCGGGGACTTCCACGTCTTTCAGCGCGCGGACCACATCAAAAATTTTGCCTT
>CAVKDR010000042.1:0-63245 GCA_963655125.1 Bulleidia sp.
GCCAAGGTGGAGGTAGCGAGTTCGAGCCTCGTCGGCCGCTCCAAAGGTAAGCGGGAGAGCCGGTTGAAACAAACGTTTCAACCGGCTCTCCCGCTTTTTGTTTTAATAATTATAATAAGGTTGAGAATTTTTCACATTAACATGGTGCTATCCGCTAGAGCCAACGGCATGGAGTGAATGACGGAAAGAGTACGCCCTAAAAAGTTGGCGGACACTGCGCGACCAGGGTTACACCGTAAACCCATCCAGCAAAATATGCAGCGCGCTGTACCGGTCGTACAGGAAATCCTCGGCAGGGGGCGGCTCGCGTAAGGGCAGGTGCGGGGCCAACGGCAGGCGCAGGGCGGCGGCAAAATATGGTGCAGGGGGCACATCGGCGCTCCACTCGTCCACAGGGAAGTCGGCGGTCACGCAGACCCCGCCTGTAAGGGCGGCTGCGCGGCGCAGCAGGGGCAGGGTGTCAGCGGACATCCCAGCGGTATGGACTTCGCGGAACACCGCCACAGCCGCCCCTGCACTCGCCTGCAGCGTGATTACGGCCCGTCCGGCGGGCTGCGCACCCCGCAGCACACACAGCACGGCCGCCTGCCACAAATTGCGGGGCAGCGCCACGGGAAGCGGGGCGGGGGAGGGCACCACGTACAGCCAGCCCGGTCGCCGCCGCAGGGCCTCGCTGGCGGCCGTACACAGGGCGGAGGTCTCGGCATTCAGATCCAGAGCGCGGCGGGCAGGTGGGGAGGCGAGGGCCTCGGCCAGCATCAGCAGCCGCAGCTGAGGGTATACATCGGCCCCGGCCGCGGCCATGCCTGCCAGGCGCAGACGGCGCGGATCGTCAAAAACCTGCATTGTCACTCCCCCTCTCATAGTGCCGGGATGCTGTTAGTCTGTGCAAAAGGGCTCGACGGACGGGTGGAAAATGGTTCCAGACGAAAAAAATCATGATTTTTTTGAAAAATTCCTGTTAAATGAATAACAGCCCCCTTGCAGATTTCGCAAGAATAGGGTACAATAGTAGCATACGGCAGAGCGGGCAACCGGGCTGCCGGGTACAACAAAAATCTTGGGAGGATTTAACAATGGCTGTTAAAGTTGCTATCAATGGTTTTGGCCGTATCGGCCGTCTGGCTTTCCGTCAGATGTTTGAGGCTGACGGCTACGAAGTTGTCGCTATCAACGACCTGACCAGCCCCGCTATGCTGGCCCACCTGCTGAAGTATGACACCGCTCAGGGCTCTTTCCTGGGCAAGATCGGCGAGAACAAGCACACCGTCGAGGCTGGCGAGGATTACATCGTCGTCGACGGCAAGAAGATCACCATCTACGCTATCAAAGATGCTAAGGATTGCCCCTGGGGCGAGCTGGGCATCGATGTCGTTCTGGAGTGCACCGGCTTCTACACCAGCAAGGAAAAGAGCATGGCTCACATCGCTGCTGGCGCTAAGAAGGTCGTTATCTCTGCTCCTGCCGGCAACGACCTGAAGACCATCGTCTACTCCGTCAACGAGAAGACCCTGACCGCTGAGGATCAGGTCATCTCCGCTGCTTCCTGCACCACCAACTGCCTGGCTCCTATGGCCGACACCCTGAACAAGACCTTCCCCGTCGTTTCCGGCATCATGACTACCGTTCATGCTTACACCGGCGACCAGATGATCCTGGACGGCCCGCAGCGTAAGGGCGACCTGCGCCGCGCTCGTGCTGGTGCTCAGAACATCGTTCCTAACTCCACCGGCGCTGCCAAGGCTATCGGCCTGGTCATCCCCGAGCTGAACGGCAAGCTGATTGGCTCTGCTCAGCGCGTTCCTGTTCCCACTGGTTCTACCACCATCCTGGTTGCCGTTGTCAAGGGCAAGGACGTTACCAAGGAAGCTATCAACGCTGCGATGAAGGCTGCTGCCTCCGAGAGCTTCGGCTACAACGAGGATCAGATCGTTTCTTCTGACGTTATCGGCATGCGTTACGGCTCTCTGTTCGATGCTACCCAGACCATGGTCGCTAAGATCGACGACGACACCTATCAGGTTCAGGTCGTTTCTTGGTACGACAACGAGAACTCCTACACCTCTCAGATGGTCCGCACCATCAAGTACTTCGCTGAGCTGTAATCGAAAGATTTCATCGAAGTATCGCGCTAAAATAAGCATCAAGTCAACAGTTGACCGCGCTGCTTAACCGCCGCGCCGTGCAAAACTCAGTTTTGCTACGACAATTGTTGAGAAAAATCGTAGTTCAACTACGATAGATGTTTTAGTACGATTTAAGCCCCTTTTGGCTGCTGTATGGCAGTTGAAAGGGGCTTTTTTATTGTTACTCGCTGATGCTTGCACCGAATATGTTTTTAGCTGCAAAGTGCGCCGCTTGTCTGAGAAAACAATAGACAATTACCGTAAACAAATTCTTTACTGGAATCGCTATCTCGATGAAGTGTGTGATGTTCAAGAGGTAGAGAAAGTGCGGCCCATTCATATCAAGAATTTTATTATCCTAAAGGAAAAGGACAAGAGAAAACCCGCCTATATCAATGACTTGCTGAAAGCCTACCGCAGCTTTTTCAACTACTGTGTGGAAGAAGAATATATAGACGAATCGCCCCTTGCAAAAGTAAAGAATGTAAAAGAACCGCGCGTAATTATTAACACCTTCACGCTAACAGACATTAAAAAGATGCTTGACTATTATAGCGGCGCGGATTATCTTTCGGTACGCAATCGGGCGATACTCGCCGCGCTATTTGATTCTGGCATACGCTGTGCGGAACTAATGAGCCTTACAGATGATAAAGTGCGCGAGGATTATATGCTGATTCACGGCAAGGGCGATAAAGAGCGTGTAGTGCCTAAATCGCCGTTTTTGTCTAAGTGTATGATAAGATACCAGAGAGCAAGAGAAAGCTATTTTGCGGGCAAATTACCGCCGCAGGGATACACGTTTTTGAGCAAGACAGGGAAGAAGTTGACCCATGAATCCGTTGCTAAAATCGTGCGTAATGCGTCAAGAGCAGCAAAGGTAGATGGGTCGGTACGCGCCAGTCCGCACACTTGCCGCCACACTTTTGCACAGCTACAGTTGAAAGATGGGATTGACCTCTATACCCTTAGCCGCTTGATGGGGCATGAGAATATAGCCATCACACAGCGCTATTTGCGCGGCATGAAAGACGATTCAATACTTCAAGAGGGAAACAAGCACAGTCCTTTAATGCGGCTGTAAAATAGTAGGCAGATTCTACAATATCTTAGAAAATTCTATCAATAGGTAAACAGATAGTCAGCCAGTTGTTGAAAATTCTGGCTGACTTTTTCTATGCGCGGAAAGGTGCGGCAATCTGAAAGATTGACGCATTAAATAATTGAATAGAACAAATTTGCGGAGACAATTTATTGGAAAAAGAACGATGTTATGATATAATATTTATAGAAATCAAGATAAAGAATATCTTGATGGCCTAATGTAAAATTTTATGCACAACGTGCATAAAATTTCACGATTAGGCGTTAAAAATTCGTGCGTACATAAAAAACTACGATGTAAATAGTAATGAACGTAGATTTTTATGAGAAAGGATAGAAAATGCCTAATAAAACATAGGATATGCAAGAAATAGCCAACAAAAGAGCAAGTATGTTGTACTTGTCCGATGCAATTCGTGGAGAATTTCAAGCGGATAAATTCAATGTGATTAAAGCGCCGTGTGGAAGTGGTAAAAGTTATTACGCCGTCAATGTTCTGCCTAATAAGGTGCTGGGTGAAAATCCGCCGCTTCATAAAGTGCTGTATTTGATTGATACTATCAACGGCAGAGATGGTATTATACAATCATATCCAGATAAGGCACGCGGCTATGATGAAATGATAGACAAGAATCAGAACTTTGCTTTTGTTGATTGTGAGAAGAATAAAGCCGTTGTAATTACTTATGCGAAGTTTGGTTCATTGATAAAAAGAAACGTAGATTTTGCTAAGAACTTTCGTTTGATTATTGCAGACGAGTTTCATAATATCTATTGGCCTATACCAGCAGACAGACAACAGCTATGGAATGCGTACCCGTTATTCACTAGTAAGTCAATAGAAATCATGCTGGAAGAAAACAGCCTAAACCTTGCAGCAATGAAAGCCCTACTTTGTGCGGCGCGTAATAAGGATATAATGACCGTAGGCATCAGTGCAACGCCAGAGGACGCGCAAGGCTGGCGGGAATGGGCAGATATGCCGTTTAATGATATTTGTGTTGCAGAAAATGTGCGACACTATACAGAGCATAGAACAGTCCATTACAGCAATGTAGACGCGGTTATACGCAGTTTGCCAAAGGGAGAAAAGACACTGTTCTATGCGTCACACATACGAGATATAAAGCGATTTATGACCGCCTGTGAATAGAATGGCTTACAATGCGGCGCGGTGTGGAGCATGAATAATAAAGATTATCCGCTCAGTGAGGAACAGTTGAAATTGAGGGATATTATCATAAAAGAGCAAAAATTTCCCGATGGTCTTGACGTGCTACTGATTAACAAGAGTATGGAAACGTCCATCAATATCAAAACGCCTGTTGAAAATGTGGTAGTATACTCAGAAAAGTACAGTACATAGGTACAGGCGAGAGGGCGTATCCGTAATGATATAGAGTGCTTTTATGTTCTTGATCAAGCGTCAAGAGAGGTGAATTTGCTGGATAAGGCGATTCAACCTTATATTGGTGTTCCTCTTGATGTGCCAAAGAAGAAGGAGTTTGTGACGATTGTTGGACTAAAGGATAAGCAAGGGCATAAAACAGGGTGGACTACGCTAAAGAAAGCCCTTATAGAGTGCGGCTGTACGGTCTCTACTACGCGCATAGGCACAAAAAACTATGACGTGGTTACACTGCCCACTTGCATTGAAGTCGCTTAAAATTGCCCTAATGCCTGCCCTAGTGTGCGGCGCTGGCCTAGTGGTGTACTTTTGATATGGGGTAGATGCGTAGAATCCTCTAATATATCCCCCCTATATATGGGATTTTATTGCAACAATAATATATAAAATACATGACCCCCGGCGGATAAAAAATAAACCGCCGGGGGACGTTGAATTTTGCGGTAACATATAGCGATATAACGACAAAACTATATATAGTATATACTGCTTTTGAAACTTGATAGTATTATAAATGTACCTATAAGGCAGGCTATGCTATAATATAAACATCGAAGGGAGATAAAACAAAAACACAAAAACTCCCACACAAGCAGCGTCCACGGCATACAGTGGAAGAAAGAGGTTTATTATGACTCAGCAGAAGATTTGGTTCGATTTCGTTAGCAACACCATCATGGTCGAAGCTAACTACTTGCCGCAGACCCGCAAGGTTGGCTCTAAGGCTTACAAAACCCTATTGGCAGCTAAGCGGGATAACCCCACGGCGGCGGTTGAGACTTTTGGTAAGCGCGAAGATAAGTACAACCACATTACCGTAAGCCAGATGCAGACCTACTTTGAGGTAAACGGTTTGACCGCTGGCGCGGAAAAACTCAAAGAGATGCGCGAGAACAAGGAAACGCACATCAACAAGAATGGTCGCACCGTCAGAACGTACAACATGGGCAAAATCCGTCAGTGGTTCATGGAGAACTACAGTGTAGGCTACAAAAAGTATGAAGAAAGCAAAGATGCTGCAAGTAATGAGGTAGAAAACCCTGTAAATGGGAATGATGTGGCAAGTAATGCGGTACAAATGCCTACGAGCAATGTAGAAAAAGAGGAAAAGCCCGCAGCATGATTTGTTATAAAGTGAATGATAGAGGAAAGGGGACGCAGCAATGCGCCCCCTCTTTTTGTGTGTGTGCTATTGGTTTATAGCTGGATTATCTGTTCTTTCCAAAATATAATCAATAGAAACTTTGTAATAGTCAGCAAGCGCCAATAGATGCTCTAAAGGGATGGTCTGAAAGCCGCGCTCATAGCGTGAGTAAACCGTCTGTTGAATGTGCAGAAGGCTTGCAATAGCCGTTTGGGAAAGGTCGCTATCTTCACGCAAGTCACGCAGCCGCCGCAAATACAAACAAAATCCCTCCCCAAAGATTAGTATTGTTCGGTACTATTGACGATAACACGTTTCTGTGGTAAGATGCTTATATTAGAACTTATAAGTTCTAATATAAGCTGAAAAAGGGGAATGAAAAATGAAGTGTTGCTCTAATTGCGGTAAGGAATTGCAAGAAGATACTAAGTTTTGCCCAAGTTGCGGAACAAAGGTTGAGGAAAAAGAAGAAACATTAGAGGATGCACTTTCGGGGAGTATAAAGCCAAGTGAGGGCTATCCTGCGAGTGGTACTATTCAAGCAGCAGAGGGCCAGCCAGCGGCAGGAAGTTTAAACACTAATGCGGATAATATTAAATTTTGCTCACATTGTGGCAAACAAATTTTGAAAGATGCAGTTGTTTGTCCTCATTGCGGATGTGCTGTTGAATCAATAGCAAGTGTGACAGATGAACCAAACAAAGGACTGAATATCATTTCCTTTTTACTTCCGATTGTGGGCCTTATTCTGTATCTTGTTTACCATGAAAAAGAACCGAAAAAGGCGGCCGATGTTGGTAAATGGGCACTGTATGGGGTGGGCTTTGCGGTGCTTTGCGCTGTGCTGCTTCCGCTGTGCGTTTCAGCAATATTGTATTCACTTTACTAAGCGGAGGTTGAGAGTATGATTTGCAAAAAATGTGGTTGCCGTGTAAGTGACACGGCAACATTCTGTGAAAAATGTGGTGCGCCCATGGCGGAGTTTGGAATTAAAGAGGAAACGCCACAAAAGAATGAAAGTGCAGCTATCAAAAGCGGAAAGGCTGTTGTAGAAAAGGTAAAGGGAGACAGAAAGCTGCAAATAATTCTTGCAGTAGTTGTTGTACTGTTGGTGCTTGGCGCTGTAGTGGGGCATATTACAAGCAAAAATAAGGTTTTTGGTATAAGTCCTAATATGAGCGTTGCGCAAGTGGAAAGAGTTTTAGGAAAAGATGTCCCTACAGAGGCAGCAAATGGATTAACATTATTTACAAAAGAAAATGTTGAAATGGGGCAATATAATGGTACATTAATGGTATCTGTACATGATGAAGGCGGAATTAATACTATTTTTTGGTATGTGGATTATGGCGTTAAAATGCCAGAACCAGATTTAACGAAGATGTTGACAAGCAAATATGGAAAAAATCAAGTAGAAGTAAAAGATAAAACGGATACGGTTGCGTATAAAAGTGAAACAAGTGTATGGACGGTAACAGCAGGGATTACGAATGTGACCTATGATGATGTTAGCGATGCTTTGGAATATGATGACGTAACCATAATTTGGAGAAAGAAATAGAGCAAAAGAAACGGCGCTTGCCCCTAAAACAGAGGTGAGCGCCGTTTCCTTTGCTCTTGATGTAAAAATAGAGTATACCCTATCTTTACGCCGCCAAAAGCCAGAAAAACGTAAAAATAGAGTTGGTTTTCAAATTATTTTACAAAACGTAAATGAAGTCCAGACTATGGGACTTTTACTATGGTATAATAATAGTAGAAAGCGAAGGGAGAACGTAAAAATGAAAATCGCCTATGTTCGTGTGTCTACTGTTGAGCAAAACGAGGCCCGCCAGATTGAAGCGCTGAAAAAGTACGATATTGACAAGTGGTTCACGGAAAAGGTGTCCGCAAAGGACACGAACCGCCCGCAGCTGCAAGCCATGATTGATTTTGCGCGCGAGGGTGACACGATTTACATTCACGATTTCAGCCGCTTGGCGCGTTCTACTGCTGACCTCTTGAAGCTGGTGGAGCAGTTACAGGCAAAGGGGGTGCATCTTGTCAGCAATAAAGAGAATATCGACACCAGCACCCCAACAGGACGATTGATGCTTACGATGATTGGCGCAATCAATGAGTTTGAGCGCTGTAACCTCTTGGAACGTCAGCGCGAGGGTATCGCCATTGCGAAAGCACAAGGCAAGTTCAAGGGCCGCAAAGAGGTCAAAGCGGACGATTTCGCCGCGCAGTATCAGCGCTATTTGAACCGCGAATTGAACAAGGCGCAGCTTGCAAAAACGCTTGGAATTTCGCGCCCTACGCTGGATAAACTGATTCGCCAGCACACCGCCGCATAAACCGTTATAGCCCCTCTCAGCGCCGCGCAGCGGCGGTAGAGGGATTATAAAAAACAGGCTGGAAAGCCGTAATAAATCAATAGAAAGAGGGTAGAAAAAGCAAGAATCCTGCTACGAAAGACCATACCGAAGCAAAGAAGAAAAGAAATTTTCCAACTACGACAATTGTTGTGAAAATTTCGCTACGAAAAAGAATAGCATACAGCCACCAAAAGGCATAAAAATATCAGTACAGCGATAAAATTTGACGGCGCACCTATCAGGTTCAGGTCGTTTCTTGGTACGACAACGAGAACTCCTACACCTCTCAGATGGTCCGCACCATCAAGTACTTCGCTGAGCTGTAATCGAAAGATTTCATCGAAGTATCGCGCTAAAATAAGCATCAAGTCAACAGTTGACCGCGCTGCTTAACCGCCGCGCCGTGCAAAACTCAGTTTTGCTACGACAATTGTTGAGAAAAATCGTAGTTCAACTACGATAGATGTTTTAGTACGATTTGAGCCCCTTTTGGCTGCTGTATGGCAGTTGAAAGGGGCTTTTTTAATGTTACTCGCTGATGCTTGCACCGAATATGTTTTTAGCTGCAAAGAGGACGCAATGGAAGTGCGTCCTCTTTTTCATACGTTCTTATGGCTGGTGATGTATTCCACTAAATCATAAACAAGACGTTTTTCTTGTTCATTCATGCCGCGCAAGCTAATTTGTTCCTCTTGACTTAGCCCTAATATATCGTCTGTAGTGGTGTGGAATAGCCGCGCCATTTCCACGAGATAGGCCGCTGTGGGAGAGGATAACTCCATTTCCCACGCGTTTACACTGGCGCGTGTTACGCCTAATTTGCGGGCCAGCGCAGCCTGCGAAAGCCCCATGTTTTCACGCAGCCTTTTGATGTTGTCAGAAATCAAGCTATCACTTCCTTCTAATGATAACTTTACTATGCGCTGAGTGATATATAATTATCTATATATGTATAGATTTATTGACAATGCGCAAAAGAAACTGTATAATGAGGATAGATTCTATGCAGAAATTCAAAAAAGAAAGTGAAGTGTTGGTTATGGATTCTCCCACGAGCAAAAGCCGAAATAAGGTGCTTATTTTGATAATAGGGCTATTGGTCGTTGCTGCTGTTGCAGCCTGTGGCGTAATAAGTAGTGGAGTCTTAGAAGAAAAAATTGATGCTGAAATGGAGATTACAGCACAGATTGAAAGTGATAATCTTGCCTATGTAACAGTTGAAACAAACTTGCCCGATGAAACGAACATAATCGTAAGTTTAGTTGGAGCAGGCGATTCAGACGATACAGGCTATAATACAAACTACAAAGCAGACGATTCCTTACAGATTGTCGATGGAAAGGCTGTAGCAGGGCCGTTCTCAAATAATGGTGTGGCGCTTCCTTTTGGTGACTATAAAGTAGAAGTGACGGTTCCGCTGGCAGAGACGCAGCCGCAAGATGTGCAAAAAGTATTTGGAAAGAATATGCGCAATGTGAGGGGCGACCTTGTTGTAGAAGATGAAGGCGGAAACTATTTGTATAAAGAAACCGCCTTTACAATGTCCAATTTAGCAAGCGGATTAACCGCGCAAGAAAAGAAACTTTATGATGCGGCAATGTCTTGGATAGTGTTCCAACGCTTGGCAAGCATTAAGAGCGGTCAAGATATTATTGTAAGCAATATGTCGTTTAACGATGCTATCAGAAATGATACGATGGGGATGGCATGGATTGATTACAAGATGACAACTTACAATTTTGACACAGGCAGCAGTCTGGATTCTGCAAACAATGAAGCACTGATGGTAATTGAAAAGGTTGAAGCAACAAGGAAAAACACGAATATTCCAGTAGGATATATTTTTGATGATGCGGTAGATATGTTTGGGCTGACTTACTACGCTATAAAATATTCAACAGATTACGAATACACAAGTGACGAACTGGAACATATCAATAAAGCACTTGAACAGCTTACCAGTTGGGTGAAGATTGAACGTGACGGATTCGATGAAGTAATAAGTACATCATAAGAAAAGGAGCATTAAAATGAAAAAGGTGTTAGGGATTGTGTTGGCATTGACAATGGCGCTTGTGATGGCTGCCTGCGGTGCAAAAGAAGACAGTGTACGCGCTGTATCAGCCAGTGCTGGGTTTAAGTGCGAAACATGTAAAACGAAAACTACGGCAACCTACTGTGTAACAAAAGATGGCGTAGACCATTACCTATGCTCAAATTGCAGATGGTATTATTTCCCCAATTTATAAAGGTGGTGCAAAATGCTTATTGTATTCTTGCTAATTTTAATTGTATGCTGCCTAATGTTTGGCGGTCAGCAAACGGCAGAGGGCTGTGGAACTTTGATTGCTGTTGGTGCTGTTCTGCTTTTGGTATTGGGTCTTTTGGGTATGTTATTTGGCTAAAAAAGGAGTGTTAAACATGAAAAAGGTAAATGTAATGTTAGTGATAGGTACGGTTATATTGGCTGTTGCGCTTGCTGGGTGTACAGGCGATTCTACTCCAACATCCACATCAACAGCAACGTCAAAGAGTACCTATTCAAGCAGTAGTTCGAGTAAATCCAGCACGAGTACAAAGTCCGATTATCATAGTGGTAAGGGCAGTGAGTGGGATAAGCAGGTCAATGACATTGCCGATGAATACGGTGATGATATGGGTCTGTCCGCTGAAGAAATAGACGCTATGATGCGGGCAATGGAAAAAGGACAAGGCTAACAAAAAGGCGCTCGCCCCTAAAACAGAGGTGAGCGCCGTTTCCTTTAATCTTGATGTAAATTTAGAGTGTAGCTGAAATTGAATCAAAAAGCCCCTGGCGTTTCCCTACATAAGGAAGCGTCAGGGGTTGTATTTTTGTGTTCTATTTTTTATTTCGCACCGCGGCCTGCAAACACAACGTACACCGTCTTGAACAAGATCTTGATATCGCCCCACAGGGACCAGTTATCGATGTACTGGACATCCAGCTTGACGACTTCCTCAAAATCCTCGATGTCGCTGCGGCCGCTGACCTGCCACAGGCCCGTGATACCGGGCTTCATGGACAGGCGGCGCTTGTGGTGGCTCTCGTACTGCTTGTACTCATCCAGTGTCGGCGGGCGGGTGCCAACCAGGCTCATATCGCCGCGCAGCACGTCAAAGAACTGCGGCAGCTCGTCAATGCTGGTCTTGCGGATGAACTTGCCCACCTTGGTAATGCGGGGGTCATCCTGCATTTTGAACATCAGGCCGTTCATTTCGTTCTGGGCCATCAGGCTCTTTTTGCGTTCCTCGGCATCCACATACATGCTGCGCAGCTTATGGATGTAGAACACGCGGCCGTTCAGGCCCACGCGCTTCTGCTTGAAAATCAGCGGGCCGGGGCTTTCCAGCTTCAGCGGAATCGCCGTAATGGCGATGATAGGCACACTGATGATGCAGCCCACCAGGCCGCCCAGAATGTCCATGGCGCGCTTCAGTACGCGGTCACGCAGCTTCAGTTCCAGGGTGCCCATCGTGACGATGTTGCCCCCGGCGCAGCGGCCCAGAATGCGGGAGAACCGCACGGCGCTGGTCTCGCCGCAGCACCGCTCCTCGATGCGGTCCAGCAGCAGCAGGCGGAAATGCACGGTCAGGCCCATGCTTTCCATTTCTTCCAGCACAGGGATGAAAGATTCATCGCTGTCCATGGGGATGTCAACGTAAATCTCATCCAGCGCGGCCTGGCGGATCCAATCCATAAAGTTATCGTAGTTGGCAGTCACCTGTACGCCCGCCAGCGTGGAGCCGATCTCGGAGGCCGGGGCTTCCAGGATCGCCACGCCGCTGATGCGCTTGGACCAGTCGCGCTGCAGTTCCGCAATCAGCTTTTCGGCGCGGTCCTGGGTGGTGATAAGCCCCACCAGGCTTTCCAGGCCGGACTGGCTCTGGATCTGCAACAGCGACCGCTTGAGCAGCCCGTGGGCGATGGGCAGCAAAATAAAGTTGATGAGCGGCACCGCCAACGTGAAGTACCGCGAATCCAGCATGGTGGCTTTTGTCAGCAGCATGGCGGTGGAGTAGACCAGCGCCAGAAGCACGTTGAATTTGATGGAAAGCTTAACTTCCTTGCCCCGGGTGCGGGTGACGATGTTCTCTGTCTGGTCAAAACAGATGAAAGTCGCCACAAAGGCCAGCAGCAGCAGGCAGATCGTCTGCACCCAATCGCTGGGGGCGTAGGGGACCAGCTGCTTTAACAACCCGTCCGTTACCAGCCAGGCCAGCAGGGTGCTGAGCAGCAGCACCACCAAGTCTGCTAAAAAAACGTAGATGTATTGTAATTTTTCACGCTTTGTGATCATTCGGGTACGTGTTCCTTCCTCAAACAAAAGGGCTGGCGGGCAGTTTCCGCAGGGCCGCCGCCCAAAAACATGATTACTTAGTATTCATACTATCATATTTAGCCGGGGTTTTCAACATAGGATTGATTTCTATGGCGAAACTTGTCGAAAATTTGGCACTTTGCCAAGTTTCAAACATAACTTGACACGATATTTTGCCGATTTCGCTTGCCACAAAGGCCTTTGTGCCGTATAATATTAGATAAGTATACATTTGTTTGTGGCTGGGGAGGATCTCTATGGCTACCATCGACATCAACCAATATATCGAGCAAAGCGGCATGCGCAAGGCGCGGTTTGGCGGATACGAGCCGGACGATGTGCGCCAGGCCATGCTGGACCTGTGCAGCGACTACGAGCAGCGGCTGAACACAGCCGCCCAGCAGGTGCGCGCCGCCCAGCAGGAGGCCGAGGCCCTGCGCCGCCGCTGCCAGACGCTCATCGGCCAGAACCAGAACCTGGCCACGCAGAACGCTTCGCTGGCGGGCAAGGCCGACCGCATTGCCCGGATGCAGAGCGATATGGAAACGCGCTACTCCAAAGTGCAGGAGCGCAACCACTCGCTGACCGACCAGGTGGCGATGCTGCGCCTAAAAAATACCGATCTGGAACTGAAAAATAAAGAACTGACCGAGCGCGCTGAGAACGCTGATGCCGCCCTGCGCATCAAAGGGCGGGAGCATGACCAGGCCAAACAGCAGGTATTGGCCGAGCGGGATTCCGTGGTGGCCGGGGCGCAGAAAGAAGCTGCCCGCATCCGCAGCCAGGCCCGGGAGGAAGCCGACCAGCTGTTGAAGGACACCAACCTGAAAGCCGAGGCCATCGACCAGCTGGCCCGGGAGCAGGCCATCGGCCAGGCCCGCAAGATGGTGCAGGCCGCGACCGAGGAGACCCGCGAGATCCAGAACGCCCACCGCCTGCGCCTGCAAGACCTGCAAAGCCGCATTGATGCCATGGAGCAGCAGCGCGCCAAGCTGATGGATTTCCTGTCCCAGATGATCGTGGAATTGCAGGAGACCCAGGACTACGCCCAGCAAAACAGCCCGCAGCCCTTGGAGAATAAGGAAACCACCGAGCCTTCGGCCGAGCCGCAGCTGGATCTTTCGCCCACGGCGGTGGATGCCGCTGCCAGTGCCCTGCGCACCGAGGATGCTGCCGACACGCAGCCTGCCCCGGCTCCTGCGGACCTGACCGGCGAGGACGGCCAGCCCCGCAACTGCGTGGTAGCCCCGGTGTGGAATGACCATGCCAACGATACCCGCGTGGCCCGCCCGGTGCCCGATGGCCCCGAACGCCAGCCTCAGCCGGAATATTTCGACACCACTCCCACCGCCAACGAACTGCATACCCTGCAGGCTCCGCCCACCGAAGCCCCGGCCAAGCAGCAGAAGGAAGTGGAGATCCCCGGCGCGATCTTCTCCTACCCGATCCTGCGCCAGAAAGGTGAGCCGATTTTGGACGAGGAGCCGCCGGTGCGCGGCCCCCATACCCCGCTGCTGCCGGATCTGGACGCTGACGAGGAGGACGAGGAGCCGACCGCCGCACCCGCAGCCCCGGCACAGCCTGCCCCGCAGCCTGCCGCCCAGGCAGCTAACACCCCCGCCAAGGTGACGACCAGCGGCCCGCGCCGCAAAAAGGCCGTGGCCGCCCTGCGCGCTTTGCGCCGCAAGCTGGGTGAAATGTAAAGTCTGAAACAAAACCGCACAATTCCCGCCCCGCGCGTTTAGGATTGTGCGGTTTTGTCGAAATAAGACAGGAGGCTTTTTGTGAAGCACCATACATATTGGGTGTCGGCACTGCTGGTGCTGGCGCTCGCCCTCTGGTGCGCCCTGGGTGTCTCGGCCGAGGATACGACCACCACGGCCTCCGGCACGGCGGGCAGCTTCCAGCTGGAACAGGTCTACGTCAATGCGCCGGAACTGGACGTTTATTTTTACGCCACTGATGCCAACGGGGACTCCTACAGCCCCATCGTGGTACAGGCGCAGGGGGTGGAGGCAACCCTCGGTGACCGTAAGCTGGACACCGGCATGATCGGTGTGGCCGATGACCCCATCTGCTACATCGTTGCGCTGGACAACAGCAGCTCCATCGATGCCGAGGATTTCCACAAGATGCGCACGGCCATCTGGAAGCTGGCCCAGACCAAGCAGGACAAGGACCAGATCATGGTCTACACCCTGGCGGGCGGTGTGCAGTGCGCCCTGCCTGCCACCAACGATAAAACGGAAATTTTCAACACGTTGCGCACCATCGGGCAAAGCGAAGGTGCCATCGACCTGACCGGCGCGGCGGCTTCGCTGGCGGCAGACATCCAGACCGAGTACCAATCCCTGGCACCCCGCAAGGTGGCCTTTATCTGCACCGATGCCACCCAGGTGATGACCAACCTGGCGCTGCTGGGCGGCACGATGGGCACCGACCAGAGCAACCTGAACATGGCGATGTACACCTTCATCTGCACCGCCGCGCCCGACCGGCTGGAATCGATGACCCAGATGTCCAACGGCAAGGTCATCGCCTGCCGCCACGAGGACCTGGCCGCCGAGATGCAGGCCAAGCAGACGATGTTTGCCAAGGCCCTGACCCTGCGCACCGAAGTACCGGACAGCCTGACCGGCGAGCGGCAGGAGGTTTTCACCCTGTCGGTGCCCAAACTGGGCAGCGCCGTAAAAAGCAGCACCACCGTGTACATGGGCTTTAAAATGGAGAAGCCCCAGGTCACCAAAGTGGAGCCGCTGGGCCGCACCAAACTGCGGCTGACCTTTAACCAGGCGGTCAATTCCAACGCCGACCGCCCCCAGTACTACCGCGTGTACACCAACGATGTGTGGGGCTGGTATGTCAAAATTGAAACGGTGGAATTGAGCGAGGACGGCCGCACCGCTGTGCTGACCACCGAGCCGCTCTATCAGGGACGCTACAACGTTACTTTAAATAAGGTATCCAGCCGCATGACCCCCGCCAACGTCAGCACCCGGCAGCAAAGCTGCACCTTTATGGTGGCCCGCTGGCCCCGGGACCGGGCGTTCTACATGGGGCGGTTCAGCATGCCGCTGACTATTGCCGTGGTGCTGCTGGGGGCGCTGGCCCTCAATTGGCTGCTGCTGCGCCGCAAGGAGCGTGTCTCCGAGCAGGCCGCCGAAGCCGAGCATCTGCTGGCGGGCGCTGCCAGCCTGGACGGCACCGATGCGCTGCCCAAACGGTGGGTGACCCTGTTCTGGGCACAGCGCGGCTCTATTGCCGAAAGCCGCTGGGCGGGCATTGTGGAAAGCAGCCTGATCTTGGGCAGCGATGCCGCCCAGTGCGACCTCTGCCTGCCGGACAGCCGCATCCGCCCCCAGCATGCCGTGCTGGCCGTGCGGGGCGAAGCTTTGCTGGTGCAGCCCCTTGGCCCCGATACAACAGTGTTTGTCAACGGTGAAAAGATCGCCGGGGAGCACTGTTTGCAGAATAACGATACCCTGCGCCTGGGACGCACGACAATACGCCTGGTGCTGTGAGCGGAGGAAACAAAATGAAACTGACCAAATGTGCCAGCGGCCATTTTTATGACGCTGATAAATACCCCGAGTGCCCCTACTGCAATACCGATCTGCAGACCGATTCTTCCATCGTGCGCAGCGGCGCGGCGGAAGAACCCACGGAAGAAACCCCGGCGGAACCGACCATCCCGGCGGCTGTCCCCGCAGGCCCCGTGACCGGCTGGCTGGTGGTGCTGGACGGCGAAGCCAAAGGCCGCGACCTGCGCCTGGGCGTGGGCCGGACCTTTTTGGGCCTGGACAAGGACGGTACGCCGGTGACCTTGAGCGCCGATGCCCCCTTGAGCCTGCGCCAGGCTGTGCTGGTGTATGACGGTGAAGCCAAGACCTACACGCTGCTGCCCGGCTCCTCGCAAGAGCTGTGCTATCTGGAGGGGGCCGCACTGCTGGAACCCCAGGAGCTGGCAGGGGAGGAGACCCTGCGCCTGGGCACCGCCACGCTGAAATTCGTGCCTTTCTGCGGCCCGGATTTCAGCTGGTAAGGGGGTGGCAGTGTGGCAAGTGAAATCGTCTTTTTAATTACCGAACAGCGCAATAAACAGCGCATCACCCTGCCCGCCGGCAGCTACCGCTTCGGCCGCAGCGCCCAGTGCGAGTATGTGCTGCGCCGCAACAACGTGGGCGAGGTGCAGTTCGTGGTGGCCTGCACCAAGGACGGCTGGACCGTGACCGATTCTTCCACCGAGTGCGCGACCTGGTACAACAACCGCTACCTGAACCAGGGCGAGACCTGCCCCCTGCAGGAGGGCGATGTGCTGGGCCTGAACACGGACGGGGATGCGTCTACCCAGGAAATCACCTTTCGGGTAGAGGAAATCCGCACGGCCCAGGGCGGCGAGACCGGCCTGCGGCAGGAGCAGACCGACAACGCCGTCCTGCGGGAGGTGGATGTCCGCCGCAAAAAGCGGGTGCTCATTGGCCGCGGCGATGACTGCGATATCAAGCTGGTCAGCGACCGCGTATCCCGCCACCATTGCGAGATCTTGTACAAGGACGGCCACTACGAACTGCGGGATCTGGGCTCCACCAACGGAACCTATGTGGATGGCAATCGCGTTACCGGCACTGTGCTGCGCAGCGGGGCGGTCATCAACGTGCCTACGCAGGTATTTGCTTTTTCCGGCGGCCTTTTGCACTACCACGAGCATAAAAGCGGCATCAGTGTGCAGCTGCTCAACGTCTACAAAACCGTCAAGAACCGCAATACCGGCAAGCCGCTGAACATTGTGGACGGCACCAGCTTTGAAATTGAACCCAACAGCTTTGTGGTGCTGGTGGGCGGCTCCGGCACCGGCAAATCCAGCCTGCTTACCTGCATTACCGGCACCGCACCCTGCACCAAGGGCAGTGTGCGGTTTGACGGCCTGGATACCGCCGACAACCGCAACGCCTTTGAGGCTGTGCTGGGCTACGTGCCGCAGAAAGACATCATGCACGATAACCTGACAGTGGAGCAGAGCCTGACCTTTACGGCCAAGCTGCGCATCGCCCACGATGCCACCAGGGCCGAGATCAACGCCGCCGTGGCCCACGCCATCGATGCCGTGGACCTGACCGGGCGGGAAAAAACGCTGATCTCCCAGCTTTCCGGCGGGCAGAAAAAGCGGGTCTCCATCGCCATGGAGCTGCTGGCTAACCCCCGGCTGCTGATTCTGGATGAGCCGACCAGCGGCCTTTCGCCCGACCTGGACCGCAGTATGATGGAACTGTGCCGCAAACTCAGCCACCAGAACTGCACGGTGCTGATGGTGACCCACAACATGTCCAACATCAATTTGTGCGATAAGATCGCCTTTTTGGGTTTGGGCGGTGTGCTGTGCTACTACGGCGCGCCGGAAAACCTGCACCGCTACTTTGATGTGGAACTGACCAGCGATATTTTTGAAAAGCTGCGGGTGCCCGAACTCATCGAGCAGTACCGCCAGCAATACTTTACCACGCCGGAGTTCAACCGCCTGGTGGCGGCCTGGCCCGAGGCAGCGCAGGAGGCGGATAAGCGATGCAGCCAATAAAATTGATGAAATTCTGGCGACAGTTCACGGTGCTGGTGCAGCGCAACCTGCGCCTGATCTTCAACGATAAACTTACCATGGCCAGCCTGATCTTGCAGGCCCCGTTCATGGTGCTGGTCATTAAAATGGTGGTCGACCCGGACTGCTTTACCTCCAACCTCATCAACATTGGCAGCCGCACGGCGCTGTTTATCATCAGCGCCATGGCCGCCTTTATGGGTACGCTGAACTCCTACCGCGAAATTTGCAAGGAGCGGGAGATCATCCTGCGCGAAGCCTCGGTGGGGGTCAGTTTGCTGGCGGTGGTGCTCAGCAAGGCATTCGTGCTGCTGCTGATCGAGGATATCCAGGCGGCCATCCTGACGTTCGGTTTTGTGCGCATTGTGCATATCCCGCAAAACCACCTGCTGCTGGATACCAACGTGGAGATTTTCGTTTCGATCTTGCTCATGCTGGTGGCATCCAGCGCCATTGGCCTGCTGATCTCCGCCATCTTCAAAAGCGGCGAGAGTGCGATTCTGGTGGTGCTGGTGCTGATGATCGGGCAGGTGGTGTTCAGCGGCATCATGTTCACGCTCACCGGCGTGGCTGCCCAGATCGCGGCGGTCATCGTCTGCCGCTGGGGCATGGGCGCGCTGGGCGCATCCACCGACCTGAACAGCCGCCTGGCCTGGCTGAAGCAGGGCTTTGACAGCCCCATGTACGATGCCACGGTAGCCAACCTCATGCACTCCTGGCAGATGATGGGACTGATTACAGTGGTATGCCTGGTGGCGGCCTGGCTGGTGCTGCAGATCTCGTTTAACCGGAGAAAAGCGTGATTTTCGGGTAGTAGAGCCAAAGGCCCCCTTGTGCAAAGGGGCTCCGCCGCAGGCGGTGGGGGATTGAGACCTGGCCTGTACATCGGTCTACCCCGTAAGGCTACAATCCCTCCGCCCCTGCGGGGCACCTCCCTTTACACAAGGGAGGCTTTTAGATAGCAATAAAAACAGGAGCACCACCCTCATCGGCGGCGCTCCTGTTCTTTATATTATTTTCACTTTTTATCCGGCGGGAACTCTCCCTGGCGTTCGGCTTCCAACCGGCTCAGGCGGGCTTCCAGCTGGGAGATGCGCTGGTTGACGATATCCGGCAGGTCCTGCTGGTCCAGATCGTCCGACGGGCGGCTTGCCTCGTTGCGCATGCGCACGACCTCGGCGGGTACGCCCACGGCGGTGCAGTTGGCGGGCAGGTTTTTCAGCACCACACTGCCTGCACCCACGCGCACGTTATCGCCAATGTACACCGGTCCCAGCACCTTGGCCCCCGCGCCGATCAGCACGTTGTTGCCCAAGGTCGGGTGGCGCTTGCCGGTATCCTTGCCGGTGCCGCCCAGGGTCACGCCGTGGTAGATCGTGCAGTTGTCGCCGATCTCGGTGGTCTCGCCAAAGACGATGCCCATGCCGTGGTCGATGAACAGCTTGCGGCCGATCTTCGCGCCGGGGTGAATCTCGATGCCCGTCAGGTGGCGGGCCAGCTGGCTGACCAGCCGCGCCAAAAAGAAACACTTGTGGTTATACAAAAAATGCGCGATGCGATGTGTAACCAACACGTGGAAACCGGGGTACAGAATGATGACCTCGGCCACATTGCGCGCGGCGGGGTCCTTGTCCCGGATATTTTTGGCGTCTTCCCAAAGGCCCATGACTTTTCCCTCTATTTCTTATAGCATACCAATTTAGTATATATAGTAGCACAATCCCGCGCAAAAGGCAATGCCAAGCGGTTTTGTGGTACATTTTGTCAAAATGTCCAAAAGTTGCCCCAAAACTCTATAAAATCCCTAACTGCCCAAAAACCCCCATTGCATTGACACCACCGCCGGGGCATGGTACAATAAGTAAAATTTATGTAATACGCAGGGAAGGAGTACGTCTGCATGTTGATGAGCGGTTTTGTAAACTTTAAGATCAACGGCGCAGCGTCCTTTCCCGCCGCTGTGCATGGTATGACTTTTTGACTTTTCCCGTTTTGGGAAAAGTTTTTTTTTGCCCAAATGCACACCCAGGGAGGTATAACATGCTGATCCGCAACGCAAAAGACACCGCCGGCAAACCCATCGAAGTTTGGCTGCGCGGCGGCAAGATCGCAGCCATCGGCCAGGGCCTTGTGGTGCCCGAGGGTGAGGACGTGCTGGATGCCAAAGGCCGCACCATCCTGCCCGCTTTCATTGATACCCACTGCCACTGGCGCACCCCCGGCTTTGAGTACAAAGAGGATATCGCCACCGGCTCGGCCGCTGCAGCCGTAGGCGGCTACACCTTTGTGAACCTGATGCCCAATACCAAGCCGGTCTGCTCCACGCCGGAGATCGCCCACGCGGTGGAAGCCGAGGCGAAGCGCATCGGCCTGTGCGACGCCAACCAGACCGTCTCCATCACCAAGGATTTTGACGGCAAGACCATCGACCACCTGCTGACCCTGCCGGAGGATATCAAGTTCATCACCGAGGATGGCAACGGCGTGATGAACAACGCCGTCATGGCGCGGGTCTTTGCCATTGCGACCGAGCGCGGCCTGACCGTTATGTCCCACGCCGAGGACCGCGAGATCAGCCCCTGGGACTACCGCCTGGCCGAGAATATCGAGACGGTGCGCAACTGCCACTTGGCCGAGTACTACGGCACCCGCCTGCATATGTGCCATGTCTCCACCAAGGAGTCCATCGATGCCATCCGCATGAGCCGCCTGAAAGGGGCCCGCGTCAGCTGCGAGGTCACGCCGCATCACCTCTGGTTCGATGACAGCCGCCTGCAGTACAAGGTCAACCCGCCCATCCGCAAGGCCGAGGATGTCACCGCCCTGATCGAAGCCATCAAGGATGGCACCGTTACCTGCATCGGCACCGACCACGCGCCCCACACCGCCGAGGAAAAGGAAAAGGGGGCCGCCGGTATGGTGGGCCTGGAAACTGCCTTCGGTGTCTGCTACACCAAGCTTTGCCGCGAGCAGCGCCTGCCGCTGGAACTGCTGAGCTTCTTGATGAGCGCCGGCCCCGCCGCTGTGCTGGGCCTGGCCGATCACAAGGGCATGCTGGCCCCCGGCTATGATGCCGATGTTGTGCTGGTGGACCTGAACCACATGTACGAGGTCAGCGCCGAGGAACTGCACAGCAAGAGCAAGAACTGCCCTTACGATGGCACTTTGCTGTACGGCAAGGTCGTTACCACCATCAAGGGCGGCAAAGTCACTTTCCAGATTGCAGAGTAAGCCACTTACATTATATATAAACGGGGGAGCACACAATGTTGACGAACATGGATAAACTGTACGAGAGTGTAGCGGCCAACGGCCCGGTCTGCGTGGGCCTGGATACCGAGATCAGCTACCTGCCCACCACCGACACCGCCAAGACCGCCGGTGAGAACGTGCTGGACTTTAACCGCGCGCTGATCGCCGCCACCAAGGGCGTGGCAGGCTGCTACAAGGTGCAGATCGCCTACTATGAGTCTCTGGGCCTGGACGGCATGCGCGCCTACGCCGAGACCCTCAAGCTGGCCCGCGCCACCGGCCTGCCGGTCATCGCCGATATCAAGCGCGGCGACATTGCCAAGACCGCCGAGATGTACGCCAAGGCCCACTTCACCGGCGACTTCGAGGCCGATATCATCACCCTGGCCCCCTACATGGGCCTGGATTCCATCAGCCCCTACCTGCCTTACTGCGAGCAGCAGGGCAAGGGCGTGTTCGTCCTCTGCCGCACCTCCAACCCCGGTGCGAAAGACTTTGAGTACAAGAAGCTGGACGATGGCCGCCACGTCTACGACCTGGTGGGCGACAGCCTGACCACCCTGGGCAAAGACTACATGGGCGAGCACGGCTACTCCAGCATCGGCCTGGTCATCGGCGGCACCCATACCGAGGAAGCTACCGCCATCCGCGCCGCTTACAAAGACACCTTCTTCCTCATCCCCGGCTACGGTGCCCAGGGCGGCAAGGCAGCCGACATTGCCCAGTACCTGACCAAGGGCAACGGCGGCGTGGTCAACTCCAGCCGCGGCATCCTGCTGGCCTACAAGAAACAGCCCGGCGTGGCCTTTGACGAGGCCGCCTACAACGAGTGCGTACGTATGCGGGAGGACATTCAGGGTGAGTGCAATAAGCTGTGATCTGACGGTGCTGCAACAAGAAGTTGTTGCGCCCGATATCCGCCGCCTGACGGTGCAGTGGCAGGATCCCCGCCACGAGCCCCACGCAGGCCAGTTCTATATGCTGCGGGCCTGGGCAGCGGATGCCACGCCGATTTTGTCCCGCCCCATCAGCGTGAACGACTTTGACAACCAGACCGGTGCGCTGACCTTTTTGTACCAGCTGAAAGGCGAGGGTACGCATAAGATCGCGGCCCTGCAGCCCGGCCAGACGCTGACCGTCACCGGCCCCTGCGGCAACGGCTTTGACGCTGCCGACCTGGCCGCCAAGCACCAGCGCATCGCCGTGGTGGGCGGCGGCATCGGCACCGCACCGCTGTTGCTGCTCTGCAAGCAGCTTTGCCGTGCCGGGGTGCGGCCGGATGTCTATGTCGGCTTCCGGGATACCAGCTACGGCATGGACAAGTTCGTGCCCTGGTGCCACGATGTCTTTGTGGCTACCGATTCCGGCAACGAGGGCCATCACGGCCTGGTCACCGACCTGCTGGACGCGAAAAACTACGATATTGTGCTGACCTGCGGCCCCATGGTGATGATGCGCGGCGTAGCCAAGCTGTGCGCCGCTGCCAACGTGCCCTGCCTGGCAAGCCTTGAAAAGAAGATGGCCTGCGGTCTGGGTGCCTGCCTGGGCTGCACCTGCCACACGAAAATCGGCCCGGTCACCGTCTGCAAGGACGGCCCGGTGTTCAACGCACAGGAGGTGTTTGACTGATGGCAGACCTGCATGTTGATTTTCTCGGCAAGCGGCTGGCCGGCCCGGTCATCGCGGCCTCCGGCACCTTCGGCTTTGGCCCGGAGTACGCCGATATCGAGGACCTGCGCCTGCTGGGCGGCATCTCCGGCAAGGGCCTGACCCTGAACGGCCAGCCCGGCAACGAGGGCGAACGCCTGTACGAGACCCCCTCCGGCCTGATGAACTCCATCGGCCTGCAAAACCCCGGCGTACAGCATTTTATCGACCATGAGCTGCCCGCCATGCGCCAGTGCGGCACCACCGTCTGGGCCAACCTGGGCGGCCATACCATCGAGGAAAATATCGAGGGCGTGGCGATGCTCTGCGCCGCCGGTGTGGATTTCATCGAGCTGAATATCAGCTGCCCCAACGTCAAGCAGGGCGGTCTCGCGTTCGGCATCCGCGCACAGGATGCCAGCGAGGTAGTCAGCGCTGTGCGCAAGGTCTGCACCGTACCGCTGATCGTCAAGCTCAGCCCCCAGGCTGAGAGCATCCCCGAAATGTGCAAGGCGGTCGAAGTCGCCGGTGCGGATGCCATCAGCCTGTGCAATACCTTCCAGGCCTGCGCCATTGACCTGGAAAAGCGCCGCCCGGTGTTCAACAACATCTTCGCGGGCCTGTCCGGCCCGGCGGTGCGGCCCATCGCCCTGCGCATGGTGTGGCAGGCCGTGGGCGCCGTCAGCATCCCCGTGGTGGGGCTGGGCGGCATCCTGACCGGCCGCGATGCGCTGGAGTTTATCATGGCCGGTGCCACGGCTGTGCAGGTGGGTACGGCGAACTTCCTGGACCCCAAGGCCTGCACCCGCATCACCGCCGAGATCGCCCAGTGGATGGATGCCCACGGGGTGAAGACGCTGGATGAGATCAGAGGGTGTGCACGGACCTAAAGACAGGATAAGACCTTCGCTGTAGGGGCGGATGCTTGCATCCGCCCGCGGGTCGATGCAAGCATCGACCCCTACAATGATACGGTAACGCCTAATTCACCATACAAAATAAATATACAACCATATTGCAAAAATATACATAATATGCTACAATAAGCTGGAAATTATACAGGAGGAAAGTATCATGGCAAGAGAAGCACTGGAAGTTTTAAAGGAATGTGAAGCATTTTTGGAGGGGCACTTCCTGCTGTCGTCCGGCCGCCATTCCGGCGCATATTGCCAGATGGCATTCCTGCAGCAGTATCCCGATAAGGCTGCCGAGGTCATGGCCCCGGTCGCCGAAAAGCTGAAAGAACTCAACGTGGATGTCGTGGTCGGCCCTGCCATGGGCGGCATCGTCTACGCCTACGAGCTGGGCCGCCAGCTGGGCAAGCGCGCTATCTTCACCGAGCGTGTGGATAACGTCATGACCCTCAAGCGCTTCAAGATCAAGCCCGGCGAGCGCTGCATCATCGCCGAGGACGTTGTTACCACCGGCGTTTCCAGCCTGGAGACCAAGCGCGTTATCGAGGAGGCCGGCGGCGTATGCCTGGGCATTGCCTGCGTGGTCGACCGTACCCGCGCCGAGGCTCCGTCCCCGATCCCCATCGTTGCCAGCGCCCTTAAGCTGGATCTGCCCAACTACGCCCCCGAAGAATGCCCCATCTGCAAGGAGGGCAAGCTGCCCCTGGTACACCTGGGCAGCCGCAAAATGAAAGAGCAGGCAAAGCAGACGCTGTAAAAAAGAGAGGCTAATTATGCAGGCATATCTGATATTGGCAAACGGCCGGGTGTTCCGCGGTGTCAGCGTGGGCTGCCCCGGTACCACCATCGGCGAGGTGGTTTTCGCCACCGGTATGGTCGGCTTTGAGGAGACCCTTACCGACCCCAGCTACTACGGCCAGATCATTACCCAGACCTACCCCCTCATCGGCAACTATGGCATGAACAGCCAGGACGTGGAGAGCGGCAAGATCTGGGCCAAGGGTTACATCGTGCGCGAAGCATGCAAAACGCCCTCCAACTTCCGCAGCGAAAAAACGCTGGATACCTTCTTAAAAGAAAACGGCATCATCGGCATTGAGGGCATCGATACCCGCAGCCTGACCCGCACCCTGCGGGAGAGCGGCGTTATGAACGGTGCTATCACCACCGAGTTTGACCCCGATGCAGAGCCGGAGAAGAAAGCCGCCCTGCTGCCCGAGATCGCCGCCTACGCGGTGGTCAACGCGGTCAAGACGGTCACTTGCCAGGAGGCCAAGACCTATGAGCCGACTGAAGCAGGGGAGTGGGGCGATACCCCGCTGCATGTGGCCCTGCTGGACCTGGGCTGCAAAAATAACATCGTGCGCTGCCTGCAAAAGCGCGGCTGCCGCGTGACCGTGCTGCCCGGCACCACCACCGCCGCCCAGCTGGCCGAACTGCACCCGGACGGCCTGATGCTCTCCAACGGCCCCGGCGACCCCGCCGAGAATGTGGAGATCATTGCGAACATCCGCCAGATGCTCTCCACCGGCATCCCCACTTTCGGCATCTGCCTGGGCCACCAGCTTACCGCCCTGGCTGCCGGTGCCCACACCTGCAAGCTGAAGTACGGCCACCGCGGCGCAAACCAGCCTGTCACCCATGCCGGCAAGGCCCGCACCTTTATCACCAGCCAGAACCACGGTTACGCTGTGGAAAGCGAGACCCTGCCCGCCGATGTGGGCCAGGTCAGCTACGTGAACGCCAATGACGGTACCTGCGAGGGCGTGGATTACTACCAGTGGAACTGCTTCACCGTCCAGTTCCACCCCGAAGCCAACGGCGGCCCCAAGGATACTGAATTTCTGTTTGATGAATTTGTCAGCCGCATGCTGGCAGCGAAAGGAGTGATCGCCGATGCCTAAGGACCCGCGTATCAAAAAGGTGCTGGTCATCGGTTCCGGCCCCATCATCATCGGCCAGGCGGCGGAGTTTGACTACTCCGGCACCCAGGCCTGCCGTGCCCTGAAATCCGAGGGTGTCGAGACCGTGCTGGTCAACTCGAACCCCGCTACCATCATGACCGACCCCGACATTGCCGATCATGTCTATATCGAGCCGCTGACCGCCGAGGTCGTGGAGCGCATTATTGAAAAGGAAAAGCCCGATGCCATCCTGCCCAACCTGGGCGGCCAGATGGGCCTGAACCTCTCCATGGAACTGGCCCGCAACGGCTTCTTGGACCGCAGTGGTGTCCGCCTGCTGGCCTGCAAGCCGGACACCATTGACCGTGCCGAGGACCGCCAGCTGTTCAAGGATACGATGGAAAAGCTGCACCAGCCCATCATCCCCTCCAAGGTCGTAGAGGACCTGGATGACGCGCTGGATTTTGCCGAGGTCATCGGCTACCCTGTCATCGTGCGCCCCGCCTTTACCATGGGCGGCACCGGCGGCGGCATCTGCGAGGACCGCGAAAAACTGCACGAGATCGCCACCAACGGCCTGCGTCTTTCCCCTATTCACCAGATTTTGGTGGAAAAGTGCATCTCCGGCTGGAAAGAGATCGAGTACGAGGTCATGCGTGACTCCAAGGGCAACGTTATCACCGTCTGCAATATGGAGAACCTGGATCCTGTCGGCATCCACACCGGTGACTCCATCGTTGTGGCCCCCAGCCAGACCCTTTCCGATAAAGAGTACCAGATGCTGCGTACCGCCGCGCTGGATATCATCACCGAACTGGGCATCGAGGGCGGCTGCAACTGCCAGTTTGCACTGAAGCCGGACAGCTTCGAGTACGCCGTCATCGAGGTCAACCCCCGCGTGTCCCGTTCTTCGGCGCTGGCATCCAAGGCCACGGGCTATCCCATTGCTAAGGTGGCTACCAAGATCGCCCTGGGCTACACCCTGGACGAGATCACCAACGATGTTACCGGCGAGACCTGCGCCTGCTTCGAGCCTGCGCTGGACTACGTGGTCGTCAAATACCCGAAGTGGCCCTTCGATAAGTTCGTTTACGCCGATAAGTCCCTGGGCACCCAGATGATGGCAACCGGCGAGGTCATGGCTATCGGCAACAACTTCGAGCATGCCATGATGAAGGCCGTCTCCTCCACCGAGCTGGGCCTGGACACCCTGACCCTGCCGGACTTCGAGAAGCTCTCCACCGAGGAGATCATCGAGCACCTGCATGTGCAGGACTCCGAGCGCGCCTTCTGCGTCTACGAAGCCCTCAAGCGCGGTGTGCCCCATGAGACCATCTACGACATCACCAAGATCGACTGGTGGTTCCTCGACAAGATGCAGCACCTGGCTGACATCGAGATGGGCATGAAAAACGGCGAACTGACGACCGAAAAGTACCTGAACGCCAAGAAGTTCGGTTTCCTGGATAAGACCATCAAGCGCCTGGCCGGTGTGGACACCCTGCCCGAGCACCCCGCCGCCGCTTTCAAGATGGTTGATACCTGCGCTGCTGAATTTGCCGCTAAAACGCCCTATTTCTACTCTACCTTCGATGAGGACAACGAGGCCAAGCAGTTTATTGCCGAGCGCAGTGACCCCAAAAAGAAGAAAGTGCTGGTCTTTGGCTCCGGCCCCATCCGCATCGGCCAGGGCATCGAGTTCGACTACTGCTCGGTCCATGCCGTCTGGACGCTGAAAAACCACGGCTGCGAAGCGGTGCTGGTCAACAACAACCCTGAGACCGTCTCCACCGACTTTGACACCGGCGACCGCCTGTACTTTGACCCGCTGAACCCCGAGAGCGTGGACCAGATCATCGAGACCGAGAAGCCGGATGGCTGCCTGGTGCAGTTCGGCGGCCAGACCGCTATCAAGCTGGCGAAGCACATGGACGAGATCGGCCTGCCCATCCTGGGCACCCCGGCGGATGCCATCGATGAAGCCGAGGACCGCGAGCGCTTTGACGAACTGCTGGAGCGCTGCGGCATCCCCCGCCCCGAGGGCCGCACCGTCTTTACGCTGGAAGAAGCCCTGCAGGCTGCGCAGGAAGTCGGCTATCCCGTGCTGATGCGCCCCTCCTACGTGCTGGGCGGCCAGAACATGATCGTGGCCTACAACTCCGCCGATGTCACCGAGTACATGGGCGTTATCACCAAGCACGTGGACATGAGCCACCCGGTGCTGATGGATAAGTACATCCTGGGTACCGAGTGTGAGGTCGATGCTATCTGTGACGGCACCGATTACCTGGTGCCTGGCATCATGCAGCAGGTCGAGCGCACCGGCGTACACTCCGGCGACTCCATCTGCGTTTACCCGCCCTATACGTTCAGCCAGAAAGTCATCGATACGCTGGTGGATTACACCGGCCGCTTTGCCCGCGAGCTGAAAGTTGTCGGCCTGGTCAACGTGCAGTACGCCGTGCAGAACGACCGCGTCTACGTTATCGAGGTCAACCCCCGTTCCTCCCGTACCGTGCCCTACATCTCCAAAGTTACCGGTGTGCCGATGGTCGACCTGGCTGTGCGCTGCACCCTGGGCGAAAAGCTGAAAGATATGGGCTACGGCACCGGCCTGTGGCGCAACGGCAAGAGCCCCTACTACGCCGTCAAGGTGCCCGTCTACAGCTTCCTGAAGCTGCACGGCGTGGACACCATGCTGGGCCCCGAGATGAAGTCCACCGGCGAGGTGCTGGGCATTGCCCCCACCTTCCACGAGGCCATGATGAAAGGCCTGGTGGCTGCCGGTTATCAGTTCAAGGTGCCCGGCCCCGGCTCCTGCTGCATCGTGTCTGTCAAGGACAGCGACAAGCCCGAAGCCGCCGAACTGGCCTGGAAGCTGCATGATTACGGCTACAAGATCTACGGCACTGCCGAAACGGCCCGCTATCTGAACAGCCAGATGATCCCCTGCAGTGTGGTGCGCCAGATGAGCGGTGCCCGCCCGAACATGATCGACCTGCTGGAAAGCGGCCTGGTGGATTACATCATCTCCACCAGCCCCCATGGCCGCGACCCGCACCGTGACTCGGTCAAGTTCCGCCGCAAGGCTACCGAGTTGTCCATCCCCTGCATCACGGCGATGGACACCGCCCGTGTGCTGGTAGATGCCCTGCGCGGCGACCATGACATCAGCCAGATGGAACTGGTCGACATCGCCCACCTCCACCGCGAAGCCGCTAAAGGGGAATAAAATATAACCGCAAACCGCAAACCGCATCCGCAAGGGTGCGGTTTTTTGTGTTGCCGCTGCTTAAAGGCTCCCTTGTGTAAAGGGAGCTGTCAGCCGTCAGGCTGACTGAGGGATTGAAACGCTTGGATGGTAGACCGTGTTGCAAGGCAGACAGGACAATCCCCCACCGCCTTCGGCGGAGCCCCCTTTACACAAGGGGGCCAAAAGGCGGCAGGCTTTACAAAGGCCTCCTCCCGCGCTATACTGAAATCAATACCACAAAGGGGGCTTACCCATGAACATCAACGAATTTGCTGCCTACGCGGGCGTGTCCAAGGCGGCGGTCAGCCGGTTTTTCAACGGCGGCTACCTCAGCGCCGAGAAGCGCGCCGCCATCGCCAAAGCGGTGGAGGAGACCGGCTACCGCCCCAGCATGCAGGCCCAGATGATGCGCACCCGCCGCACCAAACAGATCGGCGTGATCCTGCCCAAACTCAGCAGCGAAAGCTGCGCCCGCATGGTGGAGGGCATCAGCCGTGTGCTGGACGAGCAGGGCTACCAGCTGCTGCTGGTGAACACCGCCAACGACAACACCCGCGAGGTGCGGGCCATGGATATGCTGCGCCACGATGCGGTGGACGGCATTATCCTGATTGCGTCCATCTTCACGCCGGAGCATGAAGCCGTGCTGGAAAGCCTGAAAATTCCCGTGGTCATCCTGGCGCAGCAGCACCCCGGGTACAGCTGCGTGTATCATGATGATTTCGGTGCGGCCCGCGCCGCCACCGCCCGCATGCTGGAAAAAGGCCGCCGCCTGCCGGGCTTTTTGGGCGCTACTATGTTGGATAAAGCCGTGGGCCAGGCCCGCCGTGCCGGGTACGAAGCCGCCCTGCGGGATGCAGGCTTAACGCCCCGTGCCCAGCGCATCAGCGTAGCCAAGTTCAACATGGAGTCCGGCTACGAGCAGGCCCGCCAGCTGTTCGAGCGGGCAGGGGAGATCAACGCCCTGTTCTGCGCCACGGACACCATCGCCATCGGTGCCATCCAGTACTGCCGCAGCCAGGGCCTGCGTGTGCCCGAGGATGTGATGGTAGCTTCTGTCGGCGACAGCCGCGCGGGCCGGGTGGCCTATGTGCCGCTGACCAGCGCCCACCTGCACTACCGCACGGCAGGGGACAAGGCCGCCCGCCTGCTGCTGGACCAGCTGGCCGACCCCCACGCCCGCCCCCGGGAGTTGGAACTGGGCTGGGAGTTGAAATGCCGCGCTTCCACCGGCGATGAAAACGCCGATGAGAATATTTGGGCGCTGTAAGTCTAAAGGCTCCCCCTCGAGGGGAGCTCCCGCCGATAGGCGGGTGAGGGGTGGCTGGGAGAGGTTTTGATGCCCAAGGCCCACCCTTCAGTCCACTAACGCGGCCAGCTCCCCTCAAGGGGAGCCTCTAACTTCTCCCGTACAAATCCACCCGCCTGTTTTTGTGCAAATCACCAATAACTCATGTGAAACTGTGTGAAATCGATAACACATCGGGATGAAATTGTGGCATCTAGCGAATAGAAATCTGTCGCCCTATCAACTATAATATAGTCGTCAGATGAAATTGATTTCACAATCCTCTACATCACATCTTATAGAAGGAGCGATTTTCATGGATTACAAACACGCGGCACAACAGGTACTGGATGCCATCGGCGGTGCATCCAACATTGTATCGGCAGCCCACTGCGCAACCCGCCTGCGCCTGGTCATTGCGGATAACGGCAAGGTGGACAAAAAGGCCCTTGAAAACGCCGAGGGCGCTAAGGGTGTCTTTGAGGCCCAGGGCCAGTTGCAGATCATCTTCGGCACTGGCACCGTCAACAAAGTCTACGATGAGTTCACCGCCCTGGCGGGCATCGGCGCAGCCACCAAGGAGGAAGTCAAGCAGGCGGCCGCCGCCAAGGCTCCCTGGTACCAGCAGGCCATCAAGACGCTGGGCGACATCTTCGTGCCCATCATCCCGGCCATCGTGGCTTCCGGCTTCCTGATGGGCATCATGGAAGCGCTGAACTTCATGGTCAACAACGGCTTCCTTAGTGTGGATACCTCCGGTTCGATTTACGTGTTCGCCCAGCTGTTCTCCAACACGGCGTACACTTTCCTGCCCATCCTCATTGCATTCTCTGCCGCGAAAGTGTTCGGCGGCAACCCGTTCCTGGGGGCGGTCATCGGTATGATCATGATCCACCCCAACCTGCAAAACGCCTGGACCGTTGCGTCCGAGGGTGTGCAGACCTACCAGCCGGTGTTCGGCGGGCTGTACACCATCCCGCTGGTGGGCTATCAGGGCCACGTCATCCCGGTCATCATCGCCGTCTGGCTCATGTCCCAGATCGAAAAGCGGCTTCACAAGATCGTGCCCGCCATGTTTGACCTGTTTGTCACCCCGCTGGTCTCTGTCTTTGTCACCGGCTACCTGACCCTCGCTGTCATCGGACCCATCTTCACCACCGTGGAGGACGGCATCATCAACGGCGTTCAGACCCTGATCCAGCTGCCCTACGGCATCGGTTCCTTCATCATGGGCGGCCTGTACGCCATCACCGTTGTGGCCGGTATCCACCACATGTACACCCTTATCGATATCGGCCAGCTGGCTAAGTTCGGTTACACCTACTGGCTGCCCCTGGCTAGTGCTGCCAACGTGGCCCAGGGCGGTGCTGCTCTGGCCGTTGCCCTCAAGAGCAAGAACGCTAAGGTCAAGTCTATGGCTCTGCCCTCCGCCCTGTCTGCCTGCATGGGCATCACCGAGCCTGCTATCTTCGGTGTCAACCTGCGCTACTTCAAGCCTTTCATCGGCGGCCTGGTGGGCGGTGCCTGCGGCGCACTGTATGCCAGCATCGTGGGCCTGGGGGCCACCGGCACCGGCGTGACCGGCATCTTCGGCATCCTGCTGCATCTGCATATGCCCCTGCAGTACGTCATCGCCATGCTCATCGCCTTTGGTGTGGCCTTCGCCGTGACCTGGGTGATCTGGAAACCCGAAGAAGAAAACGCGTAAAAGCATACAACTAGCAAGTCGGCATGTAGGGGCTGATGCTTGCATCAGCCCGCGGGTCGATGCAAGCATCGACCCCTACAATAGTACGGCAACCAAAGATAAGGAGCACCCCCATGAACGCCTTACAGCGTGACCTGAAAAAACTTGTTCCGCTGGTGGAATCCCTCGGCGCTGCTAAGGCCGAGAGCGACCCCCACCGCCAGCGCTTCCATGTGCAGCCCACCGTGGGCTGGCTCAACGACCCCAACGGCCTGTGCAAGATTGGCGATACCTACCACGTGTTCTACCAGTACGGCCCCTTTGATGTGACCGGCGGTGTCAAGCACTGGGGCCATGTCACTAGCCGCGACCTGATGCACTGGGAGCGCCAGCCCGTCATGCTCTACCCGGACGAACCCTTTGACTGCCACGGTGTCTACTCCGGCTCGGCCCTCGTTGAGGATGGCGTGATGTACCTGTACTACACCGGCAACGTCAAACACCCCGGCGACTACGACTACATCAAGCAGGGCCGTGGGCATAACGTATGCCTGGCTGCCAGCCGGGATGGCATCCACCTGGATACCAAGCAGTGCCTGCTTTACAACAAAGACTACCCCGCCGGCCTGACCTGCCATGTGCGCGACCCCAAAGTGTTTGCCTACCAGGGCCGCTATTACATGGTGCTGGGTGCCCGCACGGTGGGGGATAAGGGCGAGGTCCTCGTCTGGGAAAGCACCGACAAGCTGCACTGGACCTGCATCAACACCCTGACCACGCCGGAGACTTTCGGCTTTATGTGGGAGTGCCCCGACCTGTTTGAGCTGGACGGCCAGTGGTTCCTGGCGGTGTCCCCCCAGGGCATCGAGTGCCAGAACGTCTACGGCTGCGGCTACTTCCCGGTGTACGGTGATTGGCGCGGCGGCTGCACCCTGGGCGAGTTCCGCCACGCGGACTTCGGCTTTGACTACTACGCCCCCCAAAGCTTTGCGGACGGCGACCGCCGCATCCAAATCGGCTGGATGGGCATGCCCGATGCCGACTACACCAACCCCATCGACTTTGGCTGGCAGCACTGCATGACGGTGCCCCGCCAGCTGACCCGCGATGGCGACCGCGTTTTGCAAAACCCTGTGGCCGAACTGGCTGCCCTGCGCGGTGCCGCCCACGACCTGCCCGATGGCAAGACCGTATCTGCCACGCCCTGCTTTGATCTGCTGGCTGCCCCGGCGGGGGACTTTACCCTCACGGTGGCCGAGGGCGTGCAGCTGGCCTACAGTGAGGCCGACCGCAGCTGCACCCTCTACTTTACCAACGCCGCCATGGCCTACGGCCGTACCAGCCGCCACGTGGTGCTGGATGCACCCTGCCGCCGCCTGCGGGTGGTGGGGGATGCCTCCTCGCTGGAAGTGTTCCTGAATGACGGCGCGGCGGTGCTGTCCACCCGTTACTACCCGGCCCCCGGCCCCGTGGCGCTGCGCCTGGCGGGCTGCTGCGGCACCCTGTACGAAATTGCGCTGTAAGGAGAAATCTGCGATGGCTCATGACACTTTGTATGCGATCGGCGAAGCGCTGATCGATATGATCCCGGCCGAGACCGGCTGCGATTTCGGCGCGGTCTCCGCCTTTGCACCCCGGGTGGGCGGTGCCCCCGCCAACGTGGCCGCTGCCTTTGCCCGGCTGGGCGGCCGCAGCGCCCTGCTGACCCAGCTGGGGGATGACCCCTTTGGTGCGAAAATCACCGCCGAACTGGCCGGGGCGGGCGTGGACGTGAGCCACATTGCCACCACCGACCGCGCCAACACGGCGCTGGCCTTTGTCTCGCTGCAGGCGGACGGCAACCGCACTTTCAGCTTCTACCGCAAGCCCTCGGCAGACCTGCTCTACAGCCCGGAGCAGGTGGACCCGGCGCTGTTCGATACCGCTTTTGCCCTGCATTTTTGCAGTGTGTCCCTGGTGGAAAGTCCGATGCGCGAGGCCCACAAGGCCGCCATCGCCGCTGCCCGCAAGGCCGGGGCGCTGGTCAGCTTCGACCCCAACCTGCGCTTCCCCCTCTGGCCCGACCACGAAGCGCTCTACCGCACCGTGTGGGAGTTCCTGCCCCAGGCGGACATCCTCAAGGTGTCCGATGAGGAACTGGAATTCCTGACCGGCACGGCGGAAATCGAAAAGGCCCTGCCCAAGCTGTTCACCGGCCATGTGCAGCTGGTGGTCTACACCTGTGGCAGCGCCGGGGCCTACGCCTACACCCGCACGGCCCGCGGGTTTGCCGCTGTCAAGCCGGTCAAGGCCGTGGATACCACCGGCGCGGGTGATGGTTTCATCGGGTCGTTCCTGTGGCAGCTCTGCCGCGCGGGTGTGACCGTGGACACCCTGCCCGCCGCCGCCCCGGCGCAGCTGGAGCAGTGGCTGGCCTTCTCCAACCGGTACTGCGGCGAGAGCGTACAGCGCTACGGTGCTATTGCCAGCTACCCCACGGCGGCCCAGATGGGTGTTTGAGTCCGCAAAATATGCACGTTTGGCGGTTGGAATCAACTGCAAAAGGTCAAATTTCCGCCATGTGACGAAATTTGCGGCCTTTTACAAAGCAAATTTTATGTTATTTGCCGATTTTTGGGAAAATTCGACCGATTTGGTAAAAAACTCTTGATTCTGCGCGGAATTTTCTCTATAATAAAGCCCGTAAATATTAACAGGCCCCGGCCTGAACAATAGGGAGTAAAAGGAATTATGACTAGATCTCAGTTGATTACCAAGGTTGCCAACGACACCAATATGACCAGCGCAGAAGTCGAAAAGGTCATGGACGGCATCTTCGGCACCATCGGTGACGTGCTCAAGAGCGGCGACAAAGTCACCATCGCAGGCTTTGGCCGTTTCGAGATGCGTGAACGCCAGACCAAGAACTTCACCAACCCCAAGACCAAGGTTACCAGCAAGCTGGAGCCCACCGCTATCCCCGGCTTCAAGGCCAGCGGCCGTCTGAAGGAGAAGGTTGGTCAGTAATCCTGCCCCCTAATATAGGTTTTAACGCCCGTGGCCGTTGTGCTGCGGGCTTTTTTGTGCCTTTTTATCGCGGTTGGCAAATTTTTTTGCCGCCAGATATTGACAAGCCCCGCCGCACCTGCTATACTATTAGGGCCGTGAAACAGCAGATAGATGTGCCCGTAGCTCAGTTGGTAGAGCATCTGACTTTTAATCAGAGGGTCCAGGATTCGAGTTCCTGCGGGCGCACCAAAAACCGCTTGAAGCATTACGCTCCAAGCGGTTTTTTGTTGTATTTATACGTTCGCGGGCATGCGGCCGAACCGCACCTTTACCATGCCCCAGAACAGACAGGCCATCGCCCAGCCAAGGCCGGTAGCCAGGGCCACGGCGTTCAGCCCCATGTGGGCAAACAGCAGCCAGGAGAGGATGACCCGCATCGTAATGTGCAGCGTGGTGCCCGCAAAGGGCCACTGCACAGCGCTGCGGCCGTTGAAATATCCCACAAAGCTGCCACCCAAAAAGCAGAACGGGTAAAACAGCGCCACCAGCCGCAGATAGTGTATAGCCTGGGTAAAAGCCGCGCCGCTGCCGGCTCCCAGCACCAGGCCGATGGCCGGGGCACCGGCAGCCAGCATGATGACACCGGAAAGAATCCCCATGCCCAGCAGCCAGGCTGTGCCGCAGCGGAAGCTTTGCTCCACACGGTCACTGTGCCCGGCCCCGGCGTTCTGTGCGACCAGGATCGATACCGCGGTCCCAGCGCTGGTCTCAAAGGAGTTGGCGAATGCCTCAATGCGGGTACCCGCCGTGTAGGCGGCAATGGCATAGGTGCCGCCGCCGTTGACGATGCCCTGCACCAGCAGTTTGCCCAGGTACAAACTGCACTGCTGCAAGCTGGTCACCAGCCCAAACTGCAGGGTGCTCACCGTAAGGGATGCATTGAATTGCAGTTCGCTCCGGCGCAGCAGCAGTTCAGGGTGGGTGCGGTACAGATAAAAATAGCAGAATACCGCCGAGAATGCCTGCGTGGCGGCGGTGGCGGCTGCAGCCCCGGCAATGCCCAGGCCTAGTCCCGCAACAAAGGCAAGATCCAATACCAGGTTGGCACTTACTGCCACTGCCAGTGCCAGCAGGGCGGCGCGGGTATCGCCTGCCGCCCGCAGTAGTGCCGCAAACAGATTGTACAAAAAGGCCGCAGGCAGGCTGGCGAAAATCCACCGCAGGTACACTGCCGTGTACCCCTGCAAAGCGGCAGGGGTCTGCATGGCTTGCAGCATCGGCCTCAGGGCGCACAGGCCCACCAGCATCAGCAGGGCGGTGCAGCCCAGGCCCGCCAGCAGGGCGGCAAAGTGGCGGCGGCGCACCGCCTGGTAATCCCGCTGGCCGCAGCCCCGGGCAAACAGCACCGAGAACCCGTTGCAGCACCCCACCAGCGCGAACAAAAATAAGTTCATCACCGTGCCTGCTACGCCGATGGCGGCAAATTCCTCCTGCCCGGCAAAGCGGCCTACCACCAGTGCATCGATGGTGTTATAAAACTCCTGCAAAATATTGCCCACCACCAGCGGCGCGGCCAGCCGGACCAGATGCCCGGAAAGGCTGCCCTGGGTCAGGTCTTGCGTTTGTGTAGCAGCTTGCATGTACATGCCCCTCTCGAAATTTTCCTTGACAAAATCATACATCGGTTTTATCCTTGAGAAAAGCGAAATAATTTCAAAACATCTTTGCGAAAACTGCAACATAGGGGCGACAAAATGGATACAGAGCGTTGGCAAATTTTATTGACCGCCATTGATAAAGGCAGCCTGCGGGCGGCGGGGGACAGCCTGGGCTACACGGTCTCCGGCATCAGCCGTAGCGTAGCTGTGCTGGAGGAAGAACTCGGATTCCCCCTTTTATACCGCAGCAAGGCGGGCGTGCAGCCCACCCCGGCCTGTGCCGACCTGCTGCCCGCCGTGCGGGAACTGCTGTATGCCCAGCAAAAGATCGAGCAGGCCGCCGCCCGCGTCCGCGGCAGTGAGGCCGGCACCATCGGCATCGGCACGGCCTACCGGCGCTATTACCGGTGGATCACCCAGGTCACCTCGGCGTTCCGCGCCCTGCACCCCGGTGTGCAGTTCCGCCTGGAAAACGGCACCAGCACCGAGCTGATCGGCCATCTGCAGGAGCATCGGCTGGATTTTTGCATCATCAGCGCGCGGGAGGGCGGCCACGGCTGGCTGCCCCTGCGGCGGGACCCGCTGGTGGCGGTGGTGCCTGCCGCGTCCCCGCTGGCCGCGCAGGTGACCATCCCCGTGGAGACCTTTACCCGCGAGCCCTACATTGCCACCTGCCCGGGGCAGGATATCGACAGCAGCCGCTTTTTTGCCGAGGTCGGCCTGACCCCCAACACCCAGTTTACCACGGTGGACATCCAGGCCACTTACGCCATGGTGGGCGCGGGCCTGGGCGTGACCGTGACCAACCGCATCAACAGCAACCGGCAGGACACCGATGTGCGCCACCTGCCGCTGGACCCGCCCAAGGAAATTGAACTGGGCCTTGCCTGCGCCCGGGACCTGCCCCCGGCGGCCGAGACGTTTCTCGACTTTATCCGGGACCAGCTGCCCTGGGAAGTGGAGTAAATGCGCCTGCCCCTCTTGCCAAATGCGGCGGGGCGCGGTATAATAATATGTCTGAAAGAATACGGGCGGCCTGCCTTTGACACGCTGCCCGATAATGTAAAGGGGACTGGAACTATGGAAACGATGGGGACCCTGCGCCGTACCAACTACTGCGGCGAGGTCAGTCTGGCCAACGCCGGGCAGGAAATAACCGTCTGCGGTTCGATCGCCCGTGCCCGCGATAAGGGCGGCATCATCTTTGCCGACCTGCGCGATACCACCGGCATCCTGCAGCTGGTTTTTGACGAGGATACGCCGAAAGACGTTTTCGCCAAAGCCGAAAGCCTGAAAAGTGAATACGTGGTGATCTGCCGCGGCAAACTGCGCGAGCGCGCAGCCAAGACCGACAAGATCGCCACCGGTGACGTGGAGCTGTACGTCAGCGAACTGCGCATCCTGAGCGAGGCCCAGACCACGCCGTTTGAACTGCGCGATGAGATCAACGTCAACGATGATCTGCGCCTGCGCTACCGCTACCTGGATCTGCGCCGCCCCTCGATGCATGAGCCGATCGTGCTGCGCAGCAAGATCATGCAGATCATCCGCAACTATTTCTGCGAGAATCACTTCTGCGAGATCGAGACCCCGACCCTGATCAAGTCTACCCCGGAGGGTGCCCGTGACTATCTGGTGCCCAGCCGTGTGCAGCCCGGCCACTTCTACGCCCTGCCCCAGAGCCCGCAGCTTTACAAGCAGATCCTGATGCTGTCCGGTTTCGACCGTTACTTCCAGATCGCCCGCTGCTACCGCGATGAGGACCTGCGCGCCGACCGTCAGCCCGAATTCACCCAGGTGGACGAGGAGATGAGCTTTGTCTCCGAGGACGATATCATGACCATCAACGAGGGTCTGATCAAGCGCCTGTGGAAAGAGATGCTGAACATCGATGTCCAGACCCCGTTTGTCCGTATGCCTTGGGACGAGGCTATGGGCCGCTTCGGCTCCGATAAGCCGGACACCCGCTTCGGCCTGGAAATTCAGGACGTGACCGAGGTGTTCAAGGGCACCGAGTTCAAGCCCTTTGCCGCTGTGCTGGAAGCTGGCGGCACCATCCGCGCCATCAACGCCAAGGGCCTGGCCGATAAGCTGTCCCGCAAGAACATCGATAAACTGGGCGAGGTCGCCAAGACCTACGGTGCCAAGGGCCTGGCCTACAGCCGCCTGACCGCCGATGGCACTTCCTCCAGCTTCGAGAAGTTCCTGACCGATGCTGAAAAGACCGCCCTGTATGCTGCCTTGAACGCCGAGACTGGTGACGTGCTGCTGTTGGTCAGCGACACCGATTGGGTCAAGGCCTGCACTGCCCTGGGCCAGGTCCGCCTGGATATCGCCCGCAAGCACGGCCTGATCGACCCCGACAAGTTCAACTTCCTGTGGGTCGTGGACTTCCCGCTGTTTGAGTACAGCGAGCAGGAGGGCCGCTGGATGGCTATGCACCATCCGTTCACCATGCCCAAGGCCGAGGACCTGGACAAGGTGGAGAGCGACCCCGGTGCCTGCCACGCTGTGGCTTACGATATCGTGCTGAACGGTGTTGAGATGGGCGGCGGCTCGATGCGTATCAACGACCCCGCCCTGCAGGACCGCATGTTCCACGCCCTCGGCTTTACCGAGGAAAAGGCCCGCGAGAGCTTCGGCTTCCTGATGGATGCCTACAAGTTCGGCGCACCCCCGCACGGCGGTATGGCCTACGGCCTGGATCGTATGGTCATGCTGATGCTGAAGAAAGATTCCATCCGTGATGTCATCGCCTTCCCGAAGGTACAGAACGCCGGCGAACCCATGAGCGGTGCCCCCGATGTAGTCGATGCCCAGCAGCTGAAAGACCTGAACATTGCGCTGACGCTGAAAGATTGATTATAATATAAGAAAAACGGCTCCCCGTGATAGGGAGCCGCTTTTGTGTTATGGGATGGGCACGGCACGTAATGGTGTGTATTGTAGGGGCGAACATCGTTCGCCCGTGCAATCCTACGCAGCCGCGAAACGCTCCGGGCGCACACTGTGCGCCCCTACATTTGACCCGTCTATGCCGCAACTTTAATATTTCGGTTTCGGTTCATCACCGTTGGGCTGCGGTGCGTACTCTGCGGGCTTGGTGGGTACTGCCGGTTTTACCGGTTTGGGGTGGGTCTTGCGGCGGTGCTTTACAACCTTGCGGATGACCACTACAAGGATACCCGCCACGACCAGCACCGGCCACAGGTAGATGACCGCCAGCACAAAGCCCTGGATAAACACCACAAAGCCGCGCCAGCCATCGGCAAAGGCAGCGGCGACCCGCTCCCCAAAGGTGGTGCCGGTGGGGGTAAGGGTGGCAACCTCGCTTAGGCGGATGTCCACCGTGGAGTAGCTGACCTGCTGGTCCATGTTTTTCAGCTGCCGGGTGTAGTTTTCCAGCTGGTACTGCACGTCCGAAAGCTGGCTTTCAATTTCCAGCAAGTCCGCCGTGGTCTCGGCCTGGTCGGCCAGTTCGTTCAGTCGGTCGCGCTGGGCTTCCAGCGCTGCCAGCCGGGCCTGCACGTCAATGTAACTGCTGGTGATGTTCTCGGCGGTCTCGCTGAGGTCCAGCACACTGCCTGCCTCGCCCACGGCGGCCAAAAACGTGCGGTAATTTTCCACCGGTACCCGCACCGTGTAGTAGGCGTAGCGGTCGTGGTCCTTCGCATCGCCGCTCAGGCTGGAGTATTCCATCCATGCCCCGCAGTCCTCCACCGCCGCCAGCAGGCTGTCCCGCGCGGTGTCAAAATCGGTGGATTCCATGCGGATGTCGGCGTTATAGATGATCTTCTGCGCGGTCTCATCGGTGGAATCGGGCAGCTCCTCGGGCATGATGCTGCTGTTGGCCGTCCCGGCGGCGCTGTCGTAGGCCACCTCGGCGCTGGCGCTTTCGGTGCTGTAGTAGCCGCCGTCCTTGCTGCTGATGCTGCCGCAGCCTGCCAGCAGCACCGCCGCCAGCAGGGCAGTGGAAACGCGGGAAAGTTTTTTCATGGTGGATGCTCCTTTCTTTTTGGGGGTCTTGCTGTGTCCTCTCACCCCTAAACACGGCAGTGGGGGCAAAATGTTACGCGCACATTTACAAAAAGTGGGAAGTGCCATGATTTTTGGTACTTCCCACAAATTCTTTGCTGATTATTCGGCTTTCTGCCCAAGAACCTTGATGTCATCGTTGTCGGCAAAGGCAACGGCGTTGTAGCCAGCGGCTTCCAACGTGCCGAACTGCTTGCCCAGCTTCTTGGCCTGGGGCAGCACAGTCACGTCATAGTCGGCGCGCAGCGCTTCGGCCTTAGCCAGCACGGCGGCAAAGTCGGCATCTTTCAGGTAGAGCAGCGCCAGGTGCGGCTTGGCACCGGGAATCTGATAGCCCTGTTCCAGCAAAATGCCGCAGACACGCTCAAAACCGATGGAGAAACCCACGGCGGGTACCTGCTGGCCGATGAACTTGCCCACCATGTTGTCGTACCGGCCGCCGCCAGCCACGGCACCGCTGAACTGCGGGCAGGTGACCTCGAACACCATGCCGGTGTAGTAGCCCTGGCCGCGCACCAGGCTGGGTGCGTAGGCGATGCCATAGCGGCCATTTGCGATCTTCTCGCTGGTGGCAATGACATAGCGCAGGTCGGCGGTCAAAGCCTCATCGTCCACCTTGGCGGCCACATTGTCCAGGCTGAAATCGCCCGCGCGCAGGAAGTCGTCCAGTGCAGTGATAGCCTCGGCGGCAAAGCCCTTTTCGGTCAGTTCGTTCTTCACGCCCTCGGCACCGATCTTGTCCATCTTGTCAAAGCTGATGCAGACGGAATCCAGCTGGTCCTCGGCAAAGCCCATCTTCTGCAGCATGGCGCGCAGGATGCGGCGGTCGTTGATGTTGACGGTAAAGCCGGTGAAGCCGATCTTCAGCAGCGCACGGGCGGTCACATCGATCAGTTCGACCTCGGCATTGGGGGAAGAATCGCCCAGAATATCAATGTCGCACTGCACAAACTCACGCAGGCGGCCTTTCTGGGGGCGCTCGGCGCGGTAGACGCGGTCGGTCTGGATGACCTTGAACGGGTTGGGCAGGTCGTTGCGGTTGGCGGCGTAGTAGCGGGACAGGGGCAGGGTCAGGTCGTAGCGCAGACCCATATCGCTCAGCTGCTTTTCATCGCCGCTTTGCAGGGCGGCGGCCAGCTTATCGCCGCGCTTGAGGACCTTGAAGATCAGGTTCAGATTGTCGCCGCCATCGCTCTTGTCCAGGTTCTCCATATCCTCCAAAATGGGGGTGGAGATGCGCTGGAAGCCTGCGGCGCGGTAGGTGGCCAGAATCTGGCCCTGGATATAATCGCGCAGGGCCTGCTCACGGGGCAGCAGGTCGCGCATACCTTTTAACGGCTGGGTTTTCATGTTGTACTCCTTACTTATGGTATACAAAAATTTGTAGGGCGCTTGGCGGCTAAAACGATAGCCGCCAGCCAGCAAAGCTGGCCCGCTCGTGCGGTTCAATGCCCCGCAGGGGCATTGATCGCTGCGCGAACCCGCAATGCTCGCCATCGGCCCGGGAACACTGCCGCAGCGTAAAACTGCGCGGGTCGATGCGAGCATCGACCCCTACAACACAGTTATACTACTATACAATCAATGATACCCTGCCCGGCGCATTTTGTCAATCTGAATAGCCCATACTAATGCGGTAGGGGAGGGGTGTGCCATGGCAAAATCCGCGCAAAACCGTGGGCCGTATATCTTGGCGGCAGGGGCGGCGGCGCAGCTGCTTACCGGTATCCCGGCAGCGTGGGGTGTGTTCCAGCAGCCGGTCATGCAGGGGTATGGGTTCAGCCGGGGGCAGGCGATGCTGGCTTTTGCGGTGCTGGTGGCGGCCTACGGCGTGGGCTGTGCGGTGGGCGGCTTGCTGCAGGACAGCCATGGCCCCCGCTTTGCCGGGCTTTGGGGCACGGCGCTGCTGGCGGGGGGATTCTTTGCGGCTTCGCTGGTGCCGCCCGCCAATGCGGTGCTGTTTTTGCTGGTGTACAGTTTGCCCGCAGGGCTGGGCAGCGCGTTTTTGGCCCCGGCGGTGCTGGCCTGCGCCCAAAAGTGGTACAAGGATAAAAAAGGCTGGGCCACCGGCGTGGCCGGGGTGGCGATGGGGCTATCCGGCGCGTTTTTTACGCTGTTCGTCAAGGGGGTAGGCGGTGCGTGGGGCATCCGCATCTGCTTTGCGGCGCTGGGGGCCGTGATGCTGGTGGTTTGCGGCGCGGGGGCGCTGATTTTGCAAGACCCGCCCACAGTCAAAACGCCAGGCAAGCCCCAGCCCGGTCTGGACTGGCCGCAGATGGTGCGCACGAATCAATACAAGCTGTGCGTGGCGGCGGTGGCACTCTCAGCCCCGGCGGTGCTGCTGTTCAGCCCGGAAATTTTCAAAATCGCCACCGAGCGCGGCCTGCCCGAAGCCGCCGCGCCTTACAGCATTGTGTTAGGCTCCGCCGCCAGTGCAGCGGGACGGCTGCTGCTGCCCGCCTGCAGCGACAAGCTGGGCCGCAAGCCGGTGCTGTACGCGGTGTATGTTGGATTGGCAGCGGGGTCGGTGTGGTTTGCTTTTGCGGGCGATTGGTGGGTGCTGGCGGCCTATGCGGTGCTGACGTTTTTCTACTCCGGCGGGGCGGCGGTGCAGCCTGCCTTCAACACCGACCTGTTCGGCCTGCCCCACGCGGGGGTGAACTACGGGTTTATTGCCTTAGGCATGAGCGGCGGAAGCCTGGTCAGCTACATCGGCAGCCAGGCCCTGCCGCTGGCCGCCCGGCATTGGCTGGCGGCAGGGTGCGCCCTGGCCGGGCTGGTTTGTGTCAGACTTGTAAAACCTTGCCAAATCAGTTGAAATTTTGCGCCGTACAGGGTACAATATAGGCTTGCCAGGGGTGGCAATATAGTGGGCATGCCGCTATCCTGTAGGGGCGGATGCAAGCATCCGCCCGCGGGAGCATATAGAATGCTCCCCTACGAACCGTAAGGCAAGCAACATACCGTTACCGTAGGGGCGGATTCTATATCCGCCCGCGGGTCGATGCGAGCATCGACCCCTACATAACGAATGTCAACGCCCAATCATGGACGACCGAAGGGGCGAATTTGCCCCCCAAAAATCCCCTGCCAACCACATAACAGGAGGTTCCCCTCATGCAGCAAACCATGCAAACCCAGCAGCTGCGGCGGATGGCGGAACGGTCCGCTGTCGCGTTTTTGCTGGCGGTGCTTTGTGTGTATCCGCTTTATATCGATAAATTTTCCAACCTCGGTGTCGTCAAATTCACCGGCGTGGCCACCCTGTCCTGGGCGTTCTGCCTGTGGCTGGGGGCGCTGGCCGTTATCGGGGCGCGCCCCCGGGCAAACCGCCTGCCCTGGCGCACCGACCACGCCCTATGGGCGCTGGGGGCCGTCGTGGCCACCGGCGTAATTTCCACCGTCACCTCGCTGTCGCCCGCCATGTCCCTGTGGGGGCTGGGCGGCTACTACGGCGGCTGCATGATGGTGCTGTTCACCGCCGTCAGTTACCTGGCCGTGCGGGCCTTTGCGCCGCAAAAACTGCTCAACGGCCTTACATTCTGCGTGGGCATCACTACGGCGCTGGTCACGGTGCTGTATGTGCTCAACATTTTTAACATCGACCTCATCGGCACCTACGCCGATACCGCCGTGGTGGAGCGCGCCCAGTTTTTCTCCACCCTCGGCCAGAAAAACTTCTGCTCCGGCTTTATGGCCTTTGCGCTGCCGCTGGTGTTTTACGCGTTTTTGGTAGCGCGGGGGGCGCGGCACACGGTGTTTTACGGTGTACCGGCCTTTTTCGGTGCGCTGGCGCTGGCGGTGGTGGATGCTGACGGCCTGGCCCTGGGTATCGGCGCGGCGGTGCTGGTGCTGCTTTGCCAGAAAATTTTCACCACCCGCACCCTGCGGCGGCTGATGGTCATTGGTATGTTCTTTTTTGCCGATGCAGGCTGGATGCAGTACATGCGCACCCATGTGTACACCCAGGGCGGCAAGCCGATTTTGGCATCTTTCGGCCACTATGCGCAGGCTGGGCTTGCGGTCTGCGCGGTGGTGTGGGCCGTGCTGTTTTTTGCGCTGCGCCGCCGCGAGGTCCCGCTGTGGAAAGCGGGCCGTGTGCTGACCGCCGTGGTGGTCGGCTTGGGCGTAGTGCTGGTGGTGCTGGCGAACTTTATGCCGGGCTTTCCGTCTTTGAGAAAACTCGATGACATGTTGGTTTTCAACGATGATTGGGGCACCTACCGTGGCACGGCCTGGCGCATCAGCTGGTCGGCCTGGACGGTGCAGCCCCTCTGGCGCAAGCTGCTGGGCGTTGGCCCCGGCATGATGCACACTGCCGTGGCCCAGTGGGCGGGCGCGGACATCACTGCCCGGATGAAAACGTTCTACGCCGCCCACAACGAGTACCTGGAACTGCTGCTGACCGGCGGTGTGTTAGGCCTGGCCGCCTGGGTGTGGTTTGTGGCGGCGCACCTGCGCAAGGCCGCGCAAAATTGGCTGCGCCCCGGGGTTGCGCCGGTCACGCTGGCGCTGGTCAGCTACCTGGCCCACGCGGCGGTGTCGATTCGGGTATCGATGATCTTCCCCGAGATCATGCTGCTGTTCGGGCTGCTGCAGGTGTTCTGCCTGCCGCCGGAGAGCGAGGACGCACCCGCCCAGCCCAAGGGCAAAAAGGCCAAACAGCCTGTGACGAATGAAAAAGCCGCCCCAGCCCCCGGTCTCGTCCGCACCTGGGCCGGGCCCGCCGCAGCCGCCGTGGTGATGATGGCCGTTTGCGGTGCGGCTTCCCGCGTGGTGTTTGGGTTCTTGTACTAAAATATTGACTTTTTCGACAAAATCCCCTATTGTTAAAATAGCTAGATGTGGCTATTAACAAGGGGGATTATTTATTGTGCAAACTAAGCTCAAAAAGACGATGTTTTATGCGATTCCGATGCTTTTTTTACTGATAGGATTCTGGACATGCTTCAGCCCAACAATTTGGGTCGATGAAGCTTTTAGCCTGGAATTGATTAAGCACCCATTTGTAGAATTGATCAAGTTGGATGCTATGGATGTACATCCGCCGCTTTACTACTTAATCTACAAAATTGCAGCAATGCCAATTTTAGTAAGCGGGGGGGGGTACTGAAGCCCTAATATATATCGGAAAATTAGTCTCCCTTGTTCCGTACATGTTTTTGACAGGGATGGGTTTTACTACGATAAAACGAGAGTATGGAATAAATGCCGCATTTCTATTTAACATAATGATTTCTGGAATGCCTTGTATGCTGACGTATGCAACAGAAATACGTATGTATAGTTGGGCTTTGCTTTTTGTAACATGTGCATTCCTGCAGGCGATGAAATTGATAAAAGAAGGCAGAGGAAAGTCATTTATCTTACTAGCTATTTTCTCGTCATTGGCAGCGTATACGCATTATTTTGCATGTATTTCGGCGATTATTATATACGCAGAACTGTTGTTTCTATTTTCAATAAATAGAAAGTGGAAAGAGTTTATTTATACGCTGCTTTCGGGTATTGGCGTTGCGGTGGCGTATGTGCCATGGCTCATTGTGTTTGTAACACAGCTGAAAGCAGTTTCGGAAAGTTATTGGATCGATGCAGTTTCGCTGCGTGGTATTGTTCATCAAGTGTTGTTTTTGTTTAAAGAAAAGATTGTAACGCTTGTAATTTTGGCGGTAGTATTTTTGGGGTTTGTATATGCCTTGCATGCTTTTATCAGGGGACAGATAGAACCGATTTTGGGTATCGGCATCTGGCTGGGAACCATTTTTATTGGTAACATACTTTCACTACTGATTCGGCCAATATTTGTTGCACGGTATGAGATGGCATCCGCAGGCTGCTTGTGGCTGGCGATGGCGATTTCGCTATCAGCAATCGACAAACAGACTTTGAGAAAAGGTGTCTCTTTGTTATTGGTAGCTGTGTGCTTTTATGTGGACTTGCGCTATGCAAGAGCAGATTACATAACGAACAAGAAAACTCAAATAACAGTCGCGACCCTTGAACAGTACATGCAGGATGATACAATTATTGTGTCGGATAGCAATCATATACAGCGTGTCGCAGCAATGCAGTTCCCAGAACACGAAAGTGTTGCTATTGGAAAGGATTTGACGGAACTGACGCAGGCCGTCTATTCGGATTTGAAATTGGCAAGATGTGATGAAGATGCAGTAGGTGAGTATAAGGGAAAGAAACTTTTGATTCTGGAACAAGATGGCGAACTGCATACTGCATTGGCAGAAAATGGTATCGAAGCATCTTGTGTAGGAAAATATAGTATGGAGCGATACACATTTGATTTATATATTGTGAACGAGTGACAACGAAAGAATATGCGAAAGCAGATTTTACATTTTACAATAGGGGGCACCCCCTTTGTAAAATGTAAAATCTGGAAGAACGCGAACTTAACTATAGAAAATAAGTATATAAAAAGATATATATGTTATTTAATATAACACATATATCTTTTTTATTTATTATTTATAGAGAGTACGTAGGGGCGAACAGTGTTCGCCCGCCAACCTAACGTAGCAACGCTTTCTCGGGAAAGCTTCTCACATGGTAAATGGGCACGGGCGCACATTGTGCGCCCCTACAAGGCGTAAGGCAACATGCCGTTACCGTAGGGGCGGATTCTATATCCGCCCGCAAAAGGCCCCCTCTGGGAGGGGGCTCCGCCGATAGGCGGTGGGGGAGAGAGTCTAAATGCTATCCGAAGCTTCGGGTATCGGCAAGGCTCTCTCCCTCAGTCTGCGCTCCGCGCAGCCAGCTCCCTCCCAGAGGGAGCCTTTGGAGACTGCGCTGCCCTTGTAAAATCTCCCTTTGCAGAATCCGCTTTCACCGCTCCATTCGGGGGCGGTTTTTGTTTTTCTACGGAATTCTCCAAAAAACAAAAGGTTAGGTTAGGCTAACATCTTGAAAATCGACACCGCACCCTTTATAATAAAGATAGCTGTGAAAAGCCTAACAAATGCAAAGGAGAGAAAATTATGATCGAATACTCCGCACAGGTCAATAACATGTGCCCGATCACAAAAGGGCCCAAGCACGGTCCCGCCCCGATCCCCGAAGAAGGTCAGTGGGTCAAGGCCTATAAAATTGAGGACATCAGCGGCTACACCCATGGTGTAGGTTGGTGCGCACCCCAGCAGGGCACCTGCAAGCTGAGCCTGAACATCAAGAACGGCATCATCGAGGAAGCCCTGGTCGAGACCATCGGCTGCTCCGGCATGACCCACTCCGCCGCTATGGCTGGCGAGATCCTGCCCGGCAAGACCATCCTGGAAGCCCTGAACACCGACCTGGTCTGCGATGCTATCAACGTTGCTATGCGTGAGCTGTTCCTGCAGATCGTCTACGGCCGCAGCCAGACCGCTTTCTCTGAGAACGGCCTGCCCGTTGGCGCTGGCCTGGATGACCTGGGCAAGGGCCTGCGCTCTATGACCGGCACCATCTTCTCCACCAAGGCCAAGGGCGTTCGTTACCTGGAGCTGACCGAGGGCTACATCCTCAAGACCGCTCTGGATAAGGACAACCAGGTCATCGGCTACCAGTTTGTCCGCCTGGGCAAGATGATGGAAGACATCCGCCACGGCAAGGACCCGAAGGAAGCCTACGAGAAGAACATCGGTACCTACGGCCGCTTCTCTGCCGAGCAGGGCGCTGTCAAGTACATCGACCCGCGTGAAGAATAAGAGAGGGAGGAACATAGATTATGGCAACTTTTGAATCCCAGAATCGCCGTATGCCCAAGATCGAGGCCTGCCTGAAGGCCAACGGCCTGGAGAGCCTCGATGCCTGCAACGAAATGCTGCTGGCTAAGGGCATCGACTGCGACAAGATCATCCGCGGCATCCAGCCCATCTGCTTCGATAACGCCGTCTGGGCTTACACCCTGGGCACCGCCATCGCTGTCAAGCGCGGCCTCAAGAGCGCTGCTGACTGCGCTGCTGCCATCGGCGAAGGCCTGGAAGCTTTCACCATCCCCGGCTCTGTTGCAGAGCAGCGTAAGGTCGGCCTGGGCCATGGTAACCTGGGCGCTATGCTGCTGCACGAGGACACCCATTGCTTCGCCTTCCTGGCTGGCCATGAGTCCTTCGCTGCTGCTGAGGGTGCTATCGGCATCGCCCGTACCGCTAACAAGGTCCGTAAGGAGCCCCTGCGCGTTATCCTGAACGGCCTGGGCAAGGACGCTGCTCAGATCATCAGCCGTATCAACGGCTTCACCTATGTGCAGACCGACTACGACTTCGCCACTGGCGAGCTGAAGGTCGTCAACACCATCGCTTACTCTGACGGCGAGCGCGCTGCTGTTAAGTGCTACGGCGCTAACGACGTTCTGGAAGGCGTTGCGATCATGAAGGCTGAGGGCGTTGAGGTTTCCATCACCGGTAACTCCACCAACCCCACCCGCTTCCAGCACCTGGTTGCCGGTACCTACAAGAAGTGGGCACTGGAGAACGGCAAGAAGTACTTCTCCGTTGCTTCCGGCGGCGGCACGGGCCGTACCCTGCACCCGGACAACGTGGCAGCTGGCCCCGCTTCCTACGGCCTGACCGACTCCATGGGCCGTATGCACGGCGATGCTCAGTTCGCTGGTTCTTCCTCCGTCCCGGCTCACGTCGAGATGATGGGTCTGATCGGCGCTGGCAACAACCCGATGGTCGGCATGACTGTCGCTTGCGCTGTTGCTGCTTCTCAGGCAAACGCCTAATCTCTTTTGCAATAGCTTTGTGGGAGAAACCCCGTTTGTGGGTTTCTCCCATTTTTTATGCCCAAATTTGTGCAGCGCAACAAAGTTGTGCGCATAGCCTTGTACGGATGCAAAGTTATGTGATACAATTTACACAAGAAAAACAACCCAATCCACCAAAAGGAGGGACACATTATGAAACTTGCCGCCCGTATTGTTGTGGGGGCGCTGGCTGTTGTGGCCGTGGCTGCTGTGGGCTTCGGCGCGCTGTACGCCAGCCGCATCCAGACCGCCAACTCCATTGAAAAACTGACCACCTATGAGGACTACAACCTCTACCGCATGCAGGTCCGCTACGACTACGACCTGGACAAGATGATCGCCAACACCACCGCCGATAACCAAAGCTTCATTGACGAAGCCGTCAAGCAGGCGCTGCCGCTGCTGCCCATCTCCATCAAAGCGCCCACGTTCGGTTGCAGCGCGTTCCACGCCCAGGAGACCGGCGGCGACCACCTGATGGGCCGCAACTACGACTTCAAGCGGGATACCTCGGCGATGCTGGTCTGCACCGCGCCCAAGGATGGCTATAAGTCCATTGCCTTTGCCGCGCTGGATAACCTGGGGGCCAACCAGGCCGATGCCAGCACCAAGGCCAAGATCGCCAGCCTGCTGGCACCCTTCGCCTGCCTGGACGGCATCAACGAGAAAGGCGTTTCCATCGCCGTGCTGACGCTGGACAGCGAACCCACCAAGCAGGATACCGGCAAGCCGGTGCTGGCTACCACGATGGCGATCCGCCTGGTGCTGGACCGCGCCGCCACCACCGCCGAGGCCGTGGAACTGCTGCAGCAGTACGACATGTTTGCCACCAGCGGCCGCGATTACCACTTTTACATCACCGATGCCACCGGCGATGGCCGCGTGGTGGAGTTTGACTGCGATGACCCGGCCCGCCCGCTGGTCGCCACCCCCAGCCAGCAGGTGACGAACTTCTTTGTGCTGTACAAGGACAACGTGCTGCCCAACCAGCGCAACGGCATCTACGGCCACGGCCGCGAACGGTACGATGCCATTGAGGAAGTGCTGGATGCCAACGCCGGGGCTATCACCCCGGATATTGCCTGGCAGGCCCTGCAGGCTTCCAGCCAGGCCCCCAACCCCGAGGACGTGACCAGTAATACGCAATGGTCTATTTTGTACAATAATACAAACCGTACAGCAACCATTGCCCTGCGCCGGGATTGGGAGAATAAGTTGACCATTGACCTGAACAGCGAAACAACGTTCTAAAGAACTGGATGCCTGATTGTAGGGGCGGATGCTTGCATCCGCCCGCGGGTCGATGCAAGCATCGACCCCTACAGTGCAGGCGGCAAACCGCGCCCGATTTCCTCGTCCTGTTGACAAAATCGTGCATCTGTTCTATAATCAAATGCTGTAAAACATAGTAAATCAGTAGTTTAATGCCTATGGCGTGAGGGGAACGGAATGCTCAATCAATTTTCTAGAACGGAACTGTTATTTGGCCACGAGGCCATGGAAAAACTGTACAAATCCCGCGTGGCGGTTTTCGGCATCGGCGGTGTCGGCGGCTATACGGTCGAGGCCCTGGCCCGCAGCGGCATCGGTACGCTGGACCTCATCGATGACGATAAGGTCTGCCTGACCAACATCAACCGCCAGATTTTGGCTACCCGCAAAACCGTGGGCAAGTACAAGGTCGAGGTCGCCCGCGACCGCATTTTGGAGATCAACCCCGATGCCGTGGTCAACATACACCAGACTTTCTACACGCCGGACACCAAGGATCAGTTTGACTTTACCCGGTATGATTACGTGGTGGATGCCATCGATACCGTCACCGGCAAGCTGGCGATGATTATGCAGGCCGATGCCGCCGGTACGCCTATCATCAGCTGCATGGGCGCGGGCAATAAGATCAACCCCGCCGCGCTGGAAGTGGCCGATATCTACGAAACCTCCGTCTGCCCGCTGGCCCGCGTGATGCGTACCGAACTGCGCAAGCGGGGCATCAAGCACCTGAAAGTCGTCTACTCCAAGGAGAAGGCCATCACCCCCGTGGATGATATGGCTATCAGCTGCCGCCAGCACTGCATCTGCCCGCCGGGCACCGCCCGCAAATGCACCCAGCGCCGCCAGGTGCCGGGCAGCACCGCCTACGTCCCCGCCGTGGCCGGGCTTATCATCGCGGGCGAGGTCATCAACGACCTGGCCGGCAAGCAGCCTGAGATGGTGCAGAACTAAACAAAATAAACCGGGAGCACCTTGTAACGGGTGCTCCCGGCTTTTGTTATATGCAGTGTGTGCAAAAGGCCCCCTCTGGGAGGGGGCTCCGGCGTAAGCCGGTGGGGGAGAGAGCCTAGTTGTTATTCAAAGCTTCGGACTTGAGCACGTTTCTCTCCCTCAGTCAGCAGTATGTGTGCCTAAAACTTTCGCCTGGTATCCCTCGCCCCAGGTCCACATGGCATCCAAAATCGGCTTTAAGCTGTAGCCCAGGTCGGTCAGGGTGTACTCCACCCGGGGCGGAACCTCGGCATACACCGTGCGGGTCAGCAGGCCGCTGGTCTCCATCTGCCGCAGCTGGGCGGTCAACACTTTCTGCGTTACATGGCCGATGGACTTTTTCAACTCGCCAAACCGCTTGGTGCCGGTCATCAGGTCGCGTAAAATCAGCACCTTCCACTTGTCGCTGATGAGCGTCAGCGTGGTCTCCACCGGACAGGCGGGCAGCGGTGCGCGGGTTTCGGTTGCAGTATCTTCCAAAAAATCACGCTCTTTCTATTAGTATCCTTTGGGTAACTACCTAACTAAATTGTGCTTACTTTACAAGCAGGCACTATAGCTTTATTATAATAGTGTTGCCAGATAAACGCAAGACCCTGCCACAAAAAGGAGCCAACCATGACCCAGGCTGCATTGCAAGAGGAACGCCGCCGCGCGCTGATCGCCCAGCTGCTGGCGGAGGAACCGGAGTATAAAGACCTGACCATCCCGGCGGACGAGACCGGCCAACGCCAGCTGCTGCGCGCCCTGATGAACGTGCGCCCGCCCCGCGCCATGCCCCGCCGCTTTCTGGAGGTGCAGGACGCTTACCTGCAGGCCGAGACCGCCGCGAAAGGCATCAACGAGGCCGACACCCTGCCCGAAGCCGAGCCGGGCCTTTGCCTGTGGCAGGGGGATATCACCACGCTGCGGTGCGATGCCATCGTCAACGCGGCCAACAGCGGCATGACCGGCTGCTACGTGCCAAATCATCGCTGCATCGATAACTGCATCCACACCTTTGCCGGGGTGCAGCTGCGCCAGACCTGCGCCGAACTCATGCGCCGCCAAGGGCACGAGGAACCCACCGGCACCGCCAAGCTGACCCCCGCCTACAACCTGCCCTGCAAATACGTGCTGCACACGGTGGGGCCGATCGTGCAGGGGTCGCTGACCGCCCGCCACAAAGCCCAGCTGACCAGCTGCTACCGCGCCTGCCTGGAGCTGGCCGCCGCCCACGGGCTGCACAGCGTGGCATTCTGCTGCATCTCCACCGGCGTGTTCGGCTATCCGCAAAAGGCTGCGGCCGAAACCGCCGTGGCCGCCGTGCGGGAATTTCTGCAAACCAAAACCAGTATCCAAAGGGTGATCTTTAATGTTTTTACATCGACCGACCGTGAAATCTACGCCGACCTCCTCGGGCATTGAGCAGCTGCGCACCGCCCTGCAGCAGGCCGATGCCGTCATCATCGGGGCCGGGGCGGGGCTGTCCACCTCGGCGGGCTTTACCTATAGCGGCCCCCGCTTTACCGAGCACTTTGCCGATTTTGCCGCGCGGTACGGTTTCCGTGATATGTACACCGGCGGCTTTTACCCCTACCCAACGCCCGAGGAATTCTGGGCGTTCTGGAGCCGCAACATCCTGCTGAACCGCTACACCGACCCGCCGAAGCCTGTCTACAACGACTTGCTGGCCGCCGTGGCCGATAAGGATTATTTTGTGCTGACCACCAACGTGGATCACTGCTTCCAAAAAGCGGGCTTTGACAAGCGCCGCCTGTTTTACACCCAGGGTGACTACGGGCTGTTCCAGTGCAGCGAGCCCTGCTGCCAGGAAACTTTTGATAATGAGGCCCTCGTCCGCGCCATGGTACACCAGCAGCACGACCTGCGCGTGCCGACCGAGCTGGTCCCCCGCTGCCCCCATTGCGGCCGCCCGCTGACCACCAACCTGCGCTGTGACGACCGATTTGTCGAGGACGAAGGCTGGCATGCCGCCGCCGAACGCTACAGCGAATTTCTGCGCAGGCACGAAAACTGCAAGACGCTGTTCCTGGAACTGGGCACCGGCTACAACACGCCGGTGTTCTGTTCTTCGAGCACCAGGGTTAACTCAACGAATATTAGGCTTAAACAGCAGATTTCAGGTCTTTCATCCAATAAACAAGAGGATTTGAAGAAAGGTGGTGTACGCAATGTTTGGCAGAAGAATGTTAAAAGCAGAAAACACACCGGATTGTATCAGCAAGCTGCGTGAAACGCTGGACAATGCGGATGCCATAATAATCGGTGCAGGTGCGGGACTCTCCACTTCCGCAGGATTTGTTTATACCGGCGAACGGTTTGAAAAATATTTTTCAGATTTCGCCGCGAAATACGATTTTCATGATATGTACTCCGGCGGATTTTACCCGTATTCAACGCTTGAAGAACACTGGGCCTATTGGAGCCGTTATATTTACATCAACCGTTATATGAATGCACCAAAGCCCGTCTATGAAAAACTGCTTTCGCTTGTGAAGGACAAAGATTACTTTGTCCTGACAACGAATGTGGATCACTGCTTTCAGAAAGCCGGATTTGATAAGCACCGCCTGTTCTACACGCAAGGAGACTACGGACTGGTCCAGTGCAGCGAACCGTGTTGTTCGGAGACATTCGACAACGATGAGATTATCAAAAACATGGTCATTGCGCAGGGCTATACGATTGAGCTGGATGGCACACTTACTGCGCCCGAAGCACCCAAAATGACCGTACCGACAGAGCTTGTTCCGCACTGCCCGCATTGTGGACGGCCCATGAGCATGAATCTTCGAGCAGATGATACATTCGTCGAGGATGAAGGATGGCACATTGCAGCCAGTCGGTATTCAGATTTTCTCCGCAGGCACCAGAACATGAAGGTTCTGTTTTTGGAACTGGCTGTCGGCTACAACACGCCAACCATAGTGAAGTATAGTTTCTGGCGTATGACTCATGACTGGCAGAATGCCACTTATGCCTGTCTCAACTATGGAGAGGCGTATGCTCCTGACGAAATCAGGAAGAAGTCCATTTGTATCAATGGAGATATTGGAGAAATTCTGTCCCAGATTTAAGAAAAGTTAATACTGTTTTGCCTTGGGCGTCTCACTTTAATCAGTGGACGCCTTTTTTTCATATCCATCTTCAAAGGAAAGGAGGTCTTGCAATGGCCGTATTCAGAGTTGAAAAAACGAAAGACTTCACCATCATGTGCAACCATCACCTGCGGAATACGGAGCTGTCCCTGAAAGCCAAGGGGCTGCTCTCGCTCATGCTGTCACTGCCGGATAACTGGGACTACACCACAAAAGGGCTGTCCTTCATCTGCAAAGACGGTGTGGACTCCATCAGCACGGCGCTGAAAGAATTGGAGCGGCACGGATACCTGACCAGGCAGCGCCTCCGTTATGAGAACGGTCAACTTGGAGATATTGAGTACACGATCCACGAGCAGCCTGTGACCACCACTCCCGAACCGTCTCCACCTAAACGGGAAAATCCAGTACAGGAAAAGCCTGTTCAGGCAAAACCTGTTTTGGAGAAACCTGAACAGGAAAAACCCCGCCAATTAAATACTAACTCACCAAGTACGAAAGAATCAAAAACGGATCTATCAAGGACGTATCCATCAATCTATCCGTACCATGAAGCAGACAGCAGCTCTGGTTCGGATAGGATGGATAGGATTGATATGGTGAGAGCCTATCGGGAGATCATTCAGGAAAATATCGAGTATGACTGCCTGATCACCCGGTATGACCGGGCTCGTGTGGATGAGGCAGTGGAGCTGATCCTGGAAACCGTCCTCTCCAAGCGGCCCTACATCCGCATTGCCGGAGATGACTTCCCCCGGGAGGTGGTCAAGAGCCGCTTCCTGAAGCTCACCTCCGAGCATTTGGAATATGTCTTTGACTGTATCGACAAGAACACCACCAAGGTCGGCAACATCAAAGCCTACCTGCTGGCGGCGTTCTACAATGCTCCGGCGACGATAGACAGTTACTACCGAGCCGCAGTCAATCATGACCTTTATGGTAATTAGCGCCGAAGGGCGCTTTTTTCATATCCGAAGGGAGAAAACACCATGCACAGAAGAAACGGAAAAGCGCTGATCACTCCCGACCGGGAACCAGTTCAGCGCACAGATCACAAGGTTCGCTGCAATGTTAAGCCGGGATGCGAGGGCTGCCCCTTTCCCGGACACGGCTTTATCTGCTGGAGTGTAGACGGCTCCTGTATGCGAACCAGATACCAGCGAAAGGAGGAAGCGCCGAATGAAGAAAGCCAAGGTGCAAAATAAATGCCCGGCGTAAGCAAAGAGCAGATCCGGCAGGCACGGGACATCAACCTGTTTGCCTATCTGCAAAGCAGCGAGCCCGGCGTTCTCAAACGGGACGGCCCCAACTATCGGCACCGGGAGCATGACAGTCTGGTCTATGTGGCAGCCAAAGATTACTGGTACTGGAACAGCCGGGGTAAGAAAATCAACGCTCTGGATTACATGATGGAGATACGGGGCTATGGACTGGTGGAAGCGGTAAATGCGCTCACCGGTTCCGCTTCCAGTATTTCTTATCATGCGTCTGTCCGGCCGAAACCGCCTCCGCGCCCGCCCTTCTCCCTTCCCTGGGCGAAGCGGTGTGCCACCGGTGCCATCACTTATTTGCAGCGGCGTGGGATCCATCATCAGGTCATTGGCCGCTGCATGAAGCTGGGACTTCTGTACGAGAGCAGCTATAAGGGCAGCCCCGTCTGCGTGTTCGTGGGAAAGGATGACACCGGCACAGCGAAATTCGCCTGTATGCGCGGCACGGCTGAACCCATCAAGAAGGATGTGTGCGGCAGCGATAAGCAGTTCAGTTTCTGCTTGCCGCCTCGGAATCCGGGCAGCCGAGAGCTTGCCGTATTTGAAGCACCTATTGACGCCTTATCCCATGCCTCCCTTCAAGTGATACAGGGCTGGAATTGGGACGGCTACCGCCTCTCCCTGGGCGGCACTTCTCCTGTGGCGCTGGTCTCATTTTTGGAACGGCACCCAGAGATCCGAAAGGTCAATCTGTATATGGACAATGACCTTGCCGGTATCGTCAATGCCCGCAAGATCCGCAGACTGCTCAGCACAGATAACCGCTTCCGGCATATCCGTGTCGGGATCCACCCGCCCCGTGAGGGCAAAGACTACAACGACAAATTGCTCTGTGTTCTTCGGCAAAGCCGGGACCAGCCCCAACGAGGCCGCCTAAAAGAGGCGGCTATTTCTATTTAGGAGGAACGAACCATGAAGAAAGAAACCAACGCCTTGCAGGTCATAGCGGGCGCTGCCCGTTGCCCGGAATACAGCCCGCCGATGGTGCTGGCCCTCATGAAGAAGCTGAACATGAATGAGCGTGCCTTTGCACTGGTGATGAATGTCACGCCCAGCACCATCCGGCTTTGGACCAGCGGTGCGGCGCAGCCCTGCGGCACCGCCAGACGGCTCATGCAAATCTACGACATTTGCCCGGAGATCGTCAGCCGCATTGCAGAGGAACAGGAGGTGCCAGATGCCAACGCCGCAACATGAGGACTTCGGACAGAAAATCGGCGGTGCGAAAAAGGATCTTTGGAGCGGCCGAGGGCTTTATACTTCTGACCTTGCGGAGATGAATGAACGGGAGGCAGAAAAGTATGTCCGCAAGGATAATGTCTGGAAAAAGCCGGACTATCCCGGCATGATCGCCAGAGGCACTCCCACCGATGTGGTCTACTTCATCAAGAAGGTGCGGGATTCTCTGAGTGCTGCACCCTATTACTACCGCACAGACGATACCCCGGAAAAGCGGCTGGCCCGACAGGAGCAGTACATTGATACGGTTCGTGCGCTGCAAGCTATCATGGAAAAGGTGCGCAGCCGGGAGGACGCCATGCAGGCGTATGAGCGCTTCATGCTGGGCGGCGGCTATGCGGAAAAGCAGACCGGCTGGATCAGCGGCCCGCAGTTCGTCTACACCCATAAGGCCCATGAAAATCCCCTTATCACCAACAAGCTGGCTCAGACGCTCCGGGTGCGGACTGCCCGGGAATTTGAATATAACTTCACCCGCAAAGCCGCCGCGGAACAGTTCGGCATTTCCAAGGAGTTGAAAATCCCCAAAGGTTTTGAGGTGCGATTCAATGATGGTAAAGGCGTTTATTCCCGGGACGGCGACTGGAAACCGAATACCTACTATGTGACAAAGCGCAGTCAGATCCTCTGCACCAACCTGGAGACATACGAAGAAGCACTGAAATGGGCGCAGGATTACGCTGCCCAACGTGGCGCTACCGGGAAGAAGCGCTTTACCCCTCCGCAGCTTTCGGATGTCTGGCGCACCGGCCCGGATTTCCGGGGTGGCCGGGATATTGTGGGTCAGGACTATATTGACGCTTTCGGCTTCGGTGGCGGCGAGTATGGCAACTGGATGAATCAGAATGACCGGCAGGCTTCCCTCAATATGGGCTATGATGCACTGAAAGACCTCTGTTCTGCCCTGAAGATCAGCGAAAAGGACATTTCCTATGGCGGCGTCCTCTCCATTGCCTTCGGTGCACGCGGCAGCGGCAGTGCTGTTGCCCACTATGAGCCGCTGCGGAAGGTCATCAACCTGACAAAAATGCGGGGAGCCGGGTCGCTGGCGCATGAGTGGTGGCACGGTCTGGACGATTATCTGGGCGTCAAGATGGGCGCAAAGGGCTTTCTCTCGGACAGCCCCAGAATGTATCCCCCGTTTCAGAAGCTGATTGACACCATCAAGTACAAGTCAGAAACGCCGGAGCAGGCAGCGGCAAGAGCTGTCAAGCAAGTGGAGATCTCCCGCAAGGGCGCTGCTTCCTGGTTGGATTCCGCTATGAGCTATTCCGTCCGGCGTGCGGACGATCCTGCGGTGACGGCACAGTATGAGCACTTGAAAGAGTCCTTCCTTGCCGGTGAACCGGGCAGCGTTCAGCAGCTCAATGATTTCAAAAAATCTATCTCCGGCCATGTGATCCCCAAAGCAGACCGGGAACGCCTGCAAACCTATGAGCGGATCCTGCAAGCGGACAATGAGCCCCAGGAGCCTGTCATTGGGCGTATCCGCACGGATTACTACATGAATTCTGTCCGCATGGGCAAGGAGTGTGAGAAGGACGGCGGCTATTGGGACAGCAATGTGGAACTGACCGCCCGGGCCTTCGCTTGCTATGTGCAGGACCGTTTGCCGTACCGTTCGGATTATCTGGACGGTCATGCCGAGTGTGCAGTCTCTCTGGTCAGCCGCCCAGACGGTGAGCCGGAGGTCATTCGTGCATACCCGCAGGGCGCGGAGCGTGAGGCTATCAATGCTGTCTTTGACGAGATCGTTGCCGATTTGAAGCTGGAGCACATCTTCACCCACTCGGAGCAGCCGCTTTCTTTGATGGAAAGTGATCGCCCCTCCGTTCTGGGGCAGCTTGCGGCGGGAAAACAGCAGCAGAAGCCAGCACCAGCGGCGGCAAAAGCAAAATCTGAACCTGAGATTTAGGAGGTGTAAAACCGTTTGGAAGAAAACAAGGACTATCATGTTTACCGCTATGGCGACAGTCTGGTCCCCGGTGTGAAATTGAGTATCGAGCATAGCGTCAGCTGCGAATATGTGGATATTTCCAATTTGATTATGGAAGGAACCGGCCGCCTGTCTGCCATGCTCCAGGAAAGCCATGACAATGAGCAGAAAGCCTATGACATTGTGGTTGCGGCGGCAAAGCAGTGGGAACAGCAGGCCGTGACCACGCAGCTGATCAATCGGGCATTGGAATATCTGCGTACCCCGGAGGTCGCTCATACTTCTAACCAGTGGCAGCCCAATCCCCGCAATGACGAGTGGGAGGAGATCAGCAACAGGGTCTATAAAATGAACTGCAATATCCGGGAAGATACCGCTTATGACCGCAGCACGGGGACCCGTGTGCCGAAAGCGTGGTATGTCACCTGGAATCTGTATCTCAACACCGCCAAGAACGGATTCAATCTTCATATCGCCGGGCAGGATCATAAGCGCTATACGGACAAAGCCGCTGCTTATAAGTATCTGGCCGGACGCAAAAAAGCGTATGCACATTTGTTTACGGAGATCTCCCCGGAGATTCCGAAACAGTACGAGCAGCATTTCATGGTATATGGTGTCCTGCTTCCCGGCTATCGGGTCGAGGGCATGGAACGCACCGCCGCCGAACAGAAAGAGGTTTCGGACGGCGGCATTTCTGTATCTGAGGGCAAACCTTCTGTTCTGAAAAAGCTGGATCAGGCCAAGCAGGACAGACCAGCGGTCGCCCCGGATCCAACAGCAAAGAAAAAGGAGGATGTTTCTTTATGAATGTACTGATGGTAGAACCGGGCAAGGTGCCCTATGAAACGGAGATCGGCAGCGGCCTTGCCAGCTTGCAGGCGGCGGTCGGCGGTGATATTCAGGCGGTGTATCCCTATGAAGAACCCGTGGCGCTGATCTGCAATGAGGAAGGCAAGCTGATGGGTCTGCCGCTCAACCGGGCGCTCCGGGACGAGGACGGCGAGATCTATGACATTGTGGCGGGCAAGTTCTTCCTCGTTAGTCTCGCAGAGGATAGTTTTACGGATATTGCCCCGGAACACGCCGCCAAATTTGCAGAGCAGTTCAAGCACCCAGAGGAATTTGCCCGGCTGGCCGGGAAAATCATTGCCATCAAGCAGCCGCTCCCGGAAGAAAAGGCTCCCCAGAAATCCCACGGAGGGCCGGAGCTGTGAGCGGCGAATGGAGGTGTCGGATATGCTGATGGCCGTACAGGAGCCCTATGCGCTCATGGTCCAGCAGGACGACATCCTGATCAATCCCCGTGAACTGGACGAGCCGCTTGGCACGATGGTCTGCTTTCACCGCCGCTATGCCCTGGGCGACCCCCACGATTTTGCGGATAAGGACGCTTTCCTTCAAAAGCTCTATCTGGATACGGTCGGCCATACCCCTGAGGGAGAGGCAAGCTATGAAAAGCTGGTGGACAGCTTATCCGATGAACGAGCGGCGGACAACGCTCTGCTGGATGCCATTTCAGAGAAATACATCGTGCAGCCCCTGTACCTGCTGGATCACAGTGGCCTTGCCATGCAGACCACCAGTTTTCATGACCCGTGGGACAGTGGACAGGTCGGCTGGATCTATGTTTCCAAGGAAGCCGTGCAGAAAGCGTTTGAGGTTTCGGAACTGACCGAAAATGACCTGCAAAAGGTGCGGGCCATGCTGGACAGTGAAGTTGCTGTTTACGATTCCTACCTCCGGGGTGAGTGCTACGGCTATGAACTCTATAAAAACGGCGAATTGGAAGATAGCTGCTGGGGCTTTCTCGGCCCGGTGGAGGAAGCGGTGCAGGCCATGGCAGACCACCTTCCTGACGAGTGCCGGGGCATGGTGGAGCATTTGGAGGAACAGGATCATCCAGCCGCCATCATCAAGACGCTGCTGCGCCACGCCAAAATTCAGGTGGATCAGGCGGCGAAAGCGCTCACCCATGAGTCCCGGCAGCTCATGCCTGACCGCTGAACCAGTCACACTATTAAGAAAGGAGGACCTGTTTGCAGGAAGATATTGAAAACAGAACGGTATCCATCTCCGTGCAGAGTGCCAAGCTCACCGGCCGCGTGCTGAAAGCCGCCATTGCGGCGGCTCTGCGGAAGATGGAAGAATCCCGCACGACACCCCAGGTCGGCAGGAACAGTATGAAACGGCTCACTGGCCGGGACGGCGGTGCCACCAGCATTGAAGTCACCGGGCGGATCCGCTCATTCGAGCGCATTGCCCGGAAACACCAGGTGCGCTATCACATCGAAAAGGATACGGAAAGCACCCCGCCAAAATGGACGGTGTATTTCAAGGCCAATCAGGCGGACGCTCTGACAGCAGCCTTCAAGGAATACACCCGCCTGGATCTGGAACGCTCTGACCGTCCCTCTCTGCTGGCACAGCTTCATAAGTTCAGGGAGCTGGCGCTGTCCATTGGCAAGGAAAAGGTCAAGACACAGACCCACGGAGGACCGGAGCTATGAGTACCGCAGAAAAGCTGAAAAAATACCTGCTGCCCAATTTGCCGTATCTCATTTTCCTGTTCGCCTTCGCTAAACTGGGAGAAACGATCCGGCTGGCACCGGGCGTGGATGCCTCTGAAAAGCTGCTGGGGTTCAGCACCGGATTTGATCTTGCCTTTTCCCATGTTCTGCCCGGTGCCGGAATTGATTATCTGATTGGCCTTGCAGGTATGGCGCTCATGCGGCTGGTAGTCTATGTCAAAGGCAAGAACGCCAAGAAATTCCGCAAGAATGTGGAATACGGCTCTGCCCGCTGGGGCACCCGGGAAGATATTGCCCCTTATATGGATCCCAAGCCGGAGAACAACATCATTCTCACCCAAAGCGAAGGGCTGATGCTGAATGGCCGCCCCAAGAATCCCGCCCACGCCCGCAACAAAAATGTGCTGGTGGTCGGCGGCTCCGGCAGCGGCAAAACGAGGTTCTTCATCAAACCCAACCTCATGCAAATGCACAGCAGCTATGTCGTGACCGACCCCAAGGGCACGGTCCTGATCGAATGCGGAAAACTCCTGCAACGGGGTGTTCCCAAACGGGATAAGGACGGAAAGCCGGTGCGGGGCAAGAATGGGAAAATCATCTATGAGCCTTATAAAATTAAGGTGTTCAATACGATCAACTTCCAGAAAAGTATGCACTTCAACCCCTTCGCCTACATTCACTCGGAAAAGGATATTCTGAAAATCGTCACTACCCTGATTGCCAACACCAAGGGCGAGGGTAAATCCGGGGACGATTTCTGGGTCAAGGCGGAAACGCTGCTTTATACGGCGCTGATTGGTTACATCTACTACGAGGCTCCCGCCAATGAGCAGAACTTTGCCACGCTGGTGGAAATGCTGAACGCTATGGAGGTACGGGAGGATGACGAGTCCTTCAAGAACGCCGTGGATCTGCTGTTTGACGCTTTGGAGCAGAAAGACCCGGATCACTTCGCCGTGCGCCAGTACAAGAAATACAAGCTGGCGGCGGGCAAGACCGCAAAATCGATCCTGATTTCCTGTGCCGCCCGGCTGGCACCCTTTGACATCAAAGAGGTGCGGGAGATCACCATGTATGACGAGTTGGAACTGGATATGCTGGGCGACGAGCGCACAGCGTTGTTCCTGATCATGTCGGACACGGACGGCACCTTCGCCTTCCTGATCAGCCTGGCCTATTCCATTCTGTTCAACCGACTGTGTGAACGGGCGGACGATGTGTACGGCGGGCGGCTGCCCATCCATGTGCGCTGTCTGATCGACGAGGCGGCTAATATCGGCCAGATCCCGGGGCTCGAGCGTTTGATGGCGACCATCCGCTCCCGTGAAATCTCCGCGTGTCTTGTTTTGCAGGCTCAGTCCCAGCTCAAAGCCATTTACAAGGACAACATGGACACGATCATAGGCAACTGTGTGCGCACGGAAGTCGCCAGCGCGTTATAAATTGGCGACGCGGTAATTATAGGAT
>CAVKDR010000043.1:0-11607 GCA_963655125.1 Bulleidia sp.
ATTTTTCGTAAGCACGTTCATCACCCGTACTTATTATATCATATTTTTTTGAATATTACGAGAAAAAGGCCACCTTACGGTGACCTTTTTCGACAAGCTGGAGCCCCCTCACAGAGGGGGCCGTTCAATGGTTGCTCTTGCAATTTCTTCCTTATTATAATAGTATATAAGCATCACCTGTAGAAAGAGGGACCTGAATGATCCTGGCATTGAATATCGGCAACTCCAACATTACCTTTGGCAGTTACACGCCGGATGGCAAGTTGGTGTTTTCCTCGCGGCTGTTTGCGGATACCGCATTGAGCAGCGATGAACTCCTATATAAAATGGTAAACATGCTGGCCCTGTACGGCGCAGAGCCGCAGGAGATCACCGCCATCATCTTTTCCAGCGTGGTGCCCGCGCTGACCCCCCGCATCCGGGAGGCCCTGCGTAAGATGTGCGAGGCTCCGGTCATGGAAGTAGGCCCCGGGCTGAAAAGCGGTGTGCGCATCCGCATGGACAATCCGGCCCAGCTGGGCGGCGAACTGCTCTGCGCAGTGGTCGGCGCGCTGCGCCGGGCCGAGCCGCCGCTGGTGGTCGTCAACTTTGATACCGCCACTACCCTGCTGGCCGTGGATGACACTGGCGCGCTGGTGGGCGGTGCTATCCTGCCGGGGCCGCAGTGCTCGCTGGCATCGCTGGTAAAAAATACCGCACAGCTGCCCCAGGTGGAGTTGGAAGCCAAGCCCCGCCGCTTGCTGGGCACCAACACGGCCGACTGCCTGCACAGCGGCATCGTACACGGCACATCGGCCATGCTGGATGGCATGGTGGCGCAGTTCCGCACCGCGCTGAAAGCCGATGCCGCCCCCGTGATTGCTACCGGCACACTGCCCGCCAGTGTGCGCGACTGCTGCGTAACCACCATCACCTACCGGGAAACCCTGATCCTGGACGGTCTGTTTACCATCTGGCAGCGCAACGCGCGCCGGTAAGCCGCCCGCAAACCAAACAAACACCGCTGCCTGACCAACAGGCGGCGGCTTTATTTTTGTTGCAATATATGGTATACTGTAAGCTGTAATATTATGTAGTATAGAGAGGTCTTATCTGTTTCCATGCAAAAACTGAAAAATTTCAACTGGAAGAATTTCTTCCTGCAGGGGATCCTGCCCTTTGCGCTGGCTGTTGCCGCCGCGTTTATTACGCGGTATCAGCTGGAACTGTCTGATGGCGTTACACCGGACTTTCTGGCTATGCAGTGGCCGCTGTACGCCCCGCTGAACGCCTTGACCGCCTTTTGCCTGACGCTGGTGCTGTTTGCCATCCTGGGCAAATGGAGCCGCGCAACCGGCATTTCCGGTGCGCTGTTCACTGTGATCGCGCTCATCAACTACTACACCCGCGATCTGCACGGCTCCGCCCTGATGCCCCAGGACATCCTGAACCTGGGCACCGCTGCCGAGGTCATGGGCAGTTACACGCTGCAGATCACCGCCACCGTGCGCACCATTGTGCTGTGGTACCTGCCGGTGCTGGCAATCGCCTTTGTGCAGGGGCGGCTGGTTAAATCCGCCCCCAAACGCGCCAGCTGGCGCGCCCGCGGTGTGCGGGTGCTGGGCAGTGCTGTCGGCGTGTTCTGCATCTTGTTCTTTGGCTACTTCGGGCCGGTCTCGGTCATGCCCAAAACCACCTACGGCTGGGCCTGGCAGAATACCTATTATAAGTATGGCTACCTGGCCGGCACCATCGAGGCCGCCAGCCTGATGGCCGACCCCATCATTGAGCCGGAGAATTACAGCGATGATTCCGCTGTCACCGCAGCCGCCATGGCCGAGGACTTCCCCTCCGCCACGGCAGAATCCGCCAGCACCGACTACCCCGACATCATTCTGGTTCTGTCCGAGAGTTTCTACGACTTTGACCTAGTGACCGACCTGCAGGCTGACACCGAGGTCATGCCCGTCACCAAAAATCTGCAGAATGCCGTGTACGGCCACACCGTCAGCCCCCACGTGGGCGGCGGCACCAACTCCAGCGAGTACGAGATGCTGTCCAGCAACTCGCTGATGCTGATGCCCTCCATCACCCCGTTTAACTGGCTGAACCTGCACAATGCCAACAGCCTGGTCAGCTATCTGGAGGATCTGGGCTACAGCACATTGGCCGCCCACCCCTACACCAACTCCAACTACCGCCGCGATTCTGCCTGGCTGGCGCTGGGCTTTGACGAGACCCACTTCCAGGACGACTTCCCCACCAAGGAGTACTACGGCAACCGCCCGTACCAGACCGACTCGTCCACCTACCGCGATTTTGAGGCCCTGTACGAGGCCATGCCCGAGGACAATCCCCGGTTCGGTTTCCTGGTGTCCATCCAGAGCCACGGCGACTACACAATGAACGACTCCTCCCTGGACATCGTCCACGCCGCCACCGACTACGGCGAGTACAACGACCTGATGGACGAGTACCTGAGCTGCATGCGGATGAGCGATGCTGCCGTGCAGGAACTGTGCGACTACTTTACCAAGCAGTACGAGGAGACCGGCCGCAAGGTGGTGCTGGCTTTTGCCGGTGACCACGCCCCCAGCTTTGTGGATCATGTGGCCGACAAGACCCGCGCCGAGGGCAACGACCTGCAGATCTTGGAGCGCAGTACGCCGTTCTTCATCTGGGCCAACTACCCGCTGGAGAACATCGATGCCGCCACCAGCACCACCGACCCGCTGAATCGCATGGATATGGTGATGCTGGCCCCCACGATTGCCCAGCAGGCCGGTCTGCCGCTGACGGGCTACTACAAATACCTGCTGGCTATGAAACAGCAGACCCCCGTGGTGACCGCCGCCAACGATTATATGAAAGTGGACGGCACCACCGGCACCTATGGCGAGGACGAAAGCCTGGATGCCTGGGTGAAGGGGTATCTGGCACTGGAATATAACAACATCGGTGCCCACGCCAAGCGTGTGCAGACGATTTTCGGGCAGTAAATCCTGCCCAGGATGTGAAAATTACAAGGAGGCACCGCTATGCTGCGACGCCGGAAATATGAAAGCCGCCGTGGTTTTACCCTGGTGGAGCTGGTCGTTGTTCTGGTCATTCTGGCCGTCTTAACCAGTGTGGCCGTGCTGGCTTTTTCCCACCAGATCAATGATGCTAAGAAGAAAAAGCCAGCACAGAGACCCCGGCCTGCGTGACCGCCGCCACCGGGCTGACCGCGCAGAAATACACCGAGGCGCGGACCGCCTATATCCAGGACAGCAGTAAAGAAATTGCTGTCACGCTGGCCACATGGGCCGGTAAGGTCCAGGACGACCGCCCTGCCGTTACCGGTACGCTGGCCCAGCGTGAGGGTACCGGCGAATATCTGCTGGTTCCGCAGGGTACGCCGGATGGTTCTGCCCCCGGTGCCGCGGCAGTCAAAACGGCCGCCGGTGTGGACGGCACGGTGCTGAACTTCTGGTGCAACACCAACGGGCAGATCGTGTATTTGCTGTATAAGAGTGCCGATGATATTTTGGTGGCGTACGCGAATGATGCGAACTCTGGGAATAACGGCATCGTGATCCCAACCGCAAATGTGCCGACCCCGGTGCCAACGAGTACGCCCACGCCTACTGTTACACCGATACCGACTACCACGCCAACGGCAACGGTGACACCGACAAGGACACCGGAATCAACGCCAACGTCTACACCCGAACCGGAAGATTCTCCCGGCCAAATCAAGATTTACTGCTACGATGAAGACGGCAATCGTCTAGGTGATGTACAGCTATTTTTGAAGTGCTATGGTTACAACAGCGAGGATGGCACCAGAACTTCTTCCTGGAACAGCAGTGACTACAATGCCCGCGGCTTTAATATTGGCAGTTCGACAACCGATTCGGAACTTCAGACTGGAATTTCTTATTATATTGTTGAAACTGGTGTACCTCAATATTACCAGCGCGCATTGACTTGGGGATTCACAATCAATAAAAGCTCCAATGGCAGTTACTCTCTCTCCCCTATTTCAAAGTTGTATGTTGGATGCGGACGCGTAAAACTTGATAATTCCGACCCGGAACATCTTGTAATAAATATTTATCATAAGCCTTTGCAGATGCTGACAATTCACCGCGAAACAGCCGATGGAACAGCTTTGGAAAATGCCATCTTTACCATTACCAGCCGGTGGGACAATAGCAACACGCCCATTCTCATCTGCAAAACTGATGCGAATGGCGATGCCATGATTCCCTTGGAATATACCATTCCTGACAATAATCAGCATTGGTATGCACCACGATTCCAAAGTCTCAACAATATGCAAAGTATGAATTATCGTCTGATAGAAACCCAACCCGCCACGAATTCCTCGGCTGCGGAAGATGTTCTGTTTACGATAGACTGGTCATACTCTTTGGAATCCTACACACTTCGTCCTGGTGATTATTATACTCCATCTGCCAATGTGACTTTCTCCGGCACAACAATTACGATTTCCGGTTAATAACGCCTAAGCAAAAAAATCCCTATACCGTTTGTGAAATGCACGGTATAGGGATTTTCTTATTTACTTATTTTCACCTGCAAAATCTTCCAAATACACTTCCGCGCTTCTTGTCATTTCCCGGGAGAAGCCGCTTTCGTATTTGCGTTTGCAGAAAGCCTGGATGGCGGCAGTAAAGTCATAATTTTGCTGGCCGTTGGCGGTGGCGCGGGCGGTGAAGTCGGCGCGCAGCTCGTCATCGGTGCGGTCGCGGTAGGTATTTTCGCAGACAATGGCATCTTTCTCAAACCGCGCAGGCTTGGGGCGGGCCTTCTGCTGGTCGGTGGGGCGGCCAAACACCAGCATGCAGGCCGGGACGACATATTCCGGCAGGTGCAGGGCTTCCCGCATCTGCTCCACATTCTCGATCACATCGCCGATGTAGCAGCTGCCAATGCCCAAACTCTCGGCGGCCACCACAGCGTTCTGTGCCGCGATGCAGGTATCGGCCATAGCCAGCAGCAGGTCGCCCGCGCCGGGGGTGCGGGCCTCGGTGATGCCGGCGGCATGGTAGGCGCGCAGCCAGCGGCGGCAGTCCGCCAAAAACACCAGCACCAGCGGTGCCTTAGCGATAAACGGCTGGTGGTCGCACAAATCCGCCAGACGGGCTTTCAGTGCCGGGTCGGTGATATTCAAAATCGTGTACAGCTGCTGGTTGCCCGCTGTGGGGGCCTGGAACGCCGCTTTTAAAATAGCATCCTGCTCTGCTTCGGTCACCGGTTCCTCGGTATACACGCGCACACTTTTGCGGGCGGCAAGGGCCTGCAAAATTTCGTTATCTACATTTTTCATACGATATCACGCCTTTTTGCGGTGGAGGAATTTCCCCACCAGTTTGTTCAGCATACTAAAGATCTCGCGGAAGTTGATCGCGCAGACCACAGCGGTCAGCACCGTGACCGGGATGACCCAGCTTTCCAGCCGCATGATGCAGAAAATTTCCGCCAGCACCAGCGCCAGGTTCAGCAGCAGCCAACCGGGGTGGAAGTCCACTTCCAGCAGACCGCGGGTAGAATAAGCGCGCAGCAAAAATACCAGCAGCAGCCCCAGGAAGCTGGCCGGGGTAACGCCCCAGGGGCCCCAGGCCAGGATAAAGCAGTAGTTCAAAATCAGGTTGAGCACCGCACCGGACAGCATCGTGACCAGCGAGCCGGTGGACCGCTTATACACCACATAAATGCTGTTGAGGAACTGGTTCAGGCAGGTGCACATGGAGCAGAGGGTCAGGAACGGCACAAAGGTCCAGCCGTCATAGTATTCGGCCTTGAACAGGTGCATCATGGGGCGGCAAAGCCAGATAACGCCCGCCACGCAGCAGAACAGCACACTGGCGTAGATACGGAAAATTTTGGAGAAGAACACCTCACGGTCCTGCTCCTCGGTCACGGCGGAAAGCTGCCAGGCCTCGTAGAAGATGCTGCCCAAAATCGTGATGACCTGCGGCAGGAAGTAGCCCGCCGACAGCAGACCTACCCAGTAGTTACCGCTGCGGCCGCCGTAATCCTCGCACATGGCCTGCACAAAGAACATATCACTGGCGTTGATGATCCAAAAGCTGATGGCCGCAGGGATCATGGGCAGGCAGTAGCGCAGCATGTCTTTCCACAGCTTTTTATCAAAGGCTTTGGGGTGGCAGAATTTGTAGCACCCGCCCGCAAAGAACACGAACACCATCGAGGTCAGGTCCGCGCAGGCGTTGGCAAGCAAAAAGCCCGCCGCGCCCAGCTTGAGCCAGCTTAGGAACACCAGGTAATACGCCAGCAGCGCGCCGGTGGTCAGCACACCGTCTATCGCCACTAGTCGGTTGAGCATGCGGGAGCGGATGAACTGGGTACACAGTGTGCGCAGGCAGCTGGCCAACACGCAAAGGTACAAAAACGGCAGGTACTCCGCTGCATTGGGGATCAACCGCACCAACGGCATAGCGATCAGCAGCAGCAAAAAACCCGCCCCGATCGTCATACCACCGTTGACAAAGACGCTGGACTTGTTGACCTCTTTATCCAAGCCAAAGCGGATGACCGCATAGGCCACGCCCAGGCTGACCACCGGGATCAGCAAATTGGTCGCCTGCTGCAGCAGGCTGGACACGCCCATGATATCCGGCGTATCCAGCGCGTAGCTCAGGTACGGGCGGATAAAGAAGCTGAGCAACTTAGAACTGAAGTTGGAGATGGCAAACAACAGGGTGTTGCTTACCAGCGTTGAGTATTTCTTTTGCGATGATGCCACGGGAAATCCTCCGTAATGCGTAATAAAATGGTTCAGGCAGTGGTCACATCTGCTTTAGCAGGCGTTCGCGGGCTTTGTAGTCCGGCAGCACTGCCGCCACCGCCGCCCAGAAGCCGGGGCCATGGTTGGGGTGGGCAAAATGGCAGAACTCGTGTACCACAACATATTCCTGCGCGGGCAGGGGTGCCACGCACAGCCGCCGCGCAAAGGCCAGCGTACCGGTTTTCAGGCTGCAGCTGCCCCAGCGGGTGGTCATATCCCGCACCGCAATTTTGGGCATATGCCCGCCCGGGCAGGTAGCCGCGAACTGGGGATAGTATGCCCGGCACAGGGCCTGGATATGGGCCAAAGCCTCGGCCTTGGTGGGCAGTTCCGGCTGCTGGGCCTGCTCCCGTTCGCGGCGGGCGGCGGCACGGGCCTGGGCGCTGCGCACCCATTCGGCCCGGCTGGCAACGAAAGCATCCACCATCGTAACAGGCACCCGTGGTGCGGCGCTGGCCGCCACACTGCCATCGGCCCGCACACGCAGATTGATATTGCGCACACGGCGGCGGGTAAGCGTATAAGTCACGCCCGCCACCGTACGTATCTGTTCCCGCGGCGAAGCCAAGTGCAAGCCCCCTTTGCAGATTTTCTATATTGTACTCGCTTTTCGGGAAAAGTACAACTATAAATGTAGCGGGTAAAACAAACAGCAAAAGGAGGGGTCAAGACCCCTCCCTTCGGAACCTCCTGTCAAAGCCTCCCTTGTGCAAAGGGAGGTGGCACGGCGTAGCCGTGACGGAGGGATTGTGACCTTGCGTAATTAGACTATTTTGCCTGGCAAGCGGGACAATCCCTCAGTCAGCTTCGCTGACAGCTCCCTTTACACAAGGGAGCCTTTATGTGCTCTTATTTTCCTTTCGCCTCCTGGATATACTGCCGGGGGGTCTGGTTGTACTCCGCCTTAAATGCGCGGTAAAAGTTGGCGTAGTCACCAAAGCCGCAGTATTGGCAAACCTCGTTTGGCGGTACGCCGCCTGCCAAAAGCTGCTTGGCGTTCATCAGGCGCTTTTGCAAAATATAGCGATGTACCGTGGTGCCTACCTGGGCATCAAACTTGCGCAGCAGGTGGTATTTGCTGATGAAAAACTGCTCGGCCAGCTGGTCGAGGGTCAGGCTTTCGCTGTAGTGCTCATTTATATAATGTAGGACAGCGTCCACCACCTGGTCGCTGGTGCCGGCCGGACGCAGGTCCCCGTGGGAGTCCGCCGCCCGGTTCAGGCCGATCATCAGCTCCACCAGCGCCCCCTGGGCCAGCAGGTCGCTGCCGTAATCCTTGCGGGCGCGCAGGTCGCACAGGCGGTCCACCGTGCTGCGCAGCGGTGCGCCGATGGCACCGGGCAGGCGCAGCAGGTTGGTATGGCCCTGCACACTGGTGTCAAAGCAGCGGGTCAGGCTGGTGCGCGGGGTGGAAAGCCGGTCCAGGTACGGCCGGGCGATCCACAGCACGATACGTTCATAGGCATCGGCATCGGTATCGATGCGGGCCTGGTGCAGTTCCAGCGGGCTGCACAGCATCCAGTCGCCGGGGCGCATGCGGTAAATTTTGTTTTCCACAATATATTCAATACGGCCGCGCAGCAACAGGTAGACCTCGTAAAAATCATGGTGGTGCAGTTCCACCTCGTTCATGTAGGTAGAACGATAGCGGTATACCTCATAATCCGGCTCGATCATCGATTGGCGCTTGGTATAGGGGCTGAAATTGGCAGACATAGTACACCTCCGCCCGTTTTGTACTGCTTTTCCTTGTATCTCTATGTTACCGCAATTTTTGCAATTTATCAAGCAATTGTGGTAATTTTCTTGCGAAAAATTGCGTGATATACTGAAATCACAAAAGGGATGGTGACGGTACGCTGCCAAACCTTGCAAAGCATCTTTTTTACGCACATGAAAAGGAGCAAACCATTATGCAGATGAATGCCTCTTCTATCGTCAACCAGAAGGCCGAGTGGGAAAAGCTGGGCGTTAAGCTGCCCGCTTTCGACCACGCCGCCATGACTGCTGCTACCAAAGAGCATCCCGTGTGGGTCCACTTTGGTGCCGGCAACATCTTCCGCGGTTTCATCGCCGCCCTGCAGCAGCGCCTGCTGAACGAGGGCCTGGCTGATCGCGGCATCATCGCAGCCGATACCTTCGACTACGACATCATTGACAAGATCTACACCCCCTACGACAACCTGACCATGAACGTCACCCTGAATCCGGACGGCACCACCAGCCGCGAGATCATCGGCTCCATCGCCGAGGGCCTGCGCGCTGACTCCTCTGACGCTGCCATGATGGCCCGCTTCAAGGAGATCTTCACCGATCCCGGCCTGCAGATGATCAGCTTCACCATCACCGAGAAAGGCTATGCCCTGTATCGTCCGGACGGCAGCCTGATGCCCGTTGTCCAGGCCGACATCGATGAGGGCCCCGCCCACGCACGTCATGCCATGAGCATGGTCACCGCCCTGCTGCTGGAGCGTTTCCAGAACGGTGCTGCTCCTTTGGCCGTTGTCAGCATGGACAACTGCTCTCACAACGGTGAGAAGCTGCAGTCCAGCGTGATGACCATTGCCAAGGCTTGGCTGGAGAAGGGCTACGTTGACCAGGCTTTCATCGATTACCTGACCGATGAGAGCAAGATCGCATTCCCCTGGTCCATGATCGACAAGATCACCCCGCGCCCCCACAAGATCGTGGAGGAGCAGCTGGTCAAGGACGGCATCGAGGGTATGGAGCCCATCGTTACCAGCAAGAACACCTTTATCGCTGCTTTCGTCAACGCTGAGCGTCCGCAGTACCTGGTCATCGAGGACAAGTTCCCCAACGGCCGTCCTGCCCTGGAGAAGGCCGGCGTGTACCTGACCGACCGCGACACCGTCAACAAGACCGAGCGCATGAAGGTCACCACCTGCCTGAACCCGCTGCACACCGCTATGAGCGTGTACGGCTGCATGCTGGGCTACACCCTGATCTGCGATGAGATGAAGGACGCTGACATCGTTGCCCTGATCAAGCGCCTGGGCTATGTGGAGGGTCTGCCCGTTGTGGTCAACCCCGGCATCCTGGAGCCCAAGGCTTTCATCGATGAGGTTGTTGAGCAGCGCCTGCCCAACCCGTTCATGCCCGATGCCCCGCAGCGTATCGCTACCGATACTTCCCAGAAGGTCGGCATCCGTTTTGGCGAGACCATCAAGAGCTACATTGCTGAGGGCCGCGACCTGAACACTCTGGTCAGCATTCCTCTGGCCCTGGCTGGCTGGCTGCGTTACCTGCTGGCTGTGGACGACAACGGCAATGCTTTCGAAGTCTCTGCTGATCCCCTGAAGGACGACCTGCAGGCTAAGCTGGCTGGCATCGAGGTCGGCAAGCCCGAGACCTTCACCAACCAGCTGGACGAGATCCTGTCCAACGCTTCCATCTTCGGCACCGATCTGACCAAGACCGTGCTGGCCGACAAGGTCAAGGCCTACTTCAAGGCCGAGCTGGCAGGCCCCGGCGCTGTCCGCAAGACCCTGCATGATGCCGTGAACGCTTAATTTACACGTACTTACACAATAAAAATAAAGGAGTCTACCTATGTCTATGAAAATGGGTTGGCGCTGGTATGGTGAGGGCAACGACCCCATCACGCTGGCTGACATCAAGCAGATCCCCGGTGTTGAGGAGATCGTCTGGGCCCTGCACAGCAAGATGCCCGGCGAGATCTGGGAAGAAAGCGAGATCAAGGAAGTTGTCGATCAGATTCATTCTTACGGCTTCGATGCTACCATCGTTGAGTCTGTGAATGTCCATGACGACATCAAGATTGGTCTGCCCACCCGCGACCAGTACATCGAGAATTACAAGCAGTGCATCCGCAACCTGTCCAAGTTCGGTGTCAAGACCATCTGCTACAACTTCATGCCGGTCTTTGACTGGACCCGTACCGACCTGTTCCATCCGGTCGGCGATGGTTCCACCGCCCTGTTCTATCAGAAAGACCTGATCAAGGGCGACTACAAGGCCATGGCTGATTATATCATGAGCTTCACCGAGAAGTATCATATGACTTTCCCCGGTTGGGAGCCGGAGCGTATGGCTAAGCTGGACGAGCTGTTCAAGGCTTACGCCCCTGTCACCAAGGAGAAGCTGTGGGATAACCTGAAGTATTTCCTGGAAGCCATCATGCCTACCTGCCGCGAGTGCGACATCAAGATGGCCATCCATCAGGATGATCCCCCGTGGGATATCTTCGGCCTGCCCCGCCTGCTGGTGGATGCCGAGAGCATCGACCGTTTCCTGTCCATGGTGGATGATCCGTACAACTGCCTGACCCTGTGCTCCGGCAGCATGAACGCCAACCCCAACAACAACGTGGCCGAGATCGTGCGCAAGCATTGCGATCGTATCCCGTTTGCTCATATCCGCAACATCCATCACTTCGACAACGGCGATTTCAGCGAGGCTGCACACCGCGATTGCTGCGGCGAGACCGGCATCATTGAGATCCTGCGCGCTTACCATGACTGCGGCTTTGATGGCTGCATCCGTCCTGACCACGGCCGTCAGCTGTGGGAGGAAGGTCCCGGCAACTGCCGCCCCGGTTACGGTAAGTATGACCGTGCCCTGGGTATCCAGTACATGCTGGGTGTCTGGGATCTGCTCGACCGCCTGGACGAGGAGAAGAAGGGCTGATTTCGTTCCTTCTTTGCAAAGAAGGAACCGAAGAAACTCCAAACAAAAAAGCAAGGTATGGGCCGCTGGCCCATGCCTTGCTTTTTTAAGTGCGCCCGGCATGGGCAACAGCTAGGTGGTGAAAGACCACTACGCGCTCGGCA
>CAVKDR010000044.1:0-9565 GCA_963655125.1 Bulleidia sp.
CGAAAACTGTAACCTATGTTTCTTCCCTGGTGTTACCTATGTTTCGCTTGACACACTGTGCGCCCCTACATACGCCGCAAACGAAAGAAAAGTTTACGAAAAGCGGTATATTTTATATCCTTTTTACGGGAAAATAATTTAAAGTTTCTTTGCCTACTTTCTTTTCAAAGAAAGTGGGGGGGAATTTTCGTCCTGCACTTTCGCAGCCAAAGCCCGCTGGCAGGCGGGGCAGACGGTTTTGCCGTACAGCTGTACCGAGCCGGGCACCACCTGGCCGCACAGTACGCAGGCATCGGCGGGGCGGTACTTGCGCAGCAGGATCGCATCGCCCTCGGTCATGATCTCCAGCGGCGTATCGGTAGTAATCTCAAAAGTGCGGCGCAGTTCCTTGGGCAGCACAACACGTCCCAAACTGTCGATGCTGCGGATAATTCCTGTCGAAATCATAAGGATTCCTCCTCTATTTGCTTACATTCCCCAAAATAATTTGCACTATATTTGGTATTGTTCGTGGTCTGTGGCGGTTCGCATAACAACCTGTAGTTATTATACGAGACGTTGGTAAAACTGTCAATAATTGCCAGTTAAAAATCCCCCACAATCGCTCGACACAGGCTGACAACTTCTTGTCTCTTTCCGCAAAAAAGGCCAGCCTTGTTACAAAACTGACACAATACTGTAACATCCCCCTTGTACAATACACCTATACACAAAAGGGGGAATACAGTATGACAAACCGGACTGTCCAGGCGATCCGCCAGCCCGCGCGGGAAATGCAGCGCCGCTGCCGCCGCAAACGCCGGGCTAAAGTGGTGCAGCGTGTGCTGTACGCAGCCGCTGTGCTGCTGGTGGCCGGGGCGGTGGCATTGGTACTATACGGCGGCAGCCCCCTGCATGCGAACGCCGAGCCGCAGCCTGCCGCATTGCCCGCTGACACGCCCGCCCAAGCGGAGCCGACCGCCCAGCCCGCCGCGCAGGGGCAGTACGTGGTGGCCATCGACCCCGGGCACGGGGGCATCAACCCCAACATCGGGGCCTGGGACTACGGCAGCGAGGCGGACGGCTTACAGGAAAGTGACATCACCCTGCGCACCGCCCAATTGCTGTACGACAAGCTGGCGGCGGACGACCGCTTTGCGCCGATGCTGACTGCCGATGGCAGCACCTACTTAAAGCCCAGTGAGCGCGCCGCCGCAGCCAAAGCGGCCGGGGCCGACCTGCTGTTGTCCATCCATTTAAACAGCGACACCAGCGCCGCTACCAACGGCCTGGAATGTTACGCCGCACCGCCTGCCCTTGCCGCCAACGCCGAGAGTGTGCGGTTCGGCCGGCTGGTGACGGCAGCTTTCCGGGACAAGCTGGGCCTGACCCTGCGGGGCTGGGACGGTGTGCGGTACTTATATTTTGATGCCAACAACGCCCGCGTAGTCGCGGAATCATCGGACACAGCCGTGCGTTCCGACCCGACCTTTACGGTGTTGGAGGAGTGCGGCTGCCCCGCCGTGCTGGTGGAGGAGGGCTTCATCACCAACGCCGCCGACCGTGCGGCAGTATGCACCGATTCCGCCTGTGAACAGGCGGCGGAGGTTTACTACCAATGTATTGTTGACTTTTTTGAATCTTACTAAGCAGCCTTTGCGGCCCTGCCTACCTTGCGGCAGGGCCTTTTATAATGTACGTGCACCTTGCCGGGGCATTGGGGATGGTGCCCCCTACAGCCCTATACTGTTGGCACCGTAGGGAGGGGTCTTGACCCCTCCTTGCAGCCTTATAATTTAACAAACTGGAAGTTGTCAATATACGTTCTTCATCACAGTGTCCCGCAAATAATGGTTGAAACACCCATATTCATCAGCATCCAACATTCCGGGCGAACTCATAATGACAAGTTCGTGCCCATGATTTTCTGCATGATAGGGCGGGTGTATATGCCGATAGGGATTTTCCACAAAGCCACAGCGTTCGTAGAATACTTTTCGGCGAATGGATATTTCGTCCACGGGCGGGTCTATTTCAAGAATTAAAGGAGTTGCTTGGTAGGCGTTCAAAATCTTTTGTCCGTAGTGCTTGTTCCGCTGAGATGGCAAAACGCAGAAATGTTCAATATAAAAAACTCCACCAATATCCCAATACAGAATTTCACCCACAAATTCTCCGTTATCGCAAATAATATCAAAATGGTAGGCATCTTGCTGTAAAATGTGAAGCTGTGAAGGCTTTTCGCGCTGTTCGTGGGATGGAAAACTGATTTTGTAAAGTTCAATGGCCTTTTGGTACAAGGGGTCATTCGATTGTGTGATTCGATGGATCTCCATTTTATAACTTCCTTTATAAATTCAGATTTGTTACACCATCCGCTCCATCCGTTCCACCGCTTTCCGGGCGCGGTCGTGGCCGGTTTCGGCGGCTTTTTTGTACCAGGCCAGGGCCTGGGCGGTGTCTTTGGGGCCGCAGCGGCCGTCCTCGTACCAAACGCCCAGCTCGTACATGGCATCGGGCAGGCCCTCTTTGGCGGCGCGCTCGTACCATTGCTGGGCCAGGGCCAGATCCTTTTTCACGCCGGTGCCGTTCTCAAAACAGCAGGCATAATTGTACATTCCCCGGGAATACCCACCCTCGGCGGAGCGGCGGTACCACTCGGCTGCGGCTGCGGGGTCGGCCTCGGTGCCGATGCCTTTCTCGGTGCAATAACCCAGGCAGCACTGGGCGCGGGGCAGGCCCTGCTCGGCGGCGGCACGGTACAGCTCTACCGCGCGGACCTCATCCAGTTCCACGCCTTTGCCAAACTCATAGCACCAGCCCAGGCAGCATTGGGCGCGGGCAAAGCCCTGGGCGGCGGACTTACCGTACCAGGCGGCGGCCTGTACAAGGTCCTCCGGCACACCCTGGCCGTACTCGTAACACCAGCCCAGATTGCACTGGGCGGGGGCATAGTTCGCTTCGGCAGCGCGGCGGTAGTGGGCCGTGGCGGTGGGCCAGCTTTGCTCCACACCATCGCCCCGCTCATACAGTCCGCCGATGCGGTTCTCGGCGGCGGGCAGACCCAGCCGGGCCGCGTGGCGGTAAAGGTGCAAGGCTTCCTCGGGGTCACGGCGCACACCCTTGCCCCGCTCGTAGCAAATGCCCAGATTCAACAGTGCCTGGGGCAGCTCCTGCGCGGCGGCCATGCTGTACCAGCGGATGGCATCCCCCCAGCTTTGGGGTGTGCCGGTGCCCTGCTCGTAGCAGACGGCCAGGGCAAACTGTGCCTGGGCATCCCCCTGCCGGGCGGCGCGGGTATACCACTGCACGGCCTCGGCGGGGTTGGCGGCTGCACCACGGCCGCACTCCAGGCAGATGGCATAGCAGGCCTGGGCCGGGGCGTACCCCTGCTTGGCGGCGCGCAGGTAAAAGTCAGCCGCCAGCGGGGCGTTCACCTCCACGCCGAAGGCTTTCTCGTAAAATTGGCCGCACATAAACAGGGCGCGGGCATCGTCCTGGGCGGCGGCCTTTTGGTACCAGGCCAGGGCGGCTTCCTCGTTTTTGGCGGTGCCGCGGCCTAAATGGTGCATCTGCGCCAGGTTGCGCATGGCGGGCACAAACCCCGCCTGGGCGGACAGGGTATACAGCTGCACGGCACGCACGGGGTCGGCGGTCACGCCGGTGCCGTTGGTGTAGCAGATGGCCAGGCAGCACTCGGCCCGGGGGTCCCGCTGCAGGGCGGCTTCGCCGTACCAGCGGGCCGCCGCTTTGGCATCCTGGGGCACACCCTTGCCAAACTCATAGCACCAGCCCAGGTTGCACTGGGCCTGAGCGTTGCCCTGGCCAGCGGCGGCGCGGTAGAGCAGCACGGCATCCGGCCAGCTTTGGGCCACGCCCTCGCCGGTCTCGTAGGCCAGGCCCAGCATGCACTGTCCGGCGGCATCGCCCTCGGCGGCAGCTTTCTCAAAATCGGCAAAGGCATCCTCAAACCGGCCATCGGACCGGGACTCCACACCCAGGGCCACCCAGTCCGCCGCGACTAAATCACTGCCATCGCTGGGCAGAAAGAACGCCCCGCCGCACAGCGGGCACAGGTCGGGGACCGCATGGCGGGTCACAAACCGGCAGACCGGGTTCTCGCAATGATGGATCTCCATAAAACGCTTCCTTTCCCTCTAGTATTTGTATTGTAGCATAGGTCTGCGCCGAAAAAAAGGCTTCGCGGTGTTTTTTCGGCGCGGCGTGTCCCAGGCGGGGAGTTTATTGCTGTTTGCAAAGCTTTATCGGGTTTCCCCGCTCTGCGGCAAAAACAAACGTAAAGCCGTGGTATGTTAGTAGCGTCAATTGACATACACATAAAGGGGGATATGTTGCATGGCTACTTACTTGGGAGAAAAACTGCATACAAACGTACAACTGCCCGCCATCCTGCCCGGTGCCCGCGGGGCGGCCCTGCTGTGGCAGGGGGCGGCGGCCGCTACGGGGCTGGTGCTGGGGGCCGGGCAGGTTTACGGCGGAGCCGCGCCCTTTGGGCTGGCGTTCACGATGGTCTGCCCACCGCTTTACCTGTTTGCGGCGGCAGGCGGGGTGCTCATCAGCAGCCTGGCGTTTCAGCCTGCGGTGCTGGGGGTCAAGGTCATTGCGGCACTTACGGCCATCGTGGCGGTGCGGCGGCTATTGCGGGACAAGCCCAACACAAAAAACGCGGGCATCTGGGCCGGGTGCCTGGCGCTGGCGTTGGCCCAGGGGGCGGCACTTTTTTTCGCGGGCGGTTACGTCAATCTGGCCCAGACGGCGGCCGCCGGCACTACGGCCCTGCTGGCGGCGGGGTCCGCCTGGCTGATGCGCCGTTTCCCTTACCGGGAGCCACGGGGGCTGTGCCTGTGGCTGGCCATCGCGGCTGCCTGCCTGCAGCGGTGTGCCCACGGGCCGTTGGCTCCGGGCCTGGCGGTGGCCGCTGCGGCCGGGCTGTGCGCCGCCTTTGCCGGTACGTTGGAGGAAACCGCCGTGGTCAGCATCACGCTGGCGGCGGCCGTCACGGCGGCCAGCCCGGACCTTTGCTATGCGGCGCTGGCGGTGGCGCTGGGCAGCTTGGCGGCAGCCTGCCTTTACCCCGGCGAGCGCCTGCGCTGCGCAGGCGTGTTTGCGGCGGGCTGTGTACTGGGGGCCTTGGCCGCCCCCGATGCCGCCGGTGTACTGCCGCTGTTTGTGGGCGGGGCCGTGGGACTTGGCGCGGCGCTGGCCGTGCCGGGGGCGTGGCTGCGGGTGGTCTTTCCGCCGCCCGCCCCGCCGGTGCAGACCCAGGGGTTGAGCGGTGCCGCCCGCCGCCTGGCCGGTGTGGCCGACACCTTGAGCGATATCGCCGACACGGTGAACGCCGTCTGCACCCGCCAGATGCCGCCCAAAGGGGAAAACTTTGATTTTGTGGTGGAGCACATCGCCCGCACCACCTGCCAGACCTGCACCCGCCGCAGCCGGTGCTGGGTGCGGGGCTACGCCACGGCCATGGACGGGCTGTACCAGCTCAAGCCCACGCTGGAAAGCCGGGGCCGGGTGGAGGTGGAGGACCTGCCGGGGCAACTGTCGGTCTGCATCCACCCGGCGGACCTGTGTACGGCGGCCAACCATGGGTATCGGCTGTGGCGCAGCCGCCGCCAGACAAGGGCGCGGGCCTCGATGCTGCGCACCGCCCTGACCGAGCAGTACAGCGCCATGGCGGGGGCGCTGGCGCAGCTGGCGGGCAAACTGGGCCAGGCGGGCCTGCCCGACCCCCGGCGGGAGGAAAAAGTGGCGCAGCTGTTCGCGGGCCTGGGGCTGGACGCGTTGGAATGCAGCGTGACCTCCGACCTGGCGGGCCGCCTGACCGCTGCCGTGACCATCGCCCGCACCCGCTTTACCGAGGAGGAAACCAAGGCCCTGACCGCTGAGGTGAGCCGCATCTGCCGCCGGGACATGGACCTGCCGGAAGTCACCCACTGCCGCACGGTCACAATGCTGAGTTTTGGCGAACGGCCGTTGTTTACAGCCACGTTTGGTTCTGCAGGCCGCCCGGCCAAGGGCCAGACCGTCAGTGGTGACGCGCTGGACTGCTTTTGCGATACCAGCGGCCGCGCCCAACTGCTGCTGTGCGACGGCATGGGCACCGGCCGCGCCGCCGCCGTGGACGGCCAGATGGCGGCCCGCCTGACAAGCCAGCTGCTGCGGGCGGGCTTTGCCGCCGAAAGCGCCGCGCGGCTCGTCAACGTGGCGCTGGGCCTAAAGAGCGCCGAGCAGGAATCCGGTGCTACGCTGGACCTGCTGACGGTGGATCTTTACACAGGCCGGGCGGGACTGTTCAAGGCCGGGGCGGCACCCAGCTTTCTGGTGCGGGGCGGCGTACCCCGCATGCTGGAGGGTACCAGCCTGCCCATGGGCGTGTTGGAAAGTCTGGTGGGTCGCAGCACCACCTTTGCGCTGGACAGCGGCGACTGGGTGGTGCTGGTCAGCGATGGCGCACTGACGGACGGCACCGAATGGCTGATGCAGCAGCTGCAGCTTTGCGCCCGCCTGGGCCATACCCCCCAGCAGGCTGCCCAGACCGTGGCGGATGCGGCGGTCCGCCGCGCCGGGGAGAAGCAGGATGACATCACCGTAGCGGTGTTTGCGCTGGGGAAAGCGGGATGAGTTTTACGTTGCGACAATGCGGGGCATCGGGGACACCGCCCCCTATGTCTGGTCTGTTGAGACTGTAGGGGCGAGCATTGCTCGCCCGTGGAATCTGGCGTAACCACAAAACTGCACGGGCGAACACTGTTCGCCCCTACACCCCCTTTGCCGATGGTACTGTAGGGAGGGGTCTTGACCCCTCCAAAGCGCCTTTTCATTATTACAATCTTACGTGTAAATCGTAGGGGCGGATTCCATATCCGCCCGTGCAGTCTCACGTAACCGTGCAATTGCCGGAGGGGTCAAGACCCCTCCCTACGAACCAACATACATGGCATCCAACAGGGAAAAGCCACCCACACAAAGGCACAAACAACTACTTTCACAAAATATTTTCAGAAATTTCAAAAAAACTGTTTAAAATTCTGCAAATGTGTGGTAAAGTAGTATCAATCGGTGAGATGTGTTCAAATTCACCACTAAGAGAGCCTGCTCTCTGTAAAATTTAAAACGCCGCAGCGGGCACGCAGCGCATGGCGGGCCCCCGGCGCGAAAAGAGGTTTGATTGTTCCATGGACTATGCAAGCAAAGACATCCGCAACATTCTGGTCGCCGGCCACGCTGGCTGCGGCAAAACTACGCTGACCGAAGCCCTGCTGTACATGAGCGGCGCGACCGAGCGCATGGGCCGTGTTGAGGACGGCACCACCGCCAGCGACTTTGACCCCGAAGAAGTCCGCCGCAAGGCATCGCTGAACTCCAGCATCGTCCCTGTTGAGTATGAGGGCATCAAATATAACCTCATCGATGTGCCCGGCCTGTTCGATTTCGAGACCGGCGCAGCCGAGGGCATCATGGCTGCCGAAAGCGTACTGATCTGCGTGTCCGGCCGTTCCGGCGTGACCGTTGGTGCCGAGAAAGCCTATCAGCTGGCCCTCAAGCACAACAAGGCGCGGATGATCTTTGTCACCAAAGCCGACCTGGAAAACGCCGACTACTTCAAGATTTTGGAGCAGATGAAGATCAAGTTCGGCCCCAGCGTCTGCCCCTGCGTTGTGCCGGTCCGCCTGGACGATGGCACGGTCGCCTACATCAACCTGTTCAGCCAGAAAGCCTTTAAGTACGAGGGCGGCAAGCAGGTCCAGATCGACCTGCCCGACATCGGCCACCGCTTTGAGGGTCTGATCCAGGCCATGAGCGAGGCCATCGCCGAGACGGACGAAGCCCTGATGGAAAAGTTCTTCGAGGGTGAGCCTTTTACCACCGAGGAGATCGTCCAGGGCATGGCTGCCGGCGTTCGCAGCGGCCAGATCACCCCCGTGTTCTGCGGCAGCGCCGTCAACAACCAGGCGCTGGATATGCTGCTGTACAACATGAACGTCCTGCTGCCCGGCGCGGATACCGCCGCTGCCGTGGGCGAGGATAAGGACGGCAACCCCGTTGACATCACCGCCGACCCCGCCGCCCCGCTGTGTGCCTACGTCTTTAAGACGGTGGCCGACCCGTTCGTGGGCAAGATGAGCTTTATTAAAGTGTTGTCCGGCAAGCTGACCGCCACCAGCAACACCGTCAACGCCCGCACCGGCCAGCCGGAGCGCATGGGCAAGACCCTCATCGTCTGCGGCAAAAAGCAGACCGACACCGCCGCCATCACCACCGGCGACATCGGCGTTGTCTCCAAGCTGGCTACCGCCAAGACCGGCGATACCCTGTGTGACCCCGCCCGCGTGGTGGCACTGCCTGCACCTGCGTACCCCACCGGCTGCTACCGCATGGCCGTCAAGGTCGCCAAAAAGGGTGACGAGGGCAAGGTCAGCGGCGCGCTGGCCCGCCTGATCGAGGAAGATCCCGCCATCACCTTTGTGGTCGACCCCGAGACCAAACAGCAGATCATCAGCGGCCTGGGCACCCAGCACCTGGAAGTGGCCCTTGCCAAGCTGAAGAATAAGTTCGGTGTCGAGATCACGCTGGAAACCCCGCGCGTACCTTACCGTGAGTCCATCCGCAAGAGCTGCAAGGCCCAGGGCCGCCACAAGAAGCAGACCGGCGGCCACGGCCAGTTCGGCGATGTCTGGATCCAGTTCGAGCCTGTCGAGGGCGAGGGCATCGAGTTTGCCGAGAACGTGTTCGGCGGCAGTGTGCCGAAGAACTTCTTCCCCGCCGTGGAAAAGGGTGTCCGACAGGCTGCCGAGCACGGTGTGCTGGCCGGTTACCCGATGGTCGGCCTGAAAGCCACCCTGCTGGACGGTAGCTATCACCCTGTGGATTCCAGCGAAATGGCGTTCATTATGGCCGCCAAGCTGGCCTACAAGGCCGCCATCCCCGAGGCTGGCCCCGTGCTGCTGGAGCCCATCGGTTCCCTGCAGGCCCATGTCCCGGCGGACAACACCGGCGACATCATGGGCGAGGTCACCAAGCGCCGCGGCCGTGTGCTGGGCATGAACCCCGATGAGGACGGCCAGCAGGTCGTGGAAGCCGAGGTGCCCATCGCCGAGATGCAGGACTTCACCACCTTCCTGCGCCAGCTGACCCAGGGCCGTGGCTGGTATACCTTCGATTTCGTCCGCTACGAGACCCTGCCCCAGATGCTGGAATCCAAGGTCATCGAGCAGGCCAAGGCCCTCGGCAACTTCGCCGACGAGGACTAACTTACTTTCTTTGAAAAGAAAGTAAGCAAAGAAACTTTAAACAAATAAACCAGAAAAGAGCGATGCAGTGGAAAGGCTGCATCGCTCTTTGTATTATTGGACGTAATTGTAGGGGCGAGCATTGCTCGCCCGCAGAATCGTACGGCTTCGCCAAACTCCACGGGCCGATATAGAATCGGCCCCTACGGTTCGTAGGGGAGCATTCCATATGCTCCCGTGCAGTCTATCACACGCGAAAAACTCCACGGGCGAGCACTGTGTACAGAGTAGTAACATAGGTAACAGGTAGGGAAGGAAGATAGGTAACAGTT
>CAVKDR010000045.1:0-4757 GCA_963655125.1 Bulleidia sp.
AAATGCAAAAGCCCGCCTTGGCGTGACTGCCAAAACGGACTTTTTCTACAAGCTGGGGGCGAACAGTGTTCGCCCGTGCAGTTTTGTGGTTACGCCAAATTCCCCGGGCGCACAATGTGCGCCCCTACGCCCCACATATGGTTGCCCGTACGGGGCGGCATCCCCGACGCCCCGTTTCGGCCCCGGAGGGGCAAGACGGAGAAGGACCCAAAAGCGTTAAGAAAAATGCAGCACTCCTGCATTTTTTAGCTTTTGGGTTCTTCGACCTCCTCTTTGGGGTTCCAAGGGGGCGGGCCCCCTTGGCCGGGCCTCCCGCGCTATCGGAAGTAGCGGGCACCTTTTTCGCTTCCTTTTTGGGTGTCCAAAAAGGAAGGCGCCTGGGTAGCAACCCACTATAAAAGGCCCTGCCGCAAGGTAGGCAGGGCCGAATAGGCATAATAAAAAAATTAAACCAAAACGTCTTTGATAAGCAGGCTCAACCCGCCGGTGGCGCTATGAATAAACTCCACCGCATCATCCGACGAGCACAACTCCGCCGGGATCTTGATCTCAATGCCGGATTCCGTCTTAAAGCTGCGGCTTTCCAGCTTGCGCATGCGGGCGGGGCTTACCGTCATGCGGTCGTCCTCCCGTACACCGGTCTCGGCCAAGGCCTCCTCAAATTTCGGCGCTGCAAGGGGAAAATTTTCCCGGATGCGGCTGCGCACATCCTCCACGGCGATCTGGTTGTCCACGGCCTGGTTGCGCACCAGCAGCTCCACGGCAGTCTCGGTGCCGCCGTCAAAGGGCGGCACATCGTCCAGGTCGTCCGTTTCGGGGTAGGCTTCTTTCACGGCGGCCACGGCGGTCTCGCAGACGGCCTTCAGCTTGGCCTTTTCCTGCATAGCCTCGGTGCAGCCAAAAACCCGCGTAGACAGGTAAAAATCTTTCTTGTCGTCAATGGTGTACTTCTTCTCAATTAACCGCACCACACCGTTGGCGCGGTCGATCAGCGCAGCCTCGTCCGCCTTGGGGGTGCCGGGCAGCAGGGTCCGCTGGGGCACCATGCTGCTGACCTGGCCGTTGCCCAGCACCTGGGTGTTGTGGGTGTAGCCGGGGCGGTAGTTCAGCTTCAGTACGCCGTAGTGGGGCACCGCGCCGTAGTTGAAGTCCACCACGGCCAGATCGCCCGCCGGGATGGTGGGATACTGCAGCATCTGCTCAAAGATAACGCCCGCAATTCTGCGCGAAATATCGACAAAATCGTTGTTGTGGGCCATCTCGGCGGCAAAGGCCGAGTCCGGCAGGAACCGGCAGTTTTTGACCTCATCGCTGGCAAAGGCCTTTTCCAGCACGGCGGTAAAATATTCAAATAGATCGGCATCCATGTCCATCGGCCGGTCGGACAGCATCGGCTCCGATGCGCCGGGGTCCAGCAGATGCAGGATGACCTGATTGATCGTGACTTCCATTGGGTTCGCTCCTTTGTTTAGCATACGCCCTAGTATACCATATTTTGCCGGGGATGGCCAGGAGAGATTTCGGGCACACTCCTCTTAAAGGCCCCCTCTGGGAGGGGGCTCCGCCGATAGGCGGTGGGGGAGAGAATCCTGCGTTATCCGAAGCTTTGGCCTTTGGCAAATTTCTCTCCCTCAGTCAGCTTCGCTGACAGCTCCCTCGCAGAGGGAGCCTTTCACAACGTGCTGTAGGGGCCGATGCTCGTCATCGGCCCGTCCTTGAAAGGAGCATCCCAATGAAAAAGAACCCCGCCATCCCCGAAGAAACCCTCTCCCACACAGTCCCCTGCCGCCAAAAGCAAGCCAGGGAATATTTGCAGGGCCGTTCCCCCGGTGTCATGCAGTCCTACGCCCCCGATGCCCACGCCGATGACCAAAACGGCTTTGTCGAGTCCGAGGACACCGTCCACCGCCTGGCCCACTGGCGGGAAGAAGCAATTTATTGATTTTTTGCTTCCGCCTTTTTCAAAAACCGCTCCGCGTCCACAAGGTACCGCTCGTGCTCCCCACGGGCCACCTCGGTCACATCATCATACACGCGGAACCCAAAACGTACGCGGCGGTCGGTCACTTCCAGCACCTCGCAATCGCACTGCACCACCATGCCGATGGGTGTCGGCGCGGTGTGGGCCAGCTGCAAGCTGGTGCCCACGGTGGTCATGCCCAGTTCCAGTTCGGGCGCGATGGCCTGCCAGCAGGTCTTTTCCACCAGCGCCGCCACAGCGGGGGTCGCCAGCACCGGCAGTTCGCCGCTTTCCATGGCCTGGGCGGTATTCTCGGTCGTCACCCGCAGCGCCGCATGCCCCTTGCATCCAACTTGTATCATTTGTATTCTCCTATCTATATTGGTTTGTAGGGGGCGGCGTCCTCGATGCCCCGCAAATGTGCGTGGCCATCCTTTTGGTCATTGGCACTCATTCATGTCGTTTTGTAGGGAGGGGTCTTGACCCCTCCTTGCAATTGGGCGATAACGCAAACATCCACGGGCGCACAATGTGCGCCCCTACATCGTGTCTCCATCGGCTTTCTATCAAAAATTTCCTCTAATTATACCACATTCTCCCAAATCTTCACAACCATCTTGCAATTCCCCGCAAAACCCGCTATAATACTAAGGAAAGCGAGGGAGCAGTTGTTAAACACACAGCTGTTCCCTTTTTTTGCGGCTTTTGTGCGCTGTGCCCGCCCTGCGGCAGGCCCGCAGCGCCGCCAACTGACAGGAGGATGTCATGAGCGAAAAGATCGATTACTCCAAAGGCATTTACGATGCCAAATCCCTGGGCACACCCAAGCTGCTGATCTTGGGTGCGCAGCACATGTTCGCCATGTTTGGCGCAACGGTGCTGGTCCCGCTGCTGACGGGCCTGAGCGTCAGCACCACGCTGCTTTGCGCAGGTCTGGGCACACTGCTGTTCCACTTCCTGTGCAAAGGCAAGGTGCCCGCGTTCCTGGGTTCCAGCTTTGCCTACCTGGGCGGCTTCACCATCGTGACCAACGGCGGTGCCAACCCCGAAAACCTGCCCTACGCCTGCGCCGCGGTTGCCCTGTCCGGCCTGGTCTACGTGCTGTTCAGCGCACTGATCTCCGCCTTCGGCATCCGTAAAATGATGCGCTTCTTCCCGCCGGTGGTCACCGGCCCCATCATCATCGCCATCGGCCTGATCCTGGCCCCCAGCGCCATCAGCAACTGCCAGTCCAACTGGCTGCTGGCCTTTGTGGCCCTAGCAACGGTCATCGTCTGCAACATCTGGGGCAAGGGCATGGTCAAGATCCTGCCCATCCTGATCGGCGTTCTGGTTGCCTACGCAGTGGCTATCGTCACCGGCGCGGTGGACTTCCAGGCCATCGGTGCCGCCGCCTGGTTCGGCATCCCCCTGCATAAGGATTCCATGGGTCTGTTCGCCATCGATGGCAGCGAGACCTTTATCAGCGCGGTGTTCACCATCGTGCCCATCGCCCTGGCTACCATGATGGAGCATATCGGCGATATCGCCGCCATCAGCGCCACCACCGGCAAAAACTACATCCGTGACCCCGGCCTGAACAAGACCCTGCTGGGCGATGGCCTGGCTACCGCCATGGCCGGCCTGCTGGGCGGCCCCGCCAACACCACCTACGGCGAGAACACCGGCGTTCTGGCTCTGACCAAGATCTACGATCCCCTGGTCATCCGCATCGCCGCCGTCTTTGCCATGATCCTGAGCTTCTGCCCCAAGTTTGAGGCCGTTATCAACACGATTCCCTCCGGCATTGTGGGCGGCATCAGCTTCGTGCTTTACGGCATGATCTCCGCCATCGGTGTGCGCAACGTGGTCGAGAACCGCGTTGACTTCACCAACTCCCGCAACCTGATCATCGCCGCCGTCATCCTGGTCTGCGCCCTGGGCTTCAACTCGGTGGGCGGCATCACCTTTGCCATCGCCGGTGTCAGCATCAACCTGTCCGGCCTGGCCATCGCCGCCATCGCAGGCATCCTGCTCAACGCCATCCTGCCCGGCAACGATTACCAGTTCGACGAGGGCAGCAACGAGCCCGAAAGCGCCAGCCTGCGCGTCTGAGTAAAGGCCCCCTTGTGTAAAGGGGGCTCCCGCGCGAGCGGGTGGGGGATTGTGGCCTTACGGGTGAATCAACTGCCTCTTGTAATGTCACAATCCCTTCGTCACGGCTGTCGCCGTGCCACCTCCCTTTACACAAGGGAGGCTTTGATTGTCCGTAGGGGCGGATTCCATATCCGCCCGTGCCCCCTCGCAGAGGGGGCATTTCTTATAATTAAAAGGAGTCCCCCATGACCGCCAACGATTTCACCAACCTGCATCTGCAATACCTCTCCACCCAGGCCGAGGGCGAACTCCCGGCCACCATCGAGCACGATTTCCACAACGGCCGCATGGTGGACCACTATTTCGTCACCCCGTCCGAAAATTTCTGGAATGACGAAGCCATCAAAGCGTTAGAGGGTGTGACCGGCATCATGTTCCTGCAGCAGCCGGACGGTGCCCCCTGGAAGATTCTGGTCAACGACACCACCATGTTCAAGGAGGTCTACTTCGACTTCCCCGAAGAAGAATTCCGCCAGATGCTTGCCAACAGCCACATCACCCTCCCCGGCGAACCCGGCTTCGTCCCGCCTTCTACTTAAACTACATACCCTACCGGCCCTGCCTACCTTGCGGCAGGGCCTTTTATAATGGGATTCTTCCGTTAGGCCTACCTTTTTTGTGACCAAAAAAGGTAGCGAAAAAAGTCTCGCTGTTCCGAGGC